>JBMFWD010000012.1:0-67318 GCA_049965615.1 Acidobacteriaceae bacterium
CTGCACGTCGTGGACATGTCCACGACGTGCGAAACCGCAGTACAAGAAAGAAATCGCTTGACGACTATAGATAATTCGACCAATTGCGCCTCCAATGCTTCCGCGTCAGTGAGGTTGACGATGCGAACGGGAATGGTTTCCGATTCGGCCATCTGCGCGGCGCGGTAACGCCGTGCTCCGGCAACGATCTCGAAGCTGCGTTCATTCAAAGGCCGGACAAGCAAGGGCGAAAGAACGCCCTGGCTGCGGATGCTGTCGGCCAGTTCTTTAAGAGCCGCATCGTCAAAGATGCGACGTGGGTTGGTCTTCGATTCGGTCAGTACGGCGAGTGGAACATTGCGGTATTCGGTAGCTGCGATGTTTTGAGTAGACATGATGCGCTTCTCCTTTGGTTGAAAGTGCGTGGATAGGGAGAGCGGACAGCCAACAGCCATCCGCCCATTGCTTGCGGTGTACTAGCTGGCGGCTGCCATTGCATCTTGCGGTTGCTGTTCCTCCGTCTCCGGCTTCGTTTCCAAAGCGGCCAGAATGACGGCAGAGGCTTTCTGGATGACCTCAAGGCTTTCAGCCAGCAGCGATGCATTTCCGTGGTAAAGCTGGATGTAATCGGCGGACGCGGTTCCCGTCTGGAGGCCGACGGCCTTGCTCACCACGAACGCGATGGCCTCTGCTTCGGTCTCGCGGACGGTCTTGGTGGTCTGGGTACGGCGTTCGGCCTTGTGCAACATTTCGTGCGCCAGTTCATGCACAAGGGTTGCAAACTCTTCGGCCTTCGACTGACCGGGAAGCAAAACGATCTTGCCGCCGTAGCTCATGCCCATTGCAGGCGCGATGTGCTCGTTGAACTCCAACTCGATGCCCTGAGCGGTGATGAAGTCAATCAAGCGGTCGCGGTGTTCGCCGACTTCGCCCTTTACACCGTCCATGCCGGGAAGCTCCTTGCCTTCGGTCTGCGAAACATCGAAGACGTACACGGCACGAAAGCCTACCAATACCGGGACATTTTGTTTTGTGATGTCCTGCTCTGCCTCGGCATCCTTCTTGCGCTTGACGCCGATCATGGGCGCGAGAATCTGAATGCCTTTCTCGCCTTTCTTGACGCGGCGGCCAAGCTGGTTCCATGCGTAGAGTCCGGCAACGTGGGTTGCATCGGGTTTCTGTCGTGCAATCTGGAGAATGTTTCCAAAACTGTAATTGTGAGAGTGACTCATGGCTGTCAGATAGGAAGTGAGTGCGTCACTCTGTCCCGCCTCAAGTTGCTGAATGAGGAAGTCCACGTTTTCGCGGATGAGTTTCTGCGTCGCGTTTTCATTGCGCGGCGTGCCTGTGCTGCTGCTGTTGCGGTTGTTGTTGGTTGATAACATTGTTTTTCTCCTTGGTGTCCCGTTTGGGAGTGGTTTGTCCTTCACAAAGCGCAGCGGACAAACCCGGACAAACGGACACCAAGGCGGAACGAGGGCAGCGGAGGTGGGAGGCTGGAGGGTAGGCGCGGCAAGTGCCAAACACGCACCATCGTTTGGCATGCAGACGGCGCTGGCCCGAACGGACTCAGCAAGGCCCGTTCAGCGCGGCTTTATGCGCTGGGCCGCCACCGGAGCGGCACGAAGTGGAAAAAAGCCGCGCGTAGCGCTTACCGAGAATTTGTTTTGCTTCGGGATTTGTCTGAGTCGGTGCTTGTGAAATCCTGCAGATGGATCGAAGGTATTACAAGCAATGATGAATTATGGGCGAGAAGATTCCCGCAGAGAGCAACTGCATCGCGGCTGCTCGATGAATCCCTTGCCGTCCTTTTTCCGTCTATCACTCTCAAAATTCGAGCCTTCCCTGGAAGGTGATCATGCGGAGTGAGCTGTCGCCGCCGAGACCTACCCCAAGCAGGCCGGTGGGTGGCGAAATCGTGCCTTGTAGTGTTCCGAACCTGGCGGGAACCAGCACACCGGGTACTCCGGCTTTGACAGTGCTGGGCAAAGCGAAGTTCGGATGATTGAAGGCATTGAAGAATTGGGTGTCGAAGCGCAGCGATACCTGATTGCTTAGAGCAAAGCGCTTTGTCAGATAAATGTCCGAATCGGTGAAATGCTGGCCACGAACGGTGTTGCGCCCAGAGTTTCCAAACTGACAGTTTGCGGCTGAGTCGCTTCCCTTACACGCCCCTGTCGTTGTATCGACGACGGAGACGAAAGCCGCCGGGTTTAGCCCATTGCCTGGTACCTGCTATCGTGACACCGGGATAAGGAGTCTTGCGATAGAGTGGAATGCCTGGAACTCTACGCGCAAACTGCGGGCCGCTACCCAGGAAGACTCCATTGTTGTTCGCTGTATAGGGCTGACTCAGCACTGCGAACGGCAGGCCGATGTGAAAGAATGCCGTCTCAGAGAAGGCCCAGCCGCCCAGCAGTTGCCGCAATGCGGCATGTCTGGAATGAAATGGGATTTGGTATACGCCGAATGCAGAGATGTTGTGACGAACATCGTAGTCGCAGTCGCCATATTGTCTGCTGAGTTCGTCGGGCAGCGGAGAGAGAATGCCCTGAGTGGAAAATGGCAATAGGTCGCCGTTTGAGACCTCATCCAGGCAATGACTGAAGATGTAATTCGCTCGGAGCGTCAATCCAGCAAGCTGCTCGGTAAAACTGACCTGTAGGCCGGAGTAATTGCTGCTTGCGTCCGTGCGGAACTCATTGACGCTGGCGAAGCGCTGGTCGAGAGGTCGTTGACGGGAGCATTCGCGATTGATGAAAGCACGAGCCCCATCAAATGAAAGGTTCGGGGTTCATCTCCGCCAGAAAATTGAAAGTTTTGCCAACGGAAAAGTTGCAAATTGCACGAGAATTCCAGCCGACAGCACTCCATGCGAGCGCTGGAGGCAGTTCTGCATTTCGCGTGATCGTGATCACTGTGTTCCATTTGATTGCGTGACATAATGGCCAAGTCGGCAATATGGTTTAGGGTATGAGTAATCGAAAGATATTTAGTAAACAGGCGAGGATGCTCAAGGCTCTGGCGCATGAGTCCCGGCTGATGATCGTGGACCGCCTGAGCCGGGGAGAGTGTTCGGTAGGAGAGTTGAGGAATCTGGTCGGCGGCGATCTCTCGACAGTTTCCAAGCATTTGGCACTTTTGCGGGCGCACGGCATTGTGGAGGACAGACGCGAGGGAACCACCGTGTACTACCGGCTATTGACTCCTTGCGTTTGTAACTTCTTCACCTGCGCCACAGATGTTTTGAAAGAGCGCAGGCGATAATTCGTGATTTTGGTTTTATTTTGGCTACGTTGGAATGGCCGCGAAATTGGGCTCGATATGTTGCGGGATCTGAATCAGCGACAGGTCGCCGGGGTTTTTCATGACTGAAAACGCCGACATCGCGGTGCTTGGCGGCGGGCCTGCGGGCTACGTTGCAGCGCTCGTAGCGGCACAGCGCGGAGCACGCGTCACCCTTGTCGAGCGCCAGCGTCTGGGTGGCACATGCCTGAATGTCGGCTGCATTCCAACCAAAGTCCTGACGACCGCAGCCGATCTGCTGGCGCGTTGCCGGACGGCAGGCGATCTCGGCCTATCGATCCCGCAGGTCTCGGCCGATCCTTCAAGCCTGATGGCCCGCAAGCAGAACACGGTCGATCAACTCGTACAAGGCGTGGAGCACCTGCTGCGGGCGCGCCGGGTGACTGTGATTGCCGGCGAGGCCCAGTTGATCAAGCCGGGACTTCTCTCGGTGTCAGCAAATGGAATCGTCTCTGAAATCCCAGCCAGGCATATCCTCCTCGCACCGGGTTCGATAACGGCCGATCCCCCGATCGAAGGGCGTGATTTGCCGGGCGTGATCACAAGTACGGAAGCCCTCGTCGTTGATGCGGTGCCTGCGCGCCTGGTGGTTATTGGCGGCGGCGTGATTGGGCTGGAGTTCGCGTGCATCTATGAGGCGCTCGGCAGCCAGGTCACCGTGTTGGAGATGACTTCTGCATTGCTGCCCGGCGCGACCGATGAGCCGCTCGCCCGGCGCCTGCAGTCGATACTGCAACGGCGGGGTATGGCCATTCATACCGGCGTGTGCGTGCAGAAGATTGTGAAAGTGGCGGACGCACTGAAGGTGATTGCCGGCGAATCGACTTTCGAGGCGGATAAAGTACTCATCGCCGCAGGGCGCTGGCCGAACACAGCTTCAATCGATCACAGTGGGTTGGGTCTCCGCATCTCTGGCAGAGCCATCGCCGTCGATGATCGCATGGCGACCAATCTGCCGGATGTATGGGCGGCAGGCGACGCAGTTCCGGGCCCGATGCTGGCGCACAAAGCCATGATGGAAGGGCGAGTTGTTGCGGAAAACATGACGGGAGGGAGCAGGCGTGCGGATTACCGCTCCGTCCCGAACGTGATCTTTACCCGCCCGGAGATCGCCAGCGTGGGACTCACTGAAACTCAGGCTCGCGCCAATGGTTTCGAAATCAAGGTTTCTCAATTCCCAATGTCTGCCAATCCTCGCGCCCGCATTCTGGGAGAGACCGAAGGGGTTGTGCGGCTGATTTGCGAAAAAGGGAGCGGTCGGGTGCTGGGAGTCCATCTGATGGGTCCCCACGTCACGGATTGGATTGCGGAAGGAGCTTTGGCTGTGCAGATGGGTGCAACTGCCGACGATCTAGCCTGGACGACGCACGCGCACCCGACTCTGCCGGAAGCGATGCTGGAAGCGGCATTGGGTTTCCGGGACGCGGCCGTACACATGCAGTCGCGATGAAAGATTCGGATCCGCTGGCCTGGGATGTACATGTGGATTTGGCGGATAGGGGATGAGGTTCTGTCACTTGCATGCTTCAGTCGATTCCACTCGCGATCGTCCTGGCCTTCCTGAGCGCGCTGATTCATGCCCTGGGACTGCTCGGCTTGCTTTACTGGCAAACGCGACAATGGCCTCAAATTGAGGCGGACTTTCGTCCCCGGCGCAATTTACCCTTGTTTCTGCTGCTGTTCGGCGTGATTCTCACACTGCATTTGATTGAGATCAGTTTGTGGGCTGGCGTCTATTTCTGGCGGCATTGGCTGCCCGACTGGGAGTCGAGTCTTTACTTCTCAGCCACAAGCTATTCGACCACCGGCTACGGCGATATTGTGCTGCCCCGGGCATGGCGTTTGATCGGGGTGATGGAATCCATCACTGGAGTCTTGTTGCTGGGGTGGTCTGCGGCCTTTTTCTTCACAGTCGTGCACCGCTTTTTCGAGATACGCATTCGCCACTGGCAGCGTGAGAGAGACTGAGCATTACTGAGTTCAGAAGCATGGGGCAGTCGCGCAGAGCGCCGAGATACCAGACGCCGAATTCGTGAACGAAAACTGCGATTTAGTGCGCCAGAACGCTCTCATCTGGGTGCGGGAGACGTTTGTGTAGCCCTCGCATTTCGATGGGTCCGGAGTCTGCGCGGCCTTTCGCCTGTTGATCGCCCGACTCCGGCGAAATTTCCCTAACTGGCGTGACGGCGATCACAGCGCGCAATGTGACTATATGGCAACATGGCCAATATAGAAAGCGTGGCGTTCCCTATGGACAAACCCAATCCTTTCATGAAACAGGCAAAGATGCTAAAAGCACTGGCCCATGAATCCCGCTTGATGATCGTGGATCGGTTGAGCCGTGGCGAATGTTCGGTGGGCAGTCTTCACCAACTGGCGGGCGGCGATCTTTCGACTGTCTCGAAGCATCTGGCATTGCTGCGCGCGTACGGGGTTGTCGAGGACCGGCGCGAGAAGACCACCGTGTACTACAGGCTGCTGACGCCTTGCGTCTGCAACCTGTTCACCTGCGCGACCGATGTACTGAAGGAGAGGAAGAGATAGCGCCCCGGATTACTTCGCCGGGAAAGTTGCGAAAGCGGCTCCCAAACATCGATGCACGCTCATTGGAGATTTGGAAGATGAGTTTTGAAAGGGCAATCAAAGAAACGTATAGCAAAGCGGCGGTTCGCGCATTAGTAGGCGATCGCGCATGCTGCTGCGGTTCAAATGCGATCACAGGGATTGCACAGGCCGGCCGCGCCTCCCACGAGATTTACGGTGAGGGCGATACCGCCGGAATTCCCGCGGCTGCCATTGCCGCATCGCTCGGGTGCGGAAATCCCGCGGCACTGGCGCGATTGAAACAAGGGGAAACGGTTCTTGATCTGGGCTCCGGCGGCGGAATCGATGTCTTCGTTTCGGCCCGACGAGTGGGGTCAGGCGGCAAAGTCTACGGGTTGGACATGACCGATGAAATGTTGATTTTAGCCCGCGAGAATCAGCGGCAAGCTGGCATAAAAAATGTCGAGTTTCTCAAGGGGCGGATTGAGAGTATTCCTCTGCCGGACTCATCGGTGGACGTGGTGATCTCGAACTGTGTCTTGAACCTTTCGACCGACAAAAGCCGGGTGCTTCGGGAGGCTTTCCGCGTCCTCAAGCCCGGGGGCCGTTTTGCGGTTTCCGATGTGGTGCTCTGTGGCGAGATACCATCCCTAATCCGCGACAATCCGCAGCTGTGGGCTGGGTGTCTGGCTGGAGCCATGCAGGAAGAGGAGTACAAGACGGACCTGATCGCGGCAGGATTTGTGGGGCCGAGCATCGAGCCAACCCGGATCTTCCGTGCCGGCGATGTCCGCGAGTTTCTCTCTGCTGCTGGAACGGATGTCATCGCATTCGCCGATGAGTTGGATGGAAAGGTGATGAGCGCATCCGTGTGCGCCATCAAGCCTGCCGCGGTCGGCGCGACTTCAACGAAAGGACATATTATGCCGAAGATTCAGATATTGGGTACTGGCTGTGCGCGCTGCCAGCAATTAACCGCGAACACCGAGAAGGCAGTTCAAGGCCTTGGCCTACAGGCGGAGATCGAGAAGGTGACGGAGATCAAAGAGATCCTCAAGTTTCAGATTTTGATGACTCCGGGGTTGGCGATCAATGGGAAGGTGAAGTCCGCGGGCCGAGTGCCGGCTCCGGAAGAGATTCGCGAGATGCTGCTTGAGGAAGGAGGCAACTAAATGGCAGAACAGCTTCCAGGTCTACTGATGTGTGTATGTACGGGTAAGTGTCCTGGCTTTGAAAAGATGGACATCTGGGATTTCATCAACCGGGCTCGCGTGGAACTCCCTGTCGAGTATGGCGCAATCCATCCTCAATTGTGCGAGGTCGATGGCGACCGCTTCCTTGGCGATTTTCTCGAAGCCAAGCGTCCGGTTGTGATCGCCGCCTGCGCCCCCAACATGCAATACAAGATGTTCCGCGATGCCTTCGCTGCAAAGGGAATGGATGTGAAACGGGATATGGTGCCGCTCGACATCCGCGACCTGACCACCGATGAGGCCATCGAAAAGGTTTCGGCGAAACTGCGCGAGATGGAGGTGAAGAGCGATGTCTGAAGCGACATTCATGGGCGTAGCCAGGGACAAGATCACGTGGCATCCGACGATTGACTACGAGAAGTGCACCTTCTGCATGGAGTGCGCCACTTTCTGTCCGCACAGGGTCTTCGAGCAACGCGAGGGCGACCACAGACTCGTTGTGGCCAATCCGAACAACTGCGTGGTCTTTTGCCGTGCCTGCTCGAAGACCTGCGGCCCGGATGCGCTCTCGTTTCCTGACAAGCAGGCCACCATCGCGCAGATCAAGCAGATACGCGATCTGGAGAGTGTGCAATGAACAACGCGATTCTATCTTGCACGGGACTCGACAAGCCTGAAGGGTCTGTGGCGCGCGAGGTTGCGATCCGCATGGCGAACACCGCCGGCAGCGAGATCATTTGTCCGGTGCTGTTGAATCGTTCGCTGGCCCGCTACAAGAAGGTCCTCGCTGAGAATCTGCTGATCGTGGTCGATGGCTGCTCGACCCGATGCGCCAGCAAACTCGCGGAAAGTCTGGATCTCAAGATTGATCGGAAGGTTCTGATTGCCGACGCTCTGAAGTCTTCTGGTCTGACGCTGGAGTCCACGCTGAATCTGGGGGCGAATGGTCTGGCGCTGGCGAAAACAGTGGTGGATGGACTGATGCAAAGTCTGACGGCTCCTGCTGTGTCAGTGACTCCAGGAGCATCATCCTTGGGTGAGTTTCCGCCGCCCGGGGAGTACCTGATCGTAACTCACGACAAATTCGAGTTTCGTATTCCCGCCGTGGACTACTGGTTCAACGAAAACGATGTCTGGGTACGGCCTCTGGGGGATGTTGTGCGAGTAGGGATCTCCGACTACATGCAGCAGAGCCTCACCGATATCAATTTTGTCGACCCGCCTGCAATAGGTCTCGCAGTTGAGCAGTTTGGTGAGTTGGGGACGCTTGAATCGTCCAAGGCGGTGTTTGAAGTTGTGGCTCCGGTTGCGGGCACGGTCGTAGCCGTGAATCCGGAAGTCGTTTCCAATCCAACGCTGATTAACGAAGACCCGTACGGAAAGGGTTGGATAGTGGAGTTGAAATTGGGCAATTGGCCCGAAGACCAAGAATTGCTCCTGAACCCGGACGCCTATGCCAAAACCGTGAAGCACAAAGCAGAAGAAGCGTGAGAGGAAACCGACGGATGACACACGAATTGAAAGAAAGAGATGTATTGGTCATACCCTGCAGCGGGATCGGCAAGGTGCATGGGTTGATCGGCCGCGAGGCCACGTACATGGTGACGGATGAAATGGCCTCCGAAAACACCGCCACGCTCTGCCTGGCGTTGCTGGTCAAAGGCGATCCGGAAGCGGTCGAGGCGGTCAAGAGCCATCGCTGCATCACCATCGACGGATGCGCGAAGGCCTGCGCCCAGAAGAACGTAGAGATGTCCGGAGGCCGCGTTGCCAAGGCGATTCAAGTGGCTGAGGCGTTCCGCAACTTCCGCGGGGTCAAGCCAGGCACCGCGACTGCACTTACAGAAGACGGCTGGAAGATCACGCAGTCGATTGCCGATAGCGTAAACTGCGAGGCCGCAAATTTACAGGAATTGGAGGGAGCGGCGCTATGAGCACGAACGCAACCAAGGTCGGCATCATCTCGTGCAGCGGTGAGGCCCTTCCGGGCGGAAGCATTTCACGGCTTGCAACACGCAGAGTCCTGGAACTGCTGCGCCCGGATAGAACCGTGACGCTTTGCCTGCCGCTGTTTCTTGCCGGCAACGAAGGTGAGCGCAACTTTGCCAGGACCCATCCGACGATCACCGTTGATGGATGTGAGAAGCAGTGCGCCAAATGGGGCACGGAGAAGCACAGCGGACCGGTGAGCGTTTCGCTGGTTGTGCCTGAGATTTTGAAAAGCACGACCAGTGGCTGTCACTGCTCGACCCGTGTCTTGACAGAGGATGATACCGAGGCGGTGTGGGCCGTCGCCGAACGGATTGCGGCGGAAGTCGATTCGGTGCTGGCATCGTCTGCGCCGGACGGCACCGAAAACGTAGAGTCTGATGCAGGGCGGGCGCATTGCGCATGTTCCAGTCCGCTGCCGGGTGGGAAGCTCACGATCGGGAGTAAGACCGTCGATATCCCTGGGTTACCGCTGATCTTTGCACGGTATGCCGAACAATCGGCGACAGCAAACGGCAACGAAGCAGCCGCGCTGCTGGATTTGGTGAAAATCTATCACCCAATTGCACCAGAAGAGCAGGACGCATACAAGAGTGCACTTCTGGCCGAATATCGGAAGTTCGTGGGAATGCAGGCGGCAAAGTGATGGACATCCTGTGCTGGTCGGCCCCAACCGTGGCGGAAAATATCGCGTTCGATGAGAGTATGGCGCGTTCGGCCTTTTCCACGGGAAGGCGTCTGCTGCGCTTCTGGTGGGGAGGTCCGGCTGCTGTTGTGATGGGCTCAAACGAGCGAGCCGAGCAGGCTGTGAACTTCGAAGCGTGCGCGCAGCTTGGCGTAGAGGTGCTCAAGCGGTGTACTGGCGGCGGCACAGTGCTCCAGACCGGCGGCGTACTGAACTATTCGCTGGTAACGCCCGCGCCGGATCGTCTCGACCTGATGGCTGGCTTTCGTCTGGGCACAGATCTGATCCGCGCTTTGCTTGAAGCCTTCGGCGTAACCGGCGTAGTACAGGGAACGTGCGATGTAGCGGTTGCGGGCCGGAAAATCTCTGGTAACGCGCAGGCAAGGCGCTGGAGATCTCTGCTTGTGCATGGAACCTTGCTGGTTGATTTTGATTTAGACCTAGCAGAGAAAGTTCTGCCGCATCCCCAGCGCGAACCCGAATACCGCAGAGCGCGCCGCCACCGCGACTTCCTTGTGACCCTGCGCGCGCTCGGCGTGAAGGCAGCTCGCGGAACCATCGAAGATGTGGCTGTTCAAACTGGCCGGCGGATTTTCGGCGCAGCTGACTCGACGCGCCCGGCGGAGGAAGTGCGCTTGGGCACGTTCCCGCCGACAAATTCGCAGACCAATCCTACAGCCATGCCGTTGACTGAATGGGGCGTGCAATGAACGCGAAGACATTTTTCAGGGCTGCATTACTGCTATTTGTTGCGGTGTGTATCTTCTATTTCGTCCGCGATCAAGTCGGTCAGAAACAGGCACAGATAGAGCAAAGCGCGGTCAAAACGGTCACTGCTTCTGCGCCAAACATCCTGGATGCAGGATCGTTTCCAGACAGCACACGCGTGGTCGCCTATTTCTTTCACGGGCATCGTCAATGTCCGTCCTGCCGTCATCTTGAGGCAGTTTCCGAGAGCGCCATCTCAGATGGATTCCCGGCCGCGATTAGAAGCGGCACGATTCAGTGGCAAGCCTTGGACATCGAAGACCCGGCCAATCGGCATTTCGCGTCGGAGTATCAAGTCTATTGGAGTTCGTTGGTTCTGGTGAAGGTCACGGCGGGCAAGCCTATCGCATACAAAAATCTGGAGCAGGCGTGGCAAATCCAGCAGGATGACAAGGCATTAAGAAGCTACGTTCAGGCGGAAGTGCGCGCCTACCTGGGAGCAAGTTGACATGGCCACATTTTGGATTGGCGTTACCACTGCTGTGTGGCTCGGAATTCTGACTTCCATCAGCCCTTGCCCGCTAGCCACCAACATCGCTGCCGTTTCTTATGTTGCCAGATCTGTATCGCGCCCGGGATTCATGCTGATGAGCGGGTTGTTGTACTCCGTGGGAAGAGCAATTGCGTACGTGTTGATTGCCGCTCTTCTGGTGAGCAGTTTACTCTCCATTCCGCAGTTGTCGATGTTTCTGCAGAAGTACGTCAACCAGTTGCTCGGGCCGATTCTTATCCTGGCGGGCATGTTCCTGGTCGGGCTCATGCATCTGCCGCAAATGGGCATCTCTGCCAGCTCCAGAATCAGTGAACGACTGGCAAAGAACTTCGGAGGGGCATTTCTGCTGGGCGCATTGTTCGCACTTTCTTTCTGCCCGATTTCTGCCGCGTTGTTCTTTGGCAGCCTGATTCCGCTCGCTACGTCCTCGCGATCTTCGATCCTTTTGCCGGCACTCTACGGACTCGGCACTGCGCTGCCCGTATTTGCCTTTGCTATACTCAGTGCCTCTGGAGCTGGCTCCATATCCAGAGTGTTTCACGGGCTGACTGCCGTTGAAGTGTGGGTGCGGAAATTTACAGGAGTTCTGTTCCTGCTTATCGGAATCTATCTGTCATGGAACTATCTCATCGTGAGAGGTTGAACGAGTTGTTTGTGAAAAGTGATTTTTGTGTGTAACAATCCATGCGTCGAGTGGCTTTCTACTTATGAAGCAAATCGCACGCAAAACAATCAGAAGAGGAGAAGCAGATGAATCCAGAGCAGAAACCAACGGTTGAGCAGGTTTTCGGCATGATGCGCAAGACGATGGGGTCGGTTCCATCGGCCATCGAGAAGGCGGTCGCGGTCGATGAAGGACTCTTATACGAGCATTTGCGTTCGCGCAGCTACGCCATGCCCGCCGAGGGTGCGCTCGACGAAGAGACACGCACGCTGGTGTATCTTGCCTCGGCGCTCGCAGCCAGCAGCAAGGCCTGCATTCAAGCGATGTCCAATAAAGCAAAGATGCAGGGCATCGCGCCGGACAAGGTTCTCGAAACCGTGCGCATTGTGCGCTTTGCGCTGGCAACGAAGATCCTCGGCGATGCGGAGCCGGTCTTCGAGGAGCTCCAGAAGAAATAGGAAAGGCGTAGCGTTGGGATGACACCTGGCTTTTGCAACGGTCATCCGATGCTGCTGCCGGAAATGACGTGTATCGGTCAGTGCAACGAACATGCTTCCAGTCAACAGGGACCTTGAGGGTCTGATGAGAAAACAAAATTCCATCCCGATGAGGTGCCGCTCCGTGGCGCTTGCCATGTTCCTGCTCGCGGCCTTCGGGTGTGTGGTTTTCCATGCGGCCTCCTCTGCGGCAGAGGACCTGCAAACAGCCTACAAACAGGCGGCTTCGACCTCTCCGGCGATTGCCCAGGCGCGTGCGCAATTGGATGCGGACCTGGCGGGCAAACCGCTGGCACGCGCGGCGCTGCTTCCGCACATCAATGCTGGCGCCAGCGGAGGTATGAATACCGGTCGCGTCACAGGCTTTGGCGCACAAACAATTTCCACGGGATATCATTCCGATGTCTTCAGCGCCAGCCTGACGGAATCCATCTTCAACGGTCAGGCGTTCACGGCGATGAAGCAGTCGGACAGCCGCATTCGCGCCAGCGAAGCGGCCCTGGCGTATGCGCAGCAAGCGGTCGCGCTGCAGGTGACGCAGGCCTACTTTGGCATTTTGCAGGCGCAGGCCAACCAGCGCGTAGCGCAACAGCAAATGGACTTGCTCGAAAGCATCGACAAGCAGACCCGAGCCAGCCTGCAGGTCGGCAGCGGAGACATTATCTCGGTGCAGGAAGTGCAGGCGCAACTGGACGCTGCGAAGGCTGACCTGATTGCGGCGAACAATGCCGTCATCGTGGCGAAGAACCAGTTGGAGCGTCTGACGCACCAGCCCGTAGGAACCTTGGAGGACGTCACCACACTGCAACCGACAGGTCCGCAGCCGGACACCATCGGACCGTGGCTGGCAGCGGCGCTCAAGAACCAGCCGCTTTTGCAGCAGGCAAAGGCCACATTGAAAGTTTCTGAGCAACAGGTGCAGTATGCCAAGCGGGCACGCTGGCCCACATTGACGTTGAGCGGCATCGGCCAGCACGCTGCGGGAACGCTGATTCCGCCCGTGGCCATCGATCAGATCGGCGGCTCGCTGAACTTATCCATCCCCATTTACGAGGGTGGCGGCACACGCGCGGAGATTCATCAGGCCGAGGCGCTTTCGAAAGCCAGCCGCGCCAACCTCGCCAACGTTCAGGACCAGATCAAACTGGACACGCAAACCGCATTTCAAGATCTTCAGGACAGCGTCGCCCAGTTTCAGGCCGCGCAGCAATCGGTCTCATCCGCAAAAGTATCGATGGAAGGCACGCGGAAGGGGTATGAAATCGGCAGTCGCTCCATCATCGATCTGCTAACGGCAACCACCAACTACGCTGCTGCGCAGCGCAATTATTATCTGGCCCTATACACGCAACTGGTCGCGCGAACGCAACTGAAGGCGGCAGCGGGAGTATTGACGCCGGCGGACATCGACGCCATCAACACCCTGCTCGAAAGCAGTCCTTCAAAGTAGGCAGCACCGCTGTTTTGCTGGGAGAATAACCATGATTTCGGTCAAGAAACGCGTTTCGATTCTGGCAATTCTGGTCCTGCTTCTTGTTGCAGGATTCTTTGGGTGGCGCTCGTTCCAAGGGAAACATGCTCCCAGCGATTTCATCACGCTCTATGGCAACGTCGATATTCGCCAGGTACAGCTTGCCTTCAATGACAGCGAGCGGATTGACAAGTTGCTGGTGGATGAAGGCAGCGCCATCCATGCGGGCCAGCTTGTCGCTCAACTCGTACAGCAGCGTTTCCAGGATGCGGTGGCGAAAGACCAGGCGACTATGGCGTCGCAGCAACAGGTAGTTGCGCGGCTCTTGGCCGGCAGCCGTCCGGAAGAGATTGCGCAAGCACGCGCGGATGTTGCCGCCGCGCAGGCAGATGTGGCGGCCGCACAGGCCAATCTGACGAATGCCGGACTACGCTATCGCCGCCAGCAAATTCTGGCGAAGCAGCAGTATGTGTCCCTGCAGATTCGCGACGATGCCGAACGCTCCTACCTGGCGGCAAAGGCCGACCTGGCGGCAAAGAAGCAGGTGCTGGTGGCCAAAGAGCAAGCATTGCGGCTCGCCGTTATCGGCCCACGCAAGGAAGACATTGCAGCGGCACAGGCCACGCTCCAGGCCGACAAAGCGACTTTGGCCCTGGCGCAAAAAGAGCTGGCCGATACGCAGCTCTACGCTCCCGCCGATGGCGTGATTCAGGACCGCATTCTGGAGCCCGGCGATATGGCCACTCCGCAGACCCCAGTGTTTACCCTGGCCCTCGACAATCCAGTGTGGGTGCGCGCCTACTTGCCGGAGCCGCAAATGGGCAAGGTCGCGCTCGGAATGCGTGCATGGATAGAGTCGGACAGTTTCCCCGGGCAGCGATTTCGGGGTTGGATCGGCTTCATTTCTCCGGTGTCGGAATTTACGCCGAAGAACGTGGAAACCACCCAGCTGCGCTCGCAGCTTGTCTATCGCGTGCGTGTGTATGCCTGCAACCCGGACCATCGTCTGCGGCTTGGAATGCCGGCGACCGTCGTCATTCCGCTGAGTAACAACACTCCGCATTCAATCGACGCCCACCCGTGCGAGACAAACTGACATGGACGCAGTGGTGGTCACGAACCTCAGCAAGGCCTTCGGAAAAGGAGCGGCGCGCAGAGAGGCGCTGAAGAACATCTCGCTCGAAATTGCCGCAGGCAGCATGACGGCGCTGATCGGCCCGGATGGCGCGGGCAAAACCACGCTGCTGCGGCTGCTGGCCGGGATCCTGACGCCCAGCGCCGGAGAGATTCGCGTGCTCAATTACCCTTTACCGAAAGAAGCTCTCGCGCTGCAAAGCAAGATTGGCTATATGCCGCAACGCTTCGGCCTGTATGAAGATTTGACGGTCGAAGAAAACCTGACCCTGTTTGCCGACCTGCACAGTATTCCGCATGAGAAGCGAGAAGGCCGCTTCGATGAGTTGCTGACCATGACGGCGCTCGGCCCGTTTCGCAAGCGGTTGGCAGGACAGTTGTCCGGCGGCATGAAGCAGAAGCTCGGCCTGGCCTGCACATTGATCCATCCGCCGGAATTATTGTTGCTGGATGAAGCCAGCGTAGGCGTCGATCCCATTTCGCGCCGGGAGCTGTGGAGCATCATCCAGCAACAGGTTGCCGCCCAGAAGGTGACCGTCCTGCTAAGCACCGCGTATATGGATGAGGCCGAGCGCTGCGACCATGTCATTCTGTTGCACGAAGGAGAAATCCTGGCCCAAGGAAATCCGGCACAACTCGCGGCATCCTTCCAGGGCCACGCCTTTATTCTTGAAAATGTTCCTACCGCACCGCGCAACCTGCAGGCACAGATTGCTCAGCTGTCGGGCGTAGTCGATACGGTGATTCAAGGCGACGGTCTGCGCATCGTGATGCAACAAGCGGAGCCGCCTGCATTGCCGGAAAAGCTCGCTGGCTACGGAACTCCAAAGCCCGTTCCGACGCGGCTCGAAGATGCTTTCGTCAGCCTTTTGTATAGTCGTACCGCTCGCCATCCTATTCCGCTGCCGCCGCAGCGGGACACAATCGGCGACCATGCGGCCGTCGTCGTGGTGAAGGACCTGTTTCGCTACTTCGGCGCTTTCGCCGCAGTCAAAAATGTCAGCTTCTCGGTGCGCAAGGGAGAAATCTTCGGGCTGCTGGGCGCCAATGGCGCGGGCAAGTCGACGACCTTCCGCATGCTCTGCGGACTGCTGCCATCGTCGTCCGGGACGCTGCGTGTCGCCGGCGTCGATCTGCGCGCAGCGAGTGCAGCGGCCCGCGCGCGCATCGGCTATGTATCGCAAAAATTCTCGTTGTATGGCGCTTTGAGCGTGCAGCAAAATTTGTCCTTCTTCTCAGCCGCCTACGGTCTCGAAAATCGGCGCAGAAAAGAACGCATGACCTGGGCGCTGGAAGAATTCGAACTCAAGGACTACACCGGGATGAATGCCGGCGATCTTCCGCTTGGGTACAAGCAGCGCCTGGCTCTGGCCTGCGCGCTGATGCATGAACCGAGTATTCTCTTTCTCGATGAACCTACCTCCGGCGTCGATCCACTGGCGCGCCGCGAATTCTGGGCGCGCGTGAACGCTCTGGCGGAGGGCGGGACCACATGTCTTGTCACCACGCATTTTATGGAGGAAGCCGAATACTGTGATCATCTGGTGCTGATGTCGCTTGGGGAGGTCCTTGCGCAAGGATCTCCTTCGGAAATCAAAGCCAAGGTTCGCAGCAAGGACCACCCCAACCCCAGCATGGAAGACGCTTTTATCTCCCTGATTGAAGAACATGAGCAGGCGAGCCGGAGGGCATCATGAAAACCATGCGCCTGACCGGGCTGATGCGGAAAGAAGTGTATGAGATCGTCCGCGATCCTTCCAGCATCGCGATCGCCTTCGTGCTGCCCTTAGTGCTTCTGCTCATCTTCGGCTACGGCGTCTCGCTCGATGCCCGAGGCATCCTGGTGGCGGAGGTTGTCGATCATCCCACACAGCTCACCGCTTCTTTTCTGGCGGAATTGCAGCGCTCTCCATGGTTTCGCCCGACCATCTATCCCGACCAGGCATCGGCGGAACAGGCGCTGATGCAAGGGCGCGCCAATGCCATTCTGTGGCTGCGCAGCGACTTCACGCGCCAGTCCTACAGCACCGGCAGCGCACCAATCCATCTCACGGTAAATGGCGTCGATGCCAACCAGGCACGCATTATCGAAAATTATGTGAATGGCACGTGGCTGCTTTGGCTGCAGCAGGAAGCGACCCGGCAAGGCACGTATCTGGCGACGCCTGTGATGGCCGACGCACGGGTCTGGTTCAATCCTGCGCTGCGCAGCCGCGACTATCTGGTTCCCGGATTGATAGCCATCATCATGACGCTCATCGGAGCGTTGCTGACCGCGCTGGTCGTGGCGCGGGAGTGGGAGCGCGGCACGATGGAAGGCATTATGGTGACGCCGGTCGCCAAGGCGGAAATCCTGCTTGGCAAGCTGATCCCATACTTTGCCATGGGGATGGGCGGAATGATGCTGTCTACCACCATGGCGGTCTTTTTATTCGGCGTTCCGCTGCGTGGATCGCTCCTGCTTCTTTTCGGTACGTCGGCACTGTTTCTACTGACGGCCCTCGGCATGGGATTAGTCATCTCCGTGCTGGCGCGCAGCCAATTTGTCGCGGCGATGATCGCCATTGTCACTACGTTTCTACCGGCATTCATCCTGTCCGGTTTTATTTTCGATATTCGCTCCATGCCGCAACTCATTCAACTGCTCACCCACATCGTTGCCGCCCGCTATTTTGTCACCATCCTGCAAAGCACGTTTCTGGCAGGCGATGTCTGGCCGGTCCTGCTGCGCAACGTGTTTGGGATGGGCGCTCTGTGCGTGTTCTTTCTCGGCATCGCCCTGTTGCGCTTTCGCAAGAGGTTGGACTGATGCGCCTGATCCTGCAACGCGTGTTGGCGCTGACTGTCAAGGAACTGCTGGCCCTGCTGCGCGATGCCGCCAGCCGCGCCGTTCTGATTGGGCCGCCAATAATCCAATTGCTTGTTTTCGGCTATGCCGCCACTTTCGATCTGAAGCATGTTCCCTTCGTCGTCTACAACCAGGACCAGGGAAGACTGTCGCGCGACTTCATCGCCCGCTTCGAAGGTTCTCCCAGCTTCAGCCTGCTACGCCTCGTCCACAATCAGAACGAACTTGACCAGGCCATCGACGATAAGTCTGTGCTGATGGCGATCGACATTGGCCCGACATTCACCTCCGATATCGAGCGAGGAAAAACGACGCACGTCCAGCTCATTCTCGACGGCAGAGACTCCAACACCGCTGCCCTGGCGATGGGGTATGCCCAGTCCATCGTGACCACATTCAATCAAGTCCAAATCGCAAGCCATGGTGGAACGCCGCCCTCGACCGTGTTGCTGGACCGCGCCTGGTTTAACCCCAATCTGGAATCGCGATGGTTTATCGTTCCCGGCATCTGCGGCATCCTGACACTGCTGGTCAGCATGTTGACGACTGGCCTGTCGGTCGCGCGCGAGCGTGAGATGGGAACCTTCGATCAGTTGCTTGTAACTCCCCTGCGTCCGACAGAAATTCTTCTTGGCAAAGCTCTGCCTGGCTTCATCGTCGGCTTGGCTGAAGGAACGTTTATCGTTCTGGTGTCCATCTTCTGGTTTCATGTCCCATTTACCGGCAGCGTTCTAGGACTCTACATCGGTCTATTCTGCTTCCTGCTGGCGACGGTTGGGATCGGGCTGATGATTTCCTCTTTGGCTGTGACGCAACAACAAGGTCTGCTGGGCGTGTTTCTCTTCATGGTGCCGGCCATCGTTCTCTCCGGCTTCGCTACGCCGATCGCCAACATGCCGCAGATCGTGCAGTACATCACTCTTCTCGATCCACTCCGATATTTTCTGATCGTTCTGCGCGGTAGTTTCCTGGAAGGTGCAGGGGTTTCGCTCTTCTGGCCGCAATATTGGCCGCTTGCAGTCATCGGGGTCATCAGCATGATTGTGGCCGGTCAACTGTTTCGCCGCCGGCTTTCCTGAGGGATGCTATGGCTGCCTTCGCAAGCGCCGGTGTCCCGAATCACAGCGGCAATGTTGGTTCACTCCTATTCTGGAGAGTTCTTCTTTTTCACAAATTGCAACACAGTTGTCCGTGAGGACCAGCCTGGAAATCTATGCCCTTGTTTGGTAGCTTCGCTCTTTTGCTCGCGCTCCTGCTCGCGATGTACGACCTGGTCATTGGCGTGGTCGCTCTGCGTCAGCTTTCCACCGGAAGCCAGGGCCCAATCCCTCCTGATCGGCTTGCCGTGTCGGCCCGATTTGCCGGGATGGCAGGCTTCGCCGCGGTGTCAGCGGCGGTCTTCGCGCTGGTATGGTTGATTTTTGCCAATGATTTCTCCGTCGCTTACGTTGTGAACGAATCCAACCGCGCGCTTCCAGCGGCATATAAATTTGCCGCGCTCTGGTCTGGCCAGCAGGGCTCCCTCCTGCTGTGGGCGTGGCTGCTTTCCGGCTATGCTTTCGTGGTACGCATACGTCACAAAACCATGGACTTCCGTCTGAATGCCTTTGCGTCGACCATCCTCGCCGGAATCGAGGTCTTCTTTCTTCTTCTGCTGAACTTCCACGCATGGCCCTTTACGCGCGTAGTTGGCGCAATACCTGCCGATGGGTTTGGTATGAATCCCCTGTTGCAATATCCGGAGATGGTCATTCATCCTCCGTTGCTCTATCTGGGCTACGTCGGATTCAGTGTGCCATTCGCGCTGGCTCTTGGGGCGCTCATCCTGCGTTATCCGGGAGAAAAGTGGCTCTCTGTCACCCGTCGCTGGTCAATAGTGAGCTGGATGTTTCTGACCTGCGGGATTGTCCTGGGCATGCATTGGGCGTATGCGGTGCTGGGCTGGGGAGGCTACTGGGGCTGGGACCCGGTGGAAAATGCTTCTCTGATGCCTTGGCTAACCGGCACAGCGTTCCTGCATTCGACCATCATGCAGCAACGGCGGGGCATGATGAAGATCTGGAATGTCTGGCTCATTTTTTCGACCTTCATGCTTTGCATCCTGGGAACACTGCTGACTCGCTCCGGCATCGTCAGTTCCGTTCATGCCTTCGGCGCGTCCTCGATCGGCGCCTGGTTCTGGACGTTTCTGCTGCTTGTTCTGCTGGTTTGCGCGCTTACCTTTGCACGCCGTCGCGACCACTTGAAATCGGAGCACAAAATTGCTGCGCTGGTCTCGCGCGAAGCAACTGTTCTATTCGGTGTGCTGGTGCTGCTGGCTGCATGCGCCGCAGTCTTTCTCGGTACGCTCTTCCCCGTCTTCTCTGCGCTGGTGGACGGCAACAAGGTCACTGTCGGGCCGCCATTCTACAACCGCGTGGTCATACCCATCGGACTCCTTCTGCTCCTGCTCACCGGGGTCACTCCGCTGCTCTCTGGCCGAAGCAAATCTTTCACGAGCACACTAAAGAACTTCGCATTTCCTGGGCTTGCCGGCGCGCTCAGCGCACTCTTACTCATCGTGCTCGGTATTCACCCGTGGACGGATCGCGGCGCGTTTTTTTCGTGGCTATGTTTCTCTCTTGCCGCTTTCGTCGTCACATCCATCGGAACGGAGTTTACGCGCGGAGCAATCCTGAGCCAACGACAATCTGGAAACGCTCTGCTCTCTTCGATGTGCCAGCATACCTTCGCCAATACCCGACGGTATGGCGCCTACATCGTACATTTTGGCATCGTGCTGATGTTCATAGGCTTTGCTGGTTCGGCCTTCAACCGCAGCATCGAGAAGCCACTTGATGTCGGACAGAGCATGGAAGTAGGTCCCTACCAGCTTATCTCTCGGCGCTATGTGCAGGAGTCAAACGAAAACTATATCGCCGAGCGCTCTCAGATCAATGCTTTCCGGGATGGCAAGGTTCAGTTCCAACTTGCGCCGGAAGCGCGGCTCTACCAGACCAGCCAGAATCTTCAAACCGTGGTCGCGAATCACTCCACGCTGCTCTGTGATCTTTACGTTGTCTATGAGGGACGCGACCCGAAGAGCGGACTCCCGGAGATCAAGGCTTTCCTGAATCCGCTCGTTCTCTGGATTTGGATCGGCGCAGGCGTCGTCTTCGTCGGTGCCCTGATTGCGCTCGCGCCTGGCGCGAGCACGACGGCTCCTTCCGCAGAACGGACAGGTGTACAGATCGGCTCTAAAGTTGCTGTCTAAAGATCCATCACACGTACCATGGCAGGCGTAACACGATTTCAGGTATCAGAATGGCCCTCGCGTTCGTTGCAATTTATTGTCTCCTGTAGGCAGGGATCGCGGCCCCTGCTGCGCTATTGCATTCTACTGGCGCTCAACATAAAGCCTTTTCGTGGCAAGGCTCCCAAGCCAGAAGAGGATAATCGGAAAAGCAAGGGGGAGAGCTGAATGAAGATCGATTCCAGAGCAGGACAGATGGCCATTGATTCCGATCTTGTCGATGTGCCAAAGCTGATCGCAGCCTATTATGAGGATCATCCGGACCCGCATGTTTCCGAGCAGCGCGTCGCCTTCGGCACCTCAGGCCACCGGGGTTCTTCCTTTCATCGCTCGTTCAATGAAGATCACATCCTTGCCGTTACGCAAGCGATTTGTCTGTATCGGCGGCAACGCAAGATCGATGGGCCGCTCTTTCTGGGAATCGATACGCACGCGCTTTCATGGCCAGCTTTCGCGAGTGCGCTGGAAGTGCTGGCGGCCAACCGCGTCGATGTCATGCTGGCGGAAAAAGATGAGTACACACCCACGCCCGTCATCTCGCATGCCATTCTGACCTACAATCGAGGTCGCAAGACTGGCCTGAGCGATGGTATTGTGATCACGCCGTCGCACAACCCTCCTGAATCGGGCGGTTTCAAATACAACCCTCCGCATGGGGGCCCGGCGGAGGCGGAAATCACTTCCTGGATCGAAGGGAAGGCCAATGAGTTGCTGACAAATCGACTCAACGGCATCCAGCGCATGACGTTTGCCAAAGCCCTGTCGTCGCCGACTACGCATTACCACGACTATCGGACAGCCTACGTCAACGATCTGCAGAACGTCGTTGATATGGAGGCTATCGGCAATTCCGGAATCGCATTGGGCGTCGATCCGCTGGGCGGTGCCGGCGTCCACTATTGGCAACCGATTGCAGAACGCTATGGTCTGAATCTCAAGGTTGTGAATGCTGTTGTCGATCCAACGTTCCGCTTCATGACGCTCGACTGGGACGGTCGGATTCGCATGGATCCCTCGTCGCCCTACGCGATGCAGTCCCTTGTCGCCATGAAGGATGGCTTCGATATTGCCTTCGCCTGCGATACCGACCACGACCGACATGGCATCGTGACTAAGAGCGCGGGGCTGCTGTCACCGAATCACTACTTGTCGGTTTGTATTCATTATCTATTTGCCAATCGCCCGCAGTGGAGAAACGATGCGGCGGTTGGAAAGACCGTGGTCAGCAGCAGCATGATCGATCGGGTCGCGGCCAGGCTGGGAAGAAAGCTGTATGAAGTGCCGGTAGGATTCAAGTATTTTGTGGACGGTTTGCTGCACGGCGTTCTCGGGTTTGCGGGCGAGGAGAGTGCCGGGGCCTCATTTCTCCGTCGTGACGGCGTCGTTTGGACCACGGACAAGGACGGCATGATTGCCGCGCTGCTGGCTGCGGAAATCACGGCCAAAACGAAAGAAGATCCAGGAGAGATCTACCGGGGCCTGACGAAAGAAATGGGCGACCCGCTGTATGATCGCGCGGAAGCGCCTGCGAACGGCCAGCAAAAGACTGCGCTTGCGCGAATAGACAAAGGAAGTATTCAAGTCTCCGATCTGGCGGGCGAGAAGATCCTGGCCATCTTGACCCACGCCCCGGGAGATGGCAACTCTATCGGCGGTGTCAAGGTGGTGGCCGAAAGCGGATGGTTCGCGGCTCGTCCCTCCGGCACAGAAGAGATTTACAAGATCTATGCCGAAAGTTTTCGCGGCAAAGAGCATTTACAACAAATTGAAACAGAGGCCCAGATCATCGTTGGCAACGCGCTGTCGGCGGCCTCTGTTTCCTAGCGATTCACAAGTTAGGAGAATCCATTGATCAATCCAAAAAAAGTTACCCCCCGGTCGAAGATTGGAGGAGTCGATGCGCTAACTGAGTTGGCACTGAACCTCCACTGGTCCTGGAATCATGCTGCGGACGAACTATGGAAGCGTCTGGACTCCGAACTCTGGGAAGAAACGCAGAATCCGTGGGTCATCCTGCAGACAGTTTCAAAAGGCAAGATCCAGGCCGCGTTGAAAACGCCGAAGTTTCGAACGCTGCTCGACGAACTACTTCGCGAGAAGCGTGAATCCTATACATCCGCGGCCTGGTTCCAGATGAAGCACCCCGGATCCGCGCTGACATCGATCGCCTACTTCAGCATGGAGTTCATGCTGAGTGAAGCGTTGCCGATTTACTCGGGCGGTCTTGGCAACGTAGCGGGTGACCAGATGAAGGCGGCCAGCGATCTGGGGGTTCCGGTCGTGGGCGTGGGGCTGCTCTACGGGCAGGGATATTTCCGCCAGGATCTCGATTCGGGAGGGCGACAGCAGGCGCTGTATCCAGTGAACGATCCAGGTCAATTGCCCATCCGCCCGCTGCGAGAAGCCAATGGGGAGTGGTTGCGATTGCAGATTCAGTTACCCGAATCGAAGCTCTGGCTGCGTTGCTGGGAAGTGTCTGTCGGAAGATTGAAGCTCTACCTGCTGGACAGCAACGATTTCTCGAATAGCGCGGCTCACCGGTGTCTCACGGGACAGCTCTATGGTGGCGATGCCGAGATGCGGCTTCGGCAGGAGATCATCCTTGGGATCGGCGGCTGGCGTTTGCTGCGAGCCTTGGGTTTGCAGCCCGAGGTATGCCATCTCAACGAAGGTCACGCTGCGTTCGCCGTGCTCGAACGTGCGCGCTTCTATATGGAAGATTATAAAAAACCGTTCGATCTTGCACTGAACGTCACACGGGCTGGAAATCTTTTCACGACGCATACCGCGGTCGCAGCGGGGTTCGACCTCTTCGATCCGGGACTGATGGGAAAATATCTCACGCACTATGCGAAGGATGAACTGGCCATTTCTCTCGAAGACCTGCTTGCGTTGGGGAGGCGGAACCCGGCTGATCCAGCGGAACCGTTCAATATGGCCTATCTTGGGGTGCGTGGAAGCGGTCAGGTCAATGGGGTAAGTCAGCTTCACGGCCAAGTGAGCCGGGAAATCTTTCAGCCGCTCTTTCCGCGATGGCCACAAGTGGAAGTACCGATTGGTTCTGTGACCAACGGCATTCATGTGCCCACATGGGACTCAGAAGTGGCAGATGCACTCTGGACCACAGCTTGCGGCAAAAAACGCTGGTGTGGAGAGCATCCAGTCAGAGATGAAATTCGAAACCTACCTGACACCACATTATGGCAAATGCGCGCAGAACAGCGGAAATACCTGGTCGAACGGATGCGCAGGCGGTATGCGCGTCAGCTTGCCGCTGCTGGGGGAGGATCCCCGGATACCAGCGAAATCTTCAATGAAAATACGCTTACGCTCGGATTCGCGCGCCGCTTCGCCACCTACAAGCGTCCCAATCTACTCTTGCACGATCCCGAACGGCTGGCCCGTCTTCTTTCCGATTCGCAGCGTCCCGTGCAATTGATTCTTGCCGGGAAAGCCCATCCACAGGATCTGCCGGGACAGGCGCTCATCCAGCAGTGGAACGATTTTCTCCAACGTCCGGAAGTCCGCGGGCGGGTTGTCTTTCTGAGCGATTACGATATGCTGCTGGCGCAGGAGCTGGTGCAGGGTATCGATCTGTGGATCAATACACCGCGACGTCCATGGGAAGCCTGTGGGACCAGCGGAATGAAAGTGCTTGTCAACGGTGGTCTAAATCTGTCGGAACTGGATGGCTGGTGGGCGGAAGCCTATTCTCCTGAAGTCGGCTGGGCGATTGGAGATGGCAAGGAACATGACGACGATCCCGTATGGGATGCCGCCGAGGCAGAAGCGGTGTATACCTTGCTGGAAAGAGAGGTCATCCCGGAGTTTTATGAACGGGGTGAAAATGGAACGCCATCCAAATGGTTGAGGCGTGTCCGTGAAAGTATGGCGCGGCTCACTTCGGAATTTTCCGCCAGTCGCGCCATCCGCGAATATACCGAGAGCCACTATCTCCCAGCCGCTTCCGGTTATCGCGGTCGAGCCGCTACCGATAGTAAGGTTGGCGCAAGTCTGCTCCAGTGGCAACAGAACCTCGCTCGGCATTGGAACACGGTGCGCTTTGGCACGGTGAACGTCGAGACGCGCGACGGCCAGCATTTCTTTCGAGTCGAGGTCTTTCCAGGCGGCCTCAAGCCAGATGCGCTGAGAGTGGAACTCTACGCAGACCCGCCTCAGGGAAGCGCGTCTGCTCTCGTAGCCATGACAGCATCGAAGAGCGGTGTGAATTCCTCAGAAGCGCAAATATATTGCGCCCAAGTGTCCGCAAGCCGTCCGACGAGCGACTACACTCCGCGCATCGTTCCCTACCATCCGAGCGCAACGATACCGCTTGAAGCCGCGCAGATCCTGTGGCAGCGCTGACGGCTAATATCACATGCCTACACGTAGGTTTCGCGTATCCATATCAGCCCGCTCTGGCGTACCAGTTCGCGGATTTCGTTCAAAAAACCGCCAACGTCCTGTTGTTCCGTAGACGTGATCTCAAAGACCATGTATGCCGGGGTCTTTTCCAGCAGCCCTTTGACGGTGGGAACTTCCAGCCGGAGATTGACGATATCGCATGGCTGGTCTTTCACTGTGGCTTCCAGCTTGGTCAGAAATGACTTGGCCCCAAATTCACCGGCGATTTCAATC
The DNA here is from genome assembly GCA_049965615.1 of Acidobacteriaceae bacterium. Lineage (GTDB taxonomy): Bacteria > Acidobacteriota > Terriglobia > Terriglobales > Acidobacteriaceae > Acidobacterium. Next base: position 25,502 of record JBMFWD010000012.1, read on the forward strand.
CGCGCCCGCGTTTGCACCTGGCGAAGCTGCTCTTCGGCACGTTCACGGGCCTGCGCGATCTGTTGTTTGCTGCGTTTTTCCGCTGCTTCCTTGTGGACCACGCTGAATATCTTTTGTTCCCGCTCGGCCTTCCACACCAAGTCGCGCGATGGGAATGAGATCGCTTGCGTCGGACAGACCGTGGCGCATGTTGAACATCCCACCATGCAGTTATACGGACGCTCCACCACGGCCTTATGGAACTTGTCAGGCGTAATGTCGTATACCTCGCGTCCGCAGGTCACAAAGCACAATTCGCAGCCGATACACTTTTCGGTGTTCACGGCCGGAAACCACGGGACCTCTTTTCGCGCAATCCCGTGCCACTGGGTTTGGCTCAGATCTTTGGGCATATGTTCGTTCCTTTGTATCGAACTGACGTATTTTCCAATTGGTGGGTCCCCGTCATTGAACCCCAGCTCTTTTCCAATACAAGATGGGCCTGAAGAGGGGGGCAAGGGTACGTGCTCCGTATGTGTTCTGCTGCGCACCTAACAAGGTCAAGACCTCAGATCAAGTCGGGGACCGCAGCAGCTGTCGCACTCTTTCGCGGACTTCATCGCGGATTGCGCGCACTTCTTCTATGGGCAGACCTTTAGGATCGCGCAACGGCCAATCTTCCCGCTGCACTCCAGGTACATACGGGCACTGGTCTCCGCAGCCCATCGTAATTAAAAGCTGCGCACCCTGCACCAGTTCCATGGTCATCCTCTGCGGCCTGGCTTGACGCAGGTCAATCCCCGCTTCCAGCATCACATCGATCACTACAGGGTGCAATTGCTCTGCTGGTTGCGTGCCAGCGGAAACAGCATGGGCATCTTTCGGGTCAGCCAGCTGGTTGAAAAACGCGGCGGCCATTTGCGACCGGCCAGCATTGTGAACACAGGCGAAGACAACTTTCCTCATCTTTACAACACCTTTGCGGGACTGAAATAACGTTTCTGGAACCAGAGCGAGACGTTCACCAGCCCAATGAGCGCAGGGACCTCCACCAAGGGACCGATGACGCCAACAAACGCCTCGCCGGAATTCAATCCGAAAACGGCCACCGCAACCGCAATCGCCAACTCGAAATTATTGCTGGCTGCGGTAAAGGAGAGCGTTGCCGTCTGAGAGTAGTCCGCGCCCAGTGATTTTCCCATCCAAAAACTCACGAGGAACATCACCGCGAAATAGATCGCCAACGGCAACGCAATCCGCAGCACATCCAGCGGCAGCCGCACGATCAAGTCTCCCTTCAGACTGAACATCACGACGATAGTGAAAAGCAGAGCGACCAGCGTGAGCGGACCAATGCGGGGAAGAAAGCGGGTGCGATACCACTCTTCGCTTTTGGCGCGTATCAGTGCAAAGCGCGTTAGCATTCCGCCTAGGAAAGGAATGCCCAGATAGATAAAGACGCTTTTTGCGATTTGCGCCATGCCTATGTGGACCACGGAACTACGTTGGCCAAACCAGGCGGGCAGGACGGTCAGGAATACCCAGGCATACACGCTATAGAAGAGCACCTGAAAGATGCTGTTGAAGGCCACCAGGCCGGCGGCATAGTCGGTGTCGCCCGAGGCCAGCTCATTCCAGACGAGGACCATGGCGATGCAGCGGGCGATGCCAATCAAAATCAGGCCACGCATGTAGGCCGGTTCGCCGCGCAAAAAAATGAGCGCCAAGGCAAACATCAGCAACGGCCCGATCACCCAGTTCTGCACCAGAGAGAGCGCCAGCACCTTACCGTTGCGGAAGACCTCATGCAGCTTCTCATAGCGCACCTTTGCCAGGGGAGGGTACATCATCACGATCAGGCCAATGGCGATGGGCACATTGGTGGTCCCGCTCTGAAAGCGCTGCACAAAGGCCGCCATCCCGGGGATAAAGTGCCCCAGCGAAACTCCGGCAGCCATGGCGAGAAAGATCCAAAGCGTTAGATAACGATCCAGAAAGGACAGGTGTTTGCGCGCCAGGGGCGCACAAACTTTTCCTTGCATGACAGGAGAAGTGGACATGGTTAATGGCACTCCTTTCGAGTGGAAAGAGACAGTGCCGTAGGGACCGGGGCGCCTTGCGCGGCAACATATTTTTCCGGTTTGCAGCAGGCCCGCGTCAATCGCGCCCGGTCTGCCTGCATGGCTTTGTCCTGGCGCAGGCAGGCGAATACGGCATCCAGAACGCGCCTGCCAGCGATGTCCTTGGGTGCCTCGATCCGATAGTGCATCCATTTGCCTTCACGTTTTGCCGCGACGATCCCGGCATGGCGCATGTAGGCCAGGTGGCGAGAGATTTTCGGCTGGCTTTCTCCGGTGACGTTCACCAAATAACAGACACAGATTTCACGTCCCTCCATCAGGTTGAGCAGACGGAGCCGAGTGTGGTCGGCCAAGGCCCGGAAGAGGTGCTCCATTCCCGGTGTTGTTACACGGATACCCATGCAGAAAGAATATATCTGTATATGCGTATATTAAGACTACTTTCCAACCGCGAGAAGCTCACCTTCGGTAGGTTCCCTTCCTTCCTGGGCCAGCGCAAGAAGCGCAGCGGGGCCGACGGGCGCTTCCATTTGCCAGGGAACGAGCGCCATGCGCGTGGCATGTTGCTCACGCACCTCCTGAATAAAGGGCGTCTCTTGCAGCCCCCGCGCGCGCAGCAAGCGGTCGCGGAAACCATCGCGGGAAAAGCTCTGGTTGACGATCCAGGCAAACGGATGAATCCCCGCCCGTGCCAGGTCCCGCTGCAAACTGGCCGCCTCATGCACGGGGGTCGCTGCCGGAAGCGTAACAATCAGGACCTGAGTAAATTCCGGATCGCGCAGACGCGGCAACAAGTTTCGTACAGCGTCCGGCAGGTCGCTCAAATTGCGCGAAACTTCCCGGTGATAGGCCTCGGCGGCGTCCAACAGGAGCAATGAATGCCCGGTCGGCGCGGTGTCCAGGACCACAAAGCCATCTTCGCCGCGGGCCACGGTCTCAGCAAATGCACTGAATACGGCGATCTCTTCCGTGCAGGGCGAGCGCAGATCCTCTTCCAGCAGGGCCTTCCCTTGTGCGTCCAGTCCGGGTGCGGCCTTGGCGACTACCTGCTCCGAATACCGGCGTGTCTCTTCGGCTGGATCGATTCGGCTCACCGTAAGCCCGGGCACAGAAGCGCCAATCGTGATGGCAAGATGGGCAGCCGGGTCCGTCGTGCTCAGATGCACTGGATGGCCGCGGTGCGCCAGTTCAATCGCAATGGCCGCGGCAATGGTTGTCTTGCCAACTCCACCCTTGCCCATGGTCATCACTACGCCGTGTCCACGCTTCTCAATATCGTCAATCAACGATGAGAGGGACGGCACATCCGAAGCGGCATTCTGCTCCTGGATTTCCCCCGGCGCCTCCGGTTGCGTATCGGGACCGAAAACTTTTCGTAGCCTGGCAATCCCCATGGGCGCAAAGGGCAACAGAGGCACCTGAATGCGCGTCAGCGACGCCAGACTGGGTGGCATGGAGCGTAGCGCCTCCTGCCCCTGCGATTCCAAAGCAAATGCGGCCGGGTCTTCGCTGTCTTGCGCGACAAAGACCCCATTCAGGAAAAGATATTGGTTGGTGACTCCCATCTCGGCCAGCTCTGCGCGCGTGCGGTCGGCCTCCGCCAATGCTGAGCGCTCCGGGCGGCTGACCAGCACCAGCGTTGTTTGCATCGGATCGGAAAGCGTATGCAAACTGGCATCGTAGAGCGCTTTCTGTGCCTGCAATCCGGCGAGCGGTCCAAGGCAAGAAGTGCCTGTGGTGTTGGTTTCGATAAATCCAGTCCATGCCGCAGGCAGCTTTAACAAGCGCAGAGTATGGCCGGTCGGCGCAGTGTCAAAGAGCACATGATCGTACTCCGCAGTGGCGGCGGGGCTGCCCAACAGCTTGGTAAATTCATCGAAGGAGGCGATCTCGACCGTACATGCGCCGGAAAGCTGCTCCTCCATGCTGTTCAGCGCCGCTTCCGGCAGCACACCGCGATACGGGCCGACGACCCGGTCCCGGTACGCTTGCGCGGCGGCTTCTGGATTGATGTTCATGGCGAAGAGTCCCGCACATCCGGGCACCGCGGTCGGCTGTGATGAAAGCGGAACGCCCAGGACTTCGTCCAGGTTGGAGGCCGGGTCTGTGCTGACCAGCAGCACCTTGCGTCCACGCGCAGCCAACGCAACGGCCGCCGAACATGCCAGCGATGTTTTGCCGACGCCACCCTTGCCGGTGAAGAACAATGTTCTTGTGGCACGATCAAAAAATGTAGTGCTGTCCATACTGTCTCCAATCTGTAGTTGTTCTTTATCCGCAGCAATTACTTCCGGACGCCACATTCGTTGCCGGCGCGCAGCAGTTCGATTCCATGACCGGCAGAACGTTCGGCGCATCTCGCTCCAAAAGGCGATTCGCCAGTTCGAGCACGGAACGCGCGGGACTCTCCCTGACCGCCTTGGCAGTCTCGACGGCGCGAGCCATGTCCTCGAAAGAAACGCCCAGCTTGCGCGCTTGGTCGAAATGGTATTTGAAACAGGGCTCGCAATTGGATGCGATCGAGGCGCCGATCGCGACCAACTCGGCCACAGCAGCGGTATATAGGACCGGAGTCTCCTCCTGAATGCCGGCAAAACTCGCAAGCTCCTTTCGCGTCGGATAGGAACCGCGGCTCACGACAGAGCCGTTTGCCAGGATGAGAGGGAGGCAATCGTTGCCATACTCGACCAGGGAAGCCTTGACGGTCTCACTAGCGGCAAAGGCCTGAGGCTCCTGAGCCAGGTTATAGCGCTCGACTATAACTCCTTGGCTCTCCAGCCAATGCAGGTCGGACGCGAAGCGGGGGAGTACGGGATCCGGGTTTGGCCCACAGATACCCGTCGAACAGCACATCGGGGGATCGAAAACCTCTAATTTGTTTGCCATGTCTGTCTGCCTTTCATCGTTGAAGTACGATCATAAACTTGCCGCCAACGCCTTCATGCGGCGCAGGGCCGGCGCCTCAATGCAGTACCCGGTCTTAGTCCCGCTGCAGGAAGAGCGCACCAGTCCCGCCTCCTTCAGTATTCTCAAGTGCTCAGAAACGGTGGACTGCGCCAAAGGGAATTCATTGACGATTTCGCTGCAAACACGCGCCTCCCGGCGGGAAAGCATCCGCAAAATACGGACCCGAATGGGATGGCCCATCGCCTTTGCAAATACGGCCAACTCTTCGTCGGCGCCCGGCCCTTCAACCGGACGCAAGTCGTTTTCCTCTTGCAGCGATGCGGGTGTGCAGCAGGATGGCTCGGGTTTCTTTTTATTAGTCATCGAGTATCGTCGAACAACGATTAAGCTTATGCCGTTCCATGACCCGTGTCAAGCGTCTATTTTGGCCTGGGCCTCTGGCCCTCAGTCCCGTCCTGTTGCCAGCGGCGAATGCGGACCTCAAAGAGGCGGTGGACAAAATGTAGCCATAGATTGGATAGAAGGCGCCGGGGACGCGGTGCGCGACAAGCCGCATTTTCCAGGGCGGCGCTTATTGCTTGACAGGGCGATCAAATATAACTATACATATATGCGTATATAAGAAGACGTGCTGCGAGGAGAGATGGAAAATCTGGAACAGACATTCAAGGGGCTGGCGGACACCAACCGGCTGCGCATCCTCAACCTGCTACTGCATGGCGGACTGTGCGTCTGTGAAATCCAGAGGGTGCTGGCCTCGCCGCAACCGAACGTCTCGCGCCACCTGACGTATCTGAGGGCCTCGGGCCTGGTAGGGGATCGTCGCGAGGGGACGCGCGTCTACTACCACCTGGTGCGACCCAGTGAAGGCGCGAGGAAGTTGCTCTTCAATTTTCTGCGGGCAGCCTTCGAGCAGGATCCGGTCTTTGCGGCCGACATACGCCGGTTGCGGGAGGACATCGAATCGGGTGTGTGCAAGGCGGACTACTGGCGGCCCTATGCGGCGCTCTCACGTCCTTCCAAGACTGGGTCCTCCCCCGCAACGAGAAAGTCGGCATAAACCGCGGAGGATGGACCATCATGAATTTCGACAGCAACACAAACAAAGGAGAGTAACAACAATGAGTAGCGAACAGAAACCAAGCGTAGAACAGATTTTCGCCATGATGCGCAAAGGCATGGGCAACATCCCTGCGGCCATTGAAAAGGCGACCGCCGTGGACGAAAGCATCTTGTACGAACACATGCGTACCCGCGCCTATACCATGCCGGAAAAAGGAGCATTCGACGAGGAGACGCGGACCCTGATCTATCTTGCCGCGGCGTTGGCGGCCAGCAGCAAGGCCTGCATCCAGGCAATGGCGGACAAGGCCAAGATGCAGAAGATCGCCCCAGAGAAAGTGCTCGAGGTCTTCCGCATTGTGCGCTTTGCCATGACTGCCAAGGTGCTGGGCGAGGCCGAGCCGGTCTTTGAGGCATTGCAAAAGTCCTAGAACAACCAAGTACGCCAGCTGGCACGGTCCCTGCTGGCGGAGGAAATGAGGGCGCCGATACGCAAGTTTTGGGAACGCTCCTTGAAAATAGGTCTGCCGGTTCTGATCATCATCCTGATGATGGTGTGGTTGGGCGGCACGTTTCGCCGGGGCATGGTTCATCCTGGCAAGGTAACGGCTGCCCAGACCAGCGCAGCAGGCACTCCACTCTATACTGTGACGGCAGTTACCGCGCCCCTGATTACAGAGAAGGTCGGCGCCGTGCAGCCGCAAGTGCGTAGCACGGTCTCCGCGCGCGTGACGGCCAGCGTGATTGCTCTGCCCGTGGTGGCCGGACAGCATGTGCGTAAAGGGGAAGTGTTGGTGCGGCTGGATGATCGCGATCTGCAAACGATGGTGCGGCAGGCCAGCGAGGAACTGCGCCAGTCCGAGGCCACCAGGGACTTGGCGCAGAGTGACTACGAACGCGACAAGGGCCTGTATGAAAAGGCCGTCATTCCCAAATCAGATTTCGACGTGACCAATATGCGGTTGCGCACCTCGACTGCGGATGTGGCAGCCAAACAGCAGGCGCTGCGTGATGCTCAGGTCTACCTTACATATACGGTGGTTCGCAGCCCCTACGATGGCGTCATCATCGACAAGCTCTCTGACGTGGGGGACATGGCCGCGCCCGGCAAGCCGCTGCTGAGCATGTACGAGAGCGGACGTCTATGGCTGGAAGCGGCGGTCCCCGAAGAGCAGTCCGCAGACCTGCACATCGGCAAGACCTACAAGGTGCGCCTGGACGCAATGGACAAAGCAATGGAGGGCCGTCTGGTTGAGGTCGTACCTTCGGCAGACCCATCCAGCCGCACGATCACGGCGCGCGTCACCATACCTTACGCGGACAACATCTTTCCCGGACTCTTCGGACGGATGTATCTGCCCACGGGAGAACGGCTGCGGACCATGGTTCCCAACCATGCCATCCTGCGCATAGGGGAACTGGCCATGGTGGACGTGGATGAGGACGGTGTGCTGCGCCGCCGCTCCGTGCAGTTGGGACAGCAGATTGGCGACCAGGTGGAGGTGCTGAGCGGCCTTGTTCCCGGAGAAAAGGTCTCTCTGTCCCCCAGAAAGAAGTTGGACCAGTGAAACACGAAGGCGAAAATCTGACAATCCGCATTGTCCGGTTATTTTTGGAGTCGCACCTCTCGATTGTCCTGATCTTGCTGGCGCTGGTCGTCGGGGGCGTGGCCTTGCTGGTCACTCCACGCGAGGAAGAGCCGCAGATCGTGGTGCCCAACGCCGACATCTTTCTCTCCTATCCCGGCCATTCTGCCGAGGAGGTGGAGAAGCTCATCTCCGCACCCATCGAACGGTACATGTATCAGATTGACGGCGTGGAGTATGTGTATTCGCAGTCCAAACCGGGCCAGAGCATTGTTACCGTGCGCTTCTATGTTGGGCAGGACCGGGAACGCAGCTTGGTCAAGCTCTACAAATGGTTGCAGCAGAACGTGGACAAAATCCCCGCAGGCGTCACTGGCTATGTCGTGGTGCCGCGCGAGACCGACGACGTTCCCATCGTCACCTTCACGCTGACCAGCGCCATGCGGGACGATTACGATCTGCGACGCATGGCGGAAGAGGTGCGCGACCGGCTGCAGGCGGTGCATGACAGCGGCATCAGCTTCATCGTGGGGGGCCGTCCACGGGAGGTCCTGGTGCGGCCCGACCCCGTGCGCATGGCCGGTTTCCATATTGCCCCGTTGGACCTCTACCGCGCGCTGGGCGCGGCGGACAGCAACCTGCAATCCGGCTCCTACGCCCGCAATGACCAGGACATTCGCGTGGAGACGGGCCGCTTTCTGGCCAACAAGTCCGATGTCGCCTCGGTGGTAGTGGGTGTTTCCGGTGACCGTCCTGTCTATCTGCGCGATGTGGCCGATGTGAGTGATGGCCCCGGTGAGGTCGTCGATTATGAGCGATTCAGTCAAGGCCCCGCCTGGACTGTAAATGAACATCCGGGGTCCGCGGGCAGTTGGATTGGGGGCAAAAAGACCCCAGACCAGCCGCTGATTTTTGAGCAGCCCGCAGTCACCATCGCTGTCGCCAAGCAGAAAGGCACCAACAACGTCACCGTGGCGCGCGCGTTGCTGGCCCAGATGGAGCAGATCAAACGCGAAGTGCTGCCCAGCGACGTACAAGTCGCCGTCACACGCAACTACGGCATCACCGCCAATGACAAGGTGAACGAGCTGGTCGAAGGCCTGATGGTCGGCATCGTGGTCGTCATTGCGCTGCTGACCATTGGACTGGGCTTTGCGGACGCCATGGTGGTGGCGGTCGCTGTCCCCTGCGTCTTCGGCTTTACGCTGGCCTTCAACTATCTCTTCGGGTTTTCCATCAACCGGGTTACGTTGTTTGCACTCACAGTCGCCCTGGGCCTGTTGGTGGACGACCCCATCGTGGACGTGGAAAACATCCATCGTCACTTCCGCATGGCGGGCAAGGCCACAAAACAGATTGTGCTGGAGGCCGTAAACGAAGTGCGGCCACCATTGATCGCGGCCACCATCGCCGTCATGATCTCCTTTTCACCGCTCTTTTTTGTCACCGAAGAGATGCACGATTATCTGCGGCCCATGGCCGTCAACGTCCCTATGTCCATGCTGATGTCCATGGTGGTGTCCTTTACCATTACGCCTTGGCTGGCCTATTGGGTGATGCGTCGGCGCTATGCTCCGGGCAAGGCAGGCGAGGCCAAGGAAAGTGGTCCCGTCGAGGCCGATGTGACCACGATGTGGACCTACCGCGTCTTCCGACCCTTGCTGGGGCCACTGTTGGAGCGGCGCAGAAATTCCTACCTATTTCTTGGCGCTGTCGTCCTCGCTTTTATCGCCAGCCTTATGTTGGTGGGGACTCGGCGCGTCAAGCCCAAGCAATTGCCCTTTGACAACAAGGACGAACTCCTTTTAGTGCTGGACATGCCCAGCGGGACCAGCCTGGAACGTACCGACGCCGCTGCCCGCGATTTTGAAAACTATCTCCGCACGGTGCCGGAAGTGACGGACTTCGAGTCTTACTCCGGCACGGCCTCTCCCTTCGATTTCAACGGCATGTCGCGCCGTTACTTCCTGCGCGAATCTCCCAACAAGGGGGACATCCGCGTCAACCTCATCCACAAGACAGACCGCACGGCGGGAAGCCATGAGATTGCGCTGCGCCTGCGGGATGACCTGACGGCCATTGCGCAACGCGATGGCGTGAAATTGAAGATTGTCGAGTTACCGGCTGGCCCTCCGGTCATGTCCACCGTGGTCGCCGCCGTGTATGGCTCTCCCGGCGACAGCTACGCAGACCTGGTCCATGTCTCCCGGACTGTCAAAGGCCGGATGCGCCGCGAGCCTGGCATCGTGGACCTGGATGACACCGTGGAGGAAGACCAGCAGAAATATGTTTTCACCGTGGACAAGGCCAAAGCGGCCTTGGACGGCGTGGACACGGACAGCATCGACCAGACCGTCCGTCTGGCACTCTCCGGCGAGACTGCGGGGACCGTGGCCATACCGACAGAGCGGCAGCCGCTCCCCATCGTCCTCTGGCCAGTGCGCGCAGAGCGTTCCAGTCCAGTGGACCTGGCGCGTATTTATGTGCGCGGGCAGAAGGGCAATCTGGTCCCTATTTCGCAGTTGGGGAGTTGGCGTCCGGTGATTGAGGACAAGACCATCTATCACCGCAATATGAAGCGCGTGGTGTACGTCACGGCAGAGATGGCAGGGCGTCCTCCAGTGGAGACCATCCTGGACATCCGCGCCGACCAGCGCACGCCAGAGCAGCTTGCTGCCGCTCGCCATCCAGTGGAACTCACCTCCGCTGGCTATCTCGATCGTAACGCCCAGCCGCGCCCGCTGAACAAACGCACGCTCTTCAAAAAAGGCGGCGGCATCCTGTGGGCGCTCCCCGACGGATACACCGTCAACTGGTGGGACGAGGGCGAGATGCGCCTGACCATCTACATCTTCCGCGACCTGGGGATTGGATTTCTGGGCGCGTTGCTGGCCATTTATATTCTGCTCAGCCAGCAGACCGGGTCTTTCCGTCTGCCCATCATTATTATGATGGCGATCCCGCTCATGGTGATCGGCGTCATGCCGGGCTTCTGGCTGTTGAACCACCTTGGCGTACACCAGGTGGGCGGCTATCCGGACCCGCTCTTCTTCAGTTCGCCCGCCATGATCGGCCTGATTGCGCTCTCCGGCATTGTGACGCGGAACTCCATCATCATTGTGGACTTCGTACACATTGCGCTGGCGCGTGGGCGCACCCTGACGCAGGCGTTGATTGAAAGCTGCTCCATCCGCTTGCGGCCCATCCTGTTGACCTCTGGCGCGGCCATGCTGGGGGCCTGGCCCATCACCAAGGACTCGGTCTTCGCCGGCCTGGCCTGGTCGCTGATCTTTGGCCTTTTTGCCTCCACCTTATTCAGTTTGCTTGTCATTCCTGTTGCCTACTACCTGATGTATGAAAAGGTGCCCGGCCATGGGTTGCCGGAGAACTTTCATCTGCGGGAAGTCGGGCCTGGGTCCGCCGCAACAGGAACAGAGGTAGAAGCATGAAACTTACAGTCCTGTCCGTTCTATGGACCATGATCGTTGCCCTGGGGACAGCTCCGCTGCTGGCGCAGCAGACCCCGGCGCTGCCTGCGGAGTTGCCCTTGCAACAGGCAATTGCATTCGCCCTGGAGCACAGCCCTGACCTGAAGTCAGCGGTGGAGGAGACCACCAAACGCCGTGGCAATGTGACCACGGCCCGTTCCTCGCTGCTGCCGCAACTGGACGCCGCCGCTGACCTCGACCATAGCCGTATGCCAGTCGGGTATCCTGGTGCGGCCCCTCCGTCCCTGCTGCGTTTTGCCGGGACCACTTACTCCGTCAGCGCCAATCTGCACATGCTGGCATGGGACTTCCAGCAGTCTGAGTTACAACTGGCCGCAACGCGGGAACGGCTCGCCTCGGCACGTATTTTGGTGGACCGCCAGAAACAGGGCGTCATCTTCAACGTGGCCAACTTATACTTACAGGCCATGACCTATCAGGACTTATTGCGCGCCAATGAACTTACCCGCAAAAGCCTTGTTTCCTTGCTGGACCGCACCAACGAGCTGGTCAAGGCCGGTCGCGCCGTGCCCGTGGACGCTTACAAAATCCAGACGCAGATTGCCGCCATTGATAGCGACTCGGCCACGCTGGAAGCAGGCCGTCAGGCGACGCTCAGTTCGTTGGCCGCCGCCATGGGACACCACGGGGCATTGCGCACGTTGTCGTACACCCCTGCCGTCGAGGTCCCGTCCGCTGCCAACGGGGAAGAACAGCGGCTGTTACAAACGGCAATCGAGCAGCGCCCGGACCTGAAAGCAGCAAGCATGGAGACAAAGTCTGCGCTCGACCTGGAGCGCGCAGCGCGCCGTGCCTATTGGCCGCGCGTGGACTTCAACGCCACGGCCATCCAATACGGCGCATTCCAGCCCGTGGGCTTTCCCACCCTCGTTGGCGAACTGCTGCCATCGCTGCATGTGCCAAGCACCAGCACTCCCAGCACCATCAACAACTGGACGATTGGCTTCCACCTCAGCGTGCCCGTTTTTGATAGTGGCCGCCGCAGTGGCCAGATCAAGTCCGCCGTGGCGCAGACGGAACAGGCGCGTCTCGCAGAACGGAAACTCGATTTGGATGTTGCGCGGGAAGTAAGGACCTCCTATGCCGAGTTACAAAGCGCGCAGGCGCGCGTGAAGGCCATGCAGGAGACCGTGGTCGAAGCGCAGGAGGTCCTGAAAAATGAACAGACCAAATACGAAGTAGGCCGCACCGTCATCAACTTTGTGTTGGAGGCCGAGGCTGGCGTCCTCAGCAGCCAGTCCCTGCTGGCCCAGGCGCAACGCTCCGAGGCCATTGCATCTTTGTCTTTGGAACTGGCGACAGGACGCATCAACGTAGACTCGCCAGCCCTGCAACAATAGTGCGGCCATGAATTGGCGCCTACGCGATGGCCCTACAAACATGCTCGGTCCGTGAAAGTATGGAGAAGTGGAAACGACCATGAACGCTGTCCTTCACTTCTTCGTCCAACACGAATATCTTGTACTGTTCTTCTGGGTGCTGCTGGAACAGTTCGGGGTCCCACTACCGAGCGCTCCTTTGTTGGTGTCGGCGGGGGCCCTCAGCGTTGAGCATTCCGTCAGCTTGTCTGCTGTACTTTTTATTGTCATGGCCGCCTGTTTACTGGCGGACTCTTTCTGGTTCTTCCTTGGCAGGCACTATGGGACAAGGGCCTTACGCCTCCTCTGCCGATACACGCTGGAAACTGCCTCCTGCGTCCGAAAAACAGAAAACGCAATCAAGAAACAAAAGGCCGGTACTTTGCTCGTCGCAAAATTCGTTCCGGGTCTGAACCTGATGGCCCCGCCGCTGGCAGGGCAGCGGGCAATGCGCTACAGCGTCTTCCTTCTCTACGATGCCGCAGGGTCTCTCCTATGGGGAGCGACGCTTGTCTTTGCCGGAAAGTTCTTTGGCGACGCCATACGCAGGAATGAGAGACTCTTCCATTGGATGGGCTATGCCGCAACCGCCGTGTTTGTGTTTGTGGTTGTTGCCTGGTTTCTCTATCGAGTGTGGAAGAAATGGTTGGTGCTGCGCCGGTTCCGCACCACGCGAATCGATCCTGAATATTTAAAATCCAAACTGGACCAGGGGATACCCGTGTATATCATCGACCTCCGGTCGCCGCATGAATTGGAAGATGATGCCCGCATGCTGCCAGGGGCGGTACATATCCCCCCAGAAAAGCTGATGGATGCCCGGTCTGTCATTCCACATGACCGCGAAATATTCACCTATTGCACCTGCCCGAATGAGAAGACCAGTATACGGGCTGCACTCTCCCTGCAAAAAATGGGTCACACCCGCATCCATCCCGTGCGTGGGGGTTTTGACGCATGGAAGCAGCGTGGATATCCCTTAATGAAATTTCAAGGCGCTTCCTTATCCAACGGCCATGACGATCTTGCAGAAGAAAGCGCATGTCCCCACGCATGAATGTCATGGAGTGGCTGCGAGAGACGCGAAGACCGGGACGAAACACCTTGAGGTCTGTCCCGAAGAGATACGCCGTATAGGACGTGCAGTTATGGAGGAACGCACAATGGTCATGTGGCTAATTGTCAGTTTTCTTGCGGCCCTGTGCCTGTTTGCCCTGGCCGCAATTTGGATCAGACATATGAGAGAACGGCGCGAGATGGAGCGGCACTTCGTTACAGCAGAGGAACTTCATGCACTGCTGTCTTCGGGCCGCGAAATGCTGATCTTCGACCTGCGCGAGCCACTCGACATATTGACGGACTCAGAGATCATTCCAGGAGCCAAGATAATCTCTCCCCAGAAGGTGTTTTTGAATCCTTTCCTGATTCCACATGAGAAGGACTCTGTCATTTACTGCACCTGTCCAAGTGAAGCAACCAGCCGTGCCGTATTGAAGCGGGCCTTGGCCATGCGTTTCTCCCGCATCAAACTTCTTCAAGGAGGACTGGAGGGCTGGAAGGCCAAGGGTTATCCGGTCGAGCCATACACAAAGCCGCTTCATCTCGACGCTGGCGAGTAAGGGAAGTCCACTCAAAAAATCGGATGATTGTATATGGCTCAGAATTGGACAAGAGGGAGGCCAGGAATATGGCGGAAGTGCCAGACGTTGAGCATGTGACTTGCGGTTACGGATGATCTCTTCCATGTCGGCGGGACAGCGAGCATCCATCATCGCTTTATAGCCAGATCGTTCGAGTGGGCCTCGGCCCGGGCAATGGATCCGGAGATGGAGCGGTGCGGCGGAACATGCGTATGGATCATAGCCACAGGCAGCGAGCCGTTTTCGATGATGACTTTTGCTCTGACCAGCCCACATGTGCGTCGCCATCTTGTACATCGTTGACGGGTCTCGTGACCGGCAGGCAATGGGGATAGCGAAATGCCGGTTTGCCCACCTTGTCATGGTGTAGGGCACGAGGAAGTAAGTTCCAACCTCTATAATTGCCTGGGGAGTGGACTCCCATGAGCCCGCTACATGCGGCGCTTGTAGCGCGAAGGTGTTGCAGGATTGCAGACCAAGACCCAGAGACGGCCACGCTGCTTCGTCCGATAACCATGTCATAGAATCGGAGTGGGAAGCCTACAATGTGTTCCGTGCTTATGCCCTCATCGGAAGCATTCGCAAAGCGTTACGAGGCTTTGTTGCGCCTGTCCGCATCTTTTCCGTCGCGGACCCCGGAAGATTTGGCGTGGAACCTGGTCGGCGAACTCCGGACCGTACTCAATTTCGATTTCCTGGATGTCCTTGTGTACAAGGAGGGATCGAGGGAAGTACTTTGGCGGGCCTTGGGAGAAGGGCACACGTCAGAACATGACGTCCCGATGGAGGAGACTCCAGCCTGGTGGGTCTACCAGAACCAGCAGAGACTCAGCATCCCCGACTGGGACCGGGACGACCGCTTCCCCTCACTCAAGACTGCGCTGAACGTGCGAGGGATTGAGGCGCGTTCCATCTGCGTTCTGCCACTCACTACACCCCACGTACGTCTGGGCGCGATCGCAATTGCCAGCCGGCAACCCCTGGCATATTCCGACGAGGAGGTCCGTTTTCTCTCGATGCTGGCCGACGGCCTGGCACTGGCCATCGGTAATGTCTTCTGCTACGAGGCGTCGTGCCGGGCGCAGGCGGAGCTAGTGCAGCAAAATGCCCGGCTCAAACTTCTCCTGGACCTGACGGGCCAGATCATGTCCAACCTGGATTTGCGCGAACTGTTGCGGGCGATTTCTGCGAGCGTTCGCCATGTAATAGATTGTGGCGCCGTCGGTGTTTCTTTGCTGGATGCGGAGAGCGGCAAGATTCATCTCGCGGCGCTCGATTTTCCGGACGGCAAGGGATTTATTCACGAAGACCAGTCGTTCACTCCTGGCGAGGGAGCTGTCTCTAGGGCCCTTGAAACGCGCAAGCCAGTCATCGTCAACCACTTCGACCCAGCTGACTATAGCCCTGAGCTCTACCAAAAAATCGTCGGGGAAGGCATCCAGTCGCAGTGTTTCATCCCGCTGGTCAACCGAGGCCATGCGCTCGGACTTCTCGGTCTTTGTCAGCTAACGGAAAATTCTTTCAGCGAGGAGGATGCCGAGTTTCTCGGCCAGGTGGCAGGACAAATTGCCATTGCCGTGGACAACGCACTGGCCTACCGTGAGATCACGCAACTCAAGGACAAGCTCACCCAGGAAAAGCTCTACTTGGAAAAGGAAATCCGCAGCGAACTGAACTTTGAGCAGATTATTGGGAAGAGTCCGACACTGCGGCATGTGCTGGAACTGGTCGAGACGGTCGCCCCCAACGATTCGACCGTGCTGTTGCTGGGCGAGACTGGAACGGGCAAGGAATTGATCGCGCGCGCGATTCACGACCACAGCCGGCGCAAGGACCGCACTTTCGTCCGACTCAACTGCGCCGCGATCCCCGCCGGTCTGCTCGAAAGCGAATTGTTTGGGCACGAACGGGGTGCGTTCACCGGCGCGATCCGCCAGAAACTAGGCCGCCTGGAGCTTGCCGACCAAGGCACTCTTTTCCTGGATGAAGTCGGTGACATCCCGCTGGAAATCCAGTCCAAGCTGCTGCGTGTGCTGCAGGAGCGCGAATTCGAACGCCTGGGCAGTACCCACACTCGAAAAGTAAATGTGCGGCTGGTGGCCGCGACCAATCGGAATCTCGAAGTCATGATCGCATCTCGCCAGTTTCGCAGCGATCTGTACTACCGCTTGAATGTCTTTCCCATTCACATTCCTCCGCTTCGCCAGCGCAGAGAAGATATTCCCTTGCTGGTTCGTTACTTCGTGCAGAAATTCGCACGACAAATGCAAAAGCCCATTGAAAACGTTCCAGCCGCAGCGCTGAAAAAACTGAGTGCATGGGACTGGCCGGGAAACGTCCGCGAACTGGAGAACTTCGTTGAACGTGCGGTGATCCTCACTCGAGGCAAGACCCTGGAAATACCTCTTGCCGAAGGGAACGCAATCACGATCAACCCATCCGTCGATTCCCACGTCTCCGTTGAGGACGAAGAGATCGTCCGCATTGTGCGAGCGACCCTTGGCGAATTGCACAAAGAGACTGTAAACAGCGCCGCCCACGCGCAGGATGAGAAGCAGCGGCAGGTGATCACGCGCATCCTGCAGGAGACCAAGGGTCGTGTCGGTGGCGTAGATGGTGCCGCCGCCCACTTAGGCGTCCATCGTACGACACTACTATCTCGTATGAAAAAACTCGGTATCGATCCGAAGCAGTTTTGCTGACTTCGCAACGCCGACTTTGTTTCGATCACGACTGGCCTGCGATACCCCTTCACGCATATTTCGAGCTCGCAGTTTTTCCGGAACCACCGTGATCAAATTTTCTTTAACTGTCGAGATTGCCTTTCGACAGTTTCGACATTGCGTCACTTCCGTTGCCCTCCGCTCATTCATTTGCAATCACTTACGGTGGTCTGGTCTTTGGCATACGCATTGCTTCTCTCTAGTGGAGAGGAGAAAACAGGATGCTGAAGATTTCCGTCGTCGACAGCCCCGCCACGCGTCGGCTGGTTCTCGAAGGCACGCTTATCGCACCCTGGGTGGACGAACTGAGGACAGCCTGGGCGGAGGTCAACGCGGATACACAGGGCCGCAAGCTGATTATCAACCTTAGGAACGTGACCGAGATTAGCCATGAGGGCGAGGACGCCATTTCGGATTTAATGCGCCAGGGAGCTACGTTCTGTTGCCATGGCGTGCTGACGAAACACATACTGCAGCAACTGGCGCGCAAGAACAAGAAGAACGCAAGCGCACCCGCTCCAGCCGTGCAAGCGAGTATAAGCGAGCAGAAGGAACTGCTGTGAATTCGCTGAACACACAGCGGAACGGAACAGAGGAGCCCACCGACTACGCGACCAGCGCTGAAGTGAAAGAAAACCCTGACGTCCCTCCGGTGGGATACCTGGTGTATGCATTTCTGGATTTCATGGTGATTGCTTTGGCAGGAGTGCTGGCAGCCTTCATTCTGCTGTATCGTTTCCGGTCACGCGTTCATGCCTGGGAAATAAAAGGAACTCGCCTTCTTAGAAACTGCATGCGGAGGACCGATTGAATGAATATATTGAAGAGGCGTGAAGAATTCGGGCCCCGGCTTCCCGGTCTTGTCGAGCAGGAGTCTAAGACAGTATTTGGGACAGAGTATATCGACGCTCCCCTATGCTCCACGGACGAGCGAGCCGGCAGAACAAAACAGCCCTATCGTTCTCTGCGACCTCCCGAGCCACCTTTCACCGCCAGCGAACGCGACACGGTAACGATCCTGTTCGGCGGCCTGACCTGGAAGCACGAGCGGCTCATCGAAGGGTTGCTTCGAGGAGCAGGGTATCATTGCGAGCGCCTGCCGGAGACTGATCGCGCCGCACACGAACTGGGCAAGGAATTTTGTGCGAGTGGCCTGTGCAATCCCGTCTACTTCACGGTCGGCAATCTGGTCCGATTCCTGCAACTGAAGGAGAGTTCCGGGCTTTCACGCGCAGACATTGTCAAAAAATACGTCTACTTTACTGCGGCCTGCGGCGGACCCTGTCGCTTTGGCATGTATGAGTCGGAGTTCCGCGTTGCGCTCAACGCCGCTGGATTTGATGGTTTCCGCATTCTTTCTTTTTCTCAGGACCATGGCATCTACGCCTCCACTGGCCACAGTGGGTTGCAGTTCTCGGCCGATTTTGGCTGGAATACGTTGCATACCTTCATTCTGGGCGACCTCCTGAATGGCGCGCAGCATCGCTTGACTCCGTTCGAAGTACAAGCGGGAGCGACTGACAGAGCTATCGCTAAGGTGGCAGACGCTATTGCGGAACACTTCCATAGCAATCTCGGCTTTGAATTGCAAGACTTCGTCCCGGCGTTCCTGCTCCCCAATAGAAAGTCTCGCTGGTATCGCTTTCCCAATTCGCTGGGAAAGCTGGGGTCGCATTTGTATGGCGGTGCGCTGACAACCATTCTTCCCACCGCTGCAAACGAGCTAAAGAATGTCGAGGTGGATTGGTTGCGGGTGAAGCCAGTGGTCAAGGTGATTGGGGAGTTCTGGGCACAAATGACGGAAAGCGATGGCAATTTCCGCATGCTGGAGTTTTTGGAAAAGGAAGGTGCGGAAGTCTCGATCGAGCCGATCAGCACATGGGTACTCTATATGCTTCACCAGCGGAAGGCTCGGGTAGCGTATCGCCAGAAATTGGATGCTTATGCCATACCGTGGACAAGTCCCAGAAAGGCCATTGCCTCCCGTGCAGCCGCTCTTGGCAAACGGTTGGGCTTCACCCTCGCAGCGAAGATTTATCTTCACCATTTCCGTCGTTTGGCAAGATTACTCGGAGTTCCAGACCAGGTTCTTGCGCCGCAACAGGTACTCTCGGAATTGGCCGCGCCATATTACAACGTCTTCTTGCGTGGAGGGGAGGGCCACCTGGAAGTCGCCAAGACCCTTTATTACACGCGTCACAAGACCTGCCATCTCGTGCTGGCGCTCAAGCCCTTTGGCTGTCTTCCATCGGTACAGTCGGATGCAGTGCAGGCGTCTCTTGTCGAGCGATTTCCTGAGGTCAACTTTTTGCCGATCGAAACCTCGGCGGATGGAGAGATCCATGCCTACAGCCGGGTCCAGATGGCGCTGTCCGACGCCAGGGCAAAAGCCTCGCTGGAATTCGAGCAGGCCCTCCAGTCCGCACATCATTCGCTGGAAGACATCCGCTGCTTTGTCGCAGAGCATGCAGAACTGCGTCATGCGCTCTATTCAATTCCACGCCATCCCGGCATTGTGTCCACCGCAGCCAACTTTCTCTTGCATGCGGACCAATTGATGTCCGCTCGTTCCTGGAGAAGTGTCGGGGCGTATCCAACGAAGGTCCCAGGAGTCAGCACATCCACCGTCAGTCAAATTCGTTCTACACAGGAGATCGAGTCATGAGTGATTTACCGAGATCGTCCGCCGCTGTCGTCTCTTCTTACCGTCTGAACAGCACATTGAACGAAGAGCTGAAGCAGGGAAATCGTTCTCAAGTTCCTCCTCCGCCAGGCGGTGTTGCGCAACTGTTGCCCGAGCCGATTTTTCCGCAACATGCAAAGCTGTTCGCCGCTCCGGACGAGGACTATCTTCCGAGGAACGGGAAGCGGCATTGGACTGCACCGCAAATTTATCATGCGATGCAGGGTTGGATGTTTCCCTACTTTCGCTCGCGTCTGCAGGCGGGAGAGTTTCATCCCATCATTGCCTATCTTTTCAATGAGTGGAAGTGCAACCTGGACTGCAATTACTGCTGGGCGTACGACAACCGCGTCAACGGCATGACGGAGGACATCGCCAGACGTTCCATCGACTGGCTGCATTCAACAACCTGTCGGGTGCTTGCTCTGATGGGCGGAGAAGTTTTGTTGCGTCCCAACTTCGCGCATAAGGTGATCTATTACGCCGCGAAGAAGGGCTTCTGGATCTACCTGCCGACGAATGGCCGGCTGATGAGACCGGATGTGATCGACCGCGTGGCGGACGCCGGGGTTGCGACGGTCAATCTGGCGGTAGACGCCTGGGACCTCAAGCCGGGACTACCCAAAGCGATGGTCCCCATCCGACAATATTTCGATTATCTCGTACGCAAACAGTACAAGTACGGCTACTCCGTCTTCCTGAATATCAATATTTGCCGCAACAACCTCGACGATGTGCGCATGTTGACAGAACTTGCGCACGACAACGGCATCGCCACCGATTACCACATTTGCGAAACTCCGCTGATGGAACACGACGATTTCAAGTATTTGGTGGACAATCCAGTCTTTATTCAGCCGGAAGATCATGCGCCCATCGGCGAATTGATCGACTGGCTGATCGACAAACAGAATGCAGGTTGGCGCATGGCGAACTCCGTCCAGCGGTTGGGCGAGATGAAGAAGTTCATGAACAAGGAACTGGACGCATGGGGCTGCCGCGCCGGACTTAACAGCATCATCATTCGCACCGATGGAACGCTGGCCCCCTGCTTCCCGATGTATTCGGCCAATCACGATTGGGGGACGATCGAAGCGCCGAAGCTGGAACTTGGCCAGTTGCGGGGGATGAAGGCAGACTGCGAATCGAACTGTTTTTCGACCCTCAACCACATCCTTGCCTTCTGCTATAACGACATGCGCGTCATTCGCTGGCTGTTCAAGGAAGCACTACATGGCTTCCAGGGCGTGCACGGCAATATGGAGTAGGCATTCGATCGACAGAGTCCCAACGCAGGAGGGTTCCTTTAGAAAATGTTCTCCCGCGGGGTATGTCGAATTTTCTCCAAACATCATCAAGAACGGGTTGCCGGGTGCGCCGCGTCGAAAAATTCGAAGAGGAGGAAAAACATGGTCAGAGAGCAAACCGCGAGACGCAGCGCCTCCAACATCTGTTTTCTGGTAGCCATTTGGGTTGCGCTGGCAATGTTCGCAACGGGTGCGAGGGCGCTGATCCATCGAACGGGGGAACCTGATCCCGATGGCACGCTCGACCCATTATCGCCCGGCATTGCCGGAGATCGCGTGTTCGCCGAATTGGTCGCCCAGAATGAGGCCAGGAACGGAGCGCTGGCCGAGTACACGGTCCTGAGAACCTATCAAGTGATCGATTTGAAAGGAAAGGTGCATGCCGAGGTAAGAGGACAGATGGAATATCATGCGCCCGACAAGAAGACGTTCGTCGTTAGGTCCGAGACCGGATCCTATCTAGTCCGTCATCTGGCACTGAATCCGCTTATTGCCAGCGAGATCGCAGTAGCAACTGGCAAGGCGCATCGCGATAGCTCCTTTACCCCGGCCAACTACACCCTCGACCTACTTGGGGAGCAACAGATTGGATCGTACCGCTGCTTCGTCGCGCGTGCGATCCCTAGGCGGAGAGATAAGTATCTATTTGAGGGCAAAGTATGGATTGACACTCAGGACTATGCCATTGTTCGGATCGAAGGACATCCCGCGAAGAAGCTTTCCTTTTGGATAAAACGGGCTAACATTGTGCGGCAATATCAGAAGATTGGCGGATTCTGGCTCCCACAAAGAGACGACACACTCGTCCAGGTGAGGCTCTATGGAAAACACGTTCTGATGATCGATTACCAGGATTACTCGGTCAAACCAGCGCTCTATAGGAGCGATTCCATCCAGAACTCCGGCATGTTCCGGTCTCCAAATGGGGCGCAGCTTTCAGGTGATAGCGTCGGAACTGCTGTGGTCATGGCCCAATCCAGTTCGACGGTGCACAGCAATTTTTAAGAACTGGGCAGAACGCGCACAGGCTATGCTTCCGAATCTTGCCGATGATTTCATGGGAACAGTGGGGGAAGTCCTGCATAGCTTCCAGAGCGCACCGGGCACCATGGGGTGAGAAATGACGAACCAGATCTCAATGAAGAAGGGTCGCTCCAGGAAAAGCCCTTCTCTTCAGGCCCTGTCGAGCGTAGCCGGTAAGGAGTTTCTGCTGGGCATGGACGTGGGTTCGACAACCGTTAAGACGGTGGTGCGCTCCGCTGTCACGGGAGAAATTCTTCTCCGCGATTACCGCCGCCACGAAAGCAGACAGGCAGAAACGGTCCTGCACGCCTTGCAGCAGGCAAAGAGCGAACTCGGCATTGCGGACAGCAACCTGCGCCTCTTCATGAGCGGAAGCGGAGGGCAGCGCACAGCGGAATTGCTAGGCGCCCGCTTCGTTCAGGAAGTCGCGGCTGTCAGCCTGGCGGTCGAAACGTCGTACCCGGAAGTGCGTTCTGTGATCGAGCTCGGCGGCCAGGATGCCAAGATGATTATTTTTCAGGAAAGCGATCTTCAGGGCCGGCGGAAGAAGATTGCGTCGATGAACGACAAGTGCGCCGGAGGGACTGGCGTGGTCATCGAAAAGATTGCCGCCAGACTTCACATCCCCTCCGGCGACCTTCTGACGGCGAAGTACGACGATACGCAGGTGTATCCGGTCGCGGGCAAGTGCGGCGTCTTCGCGGAAACCGACATTACCGGACTGCAGAAGCAGGGCGTGCCTGCAACTCAACTGATGGCCTCCTTGTTCGACGCCATCGTTTTGCAAAACCTCAGCGTCCTCACACGGGGCCACACACTGCTGCCCACGGTATTTCTACTCGGCGGCCCGAACGCCTATTTCCCAGGTCTGCTGACGGCTTGGCGCAAAGGTCTGCTCGACCTGTGGAAACGAAAGAATGTCTCTCTACCAGCCAATGCCAGCGTGGAGTCCCTGGTCATGGTGCCTCCAATGGCAGAATATTTTGCCGCCATCGGCGCGATCGAGTTTGGTGCGATGGAACCGGAAGGAATGGTGCAGTATCAGGGAACGCAGGCGCTGCAGATCTCCATCCTGAAAAACGAAGCCTCCCTCGATGCAATGTCGGGCGCGGGCGGTCTGTGCGCCAATGCCGCCGAACTGGAGAGCCTTCGCAGAACGTACGCCCTGCCTTCTCGTCCTTGTCCAGCGGTCTCGGCCAATGGAGATGCAGTGTATGTTGGCCTCGATGGCGGCTCGACCTCCACCAAAGCTGTCGCGCTTTCTCCCGAGGGAGAGGTGCTGACCACTTCCTATCGCCTTTCCCAGTCCGACCCGATTGCCGATGCGGTTGCCGTTCTTCGCGACTTACGCGGAAAGCTGGAACAATCCGGGCGGCAGGTGAAAGTTCTTGGACTCGGGACCACCGGCTATTCCAAAGACCTGTTGGCCAAGGTCTTATCGGCGGATCTCGCCTTGGTGGAAACAGTGGCCCATGCGAAATCTTCCCTGCGTCTGTATCCGGATGTGGACGCCATCATCGACGTGGGTGGCCAGGACATCAAGATCATCCTGCTACAGGATAGGGCGGTAAAAGACTTCAAGCTGAATACGCAATGCTCTGCGGGCAATGGATATTTTTTGCAGGCCGCCGCGGAAGGACTTGGGATCCAAATCGAAGACTTTGCCGAGATCGCTTTTTCAGCCCGGCGAATGCCGCAGTTCAGCTATGGGTGTGCAGTCTTTCTCCAGTCGGACATCGTCAACTTTCAACGCCAGGGCTGGAGGCCGGAAGAGATCCTTGCCGGTCTGGCCACGGTCCTGCCCAAGAATGTGTTCCAGTATGTAGCCGGGGTATCGAACGTCGCGACCTTAGGCAGACGTTTTGTCCTGCAAGGCGGCACGCAGAGGAATCTTGCGGTCGTGAAGGCGGAACTGGATTTTATCCGGAAGCATTATCACGGAAGCGGACAGCCCGAGGTCGTGGTCCATCCACATTGTTGTGAAGCGGGAGCCATCGGTGCCGCTCTTGAGGCTATGGAGTTTCATCAGGCAGGTCACGCCACTACCTTTCCTGGATTTGGTCTCCTCGGTACATTGCGGTACTCCATCCTTCGCGACGAAACGACACGCTGCCGCTTCTGCGCCAATCGTTGCTTGCGGACCTTCGTTGAACTGAGTGGCGAGGGCCCCGACAGGACGGGGCAAAGACGCGCGATCATCGCGACCTGCGAGCGGGGCGAGGCGGAGAGCACCGATACGGTGAGGGACATCAACGCCTCATGGAAGTCGCTGCGTCAAAGCTGTCCCAATTACGTTCAGCTGGCTGCCGAGCAAGCATGGTTGCCGCAGTATCCCGCGTCCGCCATCGCAAGGTCGCATCGGACGTCGGGCCTGGTCTTTCCAAACCGAGCGGAAGCAAAACAGCGGCTTCGCTCTGCCGTACACATCGGTATTCCGAAGGCGCTGAACCTGTTCACGTATGCTCCATTGTTCTCAGCCTATTTCGAGAGCCTTGGGGTCCCTGCGCGAAATCTGCATTATTCCCATTTCTCCAGTCCGGAGCGTTACCAGCAGGCTGCAGGTTTCTCCGCGATCGATCCTTGCTTTCCATCGAAAGTTGCCATCGCCCATATATACGAGTTATTGCAGGTTTGCAAAACTAGACCGCTCGATGCGATTTTTTTTCCGATGTTCGATGTGCTGACGACACCGCTCGACGGCTGCAGCGGCTCGAACGCCTGCCCCTCGGGCTCCGCCACGCCGGAAGCGGTCAAGGCGGCTTTCTCCCGTACGGTCAACTGGTTCCAAGAAGTCGGGACCCGATATCTCAACCCAGTACTGGACATGGCGGACCACGAGCTCTTCAAGTACCAGATGTTTTCCTGTTGGAAAGATGTCCTGGCCCTCGATTGGCGGGAAAATTCGCATGCGGTAGACATTGCTTTTACCGCTTGGAATGCCTTTGAAACTCGGCTGCGCCATCAGACCAGGCTAACGCTGGACGAGTTGGAACGGAGCGGACAAATTGGTCTGGTAATGCTTGGCCGTCCCTATCACCATGACCCGGGGTTGAATCAGGGCATCCTCGACGAGCTTCAGAAGCTTGGTCATCCCATCTTCTCGCAGGGCCTATTGCCGCTGGATACGGATTTGCTCAACCGGCTCTTTGGAACAGAAGTGGAAGTTGGCCTGATCAGTTCTCCGCTGGACATTTCCGATGTGTGGAAGAACACCTTCTCCGCTAGCTCCAATCACAAGCTCTGGGCAGCGAAGTTTGTGGCCCGCCACCCGAATCTCATCTCGGTGGAACTCTCAAGCTTCAAGTGCGGGCACGACGCGTTTATCGGCAGGGTGATTGAGCAGATCATCGAAACCTCCGGTAAACCACATTTCTCTTTTCGCGATTTGGACGAAAACCGTCCCCTCGCCTCCCTTCGTATCCGCATTGAAACCATGCAGTATTTTCTCCGGCGTTACCGGGAGCAGTTGCAGAGAGAAAGGCACGTGCCAGGTCAATTGCAACCCGTATTGAGAACAAGAGAGAACGAACAGGAATTCCCTGGTGCGGCGGCCGCCCGATTATGTTAAGACTGCCTCTTTTGACGATGAGCGTCAGGCGATTTTTCTACTTACTTATAATTTGCGTGTCTGCTGTCACTGCGGCAGTGGCCCAGGAAATCTCCGCACCTGCGCCGCAGACTGGGACCATCATCGGCACCGTGATCGATGTAAACGGAATTATCGTTTCCGGCGCTACCGTCGTCCTTGAAGGCCCTTCGCTCAGCGATCCCCGCACGGTTGTGACGAACGACAACGGATTTTTCGAACTGCACGATCTCAAGCCGGGAACACCTTATCAAATCATCGCCAGCGCCAAAGGATTCGCTAACCGGGTCTTGCCCGTCATCGTCCTCAAGCCAGGTCAGTATTTGGATCTGTCGAGCATCAGGCTCCAGGTTGCAGAAGTGGTGACCACGGTGCATGCGGCGTACTCCACCGAGCAGATCGCCACAGAACAGGTCAGGGTGGAGGAGAAGCAGCGCGTTCTTGGCATCATTCCCAACTTCTACGTTGTCTATGATCCCAACGTCGTGCCGCTCACCACGAAGCTGAAGTTCTCGCTTGCTCTCAAAGTCGCCACCGATCCCATTACCTTCATCGGAGCAGGTTTCCTTGCAGGTATCTACCAGGCAGCAGACACCCCCGACTATGTGGAGGGAGCGAAGGGGTACGGTCAGCGCATCGGCGCTGTCTATGCAGGTGGCTTTACCGACATCATGATAGGCGGTGCCATCCTGCCATCAGTTTTGCACCAGGACCCGCGATACTTCTACCAGGGCACGGGCACCAAAAAGTCTCGAGCTTTCCACGCAATTTCCAGCGCATTCATCTGCAAGGGGGACAATGGACAGTGGCAGCCGAATTACTCAACGGTAGGTGGCGATCTGGCATCGGCTGCCATTTCGAATATCTACTATCCGGCGGCAAATCGCGGCGCGGGTCTGGTGTTCGAGAATACCCTTATCAATACCGCTGACCGCATGGCCGCCAACCTGGCGCAAGAGTTCATCCTGCGCAAATTCACGACAAAGCCCAAAAAGAAAAACTAGGCAATGATATTTATTAGATTGGTACGTCTGACTCCGCGGCCAAATTGCTTGGAGAGGTCAATGGCGAGCCGCTCGATCAACTGTTCGCCATATTCTGCCCGCGCTTCTCCCTGCTGCTCTGACTGGATAATGCGTCGTCCGATTTCCCAATAGGCCGCTGTCATCAGACTATTAACGCTGCGAGCCGCCGTGCTTCTGGCTGACCGCACAAGTTCGACAATTCCAGTGCGGATCGCTTCGTAATTCTGGGGCGATTGGGTATTTCTGTTCATTTTCCTCTCCGTTTCATCCTATTCGCCTTCACAGGCTCATGCCCACGCTCTGATCCCGTGACTTGGGAATGCCCTGGCCCATCTCAAGAGCGGCAGTTTTGCTGACCTCGGTTCCGAGTTGCTGGGCCAGCCGGTTGATGTCATTGGTAAAGATGGTGGCTTCGTGGCTGGCGCGGGAGACGGCAACATAGCCGAAGCGCGAGCTGAGCAGGTCTGGATGCACACTGGTGTCGGCGTGAATCAGGACACGTTCGGCGGTGAGTCCCTGAGAACTGTGGCTGGTGACCGCATAGCCGTGGTCGAAGTGGCGATGTTCGGTAGCATTGAATTCGATCCGGCGGTTGTCGTCCAGCCGGGCTGTAATCCGGCCATCGGGCGTGATCGATTCAATCGTGGCAAGATCGCGGTTGGCGATGCCGAGGGATTTGTCCGGAGAGGTGAACTGGATGCGATCGCCGACAGAGAATTCATGGACGACTTCACGGTAGACGCTGACGCCAGAGAGACGGCGCGGATCGTAGGTGGCAAGTTCGCCGGATTGCTTTTCGACTGTAAGCAGATTTGCAGATGGATTGACGGCGGTGACGGTGGCGTAGGCTCCGGCCTCGATTCCAAAGGCGGCGCTGCCGCGGGCATAACGCACGACATCTCCGATTTCGTAATGGTTCGCCCAGGCACGATCGGCTCCTGTCATCTCCTGCCGCTGCACGAGAACTCGGAAGGAATGGTCGGCATTGCTGAGTTTGCCATTGGCTCGCAGTTCCTCGCGCACAGCAAGGTTCAGTTCGCACCGGGAAGCATTGTCCGGCGAGACGATGAGTGTGTTCTCCGGCGAAGCGGCATACATTCGTGCAACGGTACGGATTCGTTCCTGCCGGTCTGGAATCTCCTGAATGCGCCCCTGATCCCTGAGAGCGATGAGTGCCGCTGCGCTTCTGCCCCGTGCCAGCAACTCGACGGCGGATTTCAGGGCCGGATCTTTCTGGCGGACGATCTCGTCGAGTTTCGCGGTGCGCATCCCTGCCTGCTGCAACTGCTCGAACGGTCGGCCAGCTTCGACGCCCTGATGTTGCCGTGTGTCGCCGATCAAAAGCACCCTATCCTGCGGTGCAAGCCGGGCCAGGAAGTCTCGCATCTGGCGGGTGCTGGCAAGACTCGATTCATCGACGAAATAGAAGTGCTTCTGTGCCATGCCGTCGCCGGAATGCGCAGACCGGCTGAGAAAACTTTGCAGCGTATTTGCTTCTACTCCCGATTCCCGAAGCTGTTTTGCTGCGCGAGATGTGGGAGCGAAGCCTTCCACCGTATAACCCTCTGCTTCAATGGCCTGACGGATGACAGAGAGCGTGGTCGTCTTTCCCGCGCCAGCGACTCCCTGAATGCTCTGAATCCGGTCCGGCGAGTAGAGCACATCCTCGATCACCCTGCGTTGCGCTTGGTTCAGATGGGAATGCTGTGCTGCAAACGTGACCGCCTGCTGTTGCGACAAAACGGGCGCAAGCTCATCTTTACCCGCGCGCATCCGGCTTATGATCTCCTGCTCTTCGCGGATGGTTCTGGCCGTGGTGAACTGCCGGGCAGGTGAGTCTTGTCTGCGCTCCAGTGTTTGGAATTCTCCGACCGCCTTGCGGCTTTCGAGATGCGCATGAACCTGCGAATAGGTGATCTCTCCCATGCCGCGGCGCAGCGCATCGCGAACGAGCAGGCGTTCGTCCACCACGGCCTCGCGCTCGAAGTTCCTGTCGCGGGCGAAGGTCAGCGATTCCCGAACTCTCTCTTGGGATCGGTTGGCAGAGACGTTCTGTTCCGGTTGCCGCACTCGTTCCTGTGCCGCACGAACAACTGCCTCGGTCTGATGGCCGAATTCCGCGGCGATCTTCCGGTGCGCAGCCATGACCTCCGCCGTAGAATGAATCTCCTTTCGGTCGCGTGTCGAGTGCGCGGCGATCTCAGCAGCTTCGCTGCCGGAGCGGCCCGTGCGCTCAAGGTACTCGCGAATCTGCTGGCTACGCGGGCTGGAGGCGTCAAGATACTCCTGACTGTAACCTTTGATCTCCGGCGCTCCACTTCGTCCGGCGGTGATCTCGTAGCCAAGCTGACGGAGCCGGTAGGTCAGCTCAGACTGATAAATGGCTGTGGCGAACTGCTGCGAGGCAAACAGGCTTTGCGGCTGGATGGCGCGGGTTTCTCCGTTGTCACGTTCGGTGAGGTTGAAGAGGACGGCATGAGTGTGAAGCTGTGGCGCGACATAGCCATCGACCGGACGCGCGGTATCGTGCTCGAACTTTGCGGCGATGAATTTACCGGTCGTCTCCGGCGGGTGATTGCCGCCGATGCGTGCCTGCGTATAGCGTTCGAGTTCATGTAGCGCGGCGGTGACGGCTTCGCGGTGTGCCTCGCGTACCCGATAGTCGCCGCCGACCAAGGCGGTGAGTGACACAGATTTAGGCGCGGAAAAGGTCGCATCCCACCCGGCCCGATGCTCCATCGTCTGGATGGATTTTCCATCGGCATCCTTATATTGGTAGGAAGCCCGCTGGCGGACAAGCTGCTCGCCGGTCTGCGGCTGCTGGCCCTGGCTCAGCCGCGCAAAGTCCTGCTCGGAGACCGGGCCGCGCAGGCCCAATTGTTCTGCCAATCTGCCTTGCCACTCGCCGCGCATCTCGCCGCGCTGGGACCAGTAATTCTGCTCCCGCGATGTGAATTCCTTCTTGTGATAGCTCTGCGCCTGGCCAGCGGAAAGCGGCTTCGAGATGGTCAGCATGGCAGTCTATTCCATCCGCACTGTTTGCGCATCGCCTGGTTCATTCTGAACGGAAGAATCCATCTGATCTTCGTCCTGTTTGTCCTGGGACGGCACGGGCGGCACGATCAGGTCATCCATGTCGCGCTCGATGAATCCGGAATGCTTATCCTTCAGATCGACAAATGGAAACGAGAAACGCGCGACATGGTTGCCGTACTTCAGAAAGCCACGCAGGTCGTCCAGTCCGGAAATCTCCGAAGGCAGAACCAGCGGCTCCGTCTGGCGGTCGAGCGCAAAGTTCCTCCCCTGCCGGGAGCCGTCGTAGTGGGTTTCGCGCAGCCGTTCGATCTCGACTTCTCCAATGGCCTCGCTCACCCATTTGGCGGCGCGCGGCTCACTGGTGCGCAGAAATATCTTGGTGGCTGGCTGCGAGAGCATGGCTTCGGCATCGTCGCCGTAACGGGCCTCCATCTGGCTCCGGCCCTGAAATCCGAGAACGACGGGGTTTTGCGATTTGCGGTTTTCGGTGATGGCGGTGTGAAGCTGCGGCAGGCGCTGCAAACTTGCCAGTTCGTCGATAACAAACCAGACCGCCTTCTGGCCGGGATCGGGTTCGTTCAGCAAGCGCAATACCAAGAGATCAATCCACAGACTGATCAGCGGACGCAGGGCCTCGCGCAGCGTCGGGCGCGAGGTGATGAAGACCCAGCCTTTACGTGTTTCTGCCCATTTGGTCGCGGTCCATGTCGAAGTCGTCTCCTCCTGCTTTGGCAGCAGCCGGAAACTGTCCGCAGTCATATTGAGCGAGCCGAGTACGCCTTCTCGCTGGTGCGGGGCGCGCGGATCGATGAGCGCCCAATACTCCGTATTGCGTACGCGCTGGTCGATCTCCGCGGGATTCGACATCCAGTGAACCAGCTCCGCTGGCGTGGGCAGATAGGTCAGAAGATGCGCGAATATCTTCTGTGGCGCCTCGACGAAGAAGCGGTTGGTCACGCCCTCCGGCTGATACATAGAGACGGCGAGAGCTTTCGCTTCCGCCCTGCGGCGCAGCCCCAGCGACGGACTCCAGAACGGCATCCTCGCATCGAGTGGATTGAGGACGATGTCCCCTCGGTGTGGATCGTAAAATTGCTTCACGAATTCGCAAGCCGGGTCATAGACGATGGCGCTTTCGTTGCGCGCCTCCACCTGCAAAAGCATCTGGCGGATGATGCTGGTCTTGCCTGACCCAGTATCCCCGACAATCAGGAAGTGCTTATTCTCGGCGTCACGCGGAATGCGCAGCGGTTGCTTGCTGCGATCCGTAGTGATACCGATCCCGTCGCCTGCGATCTCCTTGTTAAAATTCTTCGGACTGACGAGAATTGGGCCTTTCAGGCGACGGCCATAGCGGAGGTCCTTCAGCCGGCGGATGTCCTTCGGGATCGAGAGCGGAAGCTGAATCAGGAAGGCAGCGAGGCCGAAGACAAACTGCCTGAGAAGCAACTGGGGTATAGATTGGTTGGCACATATCCAGTGGCCGATCCAGGCGTGCAGCGCCTTGTTCGAGTAACGACGCGGAGCCTCGCGGAAGAGCACTCGGTAGCCATCTTTGCGAGCCTGATCCGACAGCGCGAACGGCAAGGGCTTGCCAACCGCCTGCGGTGTCTTTCCGCGTTGCACATCCGCATTCAGCGCCGGGCGTACCTGCGATTTTCCACCTTGAACCAGAACCAATTGATAGGCCCCCCAGGGATGTAACGTGCCCAGAGTTTCCGTTCGCAAATAGTACGGCAGGTAGTACCGTTCGAGCGGCGACAGGCCGTAAGCAATGCGCAGCCAGACGAGGATTCCCGTGAAGGCGACCGCGAGAAACAATGCGCCCAACGTGTAGAGATAGCCGCGCGGCGGCCAGATAAGCGACTCTCTGCGACCCCAGTGCACTGCATTAGTCATCGTCAATTCTCCTTCCCTTGCGCGCGTCGGTTCAACAGTTCCTGCGCCTGCGCGGCTTTGCCTTTTTGGACCTGGCGGAAGCGAGCTGCGACCTCATCTCGGAGCAGTTTTTCCCCGCACAAAAGCGGCTCCAGGGCATTCATCAGGAGCATCTGAATTCCGACGACATCCGTGAAGACATGCAACAGAATCATGCTGTCACTGTGATTGTGCGCCGCCGAGAACAGCGTCTCTCGAATCCATTCACTCATGCTCTTCCCTTGTCGCCGCGCGAAGGCTTCCAGTTCAGAAAACTCTTCGTCTGTGACCTTGGTGCTGGCGGTGCGTTTGCGAAGGTCAAGTTGCCTCCCCGGCTGTGGATTGAATTGAGTCGCATTGCTCATCGGTCATGCTCCATTTCTTCCAATTCGCGCTTTCCGCTCCAGCGCTCTGGAGCGCCTGCAAGCCAGCAACTCATCTCGATTCAGGCAGGTAGACCCAGAGCACTTCGGGCGGTCAGCAGCGCCCTTTCAGGGGTGGAGTGTCGAAAATCAACCCGGTGCGCAGCACCGTCTGTGCTCCACCACGGATTCCAATGGAGGTTCATGCCTTCAACACCCGCACGGATTCGCTGGACTCCACCCCGGTGATCGGTTTCCGAATGGGAGAGGGTTCTATCGCCCCATTGCCGGGCGCTCTGCGAATGCGAAGCGCGGGCACAGCTTGAGCGGCCTGTGGCGTCTTCAGAAACTCCTGAAAGTCGCGGTCTTTGGAGAAAACATAGCAGAGCGCCTTATCCACGACATCGTCGGCGGATGCGTGGATGAAAGCGGCGTACTGATCGACCTGCGCGGCGGTGGCTTTGTCCAACCGCACAGATGCGCTGATTTGGCGGCTTTGGATAACTTCAAGTAGTGGCATTGCGTTTTCTCCTTCGGGTGCGAAATCAAGCAATCTTTCGGTGTGCAATCATCCGCTGTGCTGTGTAGGCAATCTCCCGTGCGCGAGTTGAGCAAAGGGCGGTGGGGATCTCGAAACGGCGGCGGACTTCCAGCATGGTGATAACGTCGTTGATCGGTGCGCCTTCCAGCAACCAGAGACGGGCGGAAGCCATGTCAACGGTGCGTTGCGCGTAGTAATAGGGATTGGGTTTGTCGGAGCGGCGCGAAGCCAGTGCTTGCGCGAGCTTCGCGCCGTCTTTCCCGTTCGCAAGTTCGCGCAGAACCCACGCCCAATCGTGCTCGGAAGTGGTGTGCTTTCCTAGGTGCTTTCGCAATGGTATTGCGCGTGATGAAAGCACGGCATCTGGCGCTAGAACATCCAGCCGGAAGTCACCGGGATTGCAGGTGGAATTGCTGGGGTACTCGACAGCGATGGGGTACGCTGGATCGTACTTGCAATTCAGAAATCCAGGCAGGCGAAGGACGCGGTTGCAGTCGGTACAAGCGGGGTCGCCGCCGAAGGCGATGGCGAGTAACTTGAGAGTGCCTTCTTGTTGCTCAGAAGTGAAATCATCGACGTGCCAAAGCACCTGATACTTGCCGGGCGAAGTGGCGAGAATTACGTTCGGCGTGGGTATGGTATTGAAGGCCCGAAGCGCAGCGAGCCGGGCCTCTCCATAAGTGTCGATATCTATATATAGATGCCGAACTATTGCGATGCTCTCTTTTGTGCGTTTGCGGCTACCGGAGCGAAGCGAATTGGCGCTCACATAGATATTTGCGCCGGTGGAGTTCTCATGCGCAAGCCAGCCGAGAAAACGAGGCGCAAGCGCACGCTCCAACGGCACGATTCTCTGAATCGTTCCGGCTGGAGATTCACGCCGGAGTAGCAGCGCGATCGTCTCACCTGGAGCGAAGCAACGGATGAGGAAGTCTACGGCGATTTGCGTTGCAATTTGGGTCTTATGCTGCGGCATGATCCACCTCGAATACCGGCTCGATGAGGAAGTGTTTTGCATCGCGGTCGTATCCGCGAAGAGCCAGCACTTCACGGATGATGCGGCGGTCTGGCTGACGCTCAACATGTACGACGAAATCGACCGCCTCTCCGATCTCCGCTTCCGTATCGGAGAAGGTCGTCTGCGCATGGTTGCGCATGACCAGATTGGCGAAGCGATGCAGCGCTTTCTCTGCTGAATTTGCGTGGATTGTAGCCAGCGAACCGGCATGGCCTGTATTGAAGGAATCGAGTAGCGTCCGTGCTTCGATTCCGCGCACTTCGCCCAGGATGATGCGATCCGGCCTCCACCGCAGAGCGGACTTGAGGAGGTCGTCGAAAGAGATATTGGCTTTGAATGTATCCGCTTGGCATTCGACGGCCAGGATATTCGGCTTCTGGATGTGAAGCTCGGCGGTGTCTTCGATCACGACGATACGCTGGTCTTCGGGGATGGCGTTCGCCAATATACGCAGTAGCGTGGTCTTCCCCGTGCCCGTTCCGCCGCTGAGGAGCAGCGTCTTCCCGCCGCGAATCTGTTCCTCCAGAAAATCAGCAAGCGCTCGCGTAAGTGTGCCGCGAGCGATCAGGTCATCGACAGTGTAATGACGGCTGGTGAACTTTCGTATTGTGAGCGCGGGAGCCGGGCGCACAACCGGCGGAATGACCGCCGCAAGGCGGCTTCCGTCCGGGAGCTGCGCGTGCAGAACGGGGTTGTCTTCATCCAGCCTTTTGCCAAGCTGGTTCGCAATGACTTCGAGGCCGGTGCGCAGTCTGCCGGCATCGAAGGAAACGCTCTTCTCGCGATGGATGATTCCATCGCGTTCGTACGACCATGAGGCATCGGGATTACCCATGATCTCGCTGATGCTGTCGTCGAGCAGCAGCGGCTCAATGGGGCGAAGGAATGGAAGGATCAACTCGAAACTCATGATGGGCCTCTTGAGCGATGGAAGCCCAGCGGGGAGCCGGGCTTCCGCGATTGAAGAGGAAGGGTCTATGCGGCCTCTTCCTCTGGGTTCGGGGCATCGTCTTCCTGCTCTTCCGGGCCGGCTTTTTCAGCCCGGTCCAGCTTCAGGATCGAATTCACCCGGATTTCCCAGATGCGCTGCTTGGCGTCCGCCTTCTTGCTGGTATACTCCCGGCTGCGCAGTTCGCCTTCCACCTGGATATGTGCGCCCTTGGTGAGGGTCTTGGCGAACTCCGAGAGCTTGCCGAAGACGGTGCAACGGTGCCATTCGGTGTGCGAGACGTATTTGCCGGTCTTCTTGTCCTTGTAGGAGGACTTGGTGGCCAGCGAGAGGGTGGTGAAGCTGTGATTGTTGGCGGTGCGAACTTCTGCGTCGCTGCCTAAGAAGCCGATGAGGTTGACTTTGTTCTGGTACATGACGAGTGTCTCCGTTTGTTGAATTTCCCGATCTGGATCGGGTCACACTGGGCGGAGCCTGGCGAGTGGGCCATGCTCCCAAGCGCCGAAGCTCTGCATTTACGGAGGGTCAGGAGAAATCTTTTCGGTGTACTTTCTGAATAAGATTTGGAGGGAAACCGTAACCCGCAGGGCGGCGAATATCCGGGGTCCCCGCCACGCGATTGTTGCGTGATGGGGTGGTGAGCCGAAGCAGAAGAGCGAGCTGCCGCAGGGCGCATGAAAAGCCCCGAAGCCGTGACCGAGACAAAGGCGGGATACAAAACGGCAGACACATGCCAGAGCAAAGTTTTCATCTGCATTCTGGCGGAAGAAGTCCGCCGCCACCGCAGCTACCGTCGAGCCACGAAGGACTCCGTAAGAAGAGCACAGTTGAACACAGCCGTTGCACGTCGATTGGTGTTCGTTCGCCAGCCTCACCATGCACCGAGACCGTTGGGAGGAAGCAAACGGATTGGCAGCAAGAATGGACATCGCATCATCTCTGGAAAGTCGGCTCAGTCCTCTAGTTGAATGCCTGATCGGCCCGGAAGCGCACGATGGTCAATCCGAGGGGATTCACGGCCAGTTCATTGTTCTTCACGTTCTCGCGGAAAACATAGGTCACGCTGGCCGTCCATCGCTCCCGCTTGAGTTCCGTGTGGTCGGCGGGGTTGGTGTAGACCTTCTCAAATTCAATCCGCGCAGAGTAGGGCGACTGCCGCAGGTCGTCGAGAACAATGTTTTTTACCTCGACATCGACATACGGGAGCGTGCTGTCGTTCCTGTACGTCTGGATGATCTTGTCCTTCTGCTCGTCGGCAATCACGGCCCGCTGCACATCGTCATTCAGGAAGTAGAGAGAATCGGTCTGGTCGCGCTCGATGGTGAAGCGGTTGCGCGAGAAATACAGCTCCGCCCAGCGAGTGAGGTAATACTTGTTCTCCGCTTCCTGCGGGCGGTACTGGAAATTGCGA
The DNA here is from genome assembly GCA_049965615.1 of Acidobacteriaceae bacterium. Lineage (GTDB taxonomy): Bacteria > Acidobacteriota > Terriglobia > Terriglobales > Acidobacteriaceae > Acidobacterium. Next base: position 61,205 of record JBMFWD010000012.1, read on the forward strand.
TAGTCGATCGCTTCCGCCCGGCCCACATCGTTGATACGGATAATCAGAGGCCGCATCGAGGCAAGCGCCTTCTGGCTTTTAAATACGAGCGCGGCCAGCGCGAGACACACCGCCGCAAGGCACAGGATTGTGATCTTGAGATATGTATTCATGACGAGCGGGTCGCCATATTGCTCCAGATACCGCTCCGCAGCGCGGGTGATTTCTGGCGTTGCTTTTGCGACGGTATTCATCGGTTTCTCCAAAGGGTTTTGTCCGCCCTATATGCTTCGCAAGAGAGCAAATGTGAGCAGGCCCATACCGCCGTCGTGCCCACCGTGGCCGCCCGAAAAGATGGTCGCGGTCATGACCGGGACCTTGAACAGGATGTAGATATTTACTCCTACCAGCAGAATCAGCAAAGGCAAGGTTTCAACCATCGTGCCCGGGTCGGAAAAGTTGACGATGGTTGTGTAATACTGTGCCAGCAGGTGGCCCAGGATACTGAGCACTGCGGCGGCCAGGACCTTGTAAAAACAGAAGCCGATGAAGGCGCGGAGCCATCCCCAGAAAAGAAAATCCAGCTTATCGAAAACAAGAAAGGGAATGAAGACAGGACCAAGCAGACCGACCACGGCTACTCCAATCGCGCCGTAGGCGACAATGGCGGCGACTGCCGCGCTGAAAATCGCCAGCAGCACTTGAATGATGACGTAGACCAGGGCGTAATATGGACTCGCTAACGCTTTGACGATGCCCGGGCCGCCGGATTTCTGCGCTTTATCCAACGTTTGCTGGATGGTGGTTACGCTGTTGTTGCCGATGATCGTGACCAGGTTCTGCGCGCCGCCATTGATAAAACCCCGGAGCGAGTAGCCGATGCCCGGAATGGCGCTGTCGTAGAACTTCACCATCACGTAGGCGAAGGTGATGAGCATGAAGAAGTTCAGGAACTTCCCCATGTTGAACCCCGGCCCACCTTGCGCGGATGCCAGGGACTCCTGCACGCCGAACCAGACCAGCATGATCGTGGCCAGCGCGATGCAGATGTGAAGGCCCATTGCATCGACACCGGGCGACGCGGTGGCGGTCAAGGTGTCGCAGCCTTGCGTGATCCAGTTGAAAAAGCTGGCGCTCATGCGCTTCCTCGCTCCCGAATGATTGGTTAGTACATCAGGGCCTGCGCTTCGCCGTTATAGGCCGGAGCGATGTTTGTCTGGTAATACTGGCTGTAACCGGCGGCGTCTTGAAATCCCTGCTTCATCACGTCTTGCTGCTGCTTCAACGCAATCATCTGTTGCAGCGCAGCCGCCTGCTGAATTTGATTGGCTTCCTGCTGCTGTCGGAGTTGGAGCAGCATCGCCTGATTCATGCGTTGCATAGTGGCCATGTCGGTGTGCTGGGCTGGGTCCATCGAATGACTCGCGTTCTCAAGCACGGAGATGTCCTGCTCCCGTTGCATTTCATTCGCGCGCATTGTGCCCAGCGTCTGCAGATTGCTTTCGACGACCGCATCACCCAAGTCAGTGGTAGCAGCCTGCGCCGCGATCTGCTGCTGGCCTTGCGTGCTAAGGGTGCTGTAATCGGGGACGATCCCGGAACGGGGCACGCTCGAAAACTGGTAGGCAGCCTGGGCGTTGACCCCGGTGTTGGCGGCGTTCATCACCGCCTACGAGTTGCCGTAGGTATTGGCGGTCTGGTCGAGTGTCTGCCAGTAGGTCGAGGGCGATTGATAGGGCTGGTAAAGGCTCGCGGGCGAACTGGCCATCTGTTTCGCAAAGTTGTAGTCGGCGATTACGTTCTGGGTCGTTTGCATGGTCGTGGTATAGAGCTGGCTGGCCTGCATGATCTGCTGGACGGCATGAGCGGATTGGGTGGGATCAAAGACGACGCCTCCGAACTGTGCCTGGGCTGCGGTGGCTCCGGCGAGAAGGATCGCCAGAGTTGCGATGCTACCGGGGATGCGTTTCATGTTCATTCTCCTTCACGGCTATTTGGTTTCGGCGGCCATGATCTGGTCCAAAAGTTTGCCTGCCTTCGCGCCTTCCACGGCGCATTTTTGCTGCTGGGCTTTCTGTTGTGCCGGGGTTGGAAGTGTGGGTTTTTTCCCTGAGATGTAACCGCCATCTCCAGCCGTGGCGGGAGCAATGCAGTCTGTGTAGTATTGCGCGTGTGCTTTGGCATAATCGTTTTGCAACCTGGTTAGCTTATGCTGCTTGCTCTCGCATCCAGTGATGACCAAGCTTCCAAGTATCAGTCCGATTGCAACAATCGCGTGAGCATGTTTCATTCAGGTCTCCTAGAACGTCTGGTCAATGGTGTGGTTGGTGTACGCGGGCAGCAACATGTCCTGCGTAAAATAGACCTTCACCCGGTGCCCTTCGCGGATAGTGATGGTCGGCGGTATCTGAAGGAACTGATCGAGGACGGTGGTTGCCGACTCGGACACACTGCCGGCGGCCCCGTTGGTGAACTCCTGCGAACCGGAGCCAACGAAGCTGCTGCCGCCCTGTGTTATCTCGGCGGCCCCGGCAATGACGCCGAGCGCAATGGATGTTCCAAAAATTTGCAGATAATGGTTGTTCACAATGTCTTTGAGTCCTTCCTCGCCAATCTGGTCGAGCCCGTGGAACTGGTCAAGGTCCACCGAATAGCCATCCGGCATAATCATGCGGTGGAAAACGACGGCCAGGCGGCGCTGCTGGCCGAAGCCGGCGGCTCCAATCTTCTTCGCCTCGCCCAACACAATGGTTCCATCGGGAATGAGGACGTGCTGATGGTCATGCGAATACAGCGGGTTGGAGACAAGCACCTTGACCGGACCGACGGCATCGCCGTCAAGCCGGTTCATCAAGACCGTATCGAGCATCGTGCCCTCATAAACAACATACGGCTGGCCCACGGCAGAATCCAGATTGATCTCGGGCGCACGCTTTGGCTGCATTGGTGGCTCCCCTGGCGCACGGGGAGCAATCAAGCTGCTTCCTGTTTGACCGGAAAGCGCGGCGTATGGGTTCGGCTGCGGAGCGTAGCCGGTTGGCGTACCGCCGCCTGGCTCTCGCGGCGTCGATGGTTGCTGGGTCGGCGGAGGATCGGCAGACCGGGTGAAAACAAGGTTCGATGCGAACCGGGAGTTGTACGCAAGCTCGCGCTCTTTGGCGGCGAGCTGCTGGGCCTGCTGTTGCTCTGGAGTGATCTGTTGCTGGCCGCCGTTCTGTTGTCCGGTTGCGGCCTGCGGGCACGGTTGGCCGGGAACACAAGGGAGAGATTGGACTGTGGGGCCATACCCAGCGGCAGCGGCGCGTTGTGCGGGCGTCGCAGTCGCGAGCGTGGGATCGTTGGCGGCAGCGATAGCGGCCTGCTGCTGTTCCTTCAACTGTTCGGCCTGAAGCTGATTCTTCAAATCGGCCACATTGTTGTCGGTATTGTCCTGCACCGTTGGCTGCGGCGGCTGGTTCTTCCCGGCCTGCGTCGCGGGCTTCTTGCCACCGGCGCTGAAGATCGCCGCGACGACAACCAGGACGCTCGCCCCAAGGTAAAGCAATATCTTCAGGTTTTTCTGGAGCACGCCCTTCGGCTCCACGAGTTTGGAATGCAGTTCCGACAGATCCAAGAAGTCAGGGTCTGCCGATGGGTTTGTTTTCTGCTCAGCCATCACCGTCACCCCTTGCGCGAAAACTCCATGCGCTTCTTGCCCAGTTCCACATAGCCGGAGTCCATGACCTTCGGGATGATATAGGTCCCATCGCGGAGGTCGTAGTTGATAAGGTTCGGTTTGCCGTCCTTCATTTCGTATACGCTGAACTTTTCCGGCGCATTCGTCTTGATATAGGTGAATTTGTCGTCGTGATAAATCGACTGGATATTGAACGGGGCCTCATTCGCCTTGTAGGTGTAGTCGAATTTCAGTTGCAGAGGATAGGCGCTTTTATATGCATCGACAGCCTGCTCGACATGGGACTGGAGCGCGGCAAGCTGCTGCTTCGACTGTTCCAGTTGGGCGACGGGGACATATTGCGGAGGGCCGGACGATGCGACGATGGAGGAGCGGTCCACAGGCACAATCAACACCTTCAGATCGGGCACTTCGGATGTGGCGGACACATCCTGCAAGGTGAAGCTGTAGATATTTCCCTTATCGGTAATGAGATTCAAATTCGAGGAAATACCTGCTTTTGCCGGATGCACGAAACAGAAGTTGCCGACAACATCGACCACCCAGAAATCCTTGTCGCCCGTCGCCGCTTCCATGATCTTCTCCGTCAGCGGCACTTCAATCAGCGTCGTGTATTTCAGCTTGGCATGAATGGGAACGATGTCCTGCGAGTGGTACTGCACGGTGCGGGCCGAAGCATCCTGTGCGACGGCCACAGAGGAGATGAGGGCCAGAGCGGCCCCGGCGATGGCAAGAGAGATACAGTTCATATAGTCGCTCCTTGACGATTTGCGGTTGCAAACCCAGCGGATGTCTGGGGATGGAATGGAAAATCTTCCGCCAGATGGCGCAAGCCGTCGGCGATGCCGAAACGCTCAAAGTAATCGCGTTTTTTCAGGTTGTCGCGGGCATTGTTGGTCGCCATCCAGTGAGACACGGAATCCACATTCAACTGCACTTTCTTCGACGACTGCGCTTTACGAATGAGCATTTGGCCGGGCGGAACAAGCCCGGCAATCAAATCGAGTTCCGTGTCGTTCAAGTGAAAGGCTTCACGATATATGTCACGATCCATCTCCGGGTTGGCCAGGAAGATTTTGGTGGGACAGCTTTCGGAGACGATCTGCAACATGCCCGACTCCTGCAATTCCTTGATGGACTGCGTTGCGAGGATCATCGCCCCGTTGTGCTTGCGCCACGTCTTCTGCGCCTGGACGATATATGTGCGAATGGTTTCGTTTTTGATAAACAGCCATGCTTCGTCCATCAGGAACATCTTGAACGTGGCCAGCTTTTTCGGATCGGCGATTTCATTGCTGGCCCGGTGAAGGACATAAAACAACAAGGGTTCCAACACATCGGGAGCATCGCCCCAGCCGGCAAAGTTGAAGGTCTGGAAACGCGAGAACGAGAGCGTGTCTACAGCGTTGTCGAATAGAAACCCATACTGGCCGGCAACCGTCCAGCGGTGCAGGCGTTCCTTCAATTCGCCAATGATGTTGGTGAAGTTGGAGACGGTGCGTTGGTCCGGCTCCAGCATGTACGTTCGCTCGATGGCATCCCAGAGCTTGCGCTCTTCCTTGAAGTCCAGACGATAACGCTGGGCATTACCAGGACCGTGGCCCTCAATCAGCACGCGAAAGAAGCTGAAGAGAAATTGCTGGTTCTCCTTGGTGGGCAAAAGAGAAAATGGATTGATAGTGAAATCCCGCGTCTCCTGGCCCACATTCAGATAGCTGCCGCGAAAGATGGTGGTGAGCGACTGGAAGCTGCCGCCAATATCGAAAATAAACGTGAGCGGCGCGTATTTTTGTGCGTTCTGCAGCAAGAAACTGCACAGGTACGATTTGCCTGAGCCGGTCATCCCCAGGATGAGCGTGTGCGCCACCTCGCCGTTGTGCAAGTTCAGAAAGTACGGCGTGCTGTTGTCGGTTTCGAGTACCGCCAGGTACTCCGTACCCAGATGCGGGTTCGTCTTTTCACCCGGCAGGATCGTAAACAGAAAGCTGAGGTCAGCGTAATTGGAGTTCAGCAGATACAGCTTGCGAAGATTCAGCGCATAGTTGCCGGGCACAGTGGCGAAGTAGGCGTTGAGCTGGTTGTACGTTTCGGCGAAGAGATTGCCGTCCGCGTTGGTGAAGATGCCGGTGAACTCGCCCACGAGCTGGTCAAGCTCAGCCTTTGACTGGCCATACAGCACAATTGTGAGGGAAAAATCACCGAGCGATTGCCCATCACCCAGGGCGCGCAAACAGTCGCCCAGATTTTCAATGTCTGCCTGCTTCGATTCATCGACCAGCACATCGCGGGAATTCGTTTTGGTCGTGTCGTTGCCGATCTGCGAAACAAAGCCGGTCTTCGACATATTGAAATGACGACGGCGCTTGTTCACTTCCTTGCGTGTGTCAAGGGCGGCGTAAAAGGGGACCACTGGGGCGGAGTAAAAGGGAGCCAGTTGTAAGGCACGAACTGGTGTTTCG
>JBMFWD010000013.1:0-66997 GCA_049965615.1 Acidobacteriaceae bacterium
GATGGTGGCCGGCCAGAATCGACAGAAACCAGGTGCCAAGAACGTCCCGCTTGTGAGAGGCGATGCCGCTGCTATAGCTCAGTGGGCAGCTGCTCACCCAGGACTCGTACAGCCCAGCGGTGGCAAGAAACTCCGCGAAGAAGGCCAGTTGCGCATTGGGCGTGGCCCTCGCCTGGTTGTCCCAGCGAATGTGCATGCGCCCACCCGGCGTCTCAACGGAAAACGACTCCAACTCAGAACTGTAGACGGAAATCTCTGCCTTCGACGACTCACCCATCGGGTGACACCTCCAAGTACGCTTAAACCCGCTCCCAGTCTATCGCTCGAGAACCTTGCAATCGTTCCACTGCCGGAAAGAGGATTAAGGACGTTGCAAGGGGGGCGGGGTTTATCTGGACCCCATTCATGCGCGATACGACCGCGCATGAATGGGGCACCCGGCTTGCGCGGAGCGAACTTCGACGAAATGACGAGAGTTTCGGCGGAATCGGAAGAGTTAGAACTCCCAGCGGAGGAGGGCTGCTCCCACGGTGAAGCCTGCGCCTACGCTGGCGATGAGGATGAGGTCGTTCTTTTTGAGGCGGCCTTCTTCGAGGGCTGTGTTCATGGCCAGAGGGATGGTTCCTGCGGTAGTGTTGCCGTAGCGGTCGATGTTGATGACGACTTTTTGCGGCGGCAGGCCGAGGCGCTCGGCGCAGGAGTCGATGATGCGGCGGTTGGCCTGGTGTGGGATGAAGCAGGTGAGGTCTTCGCTGGTGACGCCGTTGCGTTCGAGGACGCGGGTGGTGACTTCGGCCATTTTGCGGACCGCGAATTTGTAGACGGCCTGGCCGTCCTGATGGACGTAGTGCATGCGCTTGTCGATGGTCTCGTGGGTGGGTGGATGGAGGCTGCCGCCGGCTGGCATGTAGAGGGTGCAACCGCCGGCGCCGTCGATTTCGTGGACGAAGTCGATCATGCCGGTTTCACCGGTTTCGGCGGGTTCGATGAGGACGGCGCCGGCGCCGTCGCCGAAGAGGACGCAGGTGGTGCGGTCGGTGTAGTCGAGGATGGAGGACATGGTGTCCGCGCCGATGACGAGGACCTTGGAGTGCGCGCCGGACTCGACGAGCTTGCAGCCGACCTGGAGAGCATAGACGAAGCCGGAGCAGGCGGCGGAAAGGTCGAATCCCCAGGCACCGTGTGCGCCGAGCTTGTCCTGGACGAGGCAGGCGGTGGCGGGGAAGAGCATGTCTGGAGTGACGGTGGCGACGATGATGACTTCGACCTCGGAGGGCGAGACGCCGCGCCTTGCGAGACAGATGCGCGCGGCCTCGACGGCCATGTCACTGGTGCCCTTGCCTTTGTCGAGGATGTGTCGCTCGCGGATGCCGACGCGGGAGGTGATCCACTCGTCGCTGGTATCGACCATTTTTTCAAGATCGGCATTGGTGAGGACGTGCGGGGGAACCCAGGTTCCGAGGGAACTGATTTTTGCCCGGCGTGACGTGGGCGGGCGCACTTCAAGAGTCAAAGCTACTCCTCCGTTTCAAAAAAAGCGGGAGTTTGTTGGTAAAAGTGTATTTTCGCCCACGAATGCTCTGAAGTACAGCGGGTGTCACCGGTTGGGGAAAGGGAAGGGCTATTTGGATGTGGTCACAAGGCGAATGTAGCCAAAATCCGAATTGGGTGTCAGATGAGTAGACTGAATAGAAGGGGGTATGCCGTATGCCATCCAAGAGATATGAAGTGCCTGGGTCGGAGATCACGCCGAAGGAAGTTTTTTTGAACCGCCGGAAGTTTATGGCGGGAGCCGCCGTTGCAGGCGTGGGACTGGCCGCTGCGGGCGGCGCGATGGAGCTGCTGGAGCCGCACAAGAGCGTGATGGCCGCCGACCAGCTGAAGACGGTGGGAAGTCAGTGGAACGGCAAGGGGTTGAATGAAACCTCGTTCTACAACATTACGCACTACAACAATTTTTATGAGTTTGGGACGGGCAAGAGCGATCCGTACAAGTATGCGGGATCGCTTAAGACGGAGCCCTGGACGCTCGAGGTTGGTGGGCTTGTCCATAAGAAAAGGACATTTGATCTTGACGCGCTGATGAAGCTGAGTCCGCTGGAGGACCGCGTGTACCGATTCCGGTGCGTGGAGGCGTGGTCGATGGTGATTCCGTGGGTGGGGTATTCGCTGTCGAAGCTGATCAATGAAGTGCAGCCGCTGGGTTCGGCGAAATATGTGAAGTTTGTGTCCGTAGACCGGCCGAGCCAGGAGCCGGGGATTATGAGTGTGTCGATTCCGTGGCCTTACACGGAGGGGCTGCGGATGGATGAGGCGATGCATCCGCTGACGCTGCTGACGGTGGGGCTTTATGGGCAGGCGCTGCCGAACCAGAGTGGCGCTCCGGTGCGGATTATTGTGCCGTGGAAGTATGGGTTCAAGTCGCCGAAGTCGATTGTGAAGATTGAGTTTGTGAAGAACCAGCCGGAGACAACGTGGAACGAGATTGCTCCGGATGCTTATGGGTTTTACTCGAATGTGAACCCGAATGTGGACCGGGTGCAGTGGAGCCAGGCGCGGGAGCGGGTGATTGGCGCTCCGATATGGAAGCAACTGCAGCCGACGCAGATGTTCAACGGCTACGCGAACGAGGTGGCGGGGCTTTACACGGGCATGGATTTGCGGCGGTATTACTAGCCGGATTTTGGGGAATGGGAAAAGCCGCTGATGCCGAAATGGTTGATTGTTGTACTGAAAGTTGGCGTGCACCTGGCGTGTCTGCTGCCGGTGGCATGGCTGGTGTGGGGTGGGTACCAGAACACGCTGGGGCCTGATCCGACACACACGGTGACGTTTTTTACCGGGCGGGGAACGCTGCGGCTGCTGGCGATTACGCTGGCGATTTCTCCGCTGCGGAAGATGTTTCCGAAGCGGCTGGGCTGGCTGATCAAGTTTCGGCGGCTGGTTGGGATGTATGCGTTTTTCTACGCCTGCCTGCACTTGCTGACGTATGTGTGGCTGTATGCGGGCCTGAGCCTGAATGCGATGGTGCAGGACATCAGCCAGCGGAAGTTTATTACCGCGGGGCTGGGGGCGTGGCTGCTGCTGCTGCCGCTGGCGGTTACTTCGACGTCGTGGTCGATACGGAAGATGGGCGGGAAGAACTGGAACCGGCTGCACAAGCTGGTGTATGTGGCGGCTGTGGCGGGGCTGGTGCACTACTGGTGGGGCGTGAAGCCTGGGGTTTGGCGTCCGCTTGGGATTACGTTGATTATTGGCGTGATTCTGGCGGCGCGTCCTCTGATTGCGGCCTGGAAGCGGCGGGAAGCTCCTGTGGCTGTGAAGATTGGATAACTGTTAGCTGCTAGCCTTTCGCTCTTAGCTTGTGTGGTGGGCGCGGAACCGCAGATTTCTCCACTGCTTTCGCTCGCTGGTGCGAGCGAACTGCGGTCGAAATGACTTTTCGTTGAGGTGAGTGCGTCCGACCCCACTCATGCGCGATACGACCGCGCATGAATGGGGCACCCGTCATGTCTATTGAGGTGGGGATTGGCGGGCTTTGCCGAGGGGCTTGGTCATGCGAACGAAGTGGCAGGGCATGGAGACGGGGCCTATCATTGCTGGCGGGATGGGTTCTGTGCCGGAGACGGTGTAGCCGAGGCGGTTGTAGTAGCCGGGGAGCTCCTGGCGGACGTTGACGATGGTGAGGTCGATGTGGAGTGCGCCCAGTTCGCGGGCGTATTCTTCTGCGGCGTTGACGAGGCGGGTTCCGAGGCCGGTTTTCTGGCTGGCGGGATCGACGGAGAGCAGGCCGAGGTAGGCGCGGTCGCCTTTTAATTCGACGAAGACACAGGCCTGGGGGCGGTCTGGCGGTCCGGAGACGAGGAAGCGGCCCCGGTGGAAGTATTCGCGGGTGGATTCGGGGGTGAGGCGGTCGTTTTGCTTGAAGAATTTTTCGACGGCGAAGGCCCGGTTGATGAGGCCCATGAGGGCGGGGAGTTCGGGTTCGGTGGCGAAGCGCAGGTCAGTCATGGTGATGAATTTAAGAGGCTTTGACGCCCCCTATGGTTTTTGTGGGGGTGTTGTTGATTCTGTTGGGTTGGTTAAGGTTCTAACTTATGGTTGCTTGGAAAAGGCCTTTTCTGTCTGGCCTTTTGCGGGGCTTCTATTCTCAGAATAGCAATTTGGGGGTGAATTAACGGCAGGTTTGTGGTGGATAAGTGGGGGCGTGACCCCATTCATGCGGAAAGTGCTCGCATGAATGGGGAAGCCGAAAGTTTGAGTGGAGTATTCGCCTGAAAATAGAAAAGCGCGCCTGTTGGGGCGCGCTTTTTGGGTTTTCTGGGTGGGGTTTAGTGGGGGGCCCCGGGGTTTTCTTTGGCGGCTAGGTGCTGGGCGTCTGCCTTGAGGGCTCGCTGCTCGAGGGCTTGTGCCTGGGGCAGGAGGCCGAGGGCGGACTGGATTTCGGGATCCCAGTTGTCGATGACGATCTGGCCGTCGCGGAAGCCGAAGGTGGAGATGAAGATCTGCGACTTGATGGTGGCCTTGAGCCAGGGGAGGACGGCGTTGACGTCTGCCGGGGTGAAGGAGATGTTTTTCGCTTTGAGGAAGTCCTGGAAGTCGTTGAGGACGGCGTCGTTGACTTCGAATTCCTTGGTGACCTTGTGGTCGACGATGTAGTGTTCTGCAAAGCGCTGGAAGACGTAGTGGGCGAGCAGGAGGCTCTGGAAGTCGTTGGACTTGGCGGGCGTGAGTTCGACGTCAGGGGTGATACCGCCGCCGCCGTACACGGTGCGGCCTGAGTCAGTGAGGTAGACTTTGCGATCTTTCTTGTTCTGATTGCCACGGTCGACGTAGTAGTAGTCGTAGAGCGAGACGCCGCTGTAGTTGCGCTGGATGAGGCGGCCGCTGGGCGTGAAGTAATGGTAGGTGGTGAGGGTGAGCCCGGTGCCGTAGGAGAGGCGGTAGACGGTCTGGACGAGGCCTTTACCGAATGTGGTTTGTCCGGCTACGAGGGCGCGGTCGTGATCCTGGAGGGCGCCGGTGATGATTTCGGCAGCAGAAGCGGTTCCGTGACTCACGAGGACGACGATGGGGAAATCCGCGCCGTGGTTGCCGGTGGTGGCGCGGTAGATTTCCTCAGGGTAGGCGCGACCGCGCTGGGAGACGATGACCTGTCCGCGCTTGAGGAGGCGGTTGCAGACGCTGACGGCTTCGACGAGGACGCCGCCGGGATTTCCGCGGAGGTCGAGGATCAGGCCGTTCTGGTGGGGGACTTCCTTGAGGGCGGCGGCGAATTCCGGGCCGGTTGTTTCCTGAATCTGCTTGATGTGGATGTAGGCGATGCCGGGGCGGATGTCGTAGGCGACATCGATGCTGGGGTTGGGGATTTCGTCGCGGGTGAGGGTGAAGGTGATGGGCTTGGGCGAACCTACTCGGTCCATGGTGACGTGGACGGAGGTTCCTTTTTCGCCCTTGAGGAGGTTGGCCACGTCAGAGGACGACATGCCCTTGGTAGATTTGCCGTCAATGGACACGATGACGTCGCCGGGATGGATGCCGGCCTTCCATGCGGGTGAGCCCTGCATGGGGTAGACGACGACGACTTGCTGTTCGCCGTGGATGAACTGGGGCTGGATGAGCATGCCGACGCCGTAGTAGTGGCCGCCCTCGTCCTGCTGCATGGCGGCGAAGGCCTTGGGATCGAAGAAGTTGGAGTGGGGGTCGAGGGTGCGCAGCATGGCTGGAATGGCGCCGTCGTAGATGATGCTGCTGGGCATTTTTCCGGTGATGGGGTCAGCGTAGTTTCTGGCGACGAGCTGGTAGACGCTGCTGAACCGCTCGAGGCTATTGCGGAAAGCGGTGTGATTGTCAGCAGACTGTGCGCCGACGCGATGGCTGAGCAGAAAGCCGCCGAGGCCGCAAGCTGTGAAGAAAACGACGAGGGAGAGGGCGGTGCGGCGAGCTGCGGATGACATTCGGAGGCGGAATCCTTGGGGGCCCTGCAAAGAGCTCAGATGCGTGCAGTATAGCATTCGGCCGGCATGGCGCGCTGTTGGGCGGAGCGCGCCGAGACGGGCGCGAGGCTGGTGCATTGGCTTTCATTGGACCAGACGTTTACACTCTGGAGAAGCGCTGCCTGACAACTCGCAAGTACATAAATGATATGGACGGCCGGATGGAGCGGGCGCGCTGCTGATTGGGATTGTGATAGTGATGAAGCTTCGATCGTTACCGATTCGCGCGATGCTGGCCGCCGGACTGGCTGTCGCCGTAGTACCGAGTTATGGACTTGGCCGCAACAATGGGGATAACCCGAGCCTGAGCTCGAACAGTACGTTGCCTTATCCGGGCACGGTTGTGGAACAGATTGTGGCGCGCGTGGACGACCAGGTGATTGACACGTCGGACTACCAGCGCGCGGAGAAGGACCTGGAGCAGGAAGCGAAGCAGGAGAACTGGACGCCGGATCAGCTTGCGGAGCAGAAGAAGGATCTGCTGCGGAATCTGATCGACAAGCAACTGCTTCTGGCCAAGGGCAAGCAACTGGGGATTACGGGCGAAGACGCGCTGATTCACCGGCTGGATGAGATCCGCAAACAGAACCACCTCGCTTCGATGCAGGCGCTGCAGCAGGCCGTGGAGTCGCAGGGTCTTTCCTGGCAGGACTTCAAGCAGCAGATTCGGCAGAGCATTATCACTTCCAGTGTGATTCGGCAGAAGGTGACGCCGAATATTCGTATCAGCCCATCGGAAGTGCAGGCTTATTACGACCAGCACAAGAGCGAGTACAAGCATCCGGAGCAGGTGCGGCTGAGCGAGATTCTGATACCGACGCCGAACCCGGATGATGCTGCGCAGGTGGCGAAAGCGAAGGGCGAAGCGGACTCGATTTACCAGAAGCTGAAGGGCGGGGCGGACTTTGCGAAGCTGGCGAAGGAAGACTCGAAGGGTCCGATGGCGAGCCAGGGCGGCGATCTTGGGGTATTCACCAAGGGGCAACTTGCGCCGGTGCTGGAGAAGGACACGTTCTCGCTGAAGAAGGGCCAGTTTACGAAGCCGATTGAAACGCGACAGGGCTGGATCATCCTGGAGGTGACCCAGCACGAGGACGCGGGGGTTGCTCCGCTGAACCAGGTGCAGAACCAGATCATGGACGCGATCGGTTACGCGAAGATGCAGCCGGCGCTGCGGCAGTACCTGTCGAAACTGCGGACGGAAGCGTACATCGATATTCGTCCGGGTTACACGGACACAGGTGCGACATCGAATGAGATCAAGCCTACGTACAGCGCGTATCTGCCTCCTTCGGAAAAGACGAAGAAGGTGGTCCACTATCGCCGGAAGCGGTTTGATTCGAAACGGACTTTGGCCAAGCGCGAGCGCGAGCGGAAGAAGGAAGGCACGCAGAAGCTGGGCAAGCGCGAGAAGATTCGGTACGGGCAGGCTCCGCGTGAGGCGCTGCCACCGGCGCTGAACCAGACGGACCTGAACAGCCAGGGCGGACAGGTAGCTGCGAACAACGCGGCCGAGGCCGCGTTGAGCAGCCAGAATTCGCAGATTGAGAAGCCGAAGAAGGTACGCTACTCGAGCCTGGCGAAGAAGCGGGCCGAGAAGAATAAGGTCGAGAAGAAGAAGGTGGACACGCACCATCCGATGCCGGTTGTGGGCCAGTTGAACAAGGCGACGCAGCAGGAGCAGGAGAGTTCGCTGGGCCTGGGCGGCGTGACGCCGAAGAAGAAAAAGGCGCATCCGCTGCGGCAGGGTCCGAAGCGGCGTTACACGAATGTGCAGGATAAGAAGGATCAGAAGAGGGACGATTCGAGTACGAATTCTGATTCGAGCACAGGGAACGGGAGCACGCAGCAGTAAGCCGCACACAGGGAATACGACAGATGAAAGAGCCGATGGTCGCCGATCTTGGACGCTACGAGAATGAGTCGATCACCGGCTTTTTCTGCGTTGCTCAGAAGAGCGTGCGGAACAAGAAGGACGGCGCGCCGTATCTTGCGCTGACGCTGGCCGACAGCAGCGGGCAGATTGAGTGCCGGATGTGGGACGCGGGCGAAGCGAGTGAGTTTGTGCAGGGCGATGTGGTGAAGATTCGCGGGCAGGTGAGCCGGTACAAGGAACAGTTGCAGATCACGGCCGACCGGCTGCGGAAGGCCGCGGCGGGGGAGTACTCGGTGGCGGATTTTGTGCCAGCGACGGAGCGCGACGTGGATGAGATGTGGGCGGAGCTGGAAGAGTGGGTGTCCACGATGAAGGACGCGGATTTTGCGCGTCTGGCGCGGACCTTTCTGGACGATGCGGATATCCGTTCGGCTCTGCAGGAAGCTCCGGCGGCGAAGGCGCTGCACCATGCGTGGATTGGCGGATTGCTGGAGCATATTTTGTCGCTGATGGGCGTGGCGGATGCGGTGGTGCGGCGGTATCCGGGAGCGAACCGGGATTTGCTGCTGACGGGCGTGCTGCTGCATGACATCGGAAAGCTGAAAGAGCTGCGCTGGGCCACGAGTTTTGAGTACACGCTGCCGGGGCAGTTGCTGGGGCACATCACGATCGGTGTGCGGATGGTGGAAGAAAAGATTGCGGTGCTGGGGGATTTTCCGGAAGAGAAGCGGGTGCTGGTGGAGCACATGATTTTGAGCCATCACGGGCGGTATGAGTTTGGCTCGCCGAAGCTGCCGATGATTCCGGAGGCGATTTTGCTGCACTACCTGGACGATATGGACGCGAAGATGCAGACGATGCAGGTGGAGTTTGCGCGCGCGGCGACGAACGGGCGGGATGCGGCGGATATGACGGACTGGGTGCGGTCGATGGAGCGGCCGGTGTTGAACACGGCGGCGTATTTGAAGACGAGCGTGGTGGAAGAAAGAACTGAGGAGAACGAGGCGATTCCGAATGGCCTACCTTTTGAAGACTGAGCCGGAAGTGTATTCGATTGATGACCTGGAGCGTGACGGCGAGACGGTGTGGGATGGCGTTGCGAATCCGCAAGCTGTGGGCTACCTGGCGCGGATGCCGGTGGGCGAGAATCTAGTGATTTATCACACGGGCAATGAGCGCTGCGCGGCGGGACTGGCCAAGTGCGTGGCGGTGAATGCGGAGAATCCGAAGGTGCCGGAGGTGCGGATACAGTTTGTAAAGAAGCTGAATAAGCGGCGGACGCTGGCGGAGATGAAAGAGTTGCAGCTGTTTGCGGATTCGCCGCTGGTGAAGCAGGGGCGGCTGGGTGTGGTTCCGCTGACGGCGGCGCAGTATGCGTGGATTGCGGGCAAGTAGCGGTTGGGCGAGGAGTTAGCGGGAAAAATCATCTACAATCGAAGAAGAACTGACGCCTATGCTTCGATTTTCGACTGCCGGGGAATCTCACGGCGAAAGCCTGATTGCCCTGGTTTCCGGCGTGCCAGCCGGAGTTCCAATTGACCAGGATTATGTGAACCGCGAACTGTGGCGCCGCCAGCAGGGCTACGGGCGCGGTGGACGTATGCGCATTGAGCAGGACACGGCGCATATTTTGAGTGGAGTGCGCCACGGGCACACGATTGGTTCGCCGATTGCGATGGAGATTGCGAATCGCGACTGGAAGAACTGGACTGAGGTGCTGCCGGTGGAGACGGGCGACCCGGAAAAGCACAAGGCTGTGGCCTCGCCTCGGCCGGGACATGCGGACCTTGCGGGCGCTCTGAAGTACGACTTTCCCGAAGCGCGGTACGTGCTGGAGCGGGCCTCGGCGCGTGAGTCTACGGCGCGCGTGGCGGCGGGTGCGATTGCGAAGCTGCTGCTGAAGGCGCTTGGCATCGATGTGCTGAGCCATGTGATTCGCGTGGGGTCGACGGAGCTTGCGCGCGAGGCGCAGTGGGACGAGATTGTCGCGCTTTACCACAATGAAGAAGTGATGCTGGGCTGTGTGGATGCCGACACCGAGGCGAAGATGAAGGCCGAGGTGGACCACGCGCTGCGGACGAAGGATACGATTGGCGGCGTGTTTGAGGTGATTGTGCACGGCGCCCCGGCGGGCATTGGCACTTATGCGAATTGGGATGAGCGGCTGGACGGAGTGCTGGCGCAGGCGGTGATGTCACTGCAGGCGGTGAAGGCGGTGGAGATTGGCCGCGGCGTGACGGCGGCGGCTTCACTGGGCTCGGACGTGCATGATGCGATTGGTTATGCGGCCGAGGGCGAGGCGCACGGGCACACGCGCTTTACTCGCGAGCGAAACAACGCAGGCGGGATTGAAGGCGGCATCTCAAACGGTGAGGACGTGATTTTGCGCGGATATCTGAAGCCGATTTCGACGCTGCGGCAGCCGCTGGCTTCGGTGCGGTTTGATACGCGCGAGGAGACAAAGGCGGCTTACGAACGCAGCGACGTGTGTGTGGTTCCTGCGGCCGGCGTGGCGGCTGAGTCGATGGTGGCGCTGGCGTTTGCGCGACTAATGCTGGAGAAATTCGGAGGCGATTCGCTGCGGGAGCTGAAACGTAACTATGACGGTTACCTGGAGCAGATTCGCAGGTTTTAAGAGATGATTCGACCGATTGTTAAGTATCCTGAACCGATTCTGCAGCAGCCGACCGAGCTGGTGACGGAGTTCAATGAAGAGCTGCGCACGCTGGTGGACGACATGTTTGAGTCCATGTACGCGGCAAAGGGCATTGGGCTTGCGGCGCCGCAGATTGGCGTGGGCAAGCGGCTCACGGTGATCGACCTGAGCAACAAGGAGAATCCGGACGAGAAGCTGGTGCTGATTAATCCGGAAGTGATTGAGACGCAGGGGCGGCTATACGAGGAAGAAGGCTGCCTGAGTTTACCGGAGATTCGCGAGAAGGTGGTGCGCGCGGCGAGGGTGAAGGTGCGGGCGCAGAACCTGGACGGCGATTGGTTCGAGATAGAAGGCGAGGAGTTGCTGGCGCGTGCTTTGCAGCATGAGATCGACCATCTGGACGGTGTGCTGTTTATTTTCAGGATGAGCGGGCTGAAGCGGGATCTGATCTTGCGGAAGATTCGCAAGCTGCAGCGCGCGGGCGAGTGGTAGGGATGAAGCTGGTTTTCTGCGGGACGCCGGCCTTTGCTGTTCCGACGCTGAAGGCTGTGCTGGCCGCGGGGCACGAGGTGGCGCTGGCGGTGACGCAGCCGGACCGGCCGAGCGGGCGCGGGATGCAGATGGTGGAACCACCGGTGAAGGTGACGGCGCGGGAAGCCGGCATCGAAGTGGTGCAGCCGGAAAAGATCAAGAACAATCTGGAATTCAGGGCGCATCTGGACGCAATCCGGCCAGATGTCATTGTGGTGGTGGCGTACGGACGGATTATTCCGAAGTGGATGCTGGATTTGCCGCGGCATGGGAATTTGAATTTGCATGCGTCACTGTTACCGAAATATCGCGGAGCGGCACCGATTCAATGGGCGGTGGCAATGGGCGAGACGGTGACCGGCGTGACGACGATGCTGCTGGCCGAGGGGCTGGATACGGGCGACATGCTGCTGCAGAAGGAGATGGGGATTGGGCCGGATATGACGGCGCAGGAGCTGTTTCCGCTGCTGGCGGAGATGGGTGCGCCGTTGATGGTGGAGACTCTGGCGGAGCTGGAGGCGGGCACGATTGTGCCTCGGAAGCAGGATGATTCTCAGGCTACGCTGGCTCCGATATTGACGCGCGAGGATGGGCGGATGGATTTTGCTCGCAGTGCGTCGGAGATTTATAACCGCTGGCGGGGGTTTTATCCGTGGCCGGGCGCGTGGACGGTGCTGGGCGGCAAGAAGCTGACGGTGCATGCGATGGGGCCGGTGGAGGGGTCTGCTGCGGCGGAGCCCGGTACGGTTCACGTGGGCGGCGGGCGGCTGGTGGTGGCTTGCGGCGGCGGGACGGCGGTGGAGATTGTGGAGTTGCAGCTTGAGGGCAAGAAGCGGATGGTGGCGTGTGATTTTCTGCGCGGGCATGCGCTTGCAGCCGGCACGCGGCTGGGAGATTAAGTGCCGATGAGACGACCGCCGCGCCGGGATGATGCTTTCAGGGGTGATGCTCGCAGGGAGCGGAGGGTTTCGATTGCTCCGGCGCGAGAGGTTGCGTTTGAGCTGCTGCTGCGGGTGGCGGCGGGTGATGCGCACAGTGATGAACTGCTGCGGCTGCGGCAGGTGAATGCGCTTACGGCACAGGACAGAAATCTGACAACTACTTTGGTGATGGGGACGCTGCGCTGGCAGATGGCGCTGGATGCGGTGTTGCGTCCGCTGCTGGCGCGACCGGACCAGGAGGTGGCTTTGCCGGTGCTGACGGTGCTGCGGCTGGGGGCGTTCCAGTTGCTGCATCTGGATCGGGTTCCGGCACATGCAGTGCTGAATGACAGCGTGGAGCTGGTAAAGCAGACGGATGAGTATGGCGCGGCGGGCATGGTGAATGCGGTTCTGCGGAAGATTGCCGCGATGCCGAAGGGTGTGGGACGGGACGCGGTTGCCGCGCATGCGACGTGGATGGTGGAGCGCTGGCGTAGGTTTTACGGCGATGCGGTGGCGGAGTCTATTTGTAACTATGACCAGCACGCATCGGTGGTGGCGCTGTGGATGGAAGATCCTTTTGCGGCGCAGGAACTGGAGATTGAGGGCGTAGAGTGCGCGCCGGGCGAGCTGCTGGCAGGCGCCGTGCGTGTGCTGAAGGGAGATGTAACTCGGACGGTTCCATATGGACAGGGACGGGCGCGGGTGCAGGATGAGGGGTCGCAGCTGGTGGCTGAGTTGACCGCGGCGGTGATGCCGGAGGCGGTGGAGGTGCTGGATGCCTGCGCGGCTCCGGGTGGGAAGACGGCGATTCTTGCCGAGCGTCTTACGAAGGCGAAGATAACGGCGATGGAAGTGAGGCTGCGGCGGCTGGAGGCGATGCGGCGCACCCTGAAGGTGCATGCGAAGCAGGTGGAGTGCGTGGAGGGTGACGCGACGGCGCTGAAGGATGGTGCGGACTATGATCTGATTTTGTGCGATGCGCCCTGCAGCGGGACGGGGACGATGGGGCGGAATCCGGAGATCCGGTGGCGGGTGGATGAGGCGGAGCTCAAGCGGCAGCAGGCGCGGCAGATGGAGATATTGAAGGGCGCGGCGCGGGCGGTGCGGCGGGGTGGGCGTGTGGTGTATTCGACTTGCTCGCTGGAGCCGGAAGAGAACGAAGATGTGGTGCGGACGGTGGTGGCGGAGACGGGTTTGCGGGTGGTTCCGGTGGGGGAAGTGATGGACCGGATGAGCGCAGCGGGATTGTTTGCGGCGGGCGGGGAAGCAATTGTACGCGGCGCGGTTACAGATGGATTTTTGCGGACGCTTCCGGGCGTGCAGCCTTGCGATGGGTTCTTTGTGGCGGTGCTGGAGCGGGTGTGATCCGGGTGCTCCGGATTTATTTCGACATTATTTTGCTACTGTGAGCGTTACGGAATCGCCGGGCTGGACGCGATAGCCGGAGGGCGGCGTTTGCGCGATGACGGAGCCGGGCAGGATGGGCTGCTGCGGCGGGGCAGTGGAGGCGATGCTGCCGATGGGACGGATGGCGGGATAGATTTTTTTGACGGAGGTGAGCTTGAGGCCTGCCTGGGTGAGGATTTGGCGCGCGCTGGAGAGGGTTTGTCCCTTGAGGGAAGGCATGACGATGGCCTGGGCGGGTGCGGGTGCGGGCGGTGTGGCGATGAGTAGATCGACGCGGGGACTGGCTACGCCCTGCGCGTTGGCTTGCGGGCTTTGGGCGAGGACAGTGCCGGAGGGCGCGGTTTGCGAGGGCAGGTAGGCGAGTGAGCCGAGCTGGAGGCCGGACTGGCGGAGTTGCTGGATGGCGATGTTGGAGGGTTCGCCGGTGAGGGTGGGGATGTTGACGGTCTGGGGGCCGAGGCTTTCTGTGATCTGCATGTGCCAGCCGGTGCGGACGGTGGTTCCGGGCTCGGGGGATTGATTGAGGACGCGGCCGGCGGGGATAGTGGGCGAGTAGAGGTGGTTGGCGATGCGGATATCGAGATGAAGCGCGGCGGCGTCATCGTGGGCCTGGGAGAGGGTTTTGCCTTTGAGGTTTGGGATGGTGACCTCGGCCGAGTGGATGACGAGCTTCATGGTGAGGATGGCCGAGGCGAGCGCGACGCAGACGAGCAGAAGGAGCAGGCTGAGCGTGCGGAAGAGCGAGGTCACACGGTGTCTCCGTTGATCTGGATGGAGTAGTCGATTTTGACGGAGGCTTCAAGCATTTTGGAGACGGAGCAGTACTTGTTTTTGGAGAGCGAGACGGCTCGCTCGGCGGATTCGCGGGTGACGTTGCCGGTGATGGAGTAGGTGAGATGGATGCGGGTGAAGACGCGGGGCGGGTCTGGCGCCTGTTCGGCTTCGGCAGAGACGGTGAGGCCGGTGATGGGCTCGCGTTTCTTTTGGAGGATGCTGACGACATCGACGGAGGTGCATCCGCAGAGCGCGGTGAGTACGGCTTCCATGGGGGACATGCCGTGGGTGTGGTCGGATGAGGCGTCGAGGGAGATGGTGTGGTTGCTCTGGGATCGGCCTTCGAAGAGTGATTCCTGCTGCCATGTGGCGCTGGCGATCATGGTTCCTCCGGTGAGGTTTTTTTTACTGTACGTGTTGATTGTCGGCCTGCGGCTCGGGGTGAATCAAGACGCGGTCGATGTCGGGGCAATGGAGCTTGAAGCGGTCTTCGAGGAGGGTGATGACTTCGTGGACGCGGTGCATGGGGAGCTGGTCGGGGAGGGTGCAGTGACAGGAGAGCGAGGTTTTATCGCCGATGCGGGAGATGCGAACTTCGTGAATGTCGATGACCTCGGGGAGGGTAGCGGCGGCGGCGCGGAGCTGGTCTTCGATGTGGCGGTCGCTGGCGACGGCCTGTACGCGCTCGATGGTGGCGGGTTCGCTTTCAATGTGGGTGAGGACGGAGCGGACTTCGGGGACGTTGTGACGGATCTGGTCTTCGATTCCTCGGACGAATTGGTGGGCTTCGATGAGGGGCAGATTCTCTGAGACTTCAATGTGCTGCTCGACGTCGAAGCCGTTGGCTGCGGCCTGGATGCTGACGTCGTGGAGGACGACGTTGTTGCGGGCGGCGACGGCTCGGACCTTGTCAAAGATGCTTTCTGCGCTGGTGGAGCGGGGAACTGTGTGGATGACGACGTCGGCGCCGGGGGTGATGCGCTGAACGGCGCGGGTGGCGTCGAGGACGAGCTGCTCGCTGCGCTGGAAGGTGAGGCTGCGGGGCATGGAGAGGGTGAGGTCAGCGAAGAAGCTGTTGCCGGAGCGGCGCATGCGGAGCTGGTCGACGGCGAGGACGCCCTGGAGGGAGCGGAGTTCGCGGTGGACGCGGTTGAGGGTTTCGCGGGGGACGGAGTCAGTGAGTGCGTAGATGGCGCGGTGCGCGATGCGGTAGCTGAGGGCGACGATGAGGCCGGAGACGACGATGGCGGCGATGGGATCGGCGTAGTGGAGCCAGTGGAGGTTGAGGTGCTCGCCGAGCCAGGAGGTGGAGAGTCCGATGAGGACGGCGGTGGTGGCCCAGATGTCTGAGGCGAAGTGCTGCGCTTCAGCTTCGAGGGCGGCGCTGCCGTGGCGGCGGCCTACGGTGCGCATCTGGCGGGAGCGCCAGAGATCGACGCAGATGGAGGTGATGAGGACGAGGATAGGCCAGAAGGAGTAGCGGAGTTCGACGGGATGGAAGAAGATGCGGCGGATGGCGTCGAGGGTGATCCAGAAGGCGGAGCCAGCCATGAGGAAGGTTTCGATGAATGCGGAGAGGTTTTCGTACTTGGCGTGGCCGTAGGGGTGGTTGGCGTCGGCAGGGCGGTCGGAGAGATGGACGGAGACGAAGGTGAGAGCTGCTCCGGCGAGGTCGACGGCGGAGTGGATGGCGTCTGAGAGGACGCCGAGGCTGCCGGTGGTTAGGGCGACGGCGAGCTTGAGCCCCGTCATGGTGATGGCGGCGGAGACGGAGAGCAGCGCTGCGGTGCGTTTTTCGCGGGGGGCGCTGGAGTCTGGGTCGCTTTGGGCTGTGGACTGCATGGACCCTTAGGTTAACTCGGACGGGGTGGAGTTTGCAGCCGGGTGTGATGGGGGAGCTTTTGCCAGGGCAGGCAAAAGACTCGCGACTACTACCGGTCCAGTGCTGGTGCGCTGGAGAGCGGGAAATTCCGGGAGAAACTTTTGAGTGTGTATTTGACGGACGCATTCACGGGATTCTTCGCTTCGCTCTGAATGACCCGCTGCCTGCTGTTTTTGTGACGTTTTCGGTGTTGGTGAGTGCAGGTTGTTCGGCTGACGCTGCCAGACTTTCTTAACGTGGCGAGACGATTTCAGGCGTTCACATCAGGGACGGTGCGTTACGGTTTGACTGCGCGGTAGAGGCCGGCGATGCCGAAGGTGTACGGGGTCCAGGAGACTTGCCTGAAGCCGACTGCGCGCATGAGTGCGAGCATTTCTGGCGGGGGTGGGAATTTGTGGACGGACGAGGGGAGATATTTGTAGGCGGAACCCATTCCGGAGAGGCGCGCGCCGATGGCGGGGAGGATGCGGCGGAAGTAGAAGGCGTAGAGCTTGCCGGTGAGGCCGGTGGGCTCGCTGAAGTCGAGGATGCCGAGTTCGCCGCCCGGGGCGAGGACGCGGTGGAACTCTTCGAGTCCGGCGCGGTAGTTGGCGATGTTGCGGAAGCCGAAGGCGCTGGTGATGAGGTTGAGCGAGGAGTCGGCGCAGGGCAGGTGGAGTGCGTCTGCTTCGATGGGGACGATGTTGGCGTTGCGGGCGGCGAATTTTTGCGCGCCTCGGAGGAGCATCTGGTGGGAGAAGTCGCCGGCGAGAATTGGTTCGGATTGCGTGGGGCGTCGGCGCAGGAGGGCCATGGTCATGTCGCCGGTGCCGCAGCAGATATCAAGGACACGGGATTGGGGCCGGGCGAGGATGTGGCGGAAGGTGCGGGCGGCGCGCCACCACCAGTAGCGGTCGACGTTGCAGGAGAGGATGTGGTTGAGCAGGTCGTAACGCGGGGCGATGGTGTTGAACATGGCCTGGACGGCAGCGGCGGAAGATTGCTCGTCGATTGCGCCTTCTGGCCGCGCGCCGGGTGTGTTGAGTGGCGATGGGGCTGGAGTGCTCACCTGGTGGCCTCGCGGACGCGGGCGAGGAGCCAGTCAATGGTGGAGCGGAATTCGGTATCGGTGACGTCGGGGACGATGAGGGCTTTTCCGATGGATTCGGCGAGGATGAAGCGGCGTGTGCCGGCGCGGTTTTTCTTGTCGCGGGCGGTGGCGTCGAAGAGCTTGTCTGCCGTGGCGCGGAAGCGGGGCAGTGGGCCGTATGCGTGGATGAGGGCGGCGATGCGGCTGGCCTGGGCTTCGGTAAGGAGGCCGCGCGTGCGAGAAAGCTCAGTGGCGGCGAGCATGCCCCAGCCTACGGCTTCGCCGTGGAGCAGGGCGCGGTAATTTGTAACTGTTTCGATGGCGTGACCGATGGTGTGGCCATAGTTGAGGATCATGCGAAGACCGCCTTCGCGCTCGTCGAGGGTGACGACTTCGGCCTTCATGCGGATGGCGGCGGCGATGACGCGGGTGAGGGCCGCGTCGTCGGCGGAGAGAATGGTCTGGGCGTTGCGCTCCATGTAGTTGAAGAGCGCAGCGTCGCGGATGATGCCGGCCTTGATGCACTCGTATAGCCCGGCGCGGAGTTCGCGGGGCGGGAGGGTTTGGAGGACATCGGTGTCTGCAAAGACGGCGCGGGGATGGTGGAAGCTGCCGATGAGGTTTTTTCCGGAGGAGAGATTGACGCCGGTTTTGCCGCCTACGGAGGAGTCGACCTGAGACAGCAGGGTGGTGGGGATTTGTATGTAAGGGATGCCGCGCATGTAGATGGCGGCGAGGAAGCCTGTGACGTCGCCGATGATGCCTCCGCCGAAGGCGATGAGGATGGAGGAGCGGTCTGCGCCGGACTCGGAGAGAGTGGTTGCGAGGGCTTCGACGTTGGCGAAGCGCTTGTTTTTTTCGCCGGAGGGCAGGAAGAGGACCTGCGGGGGATTGTCCGCGGGGAAGCCGGAGAGGAGGGTTTTGCCCCAGAGGGACCAGACTTCCGGCGCGGTAACGATGAAGGCGCGGGCGTTGGCGGGTGCGAGCTTTCGGATCTGCCTGCCGACCTTAGGCAGCAGGCCGCTGCCGAGGTGGACGGTGTAGTTGGCGCCGGGGATATCGACGGGGATGGTGCGAGCCATAGTTTTCATCGTATCGCAGGGATGGGGTGGAGTTTGCGGCGGGTTGCGAGGGGTGGAAGTGAGGGGCATCTGTCGAGGGGGAAGTGGTGATAGGTTCAAAACATATGGCAAACATTGAAGCATTTGACTTTGTTGTGGTGGGCGCGGGGATTGCAGGGCTGCGCGCGGCGATTGAGCTTGCCGGCGCGGGGCGCGTGCTGGTGGTGACGAAGGAAGCGCTGGAGGAATCCAACACCTCGTATGCGCAGGGGGGGATTGCCGTTGCGATGAGCGGTCCGGAGGACGTGGAGCTGCACCTGGAGGATACGGTGGCAGCGGGCGACGGACTGGTGGATCGCGCGGCGGCGCGGGTGCTGGTCGAGGAGGGTCCGCTGCGGGTGGCGGAGCTGCTGGAGTGGGACACGCGGTTTGATCGGGAAAATGGCGAGCTGATGCTGACGCGCGAAGGGGCGCACAGCCGGAACCGGATTCTGCATGCGTACGGGGATGCGACGGGCGCGGAGATTGGGCGCGCGCTGCTGGTTCACGCGCAGGCGGCGAAGAATATCGAGCTGCGGGAGTGGACCTCGACGATTGCGTTGCGCGTGGATGGGAATGCGGTTACGGGCGTGGATTTATTGGATCGTGAGGGACGGGTGACGACGACGCGGGCGCGGGCGGTGCTGCTGGCGAGCGGCGGCGCGGGTCAGGTTTATAGCGATACGACGAATCCGGCGGTGGCGACGGGCGACGGGATTGCGATGGCGGCTTACGCGGGAGCCGAGATTCAAGACATGGAGTTTTACCAGTTTCATCCGACGGCGTTGAGCTTGCCGGGGGTGCAGCGGTTTTTGCTGTCGGAGGCGCTGCGGGGCGAGGGTGCTTACTTGCGGAATGCGGCGGGTGAGCGGTTTATGGAGCGGTATCATGCGCTGCTGGAGCTGGCTCCTCGGGATGTGGTGGCGCGGGCGATAACGCGCGAGGGGATGGGGCCGGAGGGTGAGACGCGGCTGGTGTTTCTGGACATGAGGCATGTGAAGGGTGTGGACCTGGCGGCGCGGTTTCCGGGGATTTCGGCGTTTCTGGCAAAGCATGGGCTGCGGCTGGATCGGGATTTGATTCCGGTGCGGCCCGCGGCGCATTACCTGATGGGTGGGGTAAGGACGGATGTGGATGGAAGGACTTCGTTGCAGCGGCTTTATGCGGCGGGCGAGGTGGCCTGCACGGGGGTGCATGGGGCGAATCGGCTGGCGAGTAATTCGTTGCTGGAGGGGCTGGTGTTTGGTGCTCGTGCGGCTCGGGTGATGCGGGAGGAACGGGAGCTGGCGGGCGCGGAGTTGGGTGAGGCGCGGCTGGGACGGCGCGTGGGGTTTGCGAAGGCGGATTTGCAGCAGATGATGTGGCAAAAGGCTGGTCTACTACGGGATGGGGTTGGATTGCGCGAGGCCGAGACGTTTTTGGCACGCGAGGAGCAGGGCGAGTCGGAGTTGCGGCGGGATGCTTTGGAGTTGGGGCATCTGCACGCCGTGGCGCGGTTGATTGTGCGGAGTGCGCTGGCTCGTGAGGAGAGCCGCGGGGCGCATTTTCGGAGGGATTTTCCGGTTAGGGATGATGTGGGGTTTGGGCGGCACTCGGTGAGTTGTGGTGGGGTGGTTGGGTTCTTGTCTTAGCGGGGAGAACCGCAGATTTCTCGGCTTCAGCGCTCAAGCGCCTTCGCTCGAAATGACCCTTCAAAATGTGAGCGTGGTCCGAACGGAGAGGGGAACTGCAGGTCCCCCTCGGCTTCGCTCGGGGCAGGCTCTCCGCTGCGGTGCTGCGCACCTTCGGTTGGGATGACAATTTTCTATTGAGTGAGCGATGGCTGTCCTTATGTCGCTTGCGGTTTGCGTGTGAGGCTGAGGGTGATGAAGGCGACGACGACGGCGAGGATTATGCAGAGTGAGGCGAGGGTGGAGATGTGGACCCAGTGGGCGGCGAGCATCTTGAAGGCGACGAAGGCGAGGATGATGCCGAGGCCGTAGTGAAGCAGGTGGAAGCGGTCGAGGAGGCCGGCGAGGACGAAGTAGAGGGAGCGCAGGCCGAGGATGGCGAAGACGTTGGAGGTCCAGGCGATGATGGGCGAGCGGGTGACGGCGAGGACGGCGGGTACGGAGTCGAGTGCGAAGACGAGATCGGTGAGTTCGACGGCACAGATGACGAGCAGGAATGAGGCGAGGACGAGGCGTCCGTCGGGGAGTCGGCGCAGGCCGTGATGGAGTAGCCAGCGGACGGGACCTGAGGGGGTTTGCTTGTGGGGGTGGGCCGTAAGGAGACGGATGGCTGCGATGGCGAGGATGACGCCGAAGATGTACTGGACCCAGACGAAGCGGTCGAGCAACTGGACGCCGACGACGATGAAGAGGCCGCGGAGGACGATAGCGCCGAGGATTCCCCAGAGCAGGACGCGGTGCTGCTGTTCTTCTTCGAGCCGGAGGGCGCGGAACATGATGAGGAAGACGAAGAGGTTGTCGATGGAGAGCGAGGCTTCGATGAGGTAGCTGGAGGCGAATTCGAAGCCGGCCTCGTGGCCGGAGTGCCAGCCGATGTAGAAGGTGTAGGCGGCGGCGAGGACGACGAGGAAGACGGTCCAGAGGGCGGCGGTGCGCGGTGATCCGCAACGCCCTTTGCGGTGGAGCACGCCGAGGTCGATGAAGAGCAGGGCGGCGACGATGAGGGCGAAGAGGATCACGCGCTAATTATGGGACTCAGGAGTCTTTATCGCGGGCTTCACGACGTGCCCTGCGTCGCGCCGGATGGACCATGAAGGAGACTCCGATGCTGACGACGTAAAGAGCGAGCATGGGCGAAGCGAAGACGCACATGGTGAGAATGTCTGGCGTGGGGGTGATGATGGCCGCAATGACAAAGATGATGAGGATGGCGTAGCGCATGTTCTTCCAGAGGAATTTGGGCGAGACAATGCCGAAGAGCGAGAGGAAGAAGACGACGATGGGCAGCTCAAAGGTGACGCCGAGGCCGAGGATGACGGTGAGAAAGAGGCTGGTGTACTCGTTGATCTCGATGAGCGGGCGGAACTGGCTGCTGTAGCCGAGGAGGAAGTCGAGGGACTGGGGGTAGACCCAGCGGTAGCCGAAGTATGCGCCGGCCAGGAACAGGCCGACGGTCGAGAACATGAAGGGCATGACATAGCGCTTCTCGTGTGCGTAGAGGCCGGGTGAGATGAACATCCAGACCTGGTAGAGCACGAAGGGAGACGCGATGATGACGCCCACCATGAGGCTGATCTCGAGGTACATGTTAAAGGGGTCGATGGGGTTGTGGTAGACGAGCTCGGTGGGCAGATGGTGGGCCTTGAGGGCGAAGACGATGGGCGCCTGCATGAAGCCGTAGATCTGGGCGTGGAAGCCGTAGGCGACGCCGAAGCCGACGATGATGGAGAGGACGGCGCGGATGAGGCGGCGGCGGAGCTCCTCGAGGTGCTCCATGAGGGTCATGCCGGGGAGTTCCGCGCGCTCGGTTACGGCGGCGCGGGCGCGATCGACGATATCAGGCATGGCGAATGGCCGGGTCACTTTCTGGCCGGACGGGGTCCTGCGGGGTCTTGGGTTCTGGGGCGGCGTGGGTGGGCGTTTCGGATTCAGCCTGTGCGGGCGTGTGTGGCTCGTCGGAGGGCTGGTAAGAAGCGGGGGGCTGCGGCTGGGAAGACTCGGCGGAGATTTCGGGGCCGTGTTCTTCCGGGCTGTGTTCTTCAGCGTTGAGAGATTCTTCGAGTTCGTCGGCTTCGTAGTAGTCCTCGGAGTGGCTGTACTCGTCGGGGTAGCGGTCTTCGAGGTGAGTCTGGTACTCGTCGAGGAGGTCTACGGGGTCGATGCATTCTTCGCCGGGCAGGGGTGGAACGTAGGGCTGCGGTGGATTGTCGGGATCGGCCACGGCGTTGGTGAGGGTTTCAGCCTGGGTGGTTTCACTGGGCAGGGCGTGGGGCTGGGCGATGGTTCCTGTTTCGGCCGCTGCTGCTTCGAGCTTCTTGCGGCGGTCTTCTTCTTCGAGGTTGCGAAGTTCCTCGTCGATCTGCATTTTGAATTCATTACTGGCGCGACGGAACTCCATCATGAGGCGGCCGACCTGGCGACCGATCTCCGGTAGCTTCTTGGGGCCGAAGAGGATGAGGGCCAGGATGAAGATGAATGTGTAATCGCCGAAGTGCATGAATTTGTATGATACCTGCGCGCGGGGAGGATGCGGAATGTTCGGGTCCAGCCGGAGCCTTTCGAGGAAAGTACGTTGGAGAGCCGCGGTTGGATTACACTTATTTTAAGGCTGAAATGGAGCCGTGTAGAGCCTGCGACGAATGACAGGGCTGACGCATCCATTCCGATAGAAGTGAAGGTTGCAACATCCCCGCCGGTTGGGCGCCGAGAGAGGCGCAGTGAGCCGGCTGCAACCATAGGAATTGCTTTCAACATCCCCGTCCTCATGCTGAAGAAAATTCGGCTGGACTGAAGGCGGCTACGCGTGAGTGCAGTAGTGGAAACAGAAGTGACGGCAACCCATGGGGTTGCGGGAGAGACGTGCTCGCTGGACGATTACCTGGCGATGCCGGATCACAGCATGGATGACCGGATTGCGGCGGCGCGCGAGGCGCTGGGCACGACTGCGGTTCTACTGGGGCACCATTACCAGCGGGACGAAGTGATTCGGTTTGCGGACTTTACGGGCGACAGCTACAAACTTTCAAAGATTGCGGCGGAGACGCCGGCAAAGTACATCGTGTTTTGCGGCGTGCATTTTATGGCCGAGAGCGCGGATGTGCTGGGGCGGGACGACCAGCAGGTGATTCTGCCGGATATGAATGCCGGCTGCTCGATGGCGGATATGGCGGAAATCAGCCAGGTAGAGGCCTGCTGGGAGACGCTCACTCGCGCGGGGCTGGACGAGACGACGGTGATGCCACTGACGTATATGAATTCGACGGCGGCTATCAAGGCGTTTTGCGGCGAGCGGGGCGGGCTGGTTTGCACGTCGTCGAATGCGCGAAAGGCGTTTGAGTGGGCGTTTGCGCGTGCGGAGAAGATTCTGTTTCTGCCGGACCAGCATCTGGGGCGGAATACGGCGTTTGCGATGGGGATCGGGCTGGATGAGATGGTGGTGTTCGATCCGTGGCAGATTGGCGGCGGCGTGACGGCGGAGAAGCTGCGCGCGACCAAGGTGATTTTGTGGAAGGGGCATTGCTCGGTGCATCAGCGGTTTTTGCCGGAGCACGTGGATCATGTGCGGGCGAAGTATCCGGGGATTCGGGTGGTGGTGCATCCGGAGTGCCGGTGGGAGGTTTGCCAGAAGGCGGATGCGCTGGGTTCGACGGAGCGGATTATCGCGGAGGTGGAGCATGCGCCCGAGGGGACGATGTTTGCCATCGGGACGGAGATCCACCTGGTGAACCGGCTGGCGAAGGAGTATGCGGCGAAGGGCAAGCGCGTGATTACGCTGGACGATACGGGATGCCTTTGCACGACGATGTACCGGATCAGTCCGGGGCATCTGGCTTGGGCGCTGGAGAACCTGGTGCAGGGGCGGGTGGTGAACCGGATTGAAGTGGATGCGGATGTGAAGCACTGGGCGCGGGTTGCACTGGACCGGATGCTGGAGATTCGGGGTTAGGCTAGAGGGATGAAGACGTTCACGCTGGAGGAAGCGCAACTGCTGTTGCCGACGATCGAGGGTCTGCTGAAGCGGGCGATGGAAGCCAAGGCCGCTGCGGAGACGCTGGAGGGAGAGCTGCAGCAACTGGCGCGGCGTATTTTTATGGCCGGTGGCACGATGGTGAACGTGAGTGACGTGCACGCGAAGCGCAAGGCGCTGGCGGGGCTGGTGCAGCGGGCCAAGGACGCAGTGCAGGAGATGGACGCGATTGGCGTGCAGGTGAAGGATCTGGATGTGGGTCTGCTGGATTTTCCGGCTTATCTGGATGGTGAGATTGTGCTGCTTTGCTGGAAGCTGGGCGAGGAAAAGATTGAGTACTGGCACGATCTGGAGGCCGGGTTTCGCGGGCGTCAGCCGGTGGATGGGCGGTTTGGGGCGAAGGATTCCGATAAGGCGAACTAGGACGATTGTGACGGCGCTTGCGGCGTGGGTTCGGTCGTCCTGCGTGGTAGAAGGATGCGCATGAGGGTGGGGCGGATGACGAGTCCGAGCAGGTCCATGAAGGCGTGGGCGGCGACGGCGGCCCAGATGGTTCCGGTGAGCAGGTAGATGAGGACCATGGCGAGTCCGATGGTGGTGGAGGCGATGACGCCGGTGGTTCCCTGGTAGATGTGGGCCAGGCCGAAGAGCAGCGCGGCGAGAACGAAGGCGGGGATGGCGTGTCCGATGAGGATGGCCAGAAGTAAAGGCAAAAGCAGGCGGAAGTAGAGTTCCTCGCTGAAGCCGGCGTTGAGGGACATGACGGCGGCGTGTGCGATTTCTGCCCAGTTGCGGGGCAGGAGCGGGGCGACGTCGCCCAGGGTGACGATTCTGAGAGGCTCATTTTTGGCTTTGCGGCGGGCCCGGAGGACGCTCAGGAGGGGGATGAGGATGAGGGCTGCGGCGAGTCCCGAGAGGAAGCTGATGGTGCCGGATGGGGTTGGGCCGAGAGAGTGGAAGAAGTGGGCGAGGCGCTGAAATTCAGGCGGGAGAGATTGCA
Organism: Acidobacteriaceae bacterium; assembly: GCA_049965615.1. Classification (GTDB taxonomy): domain Bacteria; phylum Acidobacteriota; class Terriglobia; order Terriglobales; family Acidobacteriaceae; genus Acidobacterium. Next base: position 24,852 of record JBMFWD010000013.1, read on the forward strand.
GGGCGGATAGCCGGCCGAGGATGGCAAGGGCGAGGATGCTGGCGCAGCCGAAGCGGAGGAAGCTTTTGAAGGTCCAGATGCGGAAGCGGCGCTGGCGGGCATTGGTGTCGGTGAGGGCTTTGAATTTCTGGTATTCGGCGCGGTCTTTGCGGAGGTTCCAGGCAAATGGAATGAAGACGAGGATGAGCAGGATGGCGGCGAGTAGCATGGGCTCTCCGGAATGGGTGAAGGCGTTTGTGGGCACCAGTGTATGCGCTGGATGAGCGCGGCGGGGAAGTGGCGCGTCCAGATATGCAACAGAACAGCCTGCGGCGTATGCCGCCGTGGTGGGAAGATAGAAGTGCGAGGCGAGGGTTGGCGCGCGCCGGAGGCCGAGGATGAGATTCGCGGGATGGGTTTTGCTGGCGGGGCTGCTGGTGTTGACCGGTTGCGGGAAGTTTTTTCCGCCGCTGAGCCAGAGTGGCGGTGGATCGGGTGGCGGCAGCACGACGGGGAATTACCTGTATGTGGCGAATTCGAATCCGAATTTGAACACGCTGGCTGGGTTTTCGCTGGCGAGTGGCGCGCTGACGAATACGAGCGGGTCGCCGTATGCCTCTCCGCTGACGCCGACGTGCCTTGCGATGACGCCGAGTGACAGATTCCTGTATGTGGGTTCGACGGCAGGTGCAATTTATGTGTACTCGATTGGGAGTGATGGATCGCTGGCGCTGGGGAATGGCAAGTCGCCGGTGTTGACGGGGAATTCGCCGATTACGATGGAGATTGATCCTACTGGGCAGTGGATGATCTGGATATCGGCGTTTTCCGGGGAGGCGTACGCGATGGGGATCAACGCGACGACGGGAGCGCTCTCGAATGTGAATAATGCGGGCGTGGGGCTGGCGAGCACGTCTGCGAGCGGGCTGGCGATTACGCCGAATGACCAATATGTGTACGTGGCGCTGGGAACGGGCGGAGTAGAGACGCTGGGCTTCAATGCGTCGACGGGAGCTCTGGCGGCGGTGAACACGGTGCTGGCTCCGGTGCAGAACCTGGATGCGGACCGTGCGGTGGCGGTGTCTCCGAACGGGCAGTATTTGTTTGTGACGGAGACGGGGATCAACGCGGTGCGGGTGTTTTCGATTAGGGCGAATGGGACGCTGAGCGAGGTTACGGGGTCGCCGTTCAAGACAGGGCTTGGCCCGGCGGCGGTACTGGTGGATTCGACGGGGAGCTATGTGTACGTGGCGAACCGTACGGACAATACGATCAGCGCGTTTACGGTGGGGACGACCGGAGGGCTTACGGCGATTACCGGCTCGCCGTTTTCGACCGGAACGACGCCGGTGGCGCTGGCAGAGGACAGGACGAAGGGCTACGTGGCGGTGGCGAACCAGGGCGGGAATCCGGATCTGCAGGTGTTCCAGATCAGCACGACGACGCCGGGCGCGCTGGTTTCGACAGCGACGAGCTCGACAGGGACTGCGCCGACGCAGGCGATTGCGATTGCCGCGACGCAGTGACGGGGAGTGCCGAGGGTGGTGCGTGTCGCGGCTGACGGGGCGGGGTGCGGTGCTATGTTGGAAAAAAGGCTGAATTGCTTTTGCCCATGAAGTTTCTACGCGTGAAGGCGCGGGTGCTGCGCCTTAGTTTTCTGCTGGGAGTGCTGCTGGTGGGACTTTCCGGCTGTCGCCAGCTGGAGCAGCACGTGGCGCCGCAGTATGTTTATGTTGCGGCGGAGCACACGTTTCTGCGCGACCGGGTGGCTCCGGTGGCGAATTTTGTGACGGAAGTGACGAATGGCGAGCGTCTGCGGGTGTTGCAGCACCAGACGCGGTTTTACCAGGTGAAGGCTCCGAACGGTAAGGTTGGCTGGATTGAGGAGCTTTACGTGGTGGACCAGGCGGAGATGGACAAGTTTGCCGCGCTGCAGAAGGAGTATGCGCAGACGCCTGCGGTGGCGAAGGCGGTGCTGGAGGAGACTTCGTACCTGCATGACGGGCCAAGCGTGGAAGATCCGCACTATTACCTGCTGAAAGCCAAGGACAAGCTGGATATGCTGATGCGGGCCTCTGTGCCGAGGCGGGAGTCGACGCTGGCGATGCTCGAGCGGAAGCAGGCGGAAAAGGAGGGCAAGACGCCGCCTCCGATTCCGATGGAGGATTACTGGCTGGTGCGGGATGCGAAGGGGCGAACGGGCTGGGTGCGGGGGAGTGCGCTGGTGCCGGATGTTCCCGATTCAGTGCTGGTGCTGGCGCCTTCAGAGCGGATGATTGGGGCGTATTTGTTCCGGAAGGTGATGGACCCGGAGTCGGATGCGCCGGACCACATGATGGGAGAGTATGTGGCGGTGTTTGCGCCTTACGAGGCTGGGCTGCCCTACGACTTTGACGAGATTCGGGTTTTTACCTACGACGTGCCGCGGCACCAGTATGAGACGGCGTACAGCGTTCATCATATCGAGGGATTTTTCCCGGTGAAGGTGGGGCACGAGAAGTTTGGGCAGGAGACGGACCCGGTATTTTCTTTTGAGATTTCGAAAAATCCGAATATCGCATTGAATCCGGCGACGGGAAGGGTGGAGCCCGGTCCTCTGGTGACGGTGAAGTACCGGATGGAGGGCGTGATTGCGCGCCAGATTGAGGGTCCGGAGGTTTTATCGGCGCGGCCGGTGGTGAAGGATCGAGGCCGTTCGAGGCATTTTCGGGGTCGAAGGAAATTACGGCATAAACATTAAGTGCCGTTCCGGGAGTGCATGCATCCAAGAGGATGAAGTAAGCTGTCTAACACCGAAGTATTGGTCACCGAAGTTTCGGGAAGGCCTCATCTTTTCATTGCCGGATGAGGGGAGTTTCTCGACAGGTGGCTAGCGATGAGTGGATGCGAACTACAAAGTTTCGACTTTTTGCATCCGGGGCAATGAAATGACAGACCAGCACATTTAGCACAGGAGATCGGCAACTATGGATAACAAGCCGGCGCAGAACATTCAGGACACCTTCCTGAACACGGTTCGCAAAGATAAGACTCCCATCACGATTTACCTTGTGAGCGGGGTAAAACTTACAGGAAAAATCCGTTCATTTGATAAGTATTCGGTTCTATTGGAGAACAACAGCCAGGAACAGCTGATTTTCAAGCACGCCATATCCACGGTGGTGAGCAGCCGTTCCGTACTGCACGGCGACCATAGGCCGGTGCAGTCTCATGCAGCAGGTAGCAGCCAAGCGCCTGCGGCGCCGGCAGCCGCGGGCAGCACTCCGGCTACGACAACCGGAGGAGCCTGAACTGGAGCCGGTCGGAAAGTTTGCGACCAAGGACAGTGAAGCGGTTCCGGGTGGCGGATGGAGGCGGACGTGAGAGCGACCGTAAATCCGTCAGTCACCCGGGAACGCGCCCTGCTCGTCTCTGTGGATTTTGGGCAGCGCAAGGCGCCTGTTCTGGCGGCGGCCAGGCAGGCCCGCAGCGCTGCGACCGTGGGACGGGCTGCAGTCGACGTTGAGGTGGTGGCCGGCGGGAGCGACGAAGAGTTTCTGAGCGGGGTGGAAGAGTTTCGCGAACTGGTGGTGAGCGCCGGTGCGGAGATTGCCGGGGAACTGACGCAGCGGCGTGCGAAGGCGGACGCGGCGACCCTGATTGGCAGCGGCAAGGTGCAGGAGGTGGCGGCTGTCGCGGCATCAAGCCGGGCGGACGTGGTGGTGTTTGGGCAAAATTTGACGCCCACCCAATTAAGAAATCTTGAAAGGGCGCTTCCGGGGCGGGTGATTGACCGGACGCAACTGATTCTGGACATATTTGCGCGGCATGCGCGGACGCGCGAGGGCATGTTGCAGGTGGAGCTGGCGCAGCTGGAGTACATGCTGCCTCGGCTGACGGGTCGCGGGCGGGAGATGTCTCGCCTGGGCGGCGGCATTGGGACGCGCGGACCGGGCGAGACGCAACTGGAGACGGATCGGCGGCGGATTCAGCGGCGGATTTCGCAACTGAAGGCCGAGATTGAGAGCGTTCGGCGGATTCGCGGGCAGCAGAGGCAGCGGCGGGAGGCGGTTCCTGTACCGACTGTTGCGCTGGTGGGGTATACGAACGCGGGTAAGAGCACGCTTTTCAACGCGCTGACGGGGGCTGGGGTTCTGGAGTCTGCGCGGATGTTTGCGACGCTGGACCCAAAGCTGCGAGCGATTACGCTGCCGAGCCGGAGAAAGATTCTGTTGTCGGACACGGTGGGATTTATCCGGGATTTGCCGCCGACGCTGATCAGTTCGTTTCGAGCGACGCTGGAGGAAGTGCAGAAGGCCGAGGTGCTGCTGCATGTGCAGGATTGCTCGAGCCTGATGCGCGAGGAGCACCGGGATGAGGTGAAGCGGGTGCTGGACGAGCTGGGCGTGCGGGAGAAGCCGCAGATCGAAGTGGTGAACAAGGTGGATTTGCTGACGGAGGACGAGCGGGCGGGGCTGCGGGAGGGCGTGGGGCGTCCGCTGGCGATTTCGGCTAAGACAGGCGATGGGCTGGCGGAGCTGCTGGAGCGGATCGACGAAGCGCTGCAGGCCGATCCGATGGTGGAGGCTCGGTTGCGGATTTCTCAGTCGGAGGGAGAAGTGATTGCGGCGCTGGAGGCGGGGGCGGTGATTCGTGGGCGGAAGTATGAGGGAAACCTGGTGTGGATGGAGGTTTCTGCGCCGGAGTCGCTGGTGGGACGATTCAGAAGATTTGTGGAAAAACAATAGCGGCCCGGAGAAAAGAGCGTGGTGGGAAACTCAGTTCTCCGAGCCGCTGGACCCTGAAGCGGGTCATAGGCGATACTTAGAGTGTACGCCGCTTGGAACCAGCGTCAAGCGGGCGGAATGACTCCGTTCGCTGAGGGTACGGGTGCGTATTGACACCGCTTGGACGGCTTTGTTAGAAACAGAGGTCCAGGCTGCCTTATCTACTTAGTTCCCAACATCATACGTCGAAGAAACCATGCAAGAAATTTTCAGCGATCTCGGTCAACTTGTGCTCGGCTCAGTGCCGACCATGATTCTGTTTTTGATTCTGGTGACGGCCTATCATTTTATTCTTTTCCGGCCGTTGAGGCGGGCTCGTGCGGAGCGTTATGACCGGACGCAGGGAGCAGTAGAGCGGGCGCATGCGGCAGTGGCGGCCGCGGATGTGAAGTCTCAGGAGTATGAGGCCAAGCTGCGGGCGGCGCGCGCAGAAATCATGCATGCGCGGGAACTGCGGATGCAGCAATGGACCGCGGAGCGGGATACGGCGCTGTCGAGTGCCCGTTTGCTATCGCACGAGCATGCCGAAGCAGCCAAGCGTGAAATTGCCCAGCAGGCCGAGGCGGCCAAGCTGCAACTGCATGCGGAGATTGACCAGCTTGCCGCAATGGTGCAGGAAGCTATTTTGCCGGTGGCCGCGGGGAGCGCGCAGTGAAGCAGATTTTGAGGGTTGGATGTTTAGCGCTTGCGCTTTGTTTTGCAACCGGTGGAATTACGCTGCCGGCAAGCGCGCAGGCTGCGAATGGTACGGTTGTCGCGAAATCGGTTGTGAATCCGCAGAGCAGCCCGACTGAGGTGAAGCAGCCAAGCGGGCCTCCGGAGCAGATGGATTCTCCGGAGACGGAAGAGCAGCACAATGCCTATCTGTATTCGCCCTCCACGCAATGGGTTGCGAAGGAGATTGGCCTGTCGGTCGAGACGACTGCAACGATCTTTGAGTGGCTGAACTCGGGGATCATGCTGTTTGTGATTTTCTACTTTCTGTTCAAGTTTTTGCCGGGGATTTTTCAGCGGCGCAGAGAGCGGTTGGCGAAGGACCTGGTAGAAGCCAAGCGACTGAGTGACGACGCGACCGTGAGGCTGGCAGCGATCGAAGAGCGATTGTCGCATCTGGACGATGAGATTGAGGCTTTCAGGAAACGGTCAGAGCATGAGGCTGCGGAGGAAGAGCGGCGCATGCACGAATTGCTGGAGGCCGAACGGAAACGGATTATTCACTCGGCCGAGCAGGAGATTGAAGCCGCCAGCGCTGTGGCACAGCGTAATTTGCGCAGCTATGCGGCGGATCTGGCAGTGGGCCAGGTGAGGTCAAATCTGAAGATCGACGTGGATCGGGACAAGGCGCTGATTGCGGAATTTGAAAAGTCCCTGGGCGGGAACGGCAATGGAGGGCGAGGCTGATGAGTGCATTTGCCCTGCGCTATGCGCGAGCGTTCGCGGATGTGATTGCCGAGGAGCATCTTCCTTATGAGGATGTGAAGGGGCAACTGCAGGACTTTACAGCCGCGTGGCATGCCGCTGCGGATTTGCGGGAAGTGTTTCTGGATCCTTCGTTTCCGCTGCCTGAGAAGATTAGGATTCTGGATCGTCTGAACGAGAAGATGAAGCTGTTGCCGCAGGTGAAGAACTTTATTGCGGTGCTGCTGAACCACAACCGTATGGACGCGTATGAGGAGATTCTGGACGAGTTCCGGAAAGAGATGAACAGCAGGCTGGATGTGGCGGAGGTCCAGGTGACTTCGGCGCGTCTGCTGGACGAAGAAGAGCGCCGTGCGCTGATCCTGAAAATAAGGGATATGGTGCAGGGCAAGGTGGAGGCGACCTTCCAGGAGGACAGTTCGCTGATTGGCGGCGTGATTGTGCGGGTAGGAAGCACGGTTTACGACGGGTCAGTACGTGGGCGGCTCGCAGTGCTGGAAGGGCAGCTGGCCGCGAAGTAGAGCGGCAGATTTTGCATTTAAGCAACTCAAGCAACAAGTAAATTACCCGGCTGGGAACAGGTAAGCATGGCGCAGATTAAGGCAGACGAGATTACGGCGCTCCTGAAGGAGCAAATTGCGAACTACGACGCGAAGATGCGCGTAGACGAAGTGGGAACGATCATTTCTCTGGGTGATGGGATTGCCCGGTTGCACGGGCTGGAGAAGTGCATGGCCGGCGAGATGCTGGAGTTTCCGCATGGGATAGCCGGCATGGCGATGAACCTGGAAGAAGACCAGGTGGGCGCGGTGCTGCTGGGCGACTGGACGGAACTGAGCGAAGGCGACGTGGTTAAGCGCACGGGCAAGATTTTGAGCGTGCCTGTGGGCGATGGCATGATTGGCCGCGTGGTGAACGCGCTGGGTGAGCCGATTGATGACAAGGGGCCGATTCACTCGAACGAGTTGTCTCCTGTGGAGCGGCTGGCTCCGGGCGTGATCGATCGGCAGCCGGTGCGCGAGCCGATGATGACGGGCCTGAAGGCGATTGACGCCATGATTCCGATTGGCCGCGGGCAGCGCGAGCTGATTATCGGCGACCGGCAGACGGGCAAGACGGCGATTGCGCTGGATACGATCCTGAACAACAAGGGCAAGGATCTGATCTGCGTGTATTGCGCGATTGGGCAGAAGCGGTCATCGGTGGCGGGCGTGGTGCACATGCTGGAAGCGCATGGCGCGATGGATTACACGATCATCGTTTCGGCGTCGGCGTCCGAGCCTGCTCCGATGCTGTACCTTGCGCCTTATGCGGCGACGGCGATGGCGGAGTACTTCCGCGACAACGGCAAGCATGCGCTGATTATCTACGACGATCTTTCGAAGCACGCGGTGGCGTATCGCGAGCTGTCGCTGCTGCTGCGTCGTCCTCCAGGGCGTGAGGCTTATCCGGGCGACGTGTTTTATCTCCACTCCCGGCTGCTGGAGCGGTCGTCGAAGCTGAGCAAGGAAAAAGGCGGCGGGTCGCTGACGGCGCTGCCGATTATCGAGACGCAGGCGGGTGACGTTTCGGCGTACATTCCGACGAATGTGATTTCGATTACGGACGGACAGATTTTCCTTGAGACGGATTTGTTCAACTCGGGCGTTCGTCCGGCGGTGAACGTAGGACTTTCGGTTTCGCGCGTGGGCTTTTCAGCTGCGATCAAGGCGATCAAGCAGGTGGGTTCGACGCTGAAGCTGGATTTGGCGCAGTATCGCGACCTGGCGGCGTTTGCGCAGTTTGGCAGCGACCTGGACAAGGCGACGCAGAACCAGTTGAACCGCGGTCAGCGTTTGACGGAGTTGCTGAAGCAGCCGCAGTTCCAGCCGCTATCGGCGGAACAGCAGGTGGTGATTTTATTTGCGGGCACACAGGGTTTTCTGGATGACGTGAAGGTGTCCGCGATCAAGGACTTTGAGGCGGGACTCTATAAATATCTGGATGCTGCGCAGCAGAGCCTGCTGGCGGACATTGCGAGCAAGAAGGCGCTGGATGACGATCTTCGTTCGCGCATCAAGAGCGCTCTGAACGAATACAAGAAGATGTTCCTGGAAGAGCATGAGAACGCGGGAGTGCAGAAGCAAGCCGCGGGAGCAGAAACAGCGGAGACGGCGAAGTAGGCAAGCATGGCAAACATACTTGATTTACGGCGACGGATTCGCAGCGTGAAGAATACGCGCCAGATCACGAAGGCGATGAAGATGGTGTCGGCGGCGAAGCTGCGCCGGGCGCAGGAGCAGATGGTTACTTCTCGTCCTTACTCGGCGATGCTGGCGAGCGTTCTGGAGTCGCTGAAGCGGCGCGTGGAGACGTTTGATCCGGAGACGCGGAAGCTTCGGCATCCGCTGCTGGCCGAGCGGCCGGAAAAGAAACTGGCGCTGATTGTGATCACGGGTGATAAGGGTTTTGCGGGCGCGTTCAATACGAATGTGATTCGTGCGGCGAACCAGTTTATCCGCGAGAATGACCACAAGCAGATTGACATTGAGCCAATCGGACGAAAGGCCCGCGACACCTTCCGGCGGAGTTATCTCGTAGCTTTGTCGCATGAGAATGGCGGTGCTGGACGGCGTCAACCACGGCAACGCAGGGCTGGCATCGAGGTGACCGGTGATCATCCCAGGATGCTGGAGGAGCTGGATTTTACCGAGGTACGGAATCTTGCCGATGAGCTTGCGAACCGCTATGCGATTGAAGAAGTCGATGCGGTTTACATGATCTACAACGAATTCAAGTCGGTGATTCAGCAGCGCATTGTTGTGGAGCGAATTTTACCGATTGTGGAAATTGGAAAGCGCACCATTACGGCGGCTGAGGAGATGACGAAGGAAGCCCGGGAGCAGGCTGCTAAGGCGGCGACTTCAGCAGGGCTGAGTTTGTATCCGACGGAAGCCGAGGCGGCACAGAAGCAGTTTGAGGAAGAGCGCGAGAAGTTCGGCACGCAGGCTGTGGATTTTACCTATGAGACTTCGGCTGAGGATGTGCTGAGCTTTCTGATGCCGCAGTATGTGGCATCGCAGATGTATCACGCGATGCGGGATTCGGTTGCGGCGGAGCATGCGGCGCGCATGACGGCGATGGATGCGGCGACGAATAATGCGTCTGAGATGATCGACTCTCTGACGCTGACGATGAACCGGGTTCGTCAGGCAGCGATTACGAAGGAAATTATCGAAATTGTGAGCGGCGCGTCCGCGATTGGGTAAGAAAGAGATTGATATGGCAGAGAACATTGGAAGAGTGATTCAGGTTTCCGGACCGGCGGTCGACGTGCAGTTTCCCGAGGCGTCGATGCCAGCGATTTACCAGGCGCTGCGCGTGGTGAGCGATGGGTTTGACGTGCCGGCGCCGATGAGCGTGGTGCTGGAAGTGCAGCAGCATCTGGGCGAAGGGCGCGTGCGTTGCGTGGCGATGGAAGCCACGGACGGCATGGTGCGCGGGATGAAGGCGATTGACCTGGGCGGGCCGATTTCGGTTCCGGTGGGTCGCGAGACGCTGGGGCGCGTGCTAAACGTAATTGGCGAGCCGGTGGACAACATGGGTCCTTTGAATGCAAAGGCTCACATGCCCATTCATCGTCAGGCGCCGGCGTTTGACGAGCAGGCGATCACCGAGGAGATGTTTGAGACGGGCGTGAAGGTCATCGACCTGATCCAGCCGTTTTTGAAGGGCGGCAAGATCGGCCTGTTTGGCGGCGCGGGCGTGGGCAAGACGGTTGTTATTCAGGAGTTAATTAACAACGTTGCGTCGAAGCACGGCGGCTTCTCAGTATTTGCCGGAGTGGGCGAGCGTACGCGCGAAGGCAACGACCTGTGGCTGGAGTTTCAGGAAGCAGGCGTGATCGACATTCACGATTACAAGAAGTCGAAGGCTGCGCTGATTTATGGGCAGATGACCGAGCCGCCGGGTGCGCGTTTGCGCGTGGCGCTGACGGCGCTGACGGTGGCCGAGTACTTCCGCGATCAGGAAGGGTCGGATACGCTGCTGTTTATCGACAATATTTTCCGGTTTACGCAGGCGGGGTCTGAAGTTTCAACGCTGCTGGGGCGCATGCCTTCGGCGGTGGGCTACCAGCCGAACCTGGCGACGGAGATGGGCGAGCTGCAGGAGCGCATTACGTCGACAAAGAAAGGCTCAGTGACGTCAGTGCAGGCTGTCTATGTACCGGCGGATGACCTTACCGATCCGGCGCCGGCGACGACGTTTGCTCACCTGGATGCGACGACGGTGCTTTCGCGTCCTCTGAGCGAGCTGGGTATTTATCCCGCGGTGGACCCGCTGGCTTCGAGCTCGCGAATCCTGTCTCCTCGGATTGTTGGGCAGGAGCACTATGACGTGGCGCAGGGCGTGAAGCGGATTCTGCAGCGGTACAAGGACCTGCAGGACATCATCGCGATTCTGGGCATTGATGAATTGTCGGAAGAGGATCGCCTGACGGTTTCGCGCGCGCGCAAGGTGCAGAAGTTCTTGTCGCAGCCGTTCCACGTAGCGGAGCAGTTTACGGGAATTCCGGGCCGTTACTGCAAGATTGCGGATACGGTGCGGAGCTTTAAGGAAGTGATTGAAGGCAAGCACGATAATGTTCCCGAGCAGGCGTTCTACATGAAGGGAACGATTGAGGAAGTGCTGGAAGAGGCCGAGAAGATGCAGGCGGCGGCGAAGTAACCATGGCAAACCAGGGAAAGCTGCAAGTACGACTGGTAACACCGGAGAGGATTCTGCTGGATGAGGAGGTAACCTCGGTGGAGGTTCCCTCGAAGGCCGGATACATGGAGGTGTTGCCTGGTGCTGCTCCTTTGCTGGCGCGGATTGGCGCGGGGATGCTGCGCCTGCGCGGCGGCGAGAGCGGTGAAAAGAGCTTTGTGATTTCCCATGGTATTGCCGAGGTGCTGCCGCAGCGAGTGACGATCCTGGCAAACAGGGTGGAGATGCCGGGCCAGGTGGACATTGCATTGGCGGAGGAACTGGAAGAACGCGGCAAAAAGCAATGGGAGCAGGCCGGCGACGACCCGGCTGCCTTCCGCGAGGCGAATGACCTGATTCTGGAAGGGCAGACGCTGAAGGAACTGGCCAACCTGCGGCATTGATGGTTTTCGGTGATGTCAAAAACCGGGAGGCGAAGGGCGAAAAGCGCTTCGCCTCATTGTTTTGCGGTGGAGGCGGACCGGTAAAAGTGATGAGAAAGATGCCAGTGATTGAAGTTATACGATCTAACTTGAGGATTTTTGTGTATCGTAATCCACGATGATAAATTCACTTTCTCAGGTGTAATCAGTTGAGACGTTGTAGCGGTCCCATGCAATGGAATTAAAACTGGAAGCGGCCGGATACACCGATACAGGCGCGCTCCGCATGAATAACGAAGATGCCTTCCTGTGCTGCCGGGAGCAGGGCGTTTTTGTGGTTTGTGACGGGATGGGTGGCGCGGCCGGCGGGGAAGTTGCGAGCCGGATGGCGGCCGAGTGCGTGTCCGAGGCGCTGTGCGGGAGGAGCGAGGCGGACAAGCCGAGCGAGGATGCGTTGGAGTCGGCTCTGATTGAGGCGATTGCGGATGCGAATCGCAGGATTTATGAGCGGGCGCAGCGTGAAGTCGAAGTGGCAGGGATGGGCACGACGATTGTGACGGCGCATGTTTCGCCGGGGATTGCGCATGTGGCGCACGTGGGCGACAGCCGCTGCTATTTGTGGCGTGAAGGGCAGATGGAACTGCTGACGCAGGACCACTCGCTGGTGGGTGAGCAGGTTCGATTGGGCCGGCTGAGCCCGGAAGAGGCAGAAAATTCTCCTTACCGCAATGTGATTACGCGGGCGCTGGGCACGCAGTTGACGGTGATGACGGAATACCAGCGGATCCGGGTACAGAGCGGGGATGTGCTGCTGTTGTGTTCTGACGGGTTGACGCGGGAGTTGACCGACGGGGAGATAGCCGGGGTTCTTTCGCGGGCGGCGGGTGGCGAAAAGCTGGATGCCGTGTGCGAGGTTCTGGTGCAGCGCGCGAACGCAGCGGGTGGGCATGACAATATTACGTGCGTGCTGGTTCGGATTTAGCCGGTCCGGGATATCTTGCGGGTAACTGGTAGCAAGCCTGGCTGCATTGTTGGGCACGGATGTTGTGGCGAGGCTAAAAAAAACTGTGAACTTTGATGAAGCGGATGCGCGTCGCAGGACAACTGCGATGGCGAGATGCTAAGCTGTCAGGTTTTCGCTACGAGGCGAAGCGAGATCGACCGGAGGGCTGCATGAGCGCTACGACCCAGATACAGGAATCCGCTGTTTCCACCTATCCATTTGTCTTGACCGATGAACAGGAGCAGTTGCGTAAGGAGATCCGCGAATTTGCCGCGCGTGAGATTGCTCCGCATGTTTCGGAGTGGGATGAGACGAGCACGTATCCGCTGGCGGTGGTGAAAGAGATGGGGCGGATGGGGTTGATGGGGATTATTTTCCCGACCGAGTATGGCGGGGCCGGCATGGGTTACGTGGATTACATGCTGGCGGTGGAGGAACTATCGGCAGTGGACGGTTCGGTGGGAATTATTGTGGCTTCGCACAACTCGCTGTGCTCGAACCATATTTTTCTTGCCGGAACCGAGGAGCAGCGGCGGAAGTATATTCCGAAGCTGGCGACGGGGGAGTGGATTGGGGCCTGGGGGTTGACGGAGCCGGGATCGGGTTCGGACGCGGCGGGGGCGCGGACTTCCGCGGTGAAGAGGGGTGACAAGTGGGTGCTGAACGGCTCGAAGATTTTTATTACAAATGGTTCGTATGCCGATGTGGCCGTGGTGATTGCGGTGACGGACAAGGACAAGGGGACGCATGGGCTTTCTGCGTTTGTAGTGGAGAAGGGTACGAAGGGATTTCGCTCGGGCAAGAAGGAGAACAAGCTGGGGCTGCGGGCGAGCGATACGGCGGAGCTGATTTTTGAGGACTGCGAGATTCCGGAGGAGAACCTGCTGGGGAAGCTGGGTGAGGGATTTGTGGACTCGATGCGGATTCTGGATGGCGGGCGGATATCGATTGCGGCGCTGTCACTGGGGATTGCGCGGGGGGCGCTGGATGCTTCGCTGAAGTATGTGAAGGAGCGGCGGCAGTTTGGAAAAGCGATTGCGGAGTTCCAGGGCATCCAGTGGAAGCTGGCCGACATGGCGACGGAACTGGATGCGGCGCGGCTTTTGACGCTGAGAGCAGCGGTACTGAAGGACGCGGGGTATCGGGTGACGAAGGAGTCTGCGATGGCGAAGCTGTACGCGAGCGAGGTTGCTGTGAGGATCTGCAACGAGGCGGTGCAGCTGCACGGCGGGTATGGATTTATCAAGGACTATCCGGCGGAGAAGTTTTATCGCGACGTGAAGCTGTGCACGATTGGCGAGGGCACGAGCGAAATTCAGCGGATGGTGATTGGGCGGGAGATTCTGAAGGTGCATCCGTCGCGGGGATAGGCGCACGTAGACAAAGCGCAGCGTGAACGGGCCGGGTGACTCGGGCTAGGATGAAGGTATGAAGATGCATGAGTATGTCACGCTGGGACGGTCCGGGTTGCGGGTGAGTCCGCTGTGCCTGGGTACGATGACGTTTGGGAACAGCCGCTGGGGCTCGGAGGATGAGGAGTCGCGGGCGATTTTTGACGCTTATGTGGAAGCCGGCGGAAATTTTCTGGATACGGCGGATGGGTATGCGCTGGGCGAGAGCGAGAAGCTGCTGGGACGGTTTGTGGCCGAGACGAAGCTGCGCGACCGGCTGGTGATTGCGACGAAGTTTACGTTCAACGCGGAGGAGGGAAATCCGAACGCGGGCGGCAACGGGCGGAAGAATATTCACCGGGCGCTGGAGGGTTCGCTGCAGCGGCTGGGAATGGATTACGTGGACCTGTACTGGATGCATGCGTGGGACACGGTGACTCCGGTGGAGGAAGTGATTGGGTCGCTGAACGATCTGGTTCGCGCGGGGAAGATTCGGTATTACGCATTCTCGGATGTTCCGGCATGGTATGCGGCGCGGGCGGTGACTCTGGCGGAGTGCCATGGGATGGCGAAGCCGATTGCGCTGCAACTGGAGTATTCGCTGGTGGAGCGGACGATTGAGCGGGAGCATGTGCCTGCGGCGCAGGAACTGGGGTTAGGGATTTGCCCGTGGAGTCCGCTGGCGAGCGGGCTGCTGACGGGGAAGTATCGGCGGGACAAGAGCACGGAAGAGGGCAAGAGCCGTCTGGATGTGTTGAAGAATGCTCCGAACCCTGTGTTTGGCAAGTTCACGGATCGCAACTGGAAGATAGTGGACGCAGTGGCTGCGGCGGCGAAGGTGACAGGCTGCTCGATGGCGCAAATTGCTCTGCACTGGGTGGCGACGCAGCCGGGCGTGACTTCCACGCTGATTGGCGCGACGCGTAAGAAGCAGCTGGAGGATAATCTGGCTGCGCTGGAGGTGCCGATTCCCCCTTCGGTGCGAGAACAACTGGACAAGGTGAGCGCGCTGGAGCCGGCGCATCCGTATATGTTTTTTGATGAGTTTTTGCAGAATCGCGTGAACGGCGACGTGACTGTGCGGAAGTGGCGCGGATTCTGAGCTTGAGATGCTTGCCACGATTGGCGGATGAAACCGCAGGTCCCTCCGCTGCGTTCGCTCGCCAGGCGAGCGAACTTCGGTCGGGATGACTATATTTCGTGGGCTGACGATATCTTTTTTTAGTGGATTTGTGAAACAGGGCACTGAGGAATGACTGGATTGCGGACGGAGATTTCAGCCGAGGCTCTTGCGGCGCTGCTGGAGCGGGTTCGCGCGGGAGATGCGCGTGCGCTGGCGCGTGCGATTTCCGTGGTGGAGGATGATGCACCGGGCGCGGCGGAGGTGTTGTCGGCATGCTTTCCGTATACGGGAGATTCGCTGCGGATCGGGGTGACGGGATCGCCGGGCGCGGGCAAGAGCACACTGGTGGACAGGCTGGCGCGTAAGTATCGTGAGCGCGAAGAGACGGTGGGCGTGCTGGCGGTTGATCCGACGAGCCCGTTTACCGGCGGGGCGATTCTGGGCGACCGGATACGGATGGCGGAGCGGTTGAGCGATCCGGGTGTGTATGTGCGGAGCATGGCGACGCGGGGCGCGCTGGGCGGACTGGCGCAGACGACGGCCGACGCGGTGACGGTGCTGGAGGCGAGCGGCAAGCAGAAGGTGCTGATTGAGACCGTGGGGGTTGGGCAGGATGAGGTTGATATTGTCCGGCTGGCCGATGTAACGGTGGTGGTTCTGGTGCCGGGCATGGGGGATGACGTGCAGAGCATCAAGGCCGGGATTATGGAGATTGCGGATATTTTTGTGATCAACAAGGCGGACCGCGAGGGCGCCGACCGGGTGGAGAAGGAAGTGCGCGCGATGCAGTCGCTGGCGAGCCAGCATGCGGGCGACGACGAGTGGGTTCCTCCGATGGTGAAGACGGTGGCGACGGGCGGGCAGGGGATTGAGGAATTGATGGCGACGATTGACCGGATGCAGGCGTGGCTGCGAGAGGGCGACCGGCTGGCGGCGAGGCGGCGACGGTACTGGCGCGAGCGGATTGTGGAGATGATGCGGGCGGCGCTGCTGCGGGAGGTGCGGCAGCATGGGTTTTCGCCGAGCGAGATTGAGGAGTATGCGGCGCTGGTGGTGGAGCGGAGGGAAGACCCTTATCGGCTGGTTCCGCGATTGATCGCGGAGCGATTTGCGGTGATGGAAGAGAGGCGCTGAATGACCGACGGGCTGACGGGCGCGAAGATTGACCACCTGGGGATTGCGGTGAAGAGCATTGCGGAGGCGCGCGGATTTTATGAGGCGCTGGGGCTGGTCGTGACGCAGGAAGAGACGGTGGAGCATGAGCGGGTGAAGACGGCGATGCTTCCGGTGGGCGAGAGCCGGGTGGAGCTGCTGGAGCCGACGGAAGCGGATTCTCCGGTGGGGAAGTTTCTGGTGAAGCGCGGCGAGGGATTGCACCATGTGGCGCTGCAGGTGGAGGACATTCATGCGGCGATGGAGCGGCTGAAGGCCCGGGGGGCGCGGTTGATCTCTGATGAAGTGAAGGTTGGCGCCGGAGGGCATTTGTATTTCTTTGTGCATCCGGCGAGCGCGGGCGGTGTGCTGGTGGAGATTGTGCAGCCGGTTGGGGAGAACGGGCATTGATGCGGGTGCTGGGAATGGATACCTGCGGAGCGGAGGGCAGCCTTGCGCTGGCAGAAGTGACCGGGCAGGGTGTAAGCGTGATAGGGGGGCGGCGGCTGGCCGGGAGGACGTATTCGGAGGAGCTTTTGCCGGCGGTTCGGGAGGTGCTGGAGACGGGCGGGCTGGCGGTTCGGGATCTGGACGCGCTGGTGGTGGTGGTGGGTCCGGGGAGCTTTACGGGAGTGCGCGTGGGGTCGAGCACGGCCAAGGGGCTGGCCCAGGCGGCGGGCGTGGCGGTGATTGGCGTTTCTCGACTGCAGGTGCTGGCGCAGAAGGCTGGAGCGCGCGGTGCGGCGCTGGATGCCGGGCGTGGCGAGATGTATTTTGGCGTGGCAGGGGATGAAGCGGGCGAGGTGCTGATGGGGTTGGAGGAGATTCGCGGGCGGATGGGTGTGGGCGAGATTGCCTGCTGCGAGTCGAAGACAGCGCAGGCGCTGGAGGGTGCGCGGATGGTGGATGCACCGACGGCGGAGGATGCGCTGCGGTATGCGCAGGGGCGGATTCTGCGGCGGGAGTTTGACGACCTGGCGGGGCTGGACGCGCATTACCTGCGACGGTCGGAGGCGGAAGTGGTGGCGGAGCGGCGGGCGGCTGCGACAGAGCGATGATTGCGCTGCGGGAGATGATCGCTGGTGACCTGGAGTGGGTGCTGGCGCTGGATGGCGAGACGGAGTTTGCTCCGCACTGGACAGAGGAGATTTACAGGGGATATTTACCGGTTGAGGAGACGGGTGTCCTGCGCCGTTTTGCGCTGGTAGCGGAGGTGGACGGCAGGCCGGTGGGCATGGCACTGGGGCGGCTGCTGCTGGATGGTGTGGAAAACCTGTGTGAACTGGAATGGATTGCCGTGGAGCGCACGCGGCGGCGGCAGGGCGTGGGGCGGTTGCTGATGGATGGGGTCGAGGCGTGGTGCCGGGAGCATGGCGGGCTTGGGCTGGGGCTGGAGGTTAGAGCCGGAAATGTAACGGCGCAAATGCTTTACCGGCGGGTCGGATGGAGGGAAACGGGGCGGCGGAAGGAGTATTACCGCGAGCCGGTGGAGGATGCTGTGGTGATGGAGCGGCCGCTGGCGGGTGCGCCGGGTGGGGGTGGAAAAGCGGATGGCGAAATCGGTTGAAGATGGGACTTGCCAGTGGTACTGTGGAGCGTCTAAAAGGTAGATCAAGCACAGGAGGTGTCATCTATGGCCACGGACGTAGATGTAAAGCCGGACGGAGAAGTGATTCGCCGTCTGGAAGAGCAACATCACCACTATGAAGAACAGCTTCAAACCCTGATGCAGAAGCCTTACCTCTCGGCCGAGGAACAACTGGAAGAAGTCCGGCTGAAAAAAATCAAACTCCGATTAAAAGATCAGATCGCCGCGATGAGTTCGTCCGCGGCGAATTTGCATTTTGCCTGAAGCTCGAACGGGCCAGGGCGAATTGAGAAACGCGACCCGCGTTACCGGAGTTCCCTGTCTCTGCGCGATTTGAGACGCGTGGAGGCAGGGCCGCAAACCTGATGGACTTATAATCAAGGCTGTCAACGATATGGTTCGAGACGGCTATTATTACGGGTTTGCATTGTTCGCGGTGGCAGCGGTGGTGTATCTGCTGACCGGCGGATGGGCGTGGGCAGCGATTCCGCTGCTTTTTGCGGCGTTTTTTCTGTGGTTCTTCCGTGATCCGCACCGGGAGATTCCGCAAGGCGAGGGACTGGTGGTTTCTCCCGCGGATGGAAAGCTGACGGAGATTGCGAAGGTGCAGACGCCGGATGGCGAGCGACTGCGTTTGAGCATTTTTTTGAGCGTGTTTAACGTACACGTGAACCGCGCGCCGGTGGCGGGGACGATTCGCAGCGTGAAGTACCAGCATGGGCTGTATCTGAATGCGATGAATCCGGATTCCGCGGCGAAGAATGAGCAGAATGCGGTGGTGATTGGCGCGGATGACGGTGGAGAAATCTCGTTCAAGCAGATTGCCGGATTGCTGGCGCGGCGCATCGTATTCCAGAAGCGTGCAGGCGACCGCGTGGAACGGGGCGAGCGCGTGGGATTGATCAAATTTGGTTCGCGTACCGATTTGCTGCTGCCGGGGAATTATGAAGTGCTGGTGCAGAACGGGCAGACGGTGAAGGGCGGCTCGACGGTACTGGCGCGGCGGCCGGGGTCTGCGAACCAGCAAACGGAGAATGCAGGTTGAACGGTTTGGCGCGTTTGTCCAGTCTGAGGACCGGCGAGCGCGGC
The DNA here is from genome assembly GCA_049965615.1 of Acidobacteriaceae bacterium. GTDB lineage: Bacteria > Acidobacteriota > Terriglobia > Terriglobales > Acidobacteriaceae > Acidobacterium. The sequence continues at coordinate 43,470 of JBMFWD010000013.1, forward strand.
GGGGCGGCGGGTGAGCGGGACCGCAAGCGCCGGCGCGGGATGTATCTTCTGCCTTCGATGTTCACGGCGCTGAACATTGGCGCTGGATACTTCGCGATCATGCAGAGCCTGCAGGGCTCGACGCTGTACCCGGAGCATTTTGATTATGCGGCGCTGGCAATAGCGTTCGCGATTCCGTTTGATGCGTTGGACGGGCGCATTGCGCGGATGACGAACACGACGAGCGACTTTGGGCGGGAGCTGGATTCGCTGGCGGATGTGATTACGTTTGGCGTGGCGCCGAGTGTGCTGGCGTTTACGTGGGGCTTTCGGATGCTGCCGCCGACGATGGATCCGGCGCTGCACCAGAAGATTCTGCAGTTTGGCGCGTTTTTGTGTTTTTTGTTTCTGCTGTGCGGGGCGAGCCGGCTGGCGCGGTTTAATATCAGCCACGATCCGGTGCCGAAGAATCCGGGTCGGCCGGGACGCAAGTATTTTGTCGGCATGCCCATACCTGCCGCGGCTGGCGTGATTGCCGCAGTGGTGCATTTTTTCGGGGGGATACCGGTGTCGATGGCGCCGGTTGCGATTGTGTGGATGCTGCTGGTGGGATTTCTGGGTTTTCTGATGGTGAGCACCTGGAGATTCTGGAGCGGAAAAGAATTAAACTTTACGAACCGGCAGCCGTTTCAGTGGATCGTGCTGTTCGGTCTGGTGCTTTACGCGCTAGTGGCGTTTTCTGACTACGTCCTGGCAGCTATGGCGCTGGTTTACATGTTCTCGGGAGTTCTTGCGCGGCTTGCCTACTCGTGGCAGCGGCATCGCAAGGCTGCCCATACCCCTGACGTTTCTGGTACGACGACTCATTGATGGCCAATCCATACAAAATCGCGATTGTTGGCGCCTCGTCCTTGCGAGGCAAGGAATTGAATGAAGCGCTTACGGAATCTCCGTTTGCCACTGCGGACTTTGTCCTGATGGACGATGAGGAGCAGATTGGTGCACTGGAGACGGTGGGCGACGAGATGACGTTTGTGCAGAGGATCGATCCGGCGGAGTTTGAGCGCGCGGATTTTGTGTTCTTTACCGACTCTGAGGAGTCGACCCATAAATACTGGAAGGCGGCGCAGAAGGCGGGCGCAAGCATTGTGGACATGACGGCTGGGATTGAACATGAGCCGGGTGTGCTGCTGCGTGCGCCATGGGTGCAGGATTCCGGTGAGACGGAGGGCGAAACTCCCGGTCTGGCGACGTCGGCGGTGGTTCCTGCGCATCCGGTAGCGGTGGCGGTAGGGATGCTGACGCAGCGGCTGGAGCTGCTGGGCGAGCTGCGGTGCGCGTCTGTGACGGTGCTGGAGCCGGCGTCAGAGTATGGGCGCGAGGCGATGGACGAACTGCATCAGCAGACGGTGAATCTGCTGAACTTCCAGACGCTTCCGAAGTCGATTTACGACACCCAGGTGGCATTTACTTCGACGCCGGTGTTTGGGGAAGCGGGGAAGTTCCGTTTGCCGGAACGGGAGGCGCGGATCCGGCGGCATTATGCGGCGCTGCGCGGTCAGGGGCGAGTGTTGCCATTGCAACTGGTGCATACGCCGGTGTTCCACGGATACGGGCTTTCGATGTCGGCAGAATTTGCGCAGCCGGTGGCGCTGGAGCATGTGGAAGCGGCGTTGCAGGGCGAACACATTGACGTGATCATGGGCGACGCAGATGCGCCGACGAACTTGAGTTCGGCGGGGCAGGGCGACGTGCTGGTGCGAGTGCGGACGGCGAGCGGCGCGGCGGAAAAGGCGACGCACTTCTGGATATGGGCGGCGCTGGACAACCTGCGCGTGGCGAGCCTGAACGCGGTGGCTTGCGCGATGGAGCTGAAGAAGCTGCGACCGCGCGGCAAGGTGCAGTAGTCCGGATTGATTGGGCTGCGAATAAAGTGATTAAGTTAGTTGCTTATTGCGCGACCGGCGCGCTCAGGCGGAATTCCTGATCATTTTTGCCGAGTTCGAGGCAGATGGCTTCGACGACTAGCTCATGATCGTCGCGCTGTGGCAGGCCGGAGACGGTGATGCAGCCGATGATGCCTGCTCCCTTGACGCGAATGGGGAAGCAGCCGCCGTGGGTGGCGTAGTCGATGGTGGGGAGTCCCTGTTTTTCTTCGAGCGATGAGTTGGAGCGGGCGAGTTCGCGGCCGATGGCGTAGGAGCTGCGGTGGAAGCGCGCGACAACGTTGACTTTGCGGCGGATCCATTCGGCCTGGTCGGGGACTGCGCCGGGAAGAGCGCAGAAGAAGAGCTGCTGGCCGAAGCGGCGGACGTCGATGGCGAGACCGTGACCGCGCTCGATGGCGAGGGAGCGGAGACGGGAGCCGAGGTTCCAGGCAGTGGTTTCGTCGAAGGTTTCGAAGACGAGTTCGGTTTCCTGACGGGCGATGGCGGCGAGATCGTCGTGGGTATTCATGGGCGGAACGTTTTACTCCGTGGGTGAAGGGGCATTATGGTTTCAGTTGCAGGGTAGCTCAAGACAATCGAATCGTCGATGGAGGGGGAGCGATGCGGAGTGGCGTGAGGCGCAGGGATTTTTTGAAGATTTCGGGTACGGCGGCTCTGGCAGCGGCGTCGGCGATGACCGGCTGCGCGTTTCCGGTGCCGGCGGAGGAGCGGAGCGCGCCGGTTCGTATGAGCCAGGTGGGTTTTTTGCCGGGTGCGTACAAGGTGGCGACGGTGCAGTGGCCGGAGGGCTCGCGGGAGGCGGCGAGAAAGTTTGCGGTGCATCGGATGGGCGGCGGCAAGGTGCTGGAGGGTGCGCTGAGCATGCCGGGGGCGGATGCAATTTCCGGCGACCGCGTGCAGATTGCGGATTTTTCCGCAGTGCGGGAGACGGGGAAATACCGGCTGGAGGTAGAGCATGGGCAGCCGGTGGAGTTTGCAGTTGGCGCGGATGGATACCGGCATGCGCTGTGGGCGACGGTGCGCGGCTATTACGGCCAGCGGTGCGGTTGCCATGTGGATATGGGCGGTGGATATGCGCATCCGCCGTGCCATTTGCATGCAGCGTTTGATGCGAGCTCAGGCAGGGTGGGCCGGGTTGTGAATCATGGCGGATGGCATGATGCGGGGGATTACGGGCGGTACGTGGTGAACTCGGGGATCAGCACGGGGACGCTGCTGTGGGCGTGGGAGCTGTATGGGGGAGTTTTACACCCGTTACGGTTACAGATTCCGGAGTCGGGCGGAGCGGTGCCGGATTTTCTTGCCGAGGTGCGCTGGAATCTGAACTGGATGCTTTCGATGCAGGATGTGGATGGCGGCGTTTGGCACAAGATGACGAGCCGTGATTTTTGCGAATTGGTGATGCCGCAGGATGATCCGCTGGAAATTTATGTGATCGGGTCTGGCGAGCCGCCGTACAAGGTGACGACGGCGACGGCGGACTTTACGGCGGTGATGGCGATTGCGGCGAGAGTGTATCGGGAGTATGACGCGAAGTTCGCCGAGCGTTGCCTGAAGGCGGCGGAGCGGGGGTGGATGTGGGCGATGGCGCATCCGGATGCGCTGTTTGTGGAGAATCCGAAGGGAATCTTCACGGGTGTCTATGGCGACCGGCATGACGACGATGAGTTGAAATGGGCCAGTGCCGAGTTGTGGCGTACCACGGGCGAGGCGCGATATGAAGACGCTTTGCTGAAGCAGATGCGTGCGGTGCCGAATATCGAAGCGCCGGGCTGGGAAGATGTGGAGTCGATGGCGTGGTGGACCTATGTGCTCGCGGAGCGGGACGGCAAGCCGCGGGTGGTAGAGCAGATCAAGAAGGCGACGCTGGTGGCGGCAGATGCGCTGGTGGCGCGGAGCCGTGAGAATGGCTACGGGCATACGCTGGAGGCCGAGGATTATGTATGGGGATCGAATGGCGTGGCGGGGAACCAGGGACTGCTGCTGCTGATTGCGGATCAGTTTGATCGGCAGGGGAAGTATCGTGAAGCGGCGTTGGCGAATGTGAATTATCTGCTGGGGCGTAATTGCTTTGGGGTGTCGTGGGTTACGCAGGTAGGGACGAAGCCGTTTCAGCATCCGCATCATAATCCCAGTCTTGCGGACGGAATTGCCGCGCCGTGGCCGGGGCTGCTTTCGGGCGGGCCGAACCGTCATCCAGCGGATCCGGTGGGAAAGCGGATGAAGCGTGAGGCACCGATGCGGATGTGGGTGGACAATTGGGAGGCTTACAGCCTGAACGAGATTGCGATCAACTGGAATGCTCCGCTGGTGTTTGTGCTGGCGGGTGCGCTGGTTTGAGTTTTCAAGAGAAAAGCGAAGAGGCGCTCTGATGAGCGCCTCTGTTGCTGTTGGATGGGATTGCGGGATCAGGCCATGATGTTGAAGCCGCTGTCGACGTAGAGGGTTTCGCCGGTGATGCCGCTGGCGAGGTCGGACGCGAGGAAGGCGGCGGTGGCGCCGACCTCAGACTGCGTGGTGTTGCGATGCAGGGGTGCGCGTTCGGCGTGGGCCTTGAGCATTTCATTGAGGCCGCCGATGCCGCGGGCGGCGAGGGTCATGATGGGGCCGGCGGAGATGGCGTTGACGCGGATGTTGTGCGTGCCGAGGTCGGCGGCGAGGTAGCGGACGGTGGATTCCAATGCGGCCTTGGCGACGCCCATGACGTTGTAGTGGGGGCAGACTCTTTCTGCACCGTAGTAGGTGAGGGTGATGATGGAGCCGCCCTCGGTCATGAGTTTGGAAGCGGCGCGGGTGACGGCGATGAGCGAGTAGACGCTGACGTCGTGCGCGACGCGGAAGGCCTCACGTGAGGTGAGGACGAAGTCGTTTTTGAGGGCTTCGGCGGGGGCGTAGGCGACCGAGTGGACGAGGATTTGGAGCTTGCCGTAGCGCTCCTTGAGCTGGACGAAGAGCTTGTCGATTTCCTCGTCGCTGGAGACGTCGCACTGGAAGGCTTCTGCTCCGGGGAGTTCGTGGATGAGGCCTTCGGCTTCGGCGCGCATGCGTTCGTTCTGGTAGCTGATGGCGAGTTTTGCGCCAGCGGCGTGGAGCTGCTGGGCGATGCCCCAGGCGATGCTGCGCTTGTTGGCAAGTCCGAAGATTACGGCGACGCGGCCTTGAAGATCAATCATGGAGACTCCTTACTTTCACCATTCGAAAGGATAACAGCAATGAGAATCAAGCCCTGGTGGAGGATTCGAGGTCGATGAGTTCGACCTGATGGATGGCATGGCCGAGGAAGCGGCTGCCGAGGTGGCGGAATTTTTCGGGCGAGTCTGTTGCGAAAAAGCGCGGCGGTGGTGGCGGAGCGGAGGCGGCGGGAAGATGGACGGCGGCGGCGACCTGCGCGGCTGTGACTTCCGCAGAGTCGATGACGTGGATGGACTGAGGAAGCGCGGCTTCGATTTGCTGGCGGAGGAGCGGGTAGTGCGTGCAGCCGAGGAGGAGGGTGTCCGGATGGAGCGCGGCTTCGCGGGCCTGGGCGAGCAGCTCAGAGAAGTAGATGTGGAGGACTTCGCGGGTGACGGGGTGGTCGATCCAGCCTTCTTCGACGAGGGGGACAAGCAGGGGGCAGGCCTTTTCGATGGCGCGGAGGCCGCGTTCGGTGCAGGCGGCGGAGTAGGCATGGCTTTCGACGGTGGCGGCGGTGGCGATGACCATGACGTCGCCGGAGTGGGAGTGGGCTTTTGCGGCGTTGGCGCCGGTTTCGACGACGCCGAGGACGGGAACCGGGGCTGCGGCACGGATGTCGTCGAGGGCGAGCGCGGAGGCCGTGTTGCAGGCGATTACGAGGTATTGCGCGCCCTGGGCGAGAAGGAATTCTGCCGCGGAGACGGCGTAGCGGGCGATAGTCTGGCGGGATTTTGCGCCGTAGGGGAGGCGTGCGGTGTCGCCGAGGTAGAGAAATTCCGCGGAGGGAATGTGACGGAGGAGGGCCTGGAGGACGGTGAGTCCGCCGAAGCCAGAGTCGAAGACGCCGATGCGAGCTGGTTGCGAGAGTGATTGAGACATGCAGTTATGATTTTGGACCGGAAGGGGTGTTTTGTGCCAAGTAGGTGCGTGAGAGGTCGGCGTGGCCGGCGAGGGTTGCGCGGGGCCGGCCGTTGACGAGGAAGCGGACCTGGGTGATGGCTGGGATGTTGGCGTGGAGGGTCTGGATGATGGCGAGGAGGGTGAGGGTTTCGGGTTCGATGCCGGAGGGCTGGGCCTGCGGGAAGGCAGCGTTGAGGTTGACGACGGCGAGCTGCTGGCCGGGCTGGTTGGGGACGGGCAGGAGGAAGACGCTGTCTACATCTGCGGATGAAGGGTCCGCGGGTGACTGGCCGGCTGGGGAGTGGATGAGGTGAGGGGAGTCTGGGGTGCGCCAGGCGGCGATGAGCTGATGGATGAGGGTCCGGGCGCGGGCGGATTCGTCCTGCGGCAGGGCCAGGGTTTGGGTGATGGGGTTGAGCTGGCCGGTTTTGTCGTCAGGCATGAGGAGGGTTGCGGTGACGAGGGGTTCGTCTGGCGTTTGCGCGAGTGGAACGCTGCTGGTGAGAGGAGCTTCGAGTCGTTCGTGGGCCTGATGGCGCAGGTGGATGAGAAAGGCGGCCATGGCGGTGCAGGCAAGGACCATGAGCAGGAGGAGGGTTTGGCCGAGGCGGGAGGGCCAGTTACGGAAGGTCATGGGTGGCGGCTCCAGTCCTGCTGCCACTGGAGGATGCCGGCGAGGATGGCGTTGAGGACGGCGGCCTGGTAGGCGGGGTCGTCGACGGATTTTGCGCTGGCCATGCCGCTGGAGGGTTTGGGAGCGAGTTCGATGGCGATGGCCGGGCAAGTGAGGTTGTCGAGGGGCTGGAGGAAGGTGCGTCCGACGACAGTGGGGATGCGGGTGTGATCGAAGGCGGCGTCAATGTCAGAAGAGAGGCGGATGCTCTGGTGGATGTAGGCGGACTGCGCGGTGTCCCATGCGGGCGCTGCGGTGGGCGGCCCGGGCGCGAGCGATGAGGTGAAGAGGTGGATTCCGACTCCGGTGGCGGTGGCGTGGAGGAGGACGCAGGCGGCGGCGTGCGCGTGGTTGGCGATGCCGGCGCGGGTGGCCATGGGGATGTTGGTATCACCGGTGCGTGTGATGACGGTGGCGATGCCGTGGGCGGCGAGCAGGGAGCGGAGGCGCAGGGCGAGAGTGAGGGTGACGGATTTTTCGTTGAGTGTGGGAGAGAGTTGCGCGCCGAGGTCTGAGCCGCCGTGGGCTGCGTCGACGACGACGGTGAAGTTTGTGGATTGGGGCGGGCGACTGGAAATATTTACATGCTGAGCGGGGGCCGCAGCGGCAAAAACGAGGCAGGTGCAGAGGGCTGCGAGGCAGGAGATGGGTGCGAGCGAGATGCGCGGCCGGCCGGGCGAGGAATCGGGAGGGAGACATCCTTGCTGGAGGCAGGGACGTCCAAAAGTTGCGACGATCGAGTTGCGATGCCTGTTGCGAGGGATGATCGCGCTCCGAGGGGGCATATTTGATGGGATGAAGCGTTGTACGAGGCGATTGTAACGCAGCGGGGACGGGCTTTTGCGGGGATGCATGGGGCGGAAGACGGATGTGCGGGCGGGGAATGGCGAAGTCGGCAACTGGATTGCAACTGCAAGACTTAGAAGCGATTGGCGTAAAGTGAAAAAGAACCAGCGTGAAACGCGCAAATGGGCGGGGCCATTGAGACGATTGATGCCGGACAGAGTGCGAGCGAAGATGCGAATTTACCGACGGATGAGTTTTGTGCCGGCGCTGGTGGTTTTCTGCGCCGTGGGGCTGGGGTGGTCGCAGTCGCTGGTGGACACGCAGACGACGCCGCAGACGCAGGGCCAGACAACGTCGCAAGCAGAGCCTTCTGCGCCGGGTCAGGGGCCGGTGTTGCAGAATCCGACGGAGCCGGAGACACAGCCGAGCCTGAAGGTGGACCGTGACCCGGTGCTTTCTCCGGATATTGAGGACGACCAGCCGGTGAGCCCGACGATACCGCTGAGCCAGAATCGGGCGAACCAGATCCAGAAACTGCGGGGCGGCGTGTTCACGATGCGGCAGAACGTGGACGAGGTGGTGCTGAACTGCACGGTGGTGGATTCGCGGGGACGGCTGGTAACCGATTTGACGCGGAACGACTTCAAGGTGTGGGAAGACAACGCTCCGCAGACGATCAGCTTTTTTCAGCATGCGGACGTGCCGGTTTCGATGGGAATCCTGGTGGATAACTCGGGATCGATGCGGGACAAACTGCCGGCGGTTCGGGAAGCGGCGCTGGACCTTGTGCGGGCTTCGAATCCAAATGATGAGGCGTTTATCGTGAATTTTTCCGATGAAGCGTATCTGGATCAGGGGTTTACTTCTGACATTTCCAGGATGGAGGCCGCGTTGTCGCACATTGACGCCAGGGGCGGGACGGCGCTGTACGACGCGGTAGTGGCGTCGGCGGATGAGCTTGCGAAGCATGCCAAAAATTCGAAGCAGGTGCTGTTGATTATCACGGACGGGGAAGATGATGCATCGACGCTGAATCTGCAGCAGGCGATTCGGCGGGTGCAGGATTTGCATGGGCCGGAGATTTACGCGATTGGCCTGCTTTATAACGATTCGGGGGAAGAGGCGCGGACAGCGCGCAAGGCGCTGGAGGCGTTGACCGCGGAGACGGGCGGGCTGGCTTATTTCCCGCGCTCCTTGCGGGATGTGGACGAGATTGCGGAAGAGGTTGCGACGGATATTCGGAATCAGTATTCGATTGGGTATCACCCGACGAAGCCGTTCAGGATGGGTGGATTCCGGACGGTTCGGGTGGAGGCTTCGGCTCCGGGGCATGGGCGGCTGACGGTGCGGACTCGCACGGGCTACTATGCGACGGTTTCGGCTGCGCACAAGGCGAATGTGCATCAGAGATAGCGAACAGGCCCGACACAGGTTTGACTCTTCCTGCTACACTAGGCAGTTTTGAAATGGAGCCTATGTGCATGAATGAGAAGCTGCGTGTTGCGACGAGCGTTACAGACCTGATTGGATGCACTCCTTTGCTGCAGATTGGCAGGCTGGCAGGGCCTGATGCGGCAGAGGTGTTTGCGAAGCTGGAGTTCCTGAATCCGGGCGGGAGCATCAAGGACCGCGCCGCGCTGGGGATGATTCTGGATGCGGAGCGGCAGGGGAAACTGCATCGCGGCTCCACGATTGTGGAGGCTACGGCGGGGAACACGGGCGTGGGGCTGGCGCTGGTGGGCGTGAATCGCGGGTATCGCGTGGTGTTGTTTGTCCCGGAGGGATTTGCGGAGGAGAAGTGCATCCTGATGCGGGGCTTTGGCGCGGAGGTGCATCGGACGCCGTTGGCGGAGGGCATGGCAGGTGCGATTCGACGAGCGCAGGCGCTGGCGGCGGATGATCCGAATGTGTTTGCGGCGCTGCAGTTTGAGAATCGGGCGAACCCGGATTTTCACCACGATACGACGGCGACGGAGTTGTGGGAACAGATGGAGGGCCGCGTGGATGGGTTTGTGGCGGGCGTGGGCACGGGCGGAACATTTGCCGGGATTGCACGTTACTTGAAGGAGAAGAATCCGAAGGTGCACACGATTGCGGTGGAGACGGAGGGTTCGATTCTGCAGGGCGGCCAGCCGGGGCCGCACAAGGTGGAGGGTATAGGAGTACATTTTGTTCCGCAGACCTTCGACTATGACGTGGCGGATGAAATTGTAGCCGTGACGGATACAGATGCGTTTGCGATGGTGAAGCGGATGGCCAGCGAGGAGGGCTTGCTGGGCGGATCGAGCGCGGGCGCGATGATGCATGCGGCGGTGGAGCTGGCGAAGCGACTGGGCCCGGGCAAGCGGGTGGCGACGATTGTGCCGGATTCGGCGGAGCGGTATTTGTCAAAGGAAATATTTAACGGCGGAATTTAGAACCTGAGCGGCGGTTGCGCCGGGGAATGCAGAGTGGAGGAGATGCGGTGAGCGATTGGGCTAAGAAGGGATTTGCGACGCGGGCGATTCATGCGGGTCAGGAGCCGGATGCGCAGACGGGGGCGGTGAATGTGCCGATTTATTTGACCTCGACGTATGCGCAGGAGGAGATCGGCAAGCATAAGGGGTGGGATTATTCGCGGGCGGGTAACCCGACGCGGGATGCGCTGGAAGTGAGCCTGGCGGCGCTGGAAGGCGGGACGAGCTCGCATGTGTTCGGCAGCGGCATGGCTGCGATTACCGGGCTGATTACGATGATGCGCACGGGCGATCACGTGATTTGCGGCGAGAACGTGTACGGGGGCACGACGCGGATGTTTAACCAGGTGGCCGCGGGCTACGGGATTGAGTTTACGTACGTGGATACGTCGGACGTGGAGGCGGTGCGGAAAGCGATTCGGCCAGCGACGAAGCTGGTGCATATTGAGACGCCGACGAATCCACTGATGACGCTGACGGATATTCGGGCGGTGGCGGATGTTTGCCATGAGCATGGGGTGGAGCTGAGCGTGGACAACACGTTTATGTCGCCTTATTTCCAGCGGCCGATTGAGTTTGGCGCGGACATTGTGATGCACTCGACGACGAAGTTTCTGAACGGGCACAGCGATGGGCTGGGCGGCGTGCTGGTGGGGACGAAGCCGGAGCACAAGGAGAAGTTTGCGTTTGTGCAGAAGTGCACGGGCGGGATTTTGTCACCGTTTGAGTGCTATTTGATTCTGCGGGGCGTGAAGACGCTGGCGGTGCGGATGAGGCAGCATGACGAGAACGGGCGCAAGGTGGCGGAGTTTCTTGCGAAGCACCCGAAGGTGCTGAAGGTGCATTATCCGGGGCTGGGGGCGCATCCGCAGCATGAGCTGGCGAAGCGGCAGATGAGCGGGTTCGGGTCGATGCTGGCGTTTGATCTGGGGTCGCTGGAGCAGGCGAATGACCTGTTGAAGCGGGTGCGGGTATGCACGCTGGGCGAGTCGCTGGGCGGGGTGGAGACGCTGATTTCGCATCCGGCGACGATGACGCATGCGGCGATTGGCGCGGAGATGCGGGCGAAGCTGGGGATTACGGACGGGCTGGTGCGGATTTCGGTGGGGATTGAGGATGTGGATGACATCCTGGCGGACCTGGAGCAGGCGATGGGCGGCTGAGAGATGCCTGCCTGCTTAAGCTGGCGGAAATGGTTCGCGCTTGGCGGAGCCGTCGCGCTGCTTGAGGAGGATTTCGATTTTGCCCTCAGCGGCTTCGAGGTGCTTGCGGCACTCTTCGGAGAGGCGTGAGCCCTCCTCGAAGATTTTGATGGCTTCTTCGAGGGGCAGATCGCCGCGTTCGAGCTGGGATACTAGCTCTTCGAGGCGCTTGAGTGATTCTTCAAAACTAGCCAACGGTGGTTGCCTCGGGTTTGGGTGAATTTTGCTTTGTATTTCTGCCGAGGACGACGGAGAGGACGTCGGCGGCGGCGGAGTAGCGTCCGAAGGGCGCGCTGACCTGGGCTCCCTGCACCATGGGCATGGCGGTGAGGAGCATTTCCTGTGCGATGCGGATGCCTTCGGCGCGAGCTTCTTCCGGCGTGGAGGCTCCCTGCATGCGGAGGAAGATACTGTCCGGCACGCTGACGCGGAGGTCGTTCTTCATGAACTCGGCGTTGCGGAGGCTGGTAAGCGGCCAGATGCCGGCGATGATGGGGATGCGGAAGCCTTCGATGCGCTTGAGGAAGGTTTCGAGGATGCTGAGATCGAAGACGGGCTGAGTGATGGCGTATTCGGCGCCGGCCTCGACCTTGTAGGCGAAGCGGCGGATTTCGTTTTCAATGTCTGGCACGCCGGGGTTGGCGGCGCAGCCGATGGTGAAGCCGGTGGACTCGCCGATGGGATTGCCGCCGATGTCGAGACCGTGGTTGAGGCGGTTGACGATGTTGACGAGGCCGATGGCGTCCACGTCGAAGACGGCGGTGGCGTCGGGGTAATTGCCGAGCTTGGGCGGATCTCCGGTGAGGCAGAGGATGTTTTTGAGGCCGATAGAGGATGCGCCAAGGAGGTCGCTCTGAATGCTGAGGACGTTGCGGTCGCGGCAGGTGTAGTGGAGGAGGGTCTCGATGCCGGCCTTTTGCTGTAGCTGGATGCAGAGGCTCTGGGCGCTCATGCGGGCCGAGGCGCGGGGCGAGTCCGGAATGTTGATGATGTGTACGCCGAGGGCGGCGAGGCTGGCCGCGCCTTCGATTTCCTTTTTGCAGTCGATGCCGCGGGGCGGCACGATTTCGACCATGGTGACGAAGGCGCCGTCATGGATGAGCTTGCCGAGGCCGGAGCGCTCGGCGAGGGGCGCGGGTGGCGTTTCTGTGACGATGGACTCGCGAGTGGCGTGCGGGACGGCGGTTTTCTGGGCCTCTGAGGCGCGCAGAAAGGACTTCATGGCGCGGATGTGGTTGGGGGTGGTTCCGCAGCAGCCGCCGAGGAACTGGACGCCTGCTTTGTGGAACTTGCGGGCGAAGCTGGCCATGTACTCGGGTGAACAGAGGTAGATATTGCGGCCTTCGATGGCCCGGGGCATGCCTGCGTTGGGCATGGCGGCGAGGGGCAGGCTGGTTCCGGCCGCCATGCCCTCGATGGCTGTGAGGACGGTGGCGGGGCCGGTGCTACAGTTGACACCGACGGCGTCCGCGCCCCAGGCGGAGAGGCGGGTTGCGGCAATTTCGGGGGTGGTTCCGTCGAGGCAGCGGGCCTCTTCATCGACGGTGACCATGACGATGACGGGGATGTCGGGTGCGATTTCGCGAACGGCGAGGAGGGCCTGTTCGGCCTCATTGAGGGCGGGGATGGTCTCGATGATGAGGAGGTCGGTTCCTCCGGCTACGAGGCCGCTGATTTGTTCGGCAAAGGCTGCCCGGGCTTCATCGAGGCCGACTTTGCCCAGGGGTTCGAGGCGGACGCCGAGGGGGCCGATGGAGCCGGCGACGAAGGCGCGGCCGGCCTGTTTTTCCTGAAGCTGGTTGACGGCGGCACGGGCGATGCGGATGCCGGCGGCGTTGATTTCAGCGACTTTATCCTGCAGGCCGTAGCGGCGGAGGCGGAAGGAATTTGCCCCGAAGGTGTTGGTTTCAATGACTTCAGCGCCAGCCTGGAGGTATTCCTCATGGATGGAGCGGACGAGGTCGGGCTGGGAGAGGTTGAGCTCGTCGTAGCAGCGGTTGATATAAACGCCGTGAGAGTAGAGACTGGTTCCCATAGCGCCGTCGCAGAGGACAGGGCGGTCACCGAACAAGGATTGAAGTCGATTGGTCAAGCAGAGGTCCTTGAGGAGATGCTAAGACAACCTCGGGGCGAACGCCAGCGGACCTTGCTGCTTTGTTATACTTGGCTATTCCACGCAGGATTGTGAGCTGGTGAGGTTTAAGGTTTGAAGAAGAGAAGTGTTGCGCGTGTTTCTGCTCTGGTGAGCGTTAGTTGTCTGGTCCTTTTGACGCTCGTAGCCTGCGGGAAAGATTACTTTTTGGCTGGTCGTTCGCTGCCTCCGAGCGGTGTTTTGAACCGTGTGCTCATGGCGGAGCAGAACCCGGATTCGCTGCCGTTTGTGGATGCTTACTACGATGTTCGCCACAACACGACGGGCACGATCGGCCAGTTTGAGATCAGCAATTTCTCGGGGAAGCTGCCGGTTACGATTCAGAACCTGCCGGAGCAGCAGACGGGCGCTGTGTACAACGCCGGAAATGGCGCCTTGACGCTGGTAGATTATGCGGCGGAGAAGGTTTCGAATTCGATATCGATTCCGGGCGGCCTTTCCGATAGCATTTTTATTACGCGCGATCTGGGTTATGTGTACGCGGCCAATGACGCCAATCATGTGGTGTCGGTTGTGGACCGGAAGGCGGGGGCATCGTATGTGCTGAACCTGCCGGGAGTGTACAGCGTGTCTGTGAGCCCGGGCGGGTCGATTGCACTGGCGTTTGTGCAGAACAGCGACCAGGGGGCGAGCGAGTCGACCGCGAGTGGAACGCCTTACGGCAATTTTTCGGTTTACAGCATTGTGAAGCTGACGCAGGCGGAGTCATTGGCGGCGGCAAATAATCCGCATTACACGTATACGGACGCGAATGGGAACTCGAATACGGCGGAAGACTGCGAGCCGCAGAATCTACCGGCTTATTGTATTTTCCCGGTGAGCACTGGGCCGAATGCGAAGTTTGTGCATCCGATGAAGGCGGTATTTTCTTCGGATGGTTCGACGGCTTACGTGCTGGATTGCGGTCCTGAGTGCGGGGGGAAGGAATCCGGGATTACAGCGATTCCGCTGACGGCGGGTTCGTTGAATCCGAACAGCATTGGTGCGAGCGGGATCAACCTGGTGGCGAGCACCTTTACGCCTATTCCGGGTGGGGCTACGGACGCGATCTTTAATGGCAATACTATGTATATCGCCGGGCAGCAGTGCCAGAATTTTGTGGCCGGGCAGCCGTGTGCAGGTTTGTTTACCGGTTACCTGACGGTGTTTGACACGACGACCGGTCAGATCCAGGGGCAGCCGATTGCGATCAGCGACGGTTTCCACGACAAGATGGTGTTCGGGGATGACAACACGCTTTGGATTGGATCGAAGATCTGTAACGCCGGAGTTCGCTACCAGGAGGCGCAGGCCGGGCAGAATATAAATTATGGCTGCCTGACGATGTTCAATACGGGCACGAATACAGCGACGATTGATTCCTACAAGGGCGATGCGACGGGGATTGCCGCCGTGGGTACGTTACACAAGGTGTATACGGCGGAAGGCGGCCAAGTGTATATCTACAGCACAAAAGATATGTCTCAGTTGGATAACTCGAACGTGACGGTGGCCGGTACGGTGACGGATGTGGCCTATATGGACTCCGGCACGGATGCAGACAATACGTACTACTAGAGCAGAGATCTCTGCATACAATGGGCACGGCGGATGGATTCGCCGTGCCTTTTGCATTTGTGAGGAGCGAGTGATGACTGTGGAGCCGATGGCGGATGTGCTGGCGATGGCGGCGCACCGGGACGACGTGGAGCAGACGTGCGGCGGAACGCTGCTGAAGATGCGTGCGCAGGGATACCGGACGGCGATTCTGGACATGACGCGGGGTGAGGCGGGCACGCGGGGATCGGCGGCAGAGCGCGAGGCCGAGGCAAAGGCTGCGGCGGCGCTGCTGGGGGTGAGCTGGCGGGATGCTCTGGATATTCCGGATGGGGATGTCGAGAACACTTACGCGAACCGGCTGAAGATTGTGGACGTGCTGCGGAAGGTGCGTCCGCGGGTGGTGATTCTGCCGTACTGGACAGGCCGGCATCCGGACCACTACACGACGTCGACGCTGGGGTATGAGGCGTGTTTTCTGGCGGGGCTGGCGAAGGTGGATACGGGATTGCCGTCGCATCGGCCATTCAAGATTCTGTACGCGAGCCTTTATGCGGAGGTGCGGCCGAGCTTTGTGGTGGACATTACGCCGTACATTGAGGATCGGCACCGGGCGCTGATGGCTTATACGTCGCAGTATGCGAACCAGGCGGAGGGCAGCGGGCTGTTTGTGCCGGAGGAAGAGATTCGGGAGCGGACGTTTGCGATGGCGCGTTATTTCGGACTGCTGGCGGGGGTTCGGTATGCGGAGCCGTTTGTGCAGAAGGAAGTGGGGCTGGTGGAGGATGTGGCGATGCTGGGTGTTGCTTCGATTTGAGGGGTCGCGTCAGGGGCTGGGTTTCTGGAGGTCGGCAATTTCGAGTTCGAGGCCGCCGTACTCGGGGTGTTCGTTTAGGCGCAGTCGATAGGCGATGTGGAGGAACTCGTCCTGCTGGAGGTTGAGGGCGGCGACACGTTCTGCCCAGTGCCAGCCGAGGGCGGAGTAGCGGGTGCCGCGCGGTCCCTGGGCCAGGTTGAGGCGGACGTGCTTTTCCTTGAGTGTGCGGACGGGGCTGGCGAGGCGGACGTTGCGTGCGATGAAGACGGGTTCCGGATTGCCCATGCCGAAGGGTTCGATGCGACGCAGCCAGGAGTATAGAGCGGGCGTGATGTGATCGAGGGGCAGCTCGGCATGGCAGGTGAGGGGACCGGCGAGGTCATCGTCTGTGATTCGGGTGCGGGCGTGTTCGACAAGGTGGGCGCGGAGCTCGGGGACGCGGTCTGAGGGCAGCGAAAAGCCGACGGCATGAGCGTGGCCGCCGAAGCGGGTGAAGAGCTGGGCGCAGCTTTCGAGAGCGTCGAGGAGGTGGTAGCCCTCGATGGAGCGCCCGGAACCGTGGGCTTCGCCATTTTCGTGCGTGATGACGAGGGCCGGCTTGCCGGTTTGATCGATGATGCGGGAGGCGATGATGCCGATGACGCCGCGATGCCATCCGTCGCCATCGATGACGATGCAGCGTGCGTCTGCAAATTCGGGTTGGGCGAGTTGCGCGGTGATCTGGTCGAGAATGGAGGCTTCCTTTTCGCGGCGCTCTGTGTTGAGCCGTTCGAGCCGTGCCGCGAGTTGGTGGGCGCGTGCCGAGTCGCGGGTGATGAATAACTCGATGACTTCCGAGGCGATATCCATGCGGCCCGCGGCGTTGATGCGTGGGGCGATCCGGAAAGCTACGTCTGTTGCTGTGAGTGGGCGTGTCGCGGTGTCGAGTTTGGCTTCCTGCATGAGTGCGCGGAGTCCGAGTCCTACGGGCCGGCGGAGTTCCTTGAGGCCGATGGCGACGATGGCGCGATTTTCGCCGAGCAAGGGGACGGAGTCGGCAATGGTGGCGATGGCGAGCAGTTTGAGGAAGGACGGGAGAATTTTGGTGCGGGCGCGTTCGGGGTCCTTCTTCTCAAGCAGGGCCTGAGAGAGTTTGAAGGCGACGCCGGCGCCGCAGAGGAATTTGCAGGGGTAGGAGCAGCCGGCCTGGTTGGGGTTGAGGACGGCGAGGGCCTGGGGGATGCCCTGGGTTGCTTCCGGGAGGTGGTGGTCGGTGACGATGAGATCGAGGCCGAGCGAGGCAGCTGCATCAGCAGCAGCGAAGGCGCGGATGCCGGTGTCGACGCTGATGACGAGGCGGACGCCGTCTGCTGCTGCATTTGCGAGAATTTCGCTCTGCATGCCGTAGCCCTCGCGGAGGCGATGGGGCACGTGGAAGCGGACTGTGCCACCGAGCGATTCGATGGCAGTTTTGAGGAGGACGGTGGCGGTGGTGCCGTCTACGTCGTAGTCGCCGTAGATGAGCATGGATTCGCCGCGTGCGATGGCCTGCTCGATGCGCTCGACGGCCGGGGCCATGCCTTGCATGGCATAGGGATCGAGGAGGTGGTCGAGGCCGGGCGCGAGAAACGACGAGGCTTCAGAGGCGGAGGATACGCCGCGCGCGGAGAGGAGTTCTGCGATGAGATGGGGCAGGCGCGCTTCGTGAGCGAGCGAGGCGACCTGTGTGGGGTCCACCTGAGGGAGCAGCCAGCGGCGGGGCCGGAGGGTGGTAGGCGTCACAGGAGGCTGTCGTCATCTCCCTGTTCGAAGACGATATCGCTCAGATCGTCAATGCTGTCGAGGAGCCACTGATACTGCTCGTACCATTCAGTGGTGGTTTCATGGACGAACATGACACCCTGGTGGGCGAAGCCAAGCTGGAGGAAGCCGATTTTGCCGGCGTGGGCCTTGAGTGCCTGGACCTGATCGAAGTCCATGTCGGTGGTTTCCTGATCGGGTAGATCGAACTCATGCATTTGATCCATGAGCATATCGACGTCATCCGCTTTGAGGACGACTTCCGACATGGTCAGGAATGCTGCTCCGGCAGCTTTTGCGGTTTCGACAAATTCTTTCCATCCGTCGGGATTGTTTTCGTCCTCCCAGAGGACGGATGGAATGTCTTCGCTGATAAAGGCAGGGATGCGGCGGAGGCCGTGGCCCGCGATGTAAGCGATCATGTCGTCTTTGAGACTGAGCAAACTATCGGAAATCATATGGCTCTCCCATTGTCGCAGAAGCGATGGTGCGGGTCGCAAGTGGAGCCAGTGCGTGGAGCGCAGCGTGGGCAGGCGCGGCCGTATGCTATATTTTGAACAAGATACATGATTTTTTCGCGCGATTACGTCGATTATCTGGCCCGCCGCACCGTAAAACACCTTCTGGAAGCGAAGATGATCCGCACCGACAAGGTGAAGATGGTGGAGGAGCGGGTCTACAAGGCTCTGCTGGAAGAGCTGTCCCTGGAGGACCGCATCAATGAAGAGGTGCGCGTGATTCTGGAAGCCTACCAGGAGGAGATGCGCCGAACGGGCGCAAGCTATCCGGAGATGTTCAAGAAGGTGAAGATGGAACTGGCCCGGAAATACAAGGCGGTGCTGTGAGGATCAGCCGGGACAAGTTGAACAAGCTGGCCCACACGGTGGCCGATACGCTGGCGGAGATTGACGAAGTGGAGTTCCAGGAGGACCGGAACACGATTCGGCAGGAAGCGCGCAAGGCGATGGAGCACGATCTGCTGGAAGAGATGAAGATTGACGAGGCGGCCCGGCGGAAGATCGAGTCGCAGCGGAGGATCATCCTCGAAGGCAGCCAGGAGTGGGACATTCTTTACCGAAAGTACTACACGGACGAAGTAAAGAAGCTGGGCATCGATCACTAGGTTGTTTGCGGCTGAAGTGGCCCGCCTGACGGACCTGCAATTTTGTTATACTCAACCAGTTGGCTCTTCACCTGAGTTGGGTTGAGGGCAGCATCCTTCCTTACGGCGCTATGGTGTAATTGGTTAACACGCCGCCCTCTCAAGGCGGAGAGTTCGGGTTCGATCCCCGATAGCGCTACCAAAATCCTAATGATGATTGATGTTCTACTTCAGCTTCTCTGTTGCGGGCCTGTTATGTCTTTTTAGCCGTTGACCATGCGGATGAGTTCGCCTACGGTGCGTGCGGCCTCGACGGGATGGCGGAGATGGGGTTCGCTGCGGACTGCGTAGAGGTTGCGGCGACCTTGCCTGGTGATGACGAGATAGCCGCCTTCCCGCAACTCGTCAATGATGCGCTGGACGGCGCGCTCGGTGATGCCGACGTGATCAGCGAGGTCGCGCATGCGAATTTCGGGATCGCGGGCGATGAGCAGCAATACGTGCGAGTGGTTGGTGAGGAATGTCCAGGCGTTTTTTTGCTGCACTGGCTGGAGCGTTTGCGGCGCAGATTCCTGTGCCTGGTGTGCGGAGGTCTGGACGCGGGATCTTGGTAGAGATCTGAGGGTGGGTTTGCGTAGGCTGTTCGGCATGGGCGGGTTGACCTCATTAAAGGCGATTCGCTAGACGCGATTTGTAATATACGAAATATATATCGTATATTGAATCTCGGAGATGATTACAAGTTTAGCTCCTGGAGGAAACAGTCGATGAGTTCGCAAGCCTTTGAATTGGTGAATGAGAGCGGAATTGGCAGCGTAGGGAAGGCGCGAGCGATTCCGATTACGGTAGCGGCCGGGGATGGGATTGGACCGGAGATTATGGCATCGGTGCTTTCGATATTGACTGCGGCGGGCGCGCATCTGGATGCGGAGTTTGTGGAGGTAGGCGAGCAGGTTTATCTGCGTGGTAATACTTCCGGGATTCCGAAAGAGGCCTGGGACTCGATTGCGCGGACGCGGGTGATGCTGAAGGCTCCGATTACGACGCCGCAGGGTGGCGGGTACAAGTCACTGAACGTGACGATGCGGAAGACGCTGGGTTTGTATGCGAATGTGCGGCCTTGCCGGACGTACAAGCCGGTGGTGGAGACGCGGCATCCGGACATGGATGTGGTGATTGTGCGCGAGAACGAAGAGGACCTGTACGCGGGCATTGAGCACCGGCAGACGCAGGATGTGGCGCAGTGCCTGAAGCTGATTACGCGGCGCGGGTCGGAGCGGATTGCGCGCTACGCGTTTGAGTATGCGCGGAAACAGGGGCGGCGCAAGGTGACCTGCATGGTGAAGGACAACATCATGAAGGTGACGGACGGGCTGTTCCACAAGGTGTTTGACGAAATTGCGCAGGAGTATTCGGAGATTGAGGCGAAGAGCCAGATTGTGGACTTCGGGATGGCGAATTTTGTGCACCGGCCCTCGGACTATGACGTGGTGGTGCTGCCGAACCTTTACGGGGACATTCTCTCTGACATCGCGGCTCAGATGACCGGCTCGGTGGGGCTGGGCGGCTCGGTGAACATTGGATCGGGCGGCGCGATCTTCGAGGCGATTCATGGATCGGCACCGGACTTGCCTGCGGATGTCGCGAACCCTTCGGGGCTGCTGCTGGCCGGCGTGGAGATGCTGCGTCACCTGGGTCGCGGCGCGGTTGCGGCGAAGGTGATGAATGCCTGGCTGTGCACGCTGGAGGATGGCATCCACACGCGGGATATTGCGGGGCCACACACGGTGGAGCATGCGGGTACGCGGCGCTTTACCGAAGCTGTGATTGAGCGGCTTGGAAATCGTCCAGAGAAACTGGCGGCGGTGGACGAGCCGGTGGAGAGTGCGGAGGCAGAGGCAGAGTCGGGCGCGATTTCCATTGAAATTCGCAAGACTGTGCATGAAGAGAAGGTGTTGGCTGGCGTGGATGTGTTTGTGGACTGGGACGGCATTGCTCCGGGCGAGCTTGCGATTCGCCTGCAGGCTGCAGCCGGGACGCTGTTCGAGCTGAAGATGATTACAAATCGCGGCGTGAAGGTGTGGCCGAACGGAAACGAGAAGACACTGTGCACAGACCACTGGCGCTGCAGGTTTGAGGCTGGCGGCAGAAAGATTGAGGATGTTGCGGAGCTGCTGCTGAAGCTGGCTAACTCGGGGATTGAGTTCATCAAGACGGAGCATCTTTACCAGTTTGATGGGAAGCCTGGGTATTCGATGGGGCAGGGACAGTAAGCAGCCGTGGATCAAGGAGGAGCGGCGCAGAGGAGAAATCCTCTGCGCCCTTTTTGAGCGCATCTGGAATTTTCATGGCGGTACGGCCTATGATAGGTGTTTGCTATTAACCAGGAGTACATACCATTCCATGATGAAAACAGCTTGTTTTGTTCTGGCTTCCTCTGTTTTGCTGGCCACTGGCGCGTTTGCGCAGAAGCAGCCTCAGCCTCAACCGGAGCCGGTTCCGTGGCCTCCGGCAATTCCGCGGCCTATGGATAAGCCCTACGTAGGGCCGATTCAACTGACGGTGAATGTGACCAATACGACGGACCGGGTGGAGCACGCGCATGAAGTGATTCCCGTGGTGCCGGGCTCGAAGCAGATGATTCTGCTGTATCCACAGTGGCTGCCGGGTGATCATGAGCCGGACGGGCCGATCAAGATGCTGGGCGGGATTGTAACGACGGTGGACGGGCATCGCGTGCAGTGGGTTCGCGACCGAGTGAATATGTATGCGTTTCATGTGCCGCTGACGCCGGGCGCAAAGACGGTTGGACTGGACTTCGATTATCTTTCGCCGATTAAGCCGAGCGCGGGGCGCATTGAGATGTCGAAGGCGCTGATGGACCTGGAGTGGAACGAGGTGCTGATGTATCCGGCGGGGTATTTCTCGCGGGATATTCCTTTCGACACGACGCTGATTCTGCCGAAGGGGTGGAAGTATGCGACGGCGCTGGAGACGGCTTCGGACATTGGGAATACGGTGAAGTTTCAGCAGACGCCCTTGAACACGCTGGTGGATTCGCCGCTGTATGCGGGGCTTTATTATGCGCGGTTCAACCTGTCGCCGACGAAGACCGATATTGTGCACCTGAACATTTTCGCGGACAAGCCGGCGGACCTGAAGATGACTCCGGAAGAGCTGCAGCTGCACAAGAACTTGGCGCTGCAGGAGGACAAGCTTTTTGGATCGCACCACTACAAGCACTATGATTTCCTCCTGCTCCTGAGCAGCAAGGTGGGCGGCGTAGGGCTTGAGCATCACCAGTCGAGTGAAGACGGATTAGGCCAGGACTACCTGACGAACTGGAAGGGCGGAGTGCTGGAGCGTGACCTGCTGGCGCATGAGTCGACGCACTCGTGGAACGGGAAGTTCCGGAGGCCAGATGATCTTTGGACGCCGAACTTCAACGTGCCGATGAGGGATGACCTGCTGTGGGTTTACGAAGGCATGACGCAGTATTGGGGCAATGTGCTGACCGCGCGCGCGGGCATGCGGACGAAGGCCCAGACGCGCGATATTTTCGCTCGCGTGGCAGCAGGCTTTGCAGTGGCGAAGGGACGCGACTGGCGTCCGCTGATTGATACCACGAACCAGCCGATTATTTCGCAGCGCACGCCGGTTAGCTGGGTGAGCTGGCAGCGTCCGGAAGACTATTACACGGAGGGAATGCTGGTATGGCTGGCCACGGATACGAAGATTCGGCAGCTGACCGATGACAAGAAGAGCCTGGATGACTTCTGCAAGAAGTTTCTGGGCGTTTACAACGGCAGCATGATTACAGACCAGTACGATTTTAACGACATAGTGAAAGATCTGAACGCGGTGACGCCTTATAACTGGGCGAAATTCCTGCGGACTCGGATCTATGATCTGCATCCGGCGGTGCCGATGAGCGGGTTTACGCGCGGCGGCTACAAGCTGGTGTACAACGACACTCCGGTGAAGTGGATGCAGCAGGAGCTTGCGAAGCTTGGCGTTGCCGACTTCTCAACTTCGCTGGGGATTACGGTAGGGCAGTATCGCGGTCAAGGCGCGCCCGGCATGATCGGGAACGTGAACTGGGAGAGCCCGGCGTTCAAGGCGGGGATGGTTCCGGATACGCAGCTAGTCTCAGTGAATGGGGAGGCTTACTCTGCGAAGGTTCTGCAGGATGCCATTCTGAAGGCAGAGAAGGATAAGCAGCCGATCGAGATACAATTCCGGCGCGGAAAGAAGTACACGACGGTGTCGGTGCCGTATTACGGAGGGTTGCGGATTCCTCATCTGGAGCGGGTGGCCGGTACTCCGGATTACCTGGACCAGATTCTGTCGCCCAGCAAGAGTCCGCTGCCCAGCTTCTAGGGGTAGAGGCGAGTTAGAAATCGGCTGTCCTGCGCAAGTGGGGCAGCCGTTTTTTTTGGTGCGCCCAGCATGGGCGCACTCTTACGGGTGCAAGTCCCGTCACTAGCAGGTCACAGCGAGTGAAGTGAAGCGCAACTGCATGAGGGCGACCGAGTGTGGGGAGGAAGCGTGGATCGAATCTGCGGGCCGATGAACAAGAACTGGATATAAGGCGTTGCCGAACAGGGCGAGCGGGCCAATGGCCGCGAAGCTCTCGTGACCAAGGTTCGGCGGCGTAGATCCGGCGGTCGTGCAGTGAAGGAGTGCGTTCTTACCTGGGGAGATCTCGCCTTATGCCTGAAAGGGCAACGGTGTTGAGCCGTAGCGAGAAGTCAGCCGAGGCCGTATTAGCTTGTCGCGAGGCGAGTGAAGGGCCGAACGAGGAGGAGTGGAATCCGGCATGACGATGCGGAGGGCATTGCGTCAGATGTCCGCGGAAGCGGAGCGGTCCGCCATGGGGCAGGGTGAAGCCCTGTCTGAGGCGGGCAGCGACGAAGCCCTGCGTCCGCGCCCTGAACCGGAGGACACAGGGCCAGGACTGCTTGGCGCAGTTCTGGCCAGAGAGAACATGCAGCAGGCATGGAAGCGGGTGCGGGCCAACAAG
>JBMFWD010000014.1:0-65178 GCA_049965615.1 Acidobacteriaceae bacterium
CTTCACTTCCTACGGCACGTCGTAGACGCACTACAGTTAACGATTCCACGACGTAAGGAAATGCATCGTCATAGACGTCGTAGACATCCTTTGACGGACTCAAGATAAGTCGAAAACCTGATTCGCGCCGAGATTCACCCGATGGAAGAGGCGCAGGGTTTCCGCGCGTTGCTCGAACTGGAGCAGCCGAAATACGGCATCGAGCAGATCGCGGCGAAGGTGGGCAAGTCGCCCGCGTTCGTCGCCTCACGATTGAAGTTGACCGACCTCGTGCCCGAGGCAATCGAAGCCTTCTACGCCGATGAAATTGGCGTAGGCCATGCCCTGTTGCTTGCGAAGCTCCCGGCAGATCAACAGAAGCAAGCTCTCTCGGCATCTTTCAAGGAGGTTTACAGCGGCAACAGCCAGAAGCCCACACGTATCCTGCTACCCGTCCGCAACCTGCAATTCTGGATTGACGCGAACATCCTGCTCGTATTGAAAGACGCTCCATTCAACAAGCGCGATGCGGACCTCGTGCCCACGGCGGGGAGTTGTGCCGACTGCCCCAAACGGACCGGCCACAACAAGCTGCTCTTTGGGGATGACCTCGGCAAGCAGGGGGACCGCTGCACCGACCCCACCTGTTATCAGGCCAAGGTACAGGCCCATGTGGCAGCGACTGTCGCCACGAAGCCTGAACTGCTGCAGGTCAGCACCGCCTATGGCGCACAGAAGGAAGGCAGCAGTGTCCTGCCACGGAACAAGTACACCGCGATCCGGGACGACAAGCCAAAGTCGAAGGACGACGCAAAGCGGCCTGAGTTCAAGGTGTGCAAGTTCACCACCGAGGCCATCATCACGGAAGGCAGCGATATTGGCACTATCCACAAGGTCTGTGCAAACCCCGCTTGCCCCATCCATCATCCCAAGCAGTCAACGAGCCGCGACGAGAAGTGGAAGGCCGAACAGGAAAAGCAGCGCCGGGAACAGGCGATCGCGAATGCCACCGGCCTCCGCGTCTTGTCCGCTGTGGGCGCTGCCGTGCCCGTTCGCCTGATGAAGCGAGACTTGCTTTTCATTCTGGAGAAGCTGACCAGTCTCATGGATGAAAATCGCCTTGCCATCCTGGCGCGGCAGCACGGCATTCGGCAGAAGCGGGACGAGGGAGGCATCGCAAAAACCTTTGCGGCCTTCCTGCGCCGAGCCGATGAGGGAACGCTCTCGCGGCTTTTGGTGGAAGCGGCCATCCTGCTAGCCGCGTCCCGAACGAATGTGACGACCGTGCTCCGGGATGCCGCCAGCACCTACAAGGTGGACACCGAAGCCATCACGGTAAAGGTCAAGCAGGAGTTCGCGGCCAAAGAGAAAGGGAAAAAGGCCGCGCAGGGAACGGCAAAAACAGCGAAGAAAGTCGCTGCATAGAAACGAATGAACACTTGGGACCTGCCGATTGGTAGGTCCTTTCTTTGCCCGTCTTCCCGCCCTTGAATGTGCCGGCGTTCCGTCGCCGTGCCATCCTCACCCACCCGACGGGCAGCGCCGCCCATTCGGGTCGGCCATCAAGAATCAGACTGACCAACTCTTGCACTCAATGATTGTCCGCGAAGCGCGGTGATATGCTTACGACGAAACTGCAAAAGGGGTAAATTCGAATGATAACCGGCAACCATAAAAGTCAAATAACGGGGATGCTAGGCGTGTACCTGACTGCTGCGGAACTCACAAACAAAGGATTCATCGTTTCGCCCACATCTCGAAGTGCGGTCGGGGCCGACCTCCTCGTTACAGACCAAAGGTGCCAAAGAGCATTCTCCGTGCAGGTGAAAACCCAGAGGCAAGCGGCAAATTTCTGGCTAGTCGGACAAAAAGCTCGCGACATCAAATCTCCAAGTCACGTTTACGTTTTCATAAATCTCAGAGGAGATGATCGTGCCGATTATCTTGTTGTCCCGAGTGAAGTCGTTTCGGAGAAGATGTACGAATCAAAGGCTAAGACCGGCAGCACATTCTATTGCTTTGATCGAAGTGCGGGCAAAGAATTTATTGTCGGCCAAGGCTGGTCTGACAAACGTTGCGAGGGGTGGGAATTCTTCGGCAATCCTGAATGAGGAGATAGGCGAGCATGTCGATTCAGGAATTCTTTTCACGACCATCCGATGTGGATTTTGACGCAGTGCTGCGTTTTATTCCTTTGCTTGAACGCTTAACGCCGGAACAAGTAGCGAGATGGGAAGGCGGAGCGCCTGCCGGCCATAACATTATCACGATGGCATATCCTGTTTACGGTCGCACTGTGGACGAATTGGTACAAGCGCTCTACGATCACGGATTTATTCAGAACTTCGATTGGCCAAGCTGGGAGGAAGCACAGGAGTATGTGAAACGGCCAGAACTCTTGGCCGGGGCCAATCTCGAAACCTGCATCAAACTTCTGACAACCCATGTGCGGACAGAAAGGTTTTGTGACGGGCATTTGGCCGAGATGATCACGTCTGGTCACATACTCGCCGTTCTCAACCGGCTTGAAGAGCTTAGACGAACCAGCTAGGGGCAGTAAATAATGGACCCGTCGGCTCGCCTTCGATTGATGTTTCGGAACAACATCTTAGCGGCATTTCCCGTCGATAGGCAGTGGTAACTTCGACCCGTGACCGGCGTCTGATTCCCGACAGCAAAGATAACCGAATTTGATCTGTCCGCAGCAATCTGGCATGATGGACGCCAAAGTAGTCGGTGTGCCATGCGAATCGCCGTTCCCCCCAGCCTTCGCATTGTCGCCGGTTTGCTTTTAGCTGCCCTGCTGAGTGTTGTCGGGTATCAAGTGTTCCGGCAGCGGGATTCACAATCTCCAGAGGCGCTGCTGAAGCATGCCGACAATCTCTCATGGCTGAACGCATGGATTCAGGCGGAGCCTTATTACCACCGGGCTGAAATCGCCTTTCGCGCCACGGGTGATGTGTCCAAAGCACTCTACGCACAAGTCAGCGAAATGCCCGCAAAGAGCGAATCGTCCACTACGATTCCCAACCAGATTGCCGTTCTGCGTCAGGACTTGTCGTTGCCCGCCGCCCGCGACCCCGGAACGCGCCTCCGGATTCTAACCATCCTTGGAATGCTCGAAACGAACTACGACGCGGGCATGGCGCGCACCACCTGGACAGAAGTGGAGACGCTGGCTCTCGCCCAACACCACTACCTTCTGGCTTCTCGCGCTGTGGGTGAACAAGGTATTGCCGCCTTCCTGCTGGGCGATCTCAAGACCGCAAAGAAGGACGTTCTCCGTGCATGGATGGTCGCCAAGTTTACCGATCCCGCCGCGCGAATCCGTTACGCAAGCATGTACGGAACCGGCCTTGTCGAGCTGCATAAATACAACGAGGCTCTGGGACCGCTGAACGAAGCTATCAAGACTGCCTCCGACACTCCCCACGTTGCCTATCCGACCATTGCGATTACGGCCAAGATCGGTGCCTTGAGCGGGTTGGGACGCTATCAGGAGGCACTTCAACTCGCCGATCAGGAAATGCGAAGAGTCTCGGCATATCATCTGACCGCACACCTCTACGACCTCTACCGCGCAAGGGCTTTGGTTTATCAGCAGATGAATGCGTGGAACCAGGCCATTGGCGACTATCAGAAGGCGATCCAGTACGCGAAGCAGCTTTCCTATTGGCGCGGTATCAGCGAGTCCGACGGGCTTCTGGCCAGGGCTTATCTCCATCAGAGAATGTTGAATCAAGCCCTGAGCGCAATTGATGAGGCAATCGATGCGAATAAGCAGATTCCGGACGAGATGTATTTCGTCCCACGGAATCTCGCCATTAAAGCTGAGATTCTGGCGCGGCTTGGCAAGGTGCAAGAATCCGATGACCTCTACGAAAAGAGCGCAGATTTGCTCGACGCGCTGCTGAGCAGAGCCCCTACCCCGATGATTGAGCGGCAGCTTTTGGATGACCTGAGCGTTGTCTACGCCGGATACTTTGCTTCGCTGAGCGGCCAGGGCAAGCTGGCCGATGCGTTCCGCGTGATCGAGCGAGCGCGCGGACGCATTGAAGCGCAGGCGCTCTCGCATCATGCAGTCATCCCACCTCACGCGCCCAGCCCCGCTGAACTGCGATTGACAAGCCTCGATGTCCGTTTGCTGGATACCGACAATCCCGCCACCAGGGGCCAGATTCTCAATGCCATTTACACGACGGAACAGCAACTCGGGAACGACGACAGCGACATCGAAACACCTCCCGATCCAGTAACACTCAGCCATCTCGAACAAGATCTTCACCCGTCCGAGCTTTTTGTTGAGTATGTGCTGGCAGAACCCCACTCGTTTGCATTGGCTGTCACCAGAACAGGGGCTCACTGCTATACCTTGCCAGCCAAGAGCGAATTGATCGCCGACGCTTCGCGCTATCGCACGGATCTGATGGATCGAAAAACGGACTTGCCGCTTGCGCAGAAACTCTTCAAGAGACTCTTTGGCGTCATCCCGGAATACCGGACGAAGACGGATGTCATCTTGGTTCCCGATGGCGAGCTGGACCTGTTGCCATTTGGCGCGCTTGCCGATGGAGGTCAGTACATCCTGGCGTCTCACACCGTGAGCATGGCTCCCTCCGGAACCGTACTTGATCTGTTGCGGCACCGAGCCAATCTGCCGGCACACACGGACCAGTCTTTCCTCGGGGTGGCAGCGTGGACATCCAAAGCTCCCCCAGTAACGCTCCTCGCCATGGTCAGGCGGGCGGTATCCGGCCTGAGCCGCAGTGAACTGGTCGCACTACCCGAGAGCCGCTACGAAGTGGAGACCGTTGCCACTGACCTACCGCAGCCGCACACCATTTTGTTGGGCGAAAATGCCACAGAGACAAACTTCAAGAGGCTGCCTCTCGATCAATACGAAGTGATTCATCTTGCCCTGCATGGATACGCCGACTCTGAGTTCCCGGACAGGTCCGCGGTCGTCTTTGCGCCTGAGCATCCGCCCATCGACGACGGACTTCTGCAGGTGAGGGAGATCAGGCAACTCCATCTGAATGCCAGCCTGGTCACACTCTCAGCTTGCGATACCGGCGTTGGGCCAGTGGGCGAGGAGGGCGTCGCTGATATTGTGAACGCCTTCATCGAAGCTGGCGCGCAAAGCGTCGTCTCCACACTATGGGCTATCGACGATCAGGCTACGGCGAAACTGATGATCGATTTTTATGGGCAACTCGGACGAGGCGCGTCCAAGGCCGATGCTCTGCGCCAGGCCCAGGTGGAAATGATGACGTCTGGCGAGCCACCTTACTATTGGGCCGGTTTTGAGCTGGATGGCGAATCCAGCGATAGCCTCATCCGGCGGCCTGCCGACCAACTCTTACATAGGAGCAGCCGATGACAGCCAGTGCAGGTACCGTGACGGTTTCCCCCATCCAACTCTCAGACAAAGACCGGCACACAATTCTGGAAAATGTTCTTGCGGCGCTGAAGAAGCGCTTCTATGCTCCCGAAAAGCTGAATGCCGATTGGGAAGCAGCAGTCGAGCAGCACAGACCTATCATTGAGGGCGCGGCCACCGCAGATGCATTCGAGGAAGCCGTCAGCGGGCTCCTGGCACGTCTCAATTCATCTCACCTCGGCTTCTTCCATAGCAGCGCCCGCAGGGCGTCGAGCCGCGCTGCATTGAGCGCAAGCTACCTTGCAGACGACACGCCTTACGGAAAGCGATGGATATTTCAGAATGTTCACTCCGGCGGCGCCGCCGACCTTGCGGGCATTCAGCCGGGAAATATCCTTCTGCGCGTCGATGGCCGGGAAATCGTTCCGCCGGAACATCCGGTCTTCCCCATGGGAACACGGACGGTAATCGACTTTGTCGCCAACGACGATCAGGAGAAGACGGCCTCAGTAGACATTGCCCGCCCAAAGGGGAAGAAGCTGCACTTCATTGAGCCGAAGCTGGTGGAATCGCGCCGCCTGAATAATGACATGGGCTACCTGAAGGTGGCGATGTTCCCCGGCACGGTTGGTGTTGTCGTAGCCAACCGCATTTCAGAAGCAGTGGAAAGTCTTGGCAACGTCCATAAGCTGATCATTGACCTTCGTGGCAATACAGGCGGCGGGATTGGAGCACTGCGCGTAATGAGCCTGCTGACGCCGGACAGGATTCCCGTGGGATTTGCCATCGATCATCGGCGGTACAAGGGCAACCTGGAAGCCGACAAGCTGACCTTCCCACGCTTCTCTCGAATCCCGCAGAACTCAAGATATCTATGGCTGCTCGGACTGCGCTTTGTGCCCGCGATGATGGCAAAGAAGCCGATCGTGCTGGAGACCGAAGGATTAGGGCCGAAGCCCTTTCATGGGCGCATCGCGCTGCTGGTGGATCGCCACACCGCCAGCGCCGCTGAGATGATTGTTGCCTTCGCGCGAAAGAACAATCTTGCAACCATCATCGGCGAGAAAACGGCAGGACGGCTTCTTTCCGCCACCTCCGTCAAGGTCGGCAAGGGATTCCGATTGGCGCTTCCTACCGGCGTCTATCGAACCTGGAACGGATCACTCTTCGAGGGCAATCCCATCGAACCCGATATCCCTTCAAAGTTCGATTGGCAAGATAGAAGGCTCAGCGGAATAGACCGTCAGCTAAACCACGCCGTTAAAGTTGTATGCAACAGTTGAGAGCCGATGCGCCTGCTCATCTCTCGACACTTGCCGACTAACTGTTACCTATCCGACCCGAGTGACTGAGTGGTTCTTGCCCCGTGATTTTTTTCTGCAATCCGAGCAACCATCGGACGGGTGTAAACCTCCACAGGGTCCTCATCC
Source organism: Acidobacteriaceae bacterium (assembly GCA_049965615.1). GTDB lineage: Bacteria > Acidobacteriota > Terriglobia > Terriglobales > Acidobacteriaceae > Acidobacterium. The sequence continues at coordinate 6,790 of JBMFWD010000014.1, forward strand.
CGATTGTTGCCATGGTAGTACTCGCCTTCATCAAAGGCTGAATAGACCTCCCAAAAGAGCTGAGGTCTGGGTCCGCTTGTAGAGGTAACTGTAACGGAGAGGTCGTTCACCACCGCGTCGCAGAATTCGAATGAGAGCTCAGAAGTGTTGAAGCCTAATGCTAAGCACTCGGCAATTTCCTCAAAGAGCTGAAATCGAGTCCAGCCGAGCACGGCCCTCCAGCGATCCACATCTGCATCTGTGAGGTGGCGATCGAGATCACGGTAGGCAACGCCCTCTTTGTAGAACGTCTTAAGCTCGCGAATGATGTCAGACACTTCCATAATCACAGACTAGCTCAGTCCTGATAAAACAGGCCAACATCCTGAATTTCCCGTTCGGCGCTTGGTCCTAAAGCTGGCATAGAGTCGCTATGAAGGTGTCATGGGACCTGCGTTGCTCCGTTTCCGATCATAGACACAATAAATTTGCAGGTAACATTCCTGACAGTTTGGACTGGTAGGGCGGCAGTTTGTTCTTCCGAGATTCCACAATGGCCAATCCAGCTGCCACGGGTCTGCTGGGTGAAGTTGTCTGGTCAATTCGATGATCTTGGCCGCATCTACAGCCCCGACCTCGTCGCCAAATATTGCGCGGCCAAGTACTCGTCGGACATGCACGTCCGCTTTCACGTCTCCCGTTTCGCCTCGGATCTGGCCGGATTCGCGTAATGCTCCGACAATCATCCGGGAAATTTGGTCACCAGCTCCCACTGCCCACAGGTGAACTAGTGCGTCATAAGGCGACCGACCACACCAGATGTTCCGTGCGTCTCCGTCGTATAGAGCGCAGATTGCGTTGGCGATGCTCCACAGACGTGAATAGCCCCAGTGATAGCGATGCGGTTTCCCAAATTCCTCGTATCTCGAGTCCCACCCCTCTTTTGGATAGCCACTGATTGCGAACCAGATACTCTCAGCACCACCGAGTGCCTCGGTAAGCGCTTCGCCCTTTTTCCACGCGACATTTGCATTTTGTTGGAAGTCGAGTAGGCAGCAGATTAGAAATTTATTGGCAACTGCCTTCGAGCATTCCCGACCTTCGAGATGGGAAATTTCGCCAAAGTCTTCTCCGCCGTCGCGATTCTGCAAGAGAAGGATAGCGATCTGTTGCATGTCATTCGTCACTGATGCGCTCCCAGCTTAGGAACTCTCTACTTGCTGAAAATAGTATAGACGCTTCATAAACCGAATCTGGGTGGATAAGTTCGGAAGTGTCCCCCAAAGCGGACTTTCTTGAAGCCAGCGCATCACTTGTGAATTTAGACATCAACTCCATCACTAGAAATACAATCACTTAATCCGCAGCGGATAGTAATACGCAGCCTGGTCCTGCTCGTGCGTCGTGGAAAGGAAGTACGCCCCAGCGGTCACCGTACGAAGATCAAGAGCGACTGAAACCGTCTCCTGCTGCCCAGAGGCGACTGTAGGCGCAAGCCCCTCCGCGACGACGCCTGTGCCGTCCTCTCTACGGGTGATAGCGATCAGGTATTCCCCAGACGGGCTGAATCGCGGGAGTATGACGGTTAGCCGCACGACCGCAGCCGGCAGTTCGACAGATTGCAACTGGCCCAGTTGTTCGCCTCTGTAGGTACCGGCATTCCACAGATCGACCGTCTGCGAAACCGGCTGTACGAGGGCCACGGTCTGCTGGCGATTATGTCTGAAATGGAACCACCCGAGCATCGACGCCACAATAATCAAACAGGCCGTGGCAGCGACCGCATAGGCAAGTTTCCTGTTTCGCTCGCTGTTTTCGTTCCGTAGCGCCACAATGCGGTTCATGCAGGTGGCGCACGTTGCCGCGTGATCGATTCGTACGTTGCTCAGCGAGATTGCCCGCGAGCGTTTCGCCAAGCCGCGCAGGAACTCCTCGTCAGGGCACGGACCGACAGGCTGAGTCTGACCGGACGCAACTCGTTGCTCATGCAGTCGCTTTATCCATGCCTCAAATTTGTCCTCGCCTCGCGAGGACCTGCGTCCAAACCAATTCATCGAGGGGGTTCTCCAGGTCGGGAGAGACTGCGCAGCAACGATTGTAACTCCCGGAAATATGCACGGCGCACGACAGTGTGATCCAAATCCAATTCCGCCGCGATGTCGCGCCAGGTGTAGCCGAACTTCCGCCGGTGAAGAACGTTCTGGGCAAATGGCGACAACCGCGAAAACAGTTGACTCGAAATCGCACTCTCTTCGACTTCTCCAGTCGAGGCGCGCAAATGCTCAAGGTCTAGAAGGGAGCCAGACGCGACTTCTCGACGCCGTTGGTGCGCAATCTGCTTGGCGCGGCGACGTATGACGCTTCTAATGCGAGCGGTGAGCTTCTGTTCTTTGCTCTCCGGATGGCGCGCAAAATAGTCGCCCGCATTGCGGACGGCATGCTCCATCAGGTCGTGTGCGAGGTCTCGATCATTCAGGTAGGTCCATGCACACAGCAGTGCGTAAGGCCACGCCGCTTTCGCGGCTGGCTTCAGCTTCTGATCGGAAGCATCGTGGCCCGTGCTCCAGGCCCAACTCCAAGTCAGGTCTTCCCAGTGCGGTTCCATTGGCGGCTTCGCGAGCGTTGGCCCGGAGGGGGATTTGACCACCAGTATCGACATTATAGGCAACTACATAGCGCAGTTAGATGAATTAAAAACTTGTGATTTCTAGCCCCAAAACCCATTCGAGAGTGCCTTACCTAGGTGTGGACCGCTAATGGGCGACGCTCGGAAGTTCGTTGCAGAAAGGGGAAATTGCCGTATGCCTTCTCTGATCGATCGTCACAACCAGCGAGAAGTAGACAATGGCAGCCAACTCTCGGGACGCATATCGAGGCGTGGTTCCACTCCCGAACTGATTCACGTTCATGTTTGCATCCGCTGCGGACACGCAAGGAGAAGAGAGGAGATAACTGGGCCGGAAATGGCTTCCGGAATCTTCCAGTGCTCCAAATGCGACGCGAATGGCCCATTGAACATCGAAATCCGCGGCGCATTCGAGTAGCGATAGAACACTATCCTTTCTGCAGCCACGACTACGCAGTCAAATTCAGTCTCTGCTGAACAGGACGGCGCAAGATATCGAGCTTCCTTCCCGCTGCCTTCACGAACTCCTTCACAATTCGGTTTTTATTGTCAGAGCAGACGGCCAGTTCGGTGCTGAATTGCAAAGTGCTCTCGGCCAGAGGGCGCATCGTGATTCCGTTCTGTGCGATGCGCCAGGCACCCACGCGATCGAGCAGCGCCACGCTGTCATGAAGGAAAATCATGGACATGGCCTGCTCCGCCGTCATCACATGATGCACGTCCGATGCCTTCACACCGGCTTCCGATGCTGCCATCTGAATCATCTCGTGTGAATAGGGGCTGACCCGGCGGGACAACAGTGCCCAGTTACGCTTGTCCAGATCCTTCATGCGAATCTCTTTCTTGCCTGCGAGATGATCGTCGGCCATCATAGCGACGTAATACGGACTTTTCGCCAGCGCCAAGCAGCTCAGTTTCGGATTCTCCGGAACATCGGTAACGACAGCCAGATCGAGTGTGCCGGCAATCAGATCATGGACCAGCTCGCCGGGGTAATCGCTCGTCAACTTTAACTTCAGGCGCGGGTAGAGCGGGACTCGCACCGCCATCAACGTCGAAACCAGAAACGGGTCTGTCGCCGCGGTGGCACCGATGTTCAGGGTTTCCTCAGTGCCGCGAAATGCCGCATTGGCAGAGGAGACGGCGCGTTCCATGTGCATCACGGCCTCCTGAGCTTCTTCCACAAGACGTCTACCGGGTTCCGTCAGTTCAACGGACTGATGGTTTCGCTCAAAGAGCTTAAAGCCGAGCTGGCTTTCCAAAGCATTGATGCGCTTGGTTACGGTGGATTGGTCGATGTGAAGCCGCTCTGCTGCCCGTGAAAAGTTCAGTTCTTGGGCTACGGCGATTGCGGCTTCAAGCAACCGGAGTTCTGGAAGAATCATGGCTGTCCTCCGCGCAGAGAACTCTGACAGAGCTGGGGATCAAGAGGCCCAAAGGATGGGCAGACTACCTTCTTTTCTGAACAACCGCGTGTCTGTTTGATGTCGATCCGGTCCACACCGGTTGCACAAGAATTCTGTCGTTATGCCTGCGGCGCATAACGGTCTCCCTAAAATTCATTGGACGCAGAAGCGCAGAACTGAGCATCATTGCCCGTACATGCGGCGATATTTGCCGCACTCGATCATCCTTGCGTAGGGAGCTGCACTGATGAGCACACGATTTCTCACCGAGTTTGATGTTGCCGAGCGAACTCAGATCAGCCTCGGCACACTTCGCCGTTGGCGGTTGGAAGGCAAGGGACCGAAATATCACAAGTTTGGCTCCCTCGTTCGCTATGACGAAGAAGAACTTACCGCCTGGGAACAGGCCCAACCGGCGGGCGGCGCGGGAGCGCCACGGATAGGCCCCGCCTCAGAGCAGCCCGCTACAGTACGACGTGCGGCCTTCAGGCGGTAGATGCAGATTGCGGGTTTTGGCATGGAGTATCTTACCGGATATACTACTTGCGGTGAGACTATGCCTACCACATCGCCCAAGATGGGCCGCAAAATTAAGAAGAGCTTTAGCATCTCCGTAGAATCGGATTCTTTCATTCGCCGGAGCTGCAAGGAACGAAAATCCAACTCGGAGTCGGAAACCTTGGACGCGCTTCTCAGTGAACTCATGGCGGTTCGGCAGCAAAAAGCTATTGAAGCTGCCTACGCGGATTACTACGATTCTCTTAGTGAGGACGAAGTCGCAGAGGAGAGCGCATGGGGAAGATTCGCAGAGTCGCAACTCGCAAAGGAAGTACGCTAACGATGCCAACGGCACAGCGATTTCCGCAGCGCGGTGAGATCTGGTGGACGAACTTTCATACCGATCCACCAGAGAAGGGCCGTAGGCCCGTGATTATCGTGTCGCCCAATGCGCGGAATCAACATGAGCGTGCCACCTCGGTTCTTGTGATTCCACTGTCAACATCGATCCACAAGCTCGGACCTGCTCACCTTTTGCTTCATGCTGGCGAAACTGGACTGCGCATGGATTGCTCCGCCCAGGCAGACAACATCGCTGTAGTCCTGCGGGCGAATCTACGGGAGCCGGAGCCTGGGCAGCGTCCGCTCACCAACACAAAGATTTGCAAACTGGCTTCGCTCGTCAAGCTGGCGATGGGCTGTCCTGAGCCCATGAAAACAGGGGAAAAATAATGGGTCTGTTTCGACGCGGCGGTGTGTGGTGGTATGAGTTCTACTTTGCGGGTCAGCGCATCCGCGAGTCCACCAAATCGAAGTCGAAGACTGTCGCGAGAGAAGCAGAGAAGAATCGCAAGCGCGAGCTGGAGGAAGGCTTCAACAACATCACCGACCAGCGCCGCGAGCGTATCCGTACCTTCCGGGACATGGGGGAGGATTTCTATGACGCCTACAAGCTCCGCCTGCCAGATTCCGCCGTCTTCGCCGAGTACGCAATCCGACACCTGAACCGCCTCCTCGGCGCGAAGATGCTGGTTGATTTCAACGAGGCTGTCGTCACCAAATATCAGAACGATCGGCTCGGCGAGAAGGCATCCCCCAAGACCATCAATGAAGAAGTGGGCTTTCTGCTGCGCATTCTTGGCGAGCCGGGCGACCTGATTCGTGTCCGTCTCCGCAAGAAGAAGACGCTCAAGCTGAAGACGCGCGAAGTCATCGGCAAGGCGTACAGCGAAGACGAGAAAGAGCGGATGCTCCAGGCAGCGGCGAAGGCCCGCTCGCCCCACATCTACCTGGCGCTGACACTGGCTCTGAATGCCGGGATGCGCGATGGAGAAATTAAGCAGTTGACCTGGGCGCAGATCAATTTTCCCAAGCAGTACCTGGCAGTAGGCCGCGCCAAGACGGCGGGCGGGGAAGGCAGGACGATTCCTTTCAACTCCGAACTGTTTGCCGTCCTGACCGATTACGTCGAGTGGTACAAGCAGAAGTTCGGGGCGCTCCAGCCAGAGTGGTATGTCTTTCCATTCGGCTCACCGCAGCCGACCGACCCCACCCGCCACGTGACAACCCTCAAGACTGTCTGGACCAAAGTGCGGGCAAATGCCGGGGTGAAAGGGCGCTGGCATGACAACCGCCACACGCTCATCACCGAGCTTGCCGAGAGCGGCGCGGGCGACCAGACGATCATGGACATCGCCGGCCACGTCTCGAAGCAGATGCTGAAGCATTACAGCCACATTCGGATGGAAGCAAAGCGCAGCGCACTCGAAGCAATTGTCCGTAAGTCGAGCGCTCCGAACGAGTCACAGCAGGGGTACCCACAAAAGTCCCCACAGTCGCCCGGAAACGGCGGTAAGGCTCCGCAAACTGCTTACGCGCAGGAGGCTGTCGAGGTCTCAAACGCACGCAAAAACGGCACGCGCGATTGCTCAGAATCGCTTGGTTTTACGCAGGATTTTGAGGGGGAGTACCCACAAAAGTCCCCACAGTCGGGCATTTTCGAGGGTCATCGGGGAGTTGGGAGGGGGCGTAAGTCGTTGAAAAGAATTGGCTCCTCAGGTAGGACTCGAACCTACAACCCTTCGGTTAACAGCCGAATGCTCTGCCATTGAGCTACTGAGGAGTGTCCAGGCGGGAGCAGGGAACGGTACGTCCTCCTGCCTGATGTAGTTGTATCAAATACCTGTTGCAGCGTCAAAACTCAAATTGTGGATCGCCGACGGCGCACTTTTGCTTCGCTCGATTGCCTCTTGGGTTCCGGCACGGGACGCGGTACGCTCATTCGTATGACCGCCCCTGAAGCTCTTTGCGCAACTCAAATGACGCCTGGAAAATTCCAGGGCCAGACACTTCTGATCGATGCCGACGACACGCTCTGGCAGAACAATGTTTACTTTGAAAGGGCGATTGCTGCATTCATTTCTTATCTCAACCACGAGACGATGACAGCGGAAGAGGTGCGCCAGACACTCAATGAGGTCGAGCATGAAAACGTTAGAAAGCATGGCTACGGCGTGGCCAGCTTTCAGCGAGCGCTCGTCACCTGTTTCGAGCGGCTTTCTCCCCGCCCCGCAACAGCTGAGCACCATGCCCAGATCCAAAATTTTGCTGCTTCTATCATCGCCAGCAACATTGAACTGCTCGATGGCGTGGCCCATGCTCTGCCTCAGCTTGCCAGTCGTCACCGGCTCATTCTCATGACCAAGGGCAATCACCGCGAGCAGTCGGACAAGGTCGCCCGCTCTGGTCTTCTGCCTTACTTTTCAGCGGTGGAAATTCCACCGGAAAAGCACCCCGACGCCTATCGTGAAGTCTGCTCGCGTCACGGTCTCAACCACTATCAAACGTGGATGATCGGCAACAGCCCGCGTTCTGACATCAACCCGGCAATCGCCGCCGGCCTGCATGCGGTCTATATTCATCATCCCGATACCTGGGTGCTGGAGCACGAGTCGATGACCACCGCCCCGGAAGGGCAGCATCTGCTTGAAATTCGCCGGTTCGGCGAGTTGCTGCACTGGTTCTAGCTGGACCAGGGCACGACTCCGCCTGATGGCGCACAAAACAGCCAAATTGGTACCCATTACGGACCGAGTATCGAAAATGCACGGTCAACCGAGCAACGCATAGGGCATGTTGTTGAGATCATTCCTATCGGAACTTTGGTTACCTGTGTGCATTCAGGGTCGGTGCAAGACGAATTCCCCCGATGAGGTAACTTCTATGCGTGTCTACTCCCAGAACCTTCTTCTTGTGCTTGCTCTCGGCGTGTTTGCATTTACCGCAACCTCCGGGTGGGCGAGTCTCAGGCCGCCGGCCGCTCCTCAGTCTACCGCGGGTATACAGTCCAGGCATTCGCCAATGGGCCAACAATCAAAGATCAAAACGGAGTCCATCAGTCGAACCGTCGTTAAAAGCGGTGGACAGTACGTTCTGCAGGCATCTTCCGGTCAGGACTATGAACTTTCCAACGCCGGAGGAGCCAAGGCCTATGTCGGCAAGTCCGTCACCGTCACCGGCAAGGTGAACGCATCGTCTCAAGTCATCGGCGTGCAGAGTATGCAACCGCAGTAGCAGGGGCTTCCAACTCACACTTGGAATCCCCGCAGGAAGCAGAGAGCTTGCCGTGGTGACAGTCTCTCTGCTTCCTTTTTGTTTGCTGATTGAAGGGGCGCGGTTGTTTCCAGAAATTCTCGATTTTTCTATTCCTGATACCGTCAGTCACGCCCCTTTTTGGCAAACTACGCCGTTGGTGAAAACCGGCATTTTCCAGAGGGGTGTGGTTTGCTATACTCCTGAAAGAACACAGTTCACCTGAGTGCGGAAGTGGTGAAATTGGCAGACACACCATCTTGAGGGGGTGGCGCCGAGAGGCATGGGGGTTCAAGTCCCCCCTTCCGCACCAAACGATCTGATCCCTCTGAGTCCCCAATGCTGCGCTGCGGTAAAACACCGGAGCCGAAGCTGAAAGCAATAAATGATTTATTTTGTCATCACGGTCCACGTTATTGTTTCGCTGTTTCTGATCGTCGTTATTCTGCTCCAGCAGGGAAGCAGCGCCGATCTGGCAGGCGCTTTTGGCGGTCAGGGATCACAGACAGCATTCGGCCCACGGTCGGCTTCCAACGCGCTGACCAAAGCGACGGTCTGGGCTGCCGTTATCTTTATGATTACTTCCATCACACTCACGGTCATGATGGAGCGCGGAGCGGGGCAGCAGCACTCTGTTTTGCAGGGAAGCACCACCTCGGCTCCGGCATCTACCCCCGCTAAAAAATAAGCACACTCACATTTTTTTGAAAAAGGCGAGCTTTTTGGCTCGCCTTTTTCATTTTTCCAGCCGAAAGTAATAGCAGGAAAGTCCGCACTGTGATCTAAGATGTTGCAGCGGATAGCTTTCCGGTAGTTTTGCATTGCTTTTTTTAAGAACTTCTGCCTGGTATGAATAAGAGACCCAAGCGCTGGTTGTGGTTTGGTCTTCCTTGCCTGTTGCTCGCCGTGCATGCAGGCATCGTGGAGATGCCTTCCCTGCGCCTGGTAGGTTCTGACTCCCTGCTGCTGCTGTGCGCGGTGCTCGCCTGCGTGGCCTGCTTCTGGCGCGCACGGCAATTGAACAATCTCCGGGTTGGACTCCAGTGGTACCTGGCTGGCATCGGCATGGCGCTCTGGGCAGGTGGCCAGGCCATCTATACCTATATTGACGTCCATCAGATTCCGCAGACCGTGGCGCTCAACTCCGATCTGCTCTTCTTCCTCTACGGAGTTCCGTTTCTGCTGGCCTTTTGCTCGGTTGTGGACCAGCCACGCCTGCGCTCCCTTTTAATTACTGATCTGGTGCAGGCTCTCGTAGTAGCATGGCTGGTGGAGTCGGAGCTGTTTCCGGCCAGCCACGGCGTCACAACCATCTCAACCGCGCACGTCTATAGCGCCTACAACGTTGAGAACCTCCTCCTGGCTGGCGCAGTAGGTTTGCGCCTGTTTACGGGAGCGCGGGGTGCCAAGCTCCAGTTCTACCGCGTCACCTTTGCTTTCATGGCACTCTATGCGCTGGTTGCTCTGCCAATGAATTACCTGAACGAGTTTTATAGACTGCCGACCGGGACCCTGCTCGATCTCCTCTGGGATCTGCCGTTCCTGCTGCTCGCGGGCCTGGCCGCATGGCTCCCGGTCGTCGACGAAGAACCGTCTCAGGCGCCTGTCCGCCGGTCGCAGCGCATCATCCTGCACTCCATGCCGGTGCTCATCACGGCGGTCGTGCTCGTCATGGGGACCATCCTCGTTCGCTACGACTTTCTGGCCGGTCTGCTGGCCGTGCTCATCGGGCTGGGCAGCTACAGCCTGCGCAATTCGCTGCTGGAAATGCGATACCTCGAAACCCAGCGCAAGCTCACTGAGAGTGAAGCCGCGCTGCAGATCGCCATGGAACGCTTTCAGGAGCTCTCCTACATCGATCCACTCACCAAGGTGGCCAACCGCCGCCAGTTTGAAGAGACGCTCAACATCGAGTGGAATCGCACCATGCGCCGCGGCGCTCCGCTGTCGCTGTTGATGATGGACCTCGATCACTTCAAGCTCCTCAACGATACCTACGGGCACCTGCGCGGCGATGACTGCCTCATGATCTCCGCGCAGACTCTCACCAGCCGACTCAAGCGCGCCGGAGAGATGCTGGCCCGCTACGGAGGCGAGGAGTTTGCCGCTGTCCTTCCCGATCTTCCGGCAGATCAGGCCGCTCAGCTTGCCGAAAATCTCCGCGTCTCGATTGCCAACCTGGGAATCGAAAACCGCGAATCCCCCAACGGCGGATGCCTCACTGTCAGCATCGGCGTGGCGACCTGTTACCCATCGGCAGACAGCTCGGTCGAGGCCCTGCTGGCACAGGCCGACCAATCTCTCTACGCCGCCAAGCAGACAGGCCGCAATCGTGTCGTTGGCACCCATGATGCCGGGAACCTGAAGTCCGTTCGAAACTTCCCCCAGGCCGTTACCGTCGGTTCGGAGTCAATCCCCATCTCTCGCAGACCCCGCGCCTGACCGCCGCACCTCTCCACCCGGCCCGCCTGTCATACCCAGCCTTTTCCTTCTCCCAACATTTCCGGTCCAGTCTTTCACCCGGCACTTGACCTGTGTTTCTACATCGCTTTTGATCAAGAATGACGGTGCACGTTATGTGCGTTTCACTCCGTCGCATTCGCCGCATCGGAGCAGGCAGGCAGCATGGCAACGCTTAAACTCAGTCCCGGCAAAATCATCATTCTTCTGCTGGCCGTCGTCTTTCTCCTCGGGATCGGAACCATCGCTGTCGTGGGCCGGCGCATGGTTCCTTCACCCTACGTCTGCACCACGCAGACGGTCCAAAATATTCCCCATCTGGCCGGGGCGCACTTTACCGTCACTCACACGCAATGCCAGGACTACACGCACAAGCAGTTTGTGAGCGTGTATGTGCAGCGTGTTGTTGCGCCTGGAGCGCCATTCTATAAGCACTGGTTCAATAAGCCGGTGTTGCTCTTCCGCTATCACCCGGAGAATGCAGCCGGACCGATGCCGACCCTCTCGCAGGTCACCAGTAATGTGGTTGAAATTTCAGTACCCAGGATGGCGGAGATGGATGACCGCCGCGAGCAGTGGCTCAATCTGACGATTCAGTATCACGTTGGCCGCGTCGATCATCCGCTGGTCGCAGGCCGCGATTAGAGCGATTTCAGGATAACTGTCCCCCAGGCAACAGCCTTCGAGTCGATGCGACCACAAGGAGCAGCGGCCCTGGAGGGTCTCAGAATGGGCATAGTCATCCTGAAATCGCTCCAGCGCTTACGGGGCGCACAGCAGCACGCCAAACAGCAGCAGCCACAACACGCTCATCGTGTACCAGTACCAGGCCACGCAATCGATGGCCACCTGCCGCCACAGCACCCTCTTGATGAAGAACATGCTGCCCACTGCGCCTACCGTGGCTACCATGCCCAGCAGCAGATGCAGAGCGTGCACCTGCGTGATGAGGTAGAAAAAGTGGCTGTTCGGGGTGGTTCCCGCCCATATGCCCCGCGCACCCAGTTGCGCCCAGGCCAGCCATTGCCCCGCAAGAAACAAGCCGCCGAGGATCAGTGTCACCGCCAGCCACGGCAGGGACCGCCGCAGCGCCGGGCGCCCCATCCCGAGCCACTCTTCCATGATTTCCACTTCCGAGAAAAACGGCCTTCGCGCCAGTTCCATGGTGGCTACGGAGACGAGCAGCAGCGCGGTATTCACCCACACTATGGGGGGCATCGCCAGCGCGTGCCAGGCGGCTGCGTGCGTAGTGTTCAGCTGCCCCGCGCCCTCGCGTACCAGGAAGGATCCAACCAGCGCGACAAACACCGTGGCGTCCGCGGCCAGCCCGTATAGCACAATGCGGCGATAGCGCGGCAGCAGGGCCCAGGGTTCCCGGTGGCTCGACGAGCGGCGCTCCCAGTTGTCGTCTCCGCCTCCGCCACCACCGGTGGAACGGCGGTCGACCGGCGGTTTGCCGCCCATGCCGGTGTCTTTGCGCTCAACGTCGACCGGGTATCGACTGAATGTGGCTGGCATAGCCGGCACTCCCTGGTGGAAGTTCAAACATCGCTGCCGAAGCCCGGGCTCGCGGAGCCGGCACTCCCGCAGCGGCATCATCAAGTGGCGTTATCCGCGTCCAGTCACGCAGAGTTCTGTCGGGACGACAGTCACATCGCCGCCGTAAACAAAACAGCCTATGGATGGGATGCTGCTTTCGCGTCCCGGGCAGTGTCCGTAATTCAGGATTTTTGCGTATCGACGCCCCGTCGCGCCTGCACCTGCTCCACAAAGTGGCGATGCACCCGACGATCCGTAGAAAGTTCCGGGTGGAATGTCGCCGCCAGCAGGTGCCCCTGTTCCACCAGCACAGGAAACCCGTCCCGCTCGGCCAGCACGCGCACGTCCTCGCCTACTTTCAGAATGCGGGGCGCGCGAATGTAGACCATCTCCAGCGGCCCACCCGCGAGCGCCGTCTCCGCAACCTGGATGCTGCTGTCAATCTGCCGCCCGTAGGCGTTGCGCTCCACCGTTGCATGCAGCACGCCGAGGCTTTCCTGCGCCGGGTGCAGTACCTCCTCGGCCAGCAGAATGCAGCCCGCGCAGGTTCCAAACGTCGGCCTGGCTGCCACAAACTCCCGCAGCGCGCTCAGAAACCCGTCACGCTCCAGAAACTTCAGAAACGTTGTGGACTCGCCGCCCGGCAGCACCAGCCCGTCGATCCCGGTCAGATGTTCCGGCTTGCGCACCAGCACGGCCTCTGCGTCGGCCTCGCGCACCGCCTGCGCGTGGGCCGCGTAATCGCCTTGAATGGCAAGCACACCAATTCGGGGAGTCCATCGAGTCTCAGTCATCGTGGGTCGTCGAAATCTCTTTCTGTATGGTACCGGGAACCGGGCCTCATCATGGCGAAGGGCAGGGAAGTTACAGCTCGATCCTGGCGTATTCCTGGCTCCACTGCTGGAAGCGGCCCTCCGGCGGCGCGGACTTGTTCAGGTACGCTTCCAGTTGGTCCAGAAACGCATGCCAGGCCGCCGCCAGTCCCCGCGCCAGCTCGGCCTTTACTCCAATATGCGAAAACTGCAACTCGGAGCTCTCCAGATCGCCCGACACGCTCCACTTCACAAACGAATCGCCCCAGGTGTAGGCAAACAGAAACGGCGCCTCCAGATCGCAGACCGTCCCGTCAATCGAGCCGCGCCCGCCGAAATCAATATGGATCGCACCGCCGGTCCGCGCCTCCAGCTCCACCGGAAACTTCATCCACGCGGCAATCTGCTCAGCGTCAGAAACCGCCACCCAGAGCAGCGCCGCCGCCACGGGAAACTTCCGCGTCAGGTCAATCCGATAGCACTTTTCAAATGTTGCAAGCTGCTCGTTCGGCATGGTTCTGTCCCTCGTCAACTTCAAGTATTGAAAAAGTCCGGCGTATTGCCAGGGAAATAAAAAGGACGTCTGCATCCGCAGACGCCCTCATGTCTTTGCGCCCAGGGCGCGTTCGCCCGGACGGCGAGTCCCGGCCAGTCACTACCAGCCGCGGGTTTGCAGCATCTCCGACTCTTCGATCGCGGCCACGGCCAGGCCCTTCATCGAGCCAAGGCACTCTTCGCTGCACTCGGCCACAATCGCCGGATCCTGATAGTGGGTCGTCGCGCGAACAATCGCGCGGGCACGCGATTCTGCTTCCGCCCGCTCTTCAGGATTGTTCAACTTGCCTGCCGCATTCAATTCCACATCGAGCGGCGTAGCGCGCTCCTTCATAAAGATGCCCGAGCCCACAAACACTGCTTCTGCACCCAGCTGCATCATCAGGGCCGCGTCAGCCGGCGTCGCAATGCCGCCTGCGGAGAAGTTCGGCACCGGCAGCTTGCCGGTCCTGGCTACCATCCGAACCAACTCGTACGGCGCGCGATGCTCCTTGGCCGCGGCATACAGCTCTTCTTCGCTCAGCACGGTCAGCGCACGCATTTCCTTCACAATCTGTCGCATGTGCTTCACGGCGTGCACCACGTCTCCGGTGCCGGCCTCGCCCTTGGTGCGGATCATCGCCGCGCCTTCGGCAATGCGCCGCAGAGCCTCGCCCAGGTCGCGCGCGCCGCAGACAAACGGCGTCGTAAAGGCATGCTTGTCGATGTGATGGGTCTCATCGGCCGGCGTCAGCACTTCGGACTCGTCGATAAAATCCACACCAAGGTGCTGCAGCACCTGCGCCTCGGCAAAGTGGCCGATGCGGGCCTTGGCCATCACCGGAATCGAAACCGCGCCGATAATCTCTTTAATCAGTCCGGGCCGCGCCATGCGCGCTACGCCGCCTTCGGCGCGAATCATCGCCGGAACGCGCTCCAGCGCCATCACCGCAACCGCGCCGGCCTGTTCGGCAATCCGTGCCTGCTCTACGCTCATCACGTCCATGATGACGCCGCCCTTCAGCATCTCCGCGAGGCCCGTCTTCAGCCGCAGGCTCGTCGACGTGCCGCCTACCAATCCATTCGATCCGTTGTTTGTGTGCTCTGCCATGGGAGTTCTCCGTATTCGCAATCCGCCTTCCAGCCCCTGAGAATTACAAGGATTACGAAGTGCATTGCATGAAAAGTCTCAACACCCTAGTTTAGCAGTGGATACACTGGTGAGCGCATCACAGTCAGTGGCTCAGTTTTCATGTACGCGATGCGCAGCCGTATTTCTGGAAGCAGGACGCGCTATCGAATCACAATTGCGTAGGAGTTGAATCGAGAAAAGGGGGTCTGGAAAGTGCCAGAACCGAAAACGAAGTCCACCACACCCACTCACTTCGTCCCAAGAAAGCCGCTGTATCGCATGGCCGCCTGGATCGAGCGAGTGGAGCTCAGACGGGTAGTGGATTCGGTTCTGCTGGGACTCGTTGGCGCGATGAGCGCGCTGGCGTTCCACTACATACTCAGGCTCTGCAGTTGGCTCTTCATGGGCAAGCTGGCCCATACCGTCCTGCCTGAGATCGCCGACTCCATCGCCCCCAGGTCCATTGCGGTCACCCATTTCAACTGGTGGATTCCCGTCGCCACCACCCTCGGCGGACTCATCTCCGGCATTCTCGTCTTCACTCTCGCCCCGGAGGCCGAAGGCCACGGCACCGATACGGTCGTCAACGCCTTCCATCGCCTCGCCGGCAACATTCGCGCCCGGGTGCCCGTGCTCAAAATGGTCGCCTCCGGCATCACCATCGGTTCCGGCGGCTCGGCCGGACGCGAAGGTCCCACCGCGCTCATCGCCGCCGGCTTTGGCACCATCTACGCTAACCTCACCAGACGCTCCGACCAGGAACGCCGCTTTCTCATTCTCGTCGGCATGGCCGCCGGGCTCTCCGCCGTCTTCCGCTCGCCCATTGGAACCGCCATCTTCGCGGTGGAAGTGCTTTACTCCGCCATGGAGTTTGAAAGCCACATCCTCATCTACACGCTGCTGTCTTCCGTCGTCGCCTACGCCACCAACGGCATCTTCTTCGGCCTGCAGCCGCTCTTCCATGTGCCGTCGCAACTCCTCCTGCCCGACTACCGCTACTATCCCTGGTATGTCGCCCTCGGACTCGCCAGCGGACTCCTGGCCACCATTCTGCCGGTTGTCTTTTACGGCATGCGCGACGTCTTCCATGCCATCCCATGCCCGCAGATCTTCAAGCCGGCCATCGGCGGCCTCGGCGTCGGCATCATTGCGTTGTTTTTTCCCCAGATCCTCGGCGGCGGTTATGGCTGGATGCAGATGAGCATCGGCGGCTATCTTCCGCTGCACCTGCTGGTGGCCCTGCTCTTCCTCAAAATTCTCAGTCTGGCCTTCACCGTCTCCTCCGGCGGATCGGGCGGCGTCTTTGCCCCCAGCCTCTTCATCGGAGCCATGCTCGGCGGCACTCTCGCCGCGCTCTTTCACCAGCCCGCCGCGGGCTTCGTCATCGTCGGCATGGCCGCCGTCTTCGGCGCCGCGGCCCGCGTCCCCATGGCCACCATCCTCATGGTTTCCGAGATGACCGGAGGCTACCAGCTTCTGGTTCCAGCCGGACTCGCCGTCATCCTCGCCTTCCTCGTCCAAACCTGGCTCTCGCGTACGCTCCGCTACCACAGCCTGTATGAGGCGCAGGTCAAGACCTATGCCCAGTCACCCGCCCACTACGTCGAAGAGATGAACTACGCCATCGACCTCATCCGGGCGCACCGTATCGCCGGGCAGCAGTCCCTGCGCGAAATGGACATCATCTCCCTCATGCAGTCCGGCATTCCGCTCACCCTCCACTCCGGCGAGCGCATGCTCATGGGAGAAGTCCAGCAAAACTGCCCCCTTTGTTCCGAACTGGTCGGAAGCCTCGGCGAAATCACCGGCGATGACAACCTCAAAGTCCTCGCCATCTTCCGAGGCAGTGAAGTGCTGCTGCCCTCGCCGCAATCCCGCCTGAGGGCTGGCGACGGACTGCTGCTGCTCTGCTCACCAGAGACCGAGCCCATCCTGAAAGAGAAGCTGCTGCTGCCCAAAGCCACGCCCGGTCCCGGGCTCACCCAGGTGCCTGTCTAGAGGCCGTCACACCTTTTGCGGTGTGGGCCGCCTGGCATCAAACTTCCCGGGATCGATCGCGATAAACAGCGCGCGTCCCCGCGCCAGCACCTCGCCCGCGTCGTTGCTCAGCTCCGCTTCGCAGAAATGCTTCCGGCCCTCGGCCCGCACATGGCGCGACTTCAACTCCAGCCGGATACCCACCGGAACCGGCCGCAAATACTCCACTTCCAGGCTGCGCGTCATGGCCACCACCTCGCGCGCCCGGTTCGCCTTGCTCATCGCCTCGTCCAGCAGCGTCGCAATAATCCCGCCGTGCGCATGCCCAGGAGGCCCCTGGAAGCGCTCGGCAAGCTTCACCCGGCAGACCACTTCTCCTGCCGCGTTGGTAAAAAATCGCAGCCTGAGCCCCGTACGATTCTGCTGCCCGCAGCCAAAACAGTGGTGCAGGGCGCCATTCGCTAAAGGATGCAACCGGTCGTCAGCCTCGCTCATACCGATGAGGCTACATCAATTTCTGCTTTACCGGCGACTCCTATGCCGACGCAATACCACTTTGGAATTAGCACTTTCCCAAATAGAAACAACAGTTTAGGAAAATAGATTTCTACCCTTTCTACCCGCCTCCCGCCATGCCATACTGAATGCGCAGTTCAGTAACCTTCAGAGGTAATCGACTCCATATGCCCACGCGGGAAGTCTATATCGGGTACTCGTTATTACTCGGACTATGCCTCGCCGGTACTTACGTCACCTATTCCCGGCGACGCGCACTGCGAGGAATCACCGATATCCGCTGGGCGATAATCGGTGGGCTGGTTGGCGTTTTTTGCTTGCTCCTGCGCGGCATCGCGCCCCTCCCGGTCGTCGCGGTAGGCGGACAATCCGCCATGCTGGTGGGCTTCGCCTTCCTGCATCGCGCCCTGGCCCGGGCGATCGACCGGCCAGCCCGGCTCGTTCCATTTTTCCCAATCCTTTTTCTGGCTTTCGTCGGCTTCCTCACCTACTTTTCCATCGGACAGAACAGCCTCGACGGACGCCTGACCGTAGCCTCGCTCGGCGTCGCCATCATGCTGGCCTGGACCGTCAGCCTGGCCGCGCAACCGGTCAAACCCGGCCTCCTTGTCCCCATGCGCTGGATGTACCGCCTCCTGCTGCTCGCCGTCGCGCTCCGCGTGATCCGCGTCCCCATCACGCTCATATTCGATCCAGGCCCTAATTTGACAGTCTTCGATCCCATCCAGGGGCTAATGGTCTACATCCTCGTGCTCGCCGCCATGGCCCAGGCCGCTGGAACCGTCTGGATCGCCATCTGTGCCCAGCAGGAGGCCGACCGCACCCGCGCCGATACAGACGGCCTCACCGGCCTGCTCAACCGCCGCGCCTTTGAAGAAGCGCTCACCCAGCGGCTGGCCCAACCCTGCAGCCATGGCAGCGAAATCAGCCTGGTCCTGGTCGATCTCGACTTCTTCAAAGGGATGAATGACGATTTCGGCCATCTGGCCGGAGACACCGTCCTGCAGCGCGTCAGCGCTGTCCTGCGGCGCTCGGTCCGCAACGGCGATGTGCTGGCCCGCTTTGGTGGCGATGAGTTCGCCGTTCTGCTGTGCTCAGCCGAAGCAGGACAGGGCATGGTGGTCGCCGAGCGCATCCGCCAGAGCCTCATCCATATGAAAAATCTCCCCGGCGGCCGCAAAGTGACGGCCAGTCTCGGCGTAGCCACCTCCATGCCGGGCGACACGCCGCTGATGCTGATCGAGCGTGCCGATCGCGCCCTCTACCACTCCAAAAATCTCGGCCGCAACCGCCTCTCCCGTTTCGGCGACGAGGATGACGCAGCTGCCGGCGACGACTCCCTCGCTTCGGCTCTTATCCAGTAGCCGCCCGCCCGCTGCCTTATACTCGTAACTGACATGTCCCAGAAAAAAACTGCGGTTCCTGCGGCGAACCGCACCTTTTATATCGAAACCTTCGGCTGCCAGATGAACGTCCATGACTCGGAAAAGGTCATCGGTACGCTGGAGCAGCAGGGCTATACCCGCGTCGAAGACGAAGAAGCCGCCGACCTCATCCTCTACAACACCTGCTCCATCCGCGACAAAGCCGAGCAGAAGGTCTTCCATCGCCTCAACGACTACAAAAAGCTCCATGCTCAGGGCAAGCGATTCGCTGTCCTCGGCTGCGTCGCCCAGCAGGAGGGCGAAAAGATCTTCGAGCGCGCCCCATACGTCTCGCTGGTTTCCGGTTCCGCCTCCTACCGCAAGCTGCCGGAGATGCTTGTCCAACTCGAGCAGGGAGCCAGCCGCATCACCGGCCTCGACGACCGCCAGACCGAAGAGACCTTCGAAACCGAATTCACCGCCCGCTCCAACCGGCATCGCGGCTATATCACCATCATTGAAGGCTGCGACAAGTTCTGCGCCTACTGCGTGGTGCCGTACACGCGCGGCAAGGAGCGCAGCCGCACCTCCACCTCGGTGCTCGCCGAAGCGCAGCGCATGGCTGACTCCGGCTATACCGAAATTCAGCTTCTCGGCCAGAACGTCAACTCCTACCATGACCCGGAAGGGAAGAAGAGCTTTGCCGAATTGCTGGCCGCGGTCGGAGAAATTCCCGGCATCCAGCGCGTTCGCTTCACCACCTCGCACCCGCGCGACTTCACTCGCGACATCGTGGAAGCCATCGACGCCGTGCCCTCGCTCTGCGATCACGTCCATCTCCCCGTGCAGAGCGGCTCCTCGCGCGTCCTCCATCTCATGCAGCGCGAGTACACCCGCGAGCAGTACCTCGATCGCATCTCCTGGATCAAAGCCGCCAGGCGCCCCATCAGCATGACCACGGACATGATCATGGGCTTCCCCGGCGAAACCCCCGAGGACTTTGAAGAGACCGTGACGCTCGCTGCCGAAGTTCAGTACGATGGCATCTTCGCCTTCAAATATTCGCCCCGCCCCAACACGCCGGCCATCACCATGGCGGATTCCATTCCCGAGGAAGAGAAGTCCATACGCCTGCAGATTCTCCTCGACCGCCAGCGTGAAATTCAGCGCGCCAACTACGCAAAGCACGTCGGGCAAATCCTCGAGGTGATGGTCGAGGGCCATAACACCGCTCGCGGACAGGTCATCGGCCGCACGTCGCAGAACAAGACGCTCAACTTCACCACCCGGCAGCCTGTCCTGCCTGCGCCCGGTAGCTATCTCAAGGTGCTGGTCACCAAGAGCCTGCCGAACAGTCTCGTCGGTGAGGCCGTCGACTAGGCCGCATCTTCGCAACACGGTGCCGCCAGTAAGGAGCCAGACAATGCAGATCGAAATGAAAATTCGTGGCCTCATGGTCGACCCCTCGACCAACATGCCCATCGTCATCCTCAAGGACGTGAACGGCGACGCGCTGCTCCCCATCTGGGTGGGGCCGTATGAGGCCAACGCCATCGCCATGGAGATTGAAAAATCCTCCGCGTCCCGTCCCATGACCCACGATCTGCTCAAGAACCTCATGCAGGGCCTCAACGGTCAGTTGCAGCGCGTGGTCGTCTCCGAGCTGCGTGACGACACCTTCTATGCCATCCTCTGGATGGAACAGCAGGGCGAAACCGTCACGCTCGACGCCCGGCCCTCCGACGCACTTGCGCTGGCCCTGCGCGCCGACTGCCCCATCTTCGTCGAGGAAGAAGTCCTGCGCACCGCCAAAGTCCTGCCGCATCCGGTCGACTCGCCCGGAACCTCCGCCGAGCTCCGCCAGTGGCTCGAAAACCTAGGCGACGAAGACCTCGGCAAGTACAAGATGTAGGCACGCTTGGAGCTGAGTTGCATCGAGTCTTTGCCGGCGGCCCTGGGCCCGTGCTGAATGGCTGTCAGCCTGGGCTACCAGTAAATCCGATTGTTATTCCGGTATAGGTTCCGCTTGCTGCTCAAATAGCGGCGAGGATGTTTGGCAATGTATCGGTAATGCCAGAGCGACTTGATCCTGCTGTAGGGGCCGCGCAGGCGCTGAATCTCAAGACACTGCTCCACCACGTGATGGAACTGGACCTCGGGCGAAAACCACTTCTCCCACTCGCGGCGCGCATTTGCCCCCATGCTCGCGGCGCGGTGTTCATTTTCCATCAGAATTCTGGGAATCTCGCTCACCTGTGACTCCGGCACGCGAATCGCAAACGAGTCCCAATCCACCCCATCGTTCGGATGCCATTCGTCCGAAAGGATGATGCAAGCCCGCCCGGTCTTCATCGACTCGAACAGCCGAATGCTGTGCGGTGACGCACCTCTCGGGCATAAACTGAACTTGGCTTGGGCGATTGAGTCGGCGTACTCGGTCCAAAAGCGCAGGCGCTCTGACGGCTGCCCGTGATAACGCATTTGTGCGCTGTAACTTGAGGTGTCGCGAATCTGAAAGTCAGTGCCATCGAAGTTTGCAAAATGACTCCGTACCGCAGCGGTATTGAATGATCCGATAAAAGAGGCAAGATACCTTTCCTCTCCTGTCGCCGGTACATGCTGAATCAATATGTTCTCGCCAAGAAGCAGATAAAAACCCGTGCGTGTATGGTCCTTACGAAACTGCAGCTCGGTTAACCCTGCATAAATTCCCGGCAATATCGGGTAGCTGAGATCCCCTTGATCAAACAGGAAGCACTTATCACGATAGCGGCGAAACAGGGCATTTGCTCGCACCCTCTCTGCAAACGAACCCGATTCTCCCATCTCGACGAACAGAATCAGATCAGCTTTTTCAGGGTCTTCCGTCAGATGATGCACGCCAAAGCTATCTATCTCGGCGCTGTGTTTCAATAAAAAATACGCCCCATGCTTCCACTGGCTGAACGGGGTCGGGGGAGCGCTGAATGCTAATTTGACGGCAGCCATACCCGAGATTCTACCGTACAGCGAGACTGCGATAGGTGTTATTGCCAGATTGAAAGGATTCATGAAAACCGTTAGCTTAGGGCTCAGAGATGAAGCAAGCCGTATCCCATGGTTTGGTGACTTACCGGAGGCGTAATCCTCTCGATTCCCGGAACTAGAAAAGATTGAGCCATCCTGGAGCATAAAAAGAATGAGCCGCAGTGATCGTGCAGCAAAGGGCTTCGTCGCTGCGCTAGTTCAGTACGCATCCCAGATCGCGGTACAGGTTCTGTTGGCGCCGCTTGTGCTCAAGATGGCGGGTCGAGAAACTCTCGGCGCTTATGCTGCCATCATGCAGGCGGTAGGACTGCTGGGACTGGTTAATTTCTCCAGCTCCTGGGTCCTTGACCGATATCTGGCTCAGGCAACCGGCCTTGAAGACAGCGGTGAGCGCTTCCGGAATGTCTTCATTACGGCACGCACGGTGCTTCTCGCCACCAACATCATCTTTGCCATTCTCTTAGTGATCGGCAGTCAGTTTATCGGACGGATTTTCCACCTCACGCCCATGATTGCCGCCGAGGCTCGCTACGCCCTCTACGTCATTGCCGTCTGGGCAATTCTCAGCACTGTATTCGCTGCGTACGGTAATGCTTCGCTGGCTACGCAGGATATTGCCGCCTTCAACATTATCGGCACCGGGCTGAACGTTGCGCGAAGCGTAGTTTCTCTCCTGTATGTTCTGGCGGGCGGGGGGCTGTTCGGGCTCATGCTGGCGGGCACTTCCGTGGACGTGGCGGGAGGTTTCCTCTATCGGCGCAGGTTCCTCAAAATGAATCCCGGATTCAGGGCCGGATGGGGTATCCCAGACAAAGCCTTGCTGCGAGAAATACTGCGCTTTGGCGGCTATTCCACCTTCATGAACATAGGCAACCGGCTCTTCGTCAGTTCGACCAATCTCGTGGCCGGTATCACTACGGGCGCCATCGGGGCCAGTGCCTTCTATTCTTCCCAGATGCCTGCCACCACGGCATACAACATGCTCTACAGGCTTACAGAAAGCGCTACGCCTGCCGTCCACGAGTTGTATGGAAAGCGTGAAATGCAAAAACTCAGCGCGACTTTTGTCCGGCTATTGCGGCTCATGTTGATGATGACGTTTCCGCTGGCCGTCGGGGTCATCCTGTTTGACAAGGATGTTGTGACCTGCTGGGTCGGCGCACCCCTCTACGCTGGTGCGCTGATGTCCAATGCCCTTGGGCTGTACATCAGTCTCAGTGCGATACAGGGCATCGTCATTGTGTTTTGTTTTGCCATTGGCTGGGTGCGCCTCCTCGCCGCGAGCTCCTTCCTGGTTGGGATCACCAACTTTGGTCTCGGCCTGTTGCTGGGGCATCTACTCGGGCTTGGCGGAATCATGCTCTCCCTCGTGCTCGTCATGATTCCTCAGGTGCTGGTCCTGTTATCCAGGCTGGATCGCACCTTGGAAGTCAACACGCTCGCCGTCGTTGGAAAGCTGTTTCTTCGTTCCATCATTCCGCTGGGCCTGGCCTCGCTCTCCGCGCTCTTCGTGCACAGCAAGGTCGTCATTGCGAAACATCACTTCTCGGGGCTGCTTCTCGAGTGCCTTACGTTTGTCATTCTCTACTCTCCCGTCACCTATCTCCTCGTTATGAATCACCAGGATCAGGCCGACTTCCAGCGCTATCTCTCCAAGGCAGTTTTCGGCGCACGCAGGTTGATTGGCTGGCCGTTCAGATCTTCATAACGAGGATTTACACCCTTGCCGTGGATGCCCGATTCAGGGATTCTTCAGCTTTTTGGGTTACAAATAAGAGTGGACAAGCTCTCGTATCGCGGTGACGTACGGCCATGATGTAAAGTACGAGTCCGACCTTTAGCAGTGCGACATTTACTACCCGTTTGCAAATCTCATGAGAATAGTGGCATGACATCTTCTAAAATAATGTCACTGGCCTGTGCCGGTATTGTCTGGGTTGTGGCCTCGGTCGCATGTCTCGGCCAATCAGCGGCGACGTCCGCGTCGCGGTCCCATGCGGGTATTTCGCTCCAGTCAGAATCCTCGGTCCCCTTGCAACTCACCTTGGCCGACGCCATCCGCCGCGCCAAAATCCTTAGTCCTGTGCTTGAAACCGCCGAGGCCAACGCCCGCATCGCGGCGGAAAACGCAGTCCAGGCGCGCGCCGCAAACCTTCCCAATGTTCTCGGCAACGCCCAGTATCTCTACACGCAGGGCAACGGCACACCGGCATCGAGATTCATCGCCAACAACGGCGTGCACGAGTATCTGGCGCAGACCAATGTTCACCAGAACGTTTCGCCGCCGCTATTCCTCACCTACCGTAGTGACGCCATCCTCGCCGCTGCCGCCCGCGATAAGGCAGAAATTGCCTCCCGCGGAGTCGTGGTCGCCGTCGTCCAGGCCTATGCAACCCTGGTGGCCGCCAATGAAAAAGCAAAGTCCGCGCAGGGAACTTACAAAGCCGCCGCACAGTTTCTCTCCATCACCCAGAAGCGCGAAAAGAATGGCGACGCCGCTCATGCCGACGTAGTCAAGGCAATGATTCAGCTGGCCGACAACCAGGTGAACCTCCAGAACACGCAACTCGCACAGGAACAGGCGCGCATCGCCCTCGCGCTGCTCATCTTCCGCCACGCCAACCGTAACTACGTCTTGGTGGACGATCCCGCGCACATCCTCAAGCTGCCCGCCTTCGTCAAGGCTCAGCAGGAAGCCGCCGCCAATGATCCCCAGGTCGACGCGGCCGTCAAAACCGAGAAAGCCGCGCACAAGGCGCTCGACGCCGCCCGCTTCGGCTACCTGCCCACCCTGTCCTTTGACTATAACTTCGGCATCGACGCCAACGCTTTCGCCATGCAGACCACGCAGCCCGACGGGTCCCGCATTCAGAATCTTGGCTACTCCGCTTCGGCCTCGCTCAGCGTTCCGCTCTTCACCTGGGGCGCAACGCACAGCAAGGTCAAGGTTGCCAAATACCAGCAGCAGGAAGCCAAGACCGCGCTCGCCTACGCTCGCCGCCAGCACACCGGCGACCTCGAACTCTACTACCAGCAGGCAAAAATGGCACAGCAACAGATACAAATCCGCACGCAGTCCACCGCCGACGCCATCGAAAGCCGCAAGCTCACCCTCATGCGTTATAAGGCGGGCCTGGCCACCGCTCTCGAAGTCGTCAACGCCGAGAGCACCGTCCAGTTGGAACGCGACGCTTTGTACAACGCGCAGGTCCAATACGCCACGGCACTCGCCAATCTCGCCACGCTTACAGGAAACCTATGATCCGGGCACTCCTTCGTTCCAGAACGATCGCGCTTTCAGTGGCCATAGCCTCTGCCGCGCTGCTTTTCGCCGCCGCCGGTTGCAGCAGCGGCGACAACTCCGCCGACGCCACGCCGGTCGTCCGCGTCGAAACCGTCGTCGCGCGCCGGCAGGCCATCGACAATGTCGTAACTTCGCAGGGCCTGGTCTACCCCATCCATCAGGCATCCATCGCGCCCAAGATCACCGCGCCGGTCGAGCGTTTTTACGTCAACCGCGGCTCGCGCGTCCACGCCGGTCAGCTCCTCGCCACGCTCGCCAATCAGGACCTTGCCGCAAGCCTCGTCTCCGCCCGCGGCTCGTATGACTCCGCGCTCGCCAACTATCAATCCACCACTGCCTCCACCCTGCCGGAAGAAATTCAAACCGCTGAGAATAATCTCCAGAACGCAAAGTCCAATCTCGATCAGCAACAGCGTCTGTATGACAGCGAAAGCCGCTTGTATAAGGAAGGCGCCATCGCCCGCAATATTCTCGATGCCACCGGCGTCGCGCTCACCAGCGCCAAATCCGCCTATCAGAATGCTGAAAAGCATCTGCACGATCTCAAGTCCACCGGTGAAACCGCGCAGCAGCGCGCCGCAAAGGGCCAGCTCGAAACCGCACGCGGCCAGTTCCTCAACGCACAGGCACAGCTCGCTTACACTCAGATTCGCAGCCCCATCAACGGCGTCATCGCTGACCGCTCCGTCTATCCCGGTGACGTCCCGCCCGCGGGCACGCCGCTCTTCATCGTCGTCGACGCCTCCCGCATCATCGTCCGCCTGCACATTCCCCAGCCCCAGGCCGCGCAACTCGAACTCGGCGACCCCGCATCCATCCTGATTCCCGGCACCAGCAACACGCTGCCCGCCAAAGTCACTGTCATCAGCCCCACGCTCGACCCCAGCAGCACCACCGTCGAAGTCTGGGTCGAGGCTGCAAATCCCCACAACGCACTGCAGCCCGGCAGCTCCGTCAGCGTCACCATCACCGCCCGTAAAACTCTCAATGCCGTCGTCGTGCCCATCGCTGCATTACTCACCAACTCCGCGGGCAAGAGCCACGTAATGGTGGTCGACTCCAACTCGGTAGCCAGCTCGCAGTCCGTCGTCACAGGCGTCGAGCAGGGCAACCTTGTGCAGATCGTCAGCGGCCTTGAGCCCGGCCAGCAGGTTATCGTCACCGGAGCCTACGGCCTGCCCGACAAAACCAAAGTCAAGCCCACGCCGGTCAGCTTCCAGGCCGCCTTGACCCCATCGGATTCCGCCCAATGACGCCAGTTCCCCCGGAAAGCCCGCAAAACCAGTCCGCAACCCGGCCTGAAACACCGTCGCACCCGCAAACCACGCGCGCCCACTGGTTCTCGGTCTTTTCCAAGGCCATCATTGTCCTCATCGTCACGCTCGCCGTTGCGGGCATTTATGCGGCGCTTTCCATTCCCATCGCGGTTTTTCCCACTACCAACTTTCCGCGCGTCATCATCGGGATTGACAACGGTGTGATGCCCATTGACCAGATGATGGTCACCATCACGCGCCCCATGGAAGAGGCTGTCAACAGCGTCCAGGGTCTCAAGACCGTTCGCTCCATCACCAGCCGTGGCAGCGCGGAAATCGATCTCTTCTTCAACTGGCACGTCAACATGTTCCGCACGCTGCAGCGCGTGCACGCCGCCATCACCCGCGTGCAAGGCTCGCTGCCTCCCGGCGCTACGGTCGACGTCCACCGTCTGCGCTTCTCCAGCTTTCCAGTCCTCTCCTTCGGCATCACGTCAAATACCATTTCGCAAAGCCGCCTCTGGGAGATTGCCACCTACCAGATCAAGCCCCGCATCAATCGCGTCAACGGCGTCTCTTCGGTTTTGGTGCAGGGCAACGACATTCCTGAGTTTGATATCGTCCCCGATCCCGCCAAGCTGCTCCGTACCGGCATCACCGTGCAGCAGATTCTCGCCGCGGTCCAGCAGTCCAATCTCATCGAGTCGCCCGGCCTCATGCCCACGCACCATGAGCTGGTACTGCAACTGCTCGACAGTCAGGCCCACAGCCCCTCAGAACTCGGGCAGATCGTCGTCAAGCGGACCAAGGCCGGCGTGCCCGTCCACCTCGCGGACATCGCCACCGTCAAACCCGCCATCGCGCCCCGCTACACCATGGTCACCTCCAACGGAAAGCCGGGCATTCTCGTCTACGTCAACCGCCAGCCCGGCACCAACACCGTTACGGTCAACCAGGACGTTGACGCCGAGCTGGCCAGGATTAAGAAAAGCCTCCCGCCCGGCATCCACTTTTCCGTCTTTTATGATCAGGGCGAGCTCGTCCGCGAAGCCATTGCCAGCGTGCGCGACGCCATCCTCATCGGCATCTTCCTCGCCACGCTTGTCATCATCGTCTTCCTCCGCGACTGGGGCAGCTCGCTCGTCGCCGGCCTGGTCATTCCCATCACCGTCGCTGTCACCTGTCTCTGCCTCAAGCTCCTCGGCCAAAGCTTTAACCTCATGACGCTCGGTGGCCTCGCCGCCGCCGTAGGCCTCGTCATTGACGATGCCATCGTCGTCATCGAGAACATCGTTATCCATCGCGACGCTGGGCAGAGAAGAGCCATCGCCATCCAGAATGCCCTCCGCGAGCTGAAAGTTCCGCTTGTCGGTTCCACCGCCACCCCGGTCGTAATCTTTCTGCCGCTCATCCTCATCACCGGCGTTACTGGAACCTTCTTCAGCGCGCTCGCCATCACGATGACCGCCGCGCTGCTCACCTCGCTCGCCCTTGCACTCACCTGGACGCCCACCCTCAGCCAGTATTTCGTTCGCCGTAAAGACACCGTGCGCGCGGAAAATAATATGAACGAATCAGAATCCCCGGAGCAGGAAGCGCTCCGCCTCATGGAAGCAGAAGACGCCACCGTCAGCGGATTTATGCGGCGCATCATTGACGCGTACGAGAAGCTGTTGCACTTCGTCCTCGACCGCCCCTGGTACCTCGTCGGTTTCGCGGCAGCGCTCATCGTGCTCTCTTACTTCTGCTACGGCGCGCTCGGCAGCAACATGCTCCCCAGAATGGACGAAGGCGAGTTCACGCTCGACTATGTCATGCCGCCCGGCAGTTCGCTGCAGGAAACCAATCGCGTCATGGAGCAGATTGGCAAAATCGTTCGCTCCATCCCCGAGGTCACGGCCACCTCACGCCGCACCGGTCTGCAACTCGGCCTCGCCGCTGTCACCGAGGCCAACACCGGCGACATGTCCGTGCGCCTCTCCAATCACCGCAGCCGCAGCATCTTCCAGATCATGGACGAGGTGCAGCGCAAAGTCTCCGTCGCCGAGCCTGCCGTCGACATCGACCTGCACCAGACACTCGAAGATATGATTGGCGACCTCACCAACGCGCCCCAGCCTATCGTCATCAAGCTCTTTTCTGAGAATCAGGCAGAGCTCAACCACTGGGCGCCCATCGTCGCCGACAAAATCTCGGGTGTTCCCGGCGTCGTTGGCGTCCTCAACGGAATCGACGACACCATCAGCAGTCCCGAAACCGTCTACCATGTCAATCCGTCCATTGTTGCCACCAGCGGATTCACTCCCGCCGAGGTCGCGACCGACGCCAACGCGCTGCTCGGCGGCGACGTGGTGCCCACGCCCATGGTGGTCAACAACCGCATGTACAAGATCCGCGTTCGATTCCCCAGCGAGTACAGGGCTAACCCCCAGGCCATGAACAATACGGTCTTTGGCAGCGCCACCGGAACCACCGCCACGCTCGGCTCGCTGGCCACCATCCAGAACCTGCCTGGTCAAAACGAAATTCTCCAGGAAAATCTCCAGCGGCTCGTCGAGGTCAGCGCACGGCTCGATAGCAGCACCAGCATTGGTCAGGCCATCCCCAAGGTGAAGAAGGCTGTCGACTCGCTCAATCTGCCGCCGGATATTCGAGTCGTCTACGGCGGAACTTATCAGGCCCAGCAAAAATCCTTTCAGGATCTTCTGCTCGTCCTCTTCACCGGCCTCGTGCTCGTCTTCCTCGTGCTCATCTTTGAGTTCCGTACCTTTGCCGCCCCCATCTCCATCCTCGCCTCTGCGGTGCTCTCCACTTCGGGCGTCTTCTTTGCGCTGCTCATCACCGGAACCGACTTCAACATCTCGTCCTTCATGGGACTCATCATGGTCGTCGGCATTGTCTCCAAGAACGGCATCCTGCTGCTCGACGCCGACGTCAAATTCCGCCAGGCGGGCCTCTCGCCGCGAGACGCCATGATCCAGGCCGGCCGCCGCCGGCTGCGCCCCATCATGATGACCGCCGTCGCCGCCATCGCCGGCATGTTCCCACTGGCCCTCGCCCTCGGCGCAGGTTCAGAGATGCTCCAGCCGCTGGCCATCGCCGTCATCGGCGGCATCCTCATCTCTATGGTTCTCTCGCTCGTCATCACCCCGGCTGTCAACTTTTACATCTCCGGCCGCCGCATGGAAAAGGCCGGCGCTGAGCCGGCCTGAAATAGATAATTTCCATCGTTCGTAATAGAGGCCACCACAAACCCTGTGCGGCCTCAACACTGGAAAGTCATGGTCAACTTCGCCTGTTTCCAGGCTTAGTTATCCTGCGGATTGTTCCCCGCAAGTTGTGTCCCTTCGCGAGCGTCTCCCAGTCCGGCAATCGTCAAGTTGATGGTGTCTTCGAAACGGTCACCGGGTTTGTGCATGACTCTTACGCCGCGTGCGGTCATGCGGCACACCTGAAATCGGTTGTAGCCTCGCGCCAAGGCGCGGTGGATTTGATGAGAAAGCATTTCCAGATCCTACGAATTGGTAAACCACTAGAGGGGCGGCCGGCAACTTCGTCATCACCGGTTGGACGTTATATTTACTTCGGCTGACAGGGTGGGGCCGTCAAGCCACTCCTTGCTGAGTCGGTTGTGGCGACGGTGGATACAGGCGCTTCCTTCCTGACTTTGTTGCGCTTGTACTCTGCCAGCATCAGTTTGCCGTCCAAAGAGGTTCCAGCAAATGGGGACTCGTGCCTGCCCTTCAAAGGCTCGGCCAGGACGACGGTAGCCGGTTCCTTCTCTGAACCAGTCTTCGGCTCTACCTCAACGGATGGGACGGGCGCGGTTGTCGGGGCATCCTCGCGAAAGGATCGCGGCAAATCCGAAGCTGCAAAATAGACGCCGCTCTTCACCATCTTCCGGGCCTCCACGGCCAGAGTCTCGCGCTTTTTTTCCAGCTTGCTCGCGGCTGCCTTGCGATCGGCTTCGGAAGAATATTCGCCGTACCTGGCAAGATGTGCCAGCTTGCGGTCGAATAGGTCAATTTCCTGGTGAAGTGCCCTCAGATGGAGTTTTTCGTACGGTGTATGCAAAATAGTGGCTCCCTTGTAACTGCCTGGGTGGATGGCGCGGAGAGAATTGTCTCGTGGCGATTGCCGAAAAGACGGAACGAACTTCCGAAAACAAAAAATGGAAGGCCGGACTCTTACGATCCTGAAACCTTCCACTTTCTGATTTCGTATTGCTTTGAAATCGTTGCTTACAGAACCTGAACGTTTTCTGCCTGCCAGCCCTTGGGGCCTTTCACAACGTCGAATTGCACTGCCTGGCCTTCTTGAAGCGAACGGAAGCCGTTTGTCTGAATGGCGGTGTAATGGACGAATACATCTTCACCGCCGGGACGGCTCAGAAATCCAAAACCCTTCGCATCGTTAAACCACTTCACTGTACCTTGTTCCATGACTCTTGTTCCTTAGAACTACTCGAATGTATCGCTAATCTCAATGCGGGTGTGTTGCGAGTAGAGCAGGTGCAGAACAGGCAAGTACCAGATCAGATTCAACGATCATCATCAGAGTAGCACGATTCCGGTTCCGCCTTTGAAAAACTTGCGGACGAGGAGTGTATCTTAACCTGCGCAAAATCCCAAAAATGGAAAGTCCCGATCAGAACCCTTTCGGGCGCTCCTGCCACACATTCAGCCTGTGCTCCAGTGCCTTGCCCGTCCGTACAATCGTGCCTTCATCGAACAGTTTTCCAATCAGCGTAATGCCTTGCGGCACACGCCGCGGCGGGTTGAACCTAGGCAGAGGCATCGCAGGATTCGGCGCCCAGTCACTCCGTGCCTGGCTCACATCCACAAAGCCTGCGCGCAGCGTCAGCGAAGGGTGCCCCGTGAAGTTCGTCAGCGTCAGCGTCGTGTCCTGCAGCGACGGAACCTGCAGCAGGTCCACCTGGTCGAAGATCTTTGCCATCGCCTCCGCGCCCAGCCGCCGCAGCCGATCCGTTTGCACATAGTCCACCGCACTCAGGAACCGCGACTGCCGAAAGATGTTCGGCCACGAGTCCGGCGTCTGCATCTTCATCTCGTCCACCTGCCCGTCGAGCGTGATCTTCTCAAACGAGGCCGCCGCCTCCGCAAACAGAATCACATTCAGCGAGTCATACGGCAGCTTCGGCAGGCTCACTTCCACCGGCTCCAGTCCCAGCTCCTTCAATGTTTCCAGCGCATGCCGGTCCACCTCTGTCGCCTGTTTCATCCATTCGGGGAAGTATCCAACCTTCAGCCCCTTCACCGGAACCGTCGCGTCGTAATACAGGTAGCTCGGCCGCGAATCCAGGTCGCCCGCATCCGGTCCGCTGATCGCATGCAGCACCAGCATCGTGTCTTCCACCGTGCGCGCCATCGGCCCCAGCTTGTCCAGAGACCAGCAAAGCGTCATCGCGCCTGTCCGTGGCACGCGTCCAAACGTCGGCCGCAACCCCGTCACGCCGCAGCGCATGCTTGGGCTCACGATGCTGCCCTCGGTCTCACTGCCGATCGCAAATCCAACCAGCCCTGCACCCACCGCCGCACCCGGTCCCGCGCTCGATCCCGAAGAGCCTTCCTCCGGCAGCCACGGATTCATTGTCTGCCCGC
Source organism: Acidobacteriaceae bacterium (assembly GCA_049965615.1). Classification (GTDB taxonomy): domain Bacteria; phylum Acidobacteriota; class Terriglobia; order Terriglobales; family Acidobacteriaceae; genus Acidobacterium. Next base: position 38,432 of record JBMFWD010000014.1, read on the forward strand.
CAAACCAGATGTCGTTCAGCGCCAGCGCACCCAGGCTCAGCTTCGCCACCAGCACGGCACCGGCCTTCTCCAGCCGGTCCACCACCACCGCGTTTTTGTCGGGAATACGGTTACGAAATGGCTCGGCCCCATACGTTGTCCGAATATTCGCCGTGTCCAGCAGGTCCTTCGCGCCCCAGGGAATCCCGTGCAGCGGCCCGCGATACTGGCCCGCCGCAATCTCCGCATCGGCCCGCTTCGCCTGCGCCCGCGCCAGCTCCTCAGTCAGCGTAATCACGCAGCGCAGTTCGCCGTCGTACTTCTTCAGCCGGTCCAGGTAAATCTCCGTCAGCCGCGTCGACGTAATCTGCTTCGTCTTGATCCAGTGCGCCAGTTGCCACACTGCGGCAAACGCGATGTCCTCCTCGCGCTCGGGCAGCTTGCCCGCCTCCGGCAGCGCGGGCACAAACACATCCCGCTGCGGCCCCGTCTGCGCCCCCGGAATCATCGGATTCCATCCCGAGGCAGGGAAGAGCGTCTCATCAAACTCGACCTTGTTCGGCCCCGTGCGCCGCGCATACAGCGGAGCCATCGCCTGCGGCCAGCTCTGCGCCATCTCCGCGCGATGCACCTCGCTGTTCGTCACCCGCTCCAGCTTTTCCGCAACGGCAAAGGTCGCCGCATCCACAGCCGGGCCCGCCGGCGGAGCCGTCGCAAAGGCCGGAGGCGCCCCCGGTGTCTTCTCGTCAGGTGTCTGTTTCATTCCATGCACTCCCATGGCCGCGCCCATCAGTGTCGCCGAGCCGCCGCCGATAAATTCCCGTCGTGTGGTTTTCATAACTCTTCCGAACCCGCAATTGTAGCCGCTCCCGGCACCTGTTTCTCATAGCGAACCCAACCTTTTATCGCGTCGAAAATAGCCGCACCTCGGTTGCCAGTCCGCCACCAGCGACCACTCTCTCTAAAATCAAAACATGACGCATCCCCTGGGTCAGGAAGATTGCTCCATCATCCTCGTCCACACCCGCAATCCGCTCAACATCGGAGCTGCGGCGCGCGCCATGGTCAACTTCGGCTTTCACGATCTCCGCGTCGTCGAACCCTGGCAGCCCTCCTGGCACGAGGCCCGCTCCGCCGTCGGTGCGGCTTCGGTTCTCGCCTCCGCACGGGAATTCTCCACCCTCGCGGAAGCCGTAGCCGATTGCAACCTGGTGCTCGGCACCGCCGGCATCGCCCGCCGCAATCCCGTGCAGCCCGTCATTTCGTTGCCCAACCTCGGCACGGAACTCCGCTGCCGCCTGCCCTCCGGCCGCCTCGCCATCGTCTTCGGCTCAGAGAAAAGTGGCCTATCCAACGACGACTGCACCCACTGCTCCGCCATCCTGCACATCCCCACCCAGCCTGAGCAGGAATCCGTCAACCTCGGCCAGGCCGTTGCCGTCTGCCTTTACGAACTCGCCCGGCACATCCACCCCGCACCGCCGCCAGTTCCGCCACCGCCTGCACCCCACCCCGCCACCGCAGCCGATCGAGAACGCCTCACCCAGGCCCTGCAGCGAATCCTGCAACTTTCCGAATACATCAAGCCCGGCGCGGACCAGAGCATCCTCTATCAGGTCCGGGAAATGCTCCATCGCCTCAATCCCTCCGTCGATGATTCCCACTGGCTTCTCGGCATGCTCCATCGCATCGAGCGCCACCTCTCCGGCAACCATCCCCACAGCGATTCCTGATCCCCCAACACCAGTACCATCCTGGCAACTGCGATTTTCCTTGCAGTTTCATCACAAAGTGCTACATTCTTCTCAAAAATTGTGGAAACTCAGGCCTTCTTCATCCGTTTTCATCTGGAATTTATATTGTGACTCCAGTGCCTTCGGTAACGTTCTAAGAGTACGAAGAGTAGCGTTCGTCCACCGACCTCCAACTGAAACGCATTTCAACATCACTTTGAGGCTAAACATCATGACGCAAGTTCGACGGGTACTTTATGCCCTCGCGCTCCCACTCATTGCCTGTCTTTTGTTTCTTGTCCCCAGCCTGCAGGCACAGCAAACACTTGGTTCCATCAACGGTACGGTGGTCGATACCACCGGTGCAGCTATTCCCGGAGCCGCCGTCAAGGTCGTTAACAACGACACCGGCCTGACCCGTACCACCAGGACCCGCCAGGACGGCACCTTCCAGATTCTGAATCTTTCCATCGGCGCCTATAAGGTCACCGTCGATCACTCCGGGTTCCAAAGCGCCAGCTATCCGCATGTCACGGTTCGCTCCGCGCTGACCACCACCCTTCCGGTCACTCTCAAGGTCGGCAGCAGCTCCACCACCGTCCAGGTCAACGCCAATCCACTGCTTGACAATACAGACACCACCAACGGATACACCCTCGACAAGGCCGAAATTGCCTCCACGCCGCTCGCCACTGGCAGCTTCACCCAGCTCGCCATCCTCGCTCCCGGCACCAGCGCCGACTTCATCGCCGGCGTCGGAACCAATCAGGGCCTCGGCAATCAAAACATCTGGGCCAACGGCCAGCGAGCCACTGACAACTCCTACTCGGTCAACGGCGTCAGCGTCGTTAATCTCTTCAACGGCATGACCGCCAGCGAGGAAGCCTCGCAGCGCTTCAACTTCAACATCGGGGAAGGCGCCAGGTTCGGCGGCCAGGCCCAGAACAGCACCTCGGTTTACGGCTCCAACGGAAACGGCCTCGCATCGCCGCCGCCGGAGTTCATGTCGGAAGTTCAGGTCACCACCTCCATGTATGGTGCCGACCAGGGCGGAACCAGCGGCGCTCAGGTCTCCGTCGACACCAGCACCGGATCCAACAAGTTACACGGGCAACTCTACGGTCACTACGGCACCAACGCCCTCAACGCAGTGCCCTATTTTTATAAACAGGACATCGGCCTCGGCTCGCTCGATCCCAGCTACGCCAATCCATCCCTGCATAAGTGGATCGCAGGCGGCACGGTCGGCGGTCCCATCATCAGGAACAAGCTCTTCTTTTTCCTCGGTTATCAGCACCTTTACACGTCTGACCAGTTCGGCGCGCTCTCTCGGATGCAGGTTCCCTTCGGCCTCACCAATGATCGCAGTCTGGCCGGTATTCAGGCAGCCCTCTGCAGCTACTTCGCTGCATCGAAGGGCAATACGGATTGCACCACCAACGGCACGCAGAACGTTCCCCAGAGTGCATGGAATTCATCGGCCATCCAGATTCTTCAAGCAAAGCTGCCGGACGGTTCCTACCTGATCCCTTCAGCGGATGGCCCGGGCTTTGGCGGCGTCGCTCAAACCAATCTGTCCAAGGGGCTCCCTGACGTATCCCAGGTGGGCACGTCGCTCTTCCGCGGCGATCAGGCCACCGCTTCGCTTGACTTCAACGCCAGCGCGAACGATCATCTTTCCGCCAAGTACTACTACCAGCACACCCCGGCGGTCAGCCCGTTCTCGTTGAGCAACGTGCTCGGATTTCCGGGACACGAGGACAGCGGTTCGCAGGTCGCCTCACTGAACAACTCCATCAACATTGGTTCCAGAGTCAACTGGGAGCAGCGCATCGGCTTCTCCCGTCAGAAGGTCTATAGCACTTACAGTGCGCCGCTCTCGGCCTCCAGCGTCGGCATCTCTGTCCCTGGCGGCGATTACTTCCCGGGCCTCAGCATCAGCGACTTTGCGCAGAGGAATTCCAACGCCTCGTCGCTCAGTATCGGTCCTTCGTCGGACTTCGTGAACGACGGGTACTTCCAGAACCGTTACTCCGTTTCGTCCAATGCCATCTTTTCCCTGGGCAAGCACAACATCAGCGTCGGCTTTGACTACAACTACACCCAGCTGAACATCCGCAACAACCGAATCGGCCATGCTCGGCTCAGTTCCTCCAACTTCGCCAGCTTCCTCGAAGGCGGCATCCGCAATGGAACCGTCCTCGAAGGCGACGCGAATCGCCATTATCGCAACAATGATGCGGGCGCTTTCGTGCAGGACAAGTGGCAGGTCAAGCCAAACATCGCGGTCACGGCCGGTGTCCGTTATGACTTCAATGGACCCTTCCGTGAAGCCAACGGCCTCATGTTCAACTTTGACCCCAGGCTCTACCAGTCCAGCCCGGCCGCCATCACCAACTCAGGCTTCATCGTCGCCGGCAACAACAAACAATACGGTACGCCCGGGGTGAGTGACTCGACCCTCAAGGGCCGCCAGTGGGGCATCGCTCCCCGCATCGGCATCGCATGGTCGCCCGCTCGCTTTCACAATACCGTGGTCTGGCGCGCCGGCGCCGGGCTCTACTACAACCGCGGTGAGTACTTCCAATACCTCTCGCCGCCGGCCGGCAACGGCATCAGCGGTCCCTTCGGCGTAACCCAGGAAGCGCCCTTCGCGGCCTTTACCAACGCCAACGGCAACCTGAGCCAACCCTTTACCAGCATCACTCCACCCACCAATCCGGCCAATCTCGCCTCGCAGTTGCCCACCCTCGATCAGCAGGAATCCGAGTGCGACGGTCTGGACATCTACCAGGGCAACACGCTCTCCGGATTCGCCTGCGAAGCCATTCCGCAGATCATCGGCAACTACAACATTCACAACGTACTGCCGTACTCGGAGAACTGGACCCTGGACTTCCAGTGGCAGCCGAAGAACAGCACCATGATCGACATCGCTTACGTGGGCAACCGCGGCAAGCATGAGATTGTTCCGCTGCCCTTTAATGAGCCCGCTATCGCTACGCCAAACAATCCCATCAACGGTCAAACCTATTCCTACGGCGTAGAGACCATCAGTCCTTCCAACGATCAAAATGGCAATCCCTACATCGACCAATACGAGCCCTATGACACCTATAGCGGCGGCAACGTCGATCTGCGAGTGCCTTATACCGGCTACGATCCCAACTCCACTTCCTTCACCTCGGCGGCCATCTCCTCCTACGATGCGCTTCAGGCGCGCGTCCAGCACCGCATGTCGCATGGTCTCCAGTTCGGACTTTCCTATACCTGGTCACACACCCTGGACGAGCAGAGCGACATCGGTCTGTTTTTCACAGGAGACAACCCTCAGAACCTTCGCAACTCCTACGCTGATGCGGATTTCGACCGCACCAACGTGACTACCGCCAACTTCGTCTACGATCTTCCCAGCCTCATCCACAGTGACCGCAATATGCTCCACTTTGTCACCAATGGATGGGCGCTCGAAGGCATCACCGTCTTTCAAAGCGGTCAGCCTTACAGTGTCTATGACTTCTCCGGCTCAGTCGGTAACCAGTACTTCGGCGGAAACATCTTTCTGCTCAACCCGGTGCTCCCGCTTCGTCCCGGCGTCAGTCCCAGGCAGGCGGAAACCGGTCACACCGGAGCCCAGGCCCAGATCAACCCCAATCTGGCTGCTCTCAACGCGACAGACTTCCAGGTTCCGCTTCTCAACCCCGGGCAGAACGGCGTCCCTCCCTGCGATACCACCTCCGATGGAGGCAACGCAGGTCCCGGAGGCGGCCCGCTCTGCGACGTCTATGAGACGACCTTCGTCCCCGGACAGCGCAACATCTTCCGGCAAAGCTTCCAGAAGCGCGTCGATCTCACCATCCAGAAAACCTTTGAGATTCGTCATCACTACGGTCTCAATTACCAGTTCGAGATCTTCAACGTAACCAACACGCCCAGCTTTGATGTGCCGCAGAACAATGTGCAGCTCAGCTCAAGCTTTCTTGAACTCGCATCCCCGTCCAACCCTGGCTATCCCTACGCCAACGGCACACAGGTCCAACCCTCGTATAGCAACTCCGTACAGGTTCCCAACGGAACCAATGCCGGCGGCGTCGGAACCTGCCAGGGCTCCAGTCAGGCCTGCGCCTACGAACTGTACACCGTTCCCACCAACACCAATACGCCGGTCGGTTTTGTCACCAGCACCATCGGCAGTAACCGCATCATCGAAATGGCACTCCACCTCACCTTCTAGCCGCCATCTCGATCCACCAACCCTCGCGGGGCCGGTCATCCGGCCCCGCTGTGGCTTCCCCAGCCGCCGCAACACAAACTCTGCACACTCTCCTCTGCAAAAGGCGTCTAATGAACGTAGCGCCGTCTCAACCATCCGGACGTCGCAACGGAAGGAAAGATCCGCATGACCCCACAGGAAGCTCAGATGCTCCAGCAACTCGTCGAACAGGTCGCCCGTACCCCGCTCAACGAGAAAGATCCCGACGCCGAAGCCCTCCTCAAAGACGGCCTCGCTCGCGATCCCGACGCCCTCTATAAGCTCGCCCAGATCGTCCTCGTCCAGGACATCTCCCTGCATCAGGCGCAGGCCCGCATCCAGCAGCTCACTGCCGAAGCTCAGCAGCAGCCAGCTCCCCCGCAGCCGGCACGTACCAGCAGCTTCCTCGGCAATCTCTTTCATCGCGACGAACCCGCGCCCTCATCCCAGCCCTACGGCGGAACCGCGCCGTACCAGCCCGTCCCCAACGCGCCCCCACCGCCCCAATACGCCCAGCCGCAATACCCGCCCCCATCCCAATACGCCCAACCACAGTACGCGCAGCCCAGCGAGGGCAGCAGCTTCCTCCGCTCCGCCGCCACCACGGCCGCCGGAGTAGCAGCCGGAGCGCTCGCCTTTGAAGGCATTGAATCCCTCTTCCACCACGGCATGGGCGGATTCGGCTCCCCCATGGGCTTCGGCGGCGGCATGCCCGTCGAGGAAACCGTCATCAACAACACCTATATCGAAGAACCCTCCCAGAGCCCAGACTTTAACAACCAGGACTTCCAGCAGCAAAACCCCTTCGACAACTCCAGCTTTGACAGCAATCAGGGCTTCGACAATAGCTTCAACGACACCAGCTCCTTTGACGACGGCGGCTTCGACCCCGGCGACGATCTCATCTGAGTCTCAAACGTCACAAACTCTTTTCATCCCATACCCGGGGGTTTTACAATCTCATCTATGGCAAATGCCCTTCGTTTTCGACGCATCGTTCCACTCGTCGTCATGCTCGCCCTGCCGACCGCGTTGATGGCGAACTGGTGGCATGGCGACAAACACTTCCGTGGCCGCAAGTACAAGCCGCCACCCCCGACCGCCACAATCACCGTTACCGTTGAGAGCGAGCAGTTCCACAAGCCCATCAACGACGCCCACGTCATCTTCCACAGCACCCGCGATAACCGTCCGGACGGCTACATGGAAATGACCACCAATCGCCAGGGCAAGGCCGTCATCACGGTCATCCCGGTGGGTGACACGCTCGTGCTCCAGGTCATCGGCAATGACTATCAGACCTTCGGCCAGGTCTACAAAATCGACGCCAAGGACAAGAACATCAAGGTCATGCTGCTGCCACCGCAGAGCCAGTTCACTGACTACCGCAACCGCCCCACCGGCCAGATCGGCGCAGGCGGAAAGGGAACCACCACGCCCCAGCAGGAAGCCAGGCAGGACACCTCCAGCGAAAAGCACTAGCGGCTCCGATCTTCTCAACCAGCCTCCGGCCCTCCGGAGGCTTTTCTCTTTTCCACTCGCCTCCGTAAATCCTCACCCCGGCTTACAATCAATCTCATGGAACCCATGGTTATCGCCGGGCGGGCCTTCCAGTCCCGCCTCATCGTCGGCACCGGCAAGTATAAGGACGGCCCCGAAACCCAGCGCGCCATCGAAGCCTCAGGCGCCGAAATGGTCACCGTCGCCGTCCGTCGCGTCAATCTCGACCGCTCCAGGGAATCCCTCCTCGACTTCATCGATCCCCGGCGCTACTTCCTGCTGCCCAACACCGCCGGCTGCTACACCGCAGAGGAAGCCATTCGCGCCGCCCGCCTCGGCCGCGAAGTCGGCCTCTCCGACTGGGTCAAAATCGAAGTCATCGGCGACCAGGCCACCCTTTACCCCGATGTCCAGGCCACTCTGGAAGCTACGCGCACTTTGGTGAAGGAAGGCTTTACGGTTCTTCCCTATACCTCTGATGACGTTGTATTTGCCAGGCGCCTCATCGACGCCGGAGCTTCCGCCGTCATGCCCCTCGCCGCACCCATCGGCTCCGGCCTCGGCATCCAGAACCGCGCCACCCTCGCCATCCTCCGCGAAGTTATCACCGAGGTCCCCCTCATTGTCGACGCCGGCGTGGGCACCGCCTCCGATGCCGCGCTCGCCATGGAAATGGGCGCAGACGGCGTCCTCATGAACACCGCCATCGCCGCCGCCGCCAACCCCGTGCTCATGGCCGAGGCCATGCAGCACGCCGTCCTCGCCGGTCGCAAGGCCTACATCGCGGGTCGCATGCCGCGAAAACTCTACGCCACCGCCAGCTCGCCGCTCGAAGGAATCTCCCGCTAGCGGCGCGCTGCTCCGGTAAACTATGCGCGTCTTCGGCATCGACTGCGGCTCTGAAACCACTGGCTACGGCGTGGTCGAGACTATCCAGGCCGCAGGCCGCGCCAGCCATGCCCTTGACCTCGTCTCCATCGCATTCGGCGGCGTCTCCCCGCCCAAAAAGCAGACCCTCCCCGAGCGCCTTGCCTTCGTCCACAAGCACCTCGCCGCGCTCCTCGCCAGACACCAGCCGGATGTCGTTGCCGTTGAAGAAGTCTTCTACTCCGTCAACGTCAAATCCGCCCTCAAGCTCGGCCACGTCCGCGGCATCGCCCTTCTGGCTATCGCCAACGCCGGTCTGCCCCTCGCCGAATACTCCCCGCTCACCATCAAATCCACCGTCACCGGCTACGGCCTCGCCCAAAAGGAGCAGGTTCAGTTCATGGTCGCCCGCCTCCTCAACCTGCCGGAACCGCCCCAGCCCGCTGACGCCGCCGACGCGCTCGCCATCGCCATCTGCCACATTCACCACGCGCAAACCCTCGCCGCCCAGCAACTGCCGGCAGGGCAAAGGCCTTAAGCTTTGTTTCATGACAATAAAATCACGCAACCATTAGGCCTTCTCGCGCGTTTGTATAGGTAGGGGCGCACCTGCAAGGAAAGGGGCAAGCCATGCAGAAGACATTCCATCACCGCACATTCCGTTTTCATCTCTGCCGAATCACCACCGTCGCCGCCACCTTGGCCTTGCTTCTGGCCGCCCCGCTCCTACTGCGCGCGCAGGACAATCAAAACCCACCCGAGCCGCCCGCCGACGCCGTACACCAGCCCGTCCTCCGCATGAGCGACGTCCATGGCGACGTCCGCGTCTACCGCGGCGACCTCCTCGCATTCCCCAGGGCCTTCCTCAACATGCCCATCGACGAAGGCATGCGCATCGTCACCGGCGACTCCGGCCGGGCCGAAATTCAGTTTGAAGACGGCAGCGTCGCCCGCCTCGCCCCCAACAGCTCCCTCGTCGTCGAACGTCTGGACGACAGCAGCGACGGCATCATGAACGGCCGTCTCCGCGCGCTCTCCGGCCTCACTTATTACGAATTCAACACCGAGGGCAACCAGTACACCCTCGCCGTCGGACCGGAAACCGTCGTGCCCCAGAGCAACTCCGTCATCCGCGTCGACATGGACAACACCCCCTACCAGGTCGCCGCCATCCAGGGCGATCTCCAGATTCTCGAAGGTACGGATTTTCTCACCAGCCTCCAAAGCGGCCAAAGCGTCAGCCTCAATCCCTCCGACGCCTACTCCTACCAGGTCAGCGACTCCATCCCGCCCAACTCCTGGGACCAGTGGAACTCCAACCGTGATGCCGCTCTCGCCGACCTGGCCTCCAGCGGCGGCTATGACTCCACCGACAACGCCGCCTGGAACGAGCTCAACGCCTACGGCGACTGGTACGACGTTCCCGGATACGGAGAAGGCTGGGCTCCCGCTGGCGTCGGCGAAGGCTGGGACCCGTACGCCTACGGCTGGTGGGGCTATTACCCCTCCTGGGGATACACCTGGATCTCCGGCTACCCCTGGGGCTGGTGGCCCTATCACTGCGGCTATTGGAACTGGTTCGGTGGCTACGGCTGGGTCTGGTTCCCCGGGAACTGCGGATGGGGCGGCTACGGCGGCATCTGGTATCCGGTCTCCTACATCCAGACCGCGCCCCCCCACTACAACCGGCTCATTCGCCCGGTCCGTCCCGCGCATGCGCCCCGGCATCGGGTCCCGCGCATCTACCCGGTCCGGCGCGGCAATCAGTTCGGCGGCGTCTTCAAGCCCTTTAACGGCTCCAGGCCATCTCCGCGCCCATTCCGCCTCAATGGAAAAAATCTCCAGCCCGTTCGTCCGGCTCTGCCCTATATGCAGTTCGCACCCGTCGATGGAGGAGGGCAAACTAACAGGTCCGCAGCCGCCCATCCCGGCGGAGCCTCCAACCGGGCAGGTCGCTCCCAGCCGGTCACCCGCGCCCCGTACCCCATCCTCAACGGCGGTTACCCCTCCAGCGGAAACAATTCCGGCGGAAATCATGGGGGAGGTGCGCGTGTCGGTTCCTCACCGCGCCACGCCCCGTTCTTCCACCCCCGCAACAACGGTGGAGAAAACAACAACTCCAGTCAGCCTCCGCTCGGCGGCCCAGTCCTTCGCCCGGCCCCAGGACCGAACCCCGGCGCACGTCCCGGCCCGGTCTTCCGTCCCGCGCCCGCACCGCGGTCGGCGCCCATGCCCAGGCCCCAACCCATGCCCCACTTCACCTTCCACGCATCACCCCCGCCAGCCTTTCACCCGGCTCCAAACCTGGCTGGCCGCCCGCACTGACCACGCGGGAACCTGGAATTAGCCTCCATCGAGAAACTGCCGGTGCCCCATTCTTTCTTTCCGGCTTTTCTGGAAAGAAAGAATGCGCCATATCGGCCAAAGGCCGACCCTTTTGTCCATTGCGACGTCAAACCGGTAAGCCACCAATGTGCCGGGAATTCACCCCGAATTCGCTAAAATAGAAATAGAGCACAAATCATCAGGGGGCAGGCCATCACAGCCTGCCCCGATGTCTTTTTATCCCTCAGACCAGAGCGCGTAACCCTACGAAAAAAATCGTAGATCAATACAAATAAAATCATATACAACGCATAAAATCGCAGTATTAACCCCAGCCGCTAAGCTATATGATCCAAAAGACTTACCAGCCTAACGTCCCGGAAGATCAACATATTAAGAGACTTACCAGGCGTTAACGGGTAAGCAAAAAAATCGCAGGGTATGACCTGTTAGAGCGATAGCCTTTTCTTTAGAATCAGTCACATCCCTGCAAAAACAGGGGGGCCGAGCCATCCTTAGAGGGTTAACCTCTCCCATAAAATCAACAACTTCACCACAAAAAAGTGGGGGGCAGGGAGCGCTCATTTTTGAAGCACCCGCTCGAATCACTACCATAGGGGTGCCCCATCCAGGCTCCGCCTGGGTGGGACAGGAAAATCTTCAAAGTGGAATGGCGCGCAAAGCGCGCGGCTGCCCGTGCGGCCAGCACTCAAATCATAGGGCCGTCGCCCTGCCGCTCCGAGGCCTTGTACAGGTACTTGATGGACGATTTATAAACCAGCACCCGGCTGCTGTTCCGCACCTTGATGCAGCTTCGGTCGTACCATTCGATGCAGCCTTCAATTTGCTCACCATCGTCGAGCACGAACACCATCGGCGTCTGCGCCTGGATCTGCTTTTGCAGGTAGAAACCCTCGGCCTGCGTGCCGTCGGGAACGGAAGGGGCCGGCTGGCTGGTATCGCGCCGCGTCCAGATGCCGCGAAAGCCGCGCCGTCGAGGATCGCGCCCCACCGAAGCATTTTCCGGCAGCACTGGCCGAATCAGCTTGCGTTGCCCGGCAAAGCCGGAGTCGATGGCCTCCACCTTGCCGTCCGCCTCGCCGACGGACTCCTCGTGGGTTCTGGCGACGGAAGGCTTGTTCTTCGGAGGGTTCACTGCAATCGGAACAGGGTTCTCGCGTGGGATCTTCGGCATGCCTGGCTTCTTTTTAGGCTTTGCCCGGTTGGATGCTGGCGCAACCCGGAAAGGCTGCATGCGCCCTGGTCAGCGGCCCGCGCCCTCCAGCTCTGCGGCGAAGGCGTCGAGCGAAACGTTGCGCAGCAGGTTGCGCCGCATGCCGGACTCCACCGCCTGCAGTCCCCGCGACGCGCGATCCAGCCAGTCAAGCGTCACCATCCCGGCCATCACGCCCAGTTCGCGCTCCAGGTCCACGTTGCGAATCAGCCCGCTCGCCCCGGAAAGCAATATCAGAAGGTCTTCCAGCAGCGAGCGCATGGCGCGGATCAGCCCCTGCGTCTTCTCCTGACCCTCGGCGCCGGCACGGTAGGTCTCAGTCACCTTGAAGAGCGCAGTGTGGTCCGGGTCCTGCAGCGCATTGCGCATCAACACCAGCGCATCGGCCCGGGAAGACAGGTAGCCCGGCAGGTCAAAGCCCAGCGCGCGGCCCACCGCGCCCTCAGCCAGCCGCGCCACCAGCGCCCGCTCCCTCGGCTTCAGGTCGCTGCGGCGCGAGGCCAGCAGCGGTTCGATCTCCTCGATGGCAATCGCACCCAGCCGCACCAGGCTGGTCCGCGAACGGATCGTCGGCAGCAGCTCGCCGGGGTTCTCGGCGGTCAGCACGATCAGCGCATACGGCGGCGGCTCTTCCAGCACCTTGAGCAGGGAATTGGCCGCTTCCTTCATGAACGACGCGCTGGTAAAGATAAACACCGCCCGCCGCGCATCCGAGGGAGTCCGCTGGGCCTCCCGGATCACCTGCCGCACCTGTCCCATCTTGATGAGCAGTTGCGGAGGATCAGGAGGAATCACCAGCACGCTCGGGTGTGTCTGGACAAGGATACGGGTCTCCTTCTTGTCGACCTCGCGCAGGTCCTCGCGGGCCGCAATCGCCTCGGCCACCCGCGTCTCCAAATCGAGCGCCTGCCCGATGCGCTCGCAGTTGGAGCAGTGTCCGCAGAAGTCCGGCAGCCCGCCGGTGACCGGTTGCTCCAGGCAGTTCACCGCCTGGGCCAGCATCACCGCCAGCGTGTATTTGCCCGCGCCCCGTGGCCCGGCCATCAGCAGCGAATGAGGTAGCCGCCCCGCCGCAATCGCCTCGCGCAGGTGGCGCACCGCCGTCTCATTGCCGATAAAGTCGCTGAAGCCCACGGCTTAAGAGTAGCAAAGGCAGAGCCTAGCGAAGCTCGGGAATCATGCGGATCTCGGGCTTGGGCCGCAGCGTGATCTTGGGCTGCAAACCGATCGTCTGCCCCGGAACCAGCCGCAGCCGCCACTTCTGGGCCAGCGTGGCCAGCACCAGCACGCCCTCCATCCACGCAAAGGCCTCGCCAATGCACTGCCGCCCGCCCGCGCCAAAGGGGAAATACACGAACTTCGACCGCCCAGCCTTCTCCTCCGGGCTAAACCGCTCCGGGCGAAACTCCAGCGGCTTTGGCCAGAACTCCGGGTTGCGCTGGATCATGTATTGGCTGAAGAAGACATAACTGCCCGCCGGCAGACGGTAAGGCCCAAGCTCCACGTCCTCGGTTGCCTGCCGCCCCATCGCCCAGGCAGGGGGATAAAGCCGCATCGACTCCGCCAGCACCATCTCGGTGTAGCGAAGCTGCGGCAGATCGTCGAGCGTCGGCGCGCGGCCTTGCAGCACGCGGTCCAGTTCCTCATGCATCCGCGACTCGGCCTCGGGATTCTGGGCCAGCAGGTACCAGGTCCAGGTCAGCGCGGTGGCCACGGTCTCGTACCCGGCCAGAAAGATGGTCAGGATCTCGTCGCGCACCTGCTCGTCAGTCATGCCGGAGTGGTCTGCCTCGTCGTCGCGCGACTGCAGGAGCATCGAAAGCAGGTCGCCGCGATCCACGTTGTCCGCCCGGTGCTCGGCAATGATGCGGTGCACCACCGCATCCAGCCGCTTGCGAGCCCGCTTGAAGCGCATTAGCCCTGGAATCGGCCAGTTCAGATACGCCTCTGCCCGCGGCAGAGCCACCAGGAAATTGTAGAGGCCCATGATGGCATTGACCTCGTCATTGATCTGGCGAACCTCGGCGGTCACGTCGGTATTGAGCAGCGTCCGAGCCACAATCTGCAGCGCCACGCGCATCATCTCCGCCAGCGCGCCAACCTCCTGGCCCTCCCGCCACTCCTCGCGCAGGGCCAGCGCGCGGTCCACCATGACCTCGCCATACGCCTGGATGCGCTGCCGGTGAAAGGCCGGAGCCGCGATGCGCCGCTGCCGCTTGTGAAACTCGCCATCGCTGGTGATCAGCCCATTGCCCAGCAGAATCTTCATCCGGCGCTGCGTGCGCTCTTTGATGAACTTGTCCGCCTGGTTGATCAGAATCTCCCGGATGAACTCCGGCTCATGCACCACCACCACGTCGCTCGTGGCGATGCGATAGTGCGACATGGAGCCATAAGTCGCCTGCAGATGCTCAAACAGCTTGATGGGGTCGCCCGGATTGAAGAACTTGCGAGTGACGTAAAAGGGCAGGTTCAGCTTCAGCCCCGGCGGCAGCTTGTATTGGCCGCGTGTGACTACGGGAAATTCCTTGCGTGTCTGGGTGACAGTGGCCATGCGGTCGCTTCCTGAGGCACGCCCCGGGGAATCATGCCCGACGCGCCAGCCTTTCTCCTACTATGCGTGTGATGCGCTCGTGGATTCTCTCAATTTCCTCATCGCTCTCAATTGCGACCACACGCAAATGATCCCTGCGGGCAATTTGACGATATTGATCGAAAACACGCTGGTAGAACTCCTCATTCTCGCTCTCGAATCGCCCTTCATCCTTCGCCGTCTGCGCCACGATGCGATGATTGCGGCGGCGGGCACGTTCGAGAGAGCGATGCAGATCGGGCAGCAGCAGGATGGTCAGGTCAGGATCAAGGCCACCGCACATGGATTTGTGGAGCTGCAAAACCAACTCGGAACCGAGCTGCCGTCCACCGCCCTGGTAAGCCTCGGTGGAGTCGGTGTATCGATCGCAGAGCACAATCTTGCCTTCGCTGAGCGCCGGCTGAATGATTTCGGCGATGGATTGCGCGCGGTCCGAAAACATGAGACCCAGTTCCGCCATCGGCGAGAGGCCCTCGGTGCGCGAGTCAAGCAGCAGCGCCCGGATGCGGTCGCCCGTTTTTGTGCCGCCGGGCTGCCGGGTGATCACGCAGGACTCACCGCGCGCCTCAAGCCAGTGAGCCAGTTTGCGCAGCTGAGTGGATTTGCCCGATCCGTCGAGCCCTTCGAAGGTGAGAAAAAAGCCTTGTGGCATGGACGGAGTGTAACAAAGCCGGTGATCGGGCGCAGTGCCCCATCAACCAGCAATCTTGACGAGCTTTTCCGCCTGCACTTTTGGTCCAAGAATGGAAACTCTTGGCACCTCACCGCGCGCCATCGCGACTTCGTCGCAGCGATACAGGCGCGGACAATTCTGGCAATCCTTGAAAATCTTATCGGGCAGTGCCGTACGATCTTCCACCGTGCGGAAACCATAGCGGTAGAAGAAGTCCGGGATACGCGTAAACAGGCAGACGCAGCCAACGCCGTGCTGATCCGCTTCGCTGAGCAAGGCGAAGAGTAGCTTTCCGCCAACGCCGCGGCTCTTGGCTTCTGGCTTGACAACAATGGAACGAACCTCGGCCAGATGCGGCCCGTAAAGGTGCAGGGCGCCGCAGCCCAGGAAGACGCCTGCGTCGCTCTCGGCGATGGTAAAGTCGCGAACGTTTTCGCAGATTTCCGCGTAATTGCGCCCCAGCAGTGTTCCATCGGGCGAAAGGCTGTTCACCAGTTCGTAGATGTTGGTTGCGTCCTGCAACCTCGCCTTACGAATCTGCATGGCTCACCTCAGTTGCGTCGTTGAGGCCCAGGTCGACGCGACCTCGTGCATTCACCAGCGAAGTAATGCGCTCCTGCAGATCATCTAGGGATGCGCGCACCTGTGCCCGCGCTGTGCCGCCTTGAACATCGTGGCAATCCAAAGTAGCTTCCAGAGTGACCGCTGCGAAGAAATCCGGCTCGAACTCCGATCCGAATTGGCGTAGGTCTTCAATGGAAAGTTCACCCAGTTCGCAGCCCTTCTCCAGGCAGTAGCGCACGGCATTTCCGATCTTCTCGTGAGCGGTGCGAAAGGGAACTCCCTTGTGTACCAGGTAGGTGGCCGCCGCCATGGCGTTCATGAAGCCGGTTTCGCACGCACTTTGCATGCGCTGGTGTCGGAACGTGAGAGCGTGCGTGAATTTGGCCAACAGATGCAGCATCTGGTGCATTGCGATGGTTGCCTGAAACAGAGGCTCCTGGGTTTCCTGCAGGTCCTTGTTATAGGCGAGCGGCAGCCCTTTGAGTTGCAGGGTCACGGCCTGCGCAGCGCCATTGATGCGACCGACTTTCCCACGCACCAGTTCGGTGAGATCGGGATTCTTCTTCTGCGGCATAGCGCTCGATCCAGTCGAAAAAGCTTCCGGGAGATCGACAAAGCCGAATTCCGCTGTGGCAAAGAGAGTGATTTCCTCCGCAAACCGGCTGGCGTGCAGCGCAATGGTCGTGAGCGCCTGCAGAAACTCAACGACAAAGTCGCGGTCGCTGGTGGCGTCCATGCTATTGGGTGTGGGTGCGGCAAATCCAAGCGCCTGGGCTGCAATACTGCGATCCAGAGCCAGCGTGGCGCCTGCTACAGCTCCCGACCCGAGGGGGCAGAAATTGGCTCTGCGAATGCAATCTTCGAGGCGGGAGACGTCGCGAAGCAGCATTTCTGCATAGGCAGTGAGCCAATGCGCCACCAGAACTGGTTCGGCACGCTGCAGGTGGGTGTACGCCGGCATGGCAGCATCGCCGGCAGCCTTTGCCTTGTTGAGCAGGATTTCCGCCCAGCTTCCCAGGTAGCTCTGCAACAACTGCCCGCGTGAGCGAACATACAAGCGCAGGTCGGTTGCAATTTGCTCATTTCGGCTGCGGCCCGTGTGCAGCTTGAGTCCAAGGTCCTGAACGGTCGCGACCAGCTGCAATTCGACAAAGTGATGGATGTCTTCGGCCTCCTGATTGGACGCAACCCAGTTGGGACCGGAATTGTCCGCTGCGTGGAATCGGGCAACGATCAGGTCCAGCGCATTGTGCAACGCCTCACGCTCTTGCGAGCTGAGGACACCTGCAGCTTCCAGGGCGAGCGCATGCGCCTTGCTGGCCGCAACTTCTTCCGGCAGCAACTGCCAATCGAATGGCAGGGAGCGCTGCCATTGATCGAAGAACGGGTCGAGTGGCTCGCGAAAGCGGCCTGCCCACATCTTCACTGACCAACCTCTTTTCTGCCGTCGAGCCTGTGCTGACCAGCAGTAGGGTTGCTCTCGTTAGTCAGCCCCCCAAGGAGCAGCAGCATCAGAGCCTTCTGCGCGTGCATACGGTTCTCCGCCTGTTCAAAGACGACGGATTGCGGTCCATCGAGCACGGCATCTGTGACTTCAGCGTTGCGATGCGCAGGGAGGCAGTGCATGAACACCGCGTGCGGGGCGGCGTGTGCCATGAGCGTCTCATTCACCTGATACGGCTTGAAGATGGGGGCTCGCTTGGTAGCCTCGTGCTCGAAGCCCATGCTGGTGCAGATATCCGTGTACACGGCGTCGGTATCCGTTACAGCGGCCACAGGATCATTAATGACGGAAATGTTTGCGCCGGTTACGTTTCCAATAGACCGGGCGAGCGCAACAAGCTCCGCCTTGGGCGCGTAGTTGCGCGGTGTAGCAACAGTGAAGTGCATGCCTACCTGCGCAGCCGTAAGCATGAGGGAGTGGCAGACGTTATTGCCGTCTCCAACATAGGTAAAGTGCATACCCTTGAGCGAACCGAAGCGCTCCTGCAATGTCAGGAAGTCGGCCAGTGCCTGGCATGGATGCTCCAGATCGCTCAATGCATTGATGACCGGAATGGAGGCATACTGCGCCATATCCGTGATGGTGTCATGAGCATAGGTCCGCAGCACTAGGACGGATGCCCAGCGTTCGAGGTTATGGGCCATGTCGTAAAGAGACTCGCGCTCACCCAAAGGCGACTGAGTCTGGTCTACGAAGATGGCTGAGCCGCCGAGTGTGTTGATCGCAGTCTCGAAGGTAAGGCGGGTGCGCAGAGAGGCTTTTTCAAAAAACATGACCATCTGCTTGGCATCCAATGCCCAGCGGAATTCCGCAGGATTTGCCTTGACCCGGTGTCCAAGTTCAAGAACCGCTGCGATTTCACGTGCAGTAAAGTCGGCAACGGAGCACAAGTCGCGGCCGGCAAGCGACTGGATTGCAGATTCGAGCGAGTTTACGCCGGTCTGCGGCGGATAAGCAACTGCCTTGCTAGCCAACGTGGCCTCCTGTGTGAGCACCCGCCTTCTCTGCGGCCTGCTCGGTAAAAACTTGATTGAGGGCATTCAATGCCGTATCGACGTCAGTCTTGCTCAGAATGAACGGAGGCAGGAATCGCAGCACCGTTTCATGGGTTCGATTGATGAGGATTCGCTTGCGCATCATTGCGGAAAGTGCTTCCTTGGCCTGCTCAGCGGAAGAGAGTTCTATCGCGAGCATGAGTCCCAGTCCACGCACATCCACAATGCAATCATGGGCGGCAGCAAGTTCATCGAGGCGCTTGCGAAAATATGTGCCGATCTCTGTTACATGCGAGAGCAGGTTGTCCTGCTCGATAGTATCCATCACGGCGATCGCTGCAGCGCACGCAAGCGGCCCGCCGCCAAAGGTGGTGCCGTGCATGCCGGGATGAAATGCATCTGCCGCAAACTGCCGGCATAGCAGTGCACCCAGGGGAAGTCCGCCCGCCAGCGGCTTAGCGATGGTGGTTACATCGGGCTGGATGCCGTAATGCTGGTAGGCGAACCATTTTCCTGTGCGGCCCAGTCCGGCTTGGATTTCGTCGGCAATGAGCAGTGCACCAGTCGAGCGCGTGAGCTCACGCGCAGCGATCATGAATTCCTGCGAAACCGGGCGAATGCCGCCTTCTCCTTGAACTGCCTCAAGGAGGATGGCACAGACGTCCGTCGAGAATTTTGCGTTGAGATCGTCCACGTCGTTGAATCGGACGAACTCGACGCCAGGCATTACGGGTTCGAACGGCTCCCGGTATTTCGCTTTATGGGTGGTCGCGACCGAGCCCATGGTGCGGCCGTGAAAGCTGTTTTCGATGGCCAGGAACTTAGTTCCCATCTGCTTTCCGGCAGCACGCTGGTCACTGGCATAGGCACGAGCCAGCTTGAGCGCCGCCTCCCAGGCTTCCGTTCCGCTGTTGCAGAAAAATGCGCGATCCATACCGCTGGCCTTCGTCAGACGCTCGGCAAGAGCAGCCTGTCCTTCGTGGAAGAACAGGTTGGAGATGTGGATCAGTTTGCGACTCTGGTCCGCGATTGCGGCTTCCACGGCAGGGTGCCCGTAGCCTAGAGCGTTTACACCGATCCCGCTCAGCAGATCGAGATAGCGTTCCCCGTTTTCATCGATCAGGTGAACTCCTTCACCGCCGGTGAACAGAATCGGATATCGCTCATACGTGGTGATCAGCAACCGCGATTCGGCTGCTTGTACATCTTTCAAGCTCATTTCGAGTGCTCCTTTAGCTCGCCATTACTTCGGTGCCATCCGCTACACGTGCGTTGCACAGGTCAGCCAAAACCTTTGCGGCTTCCGCTGGAAGGATGCGAACGCGTTTGACCCCGTTCAGCAGAGCTTCGCGACATGCGCCGAGTTTCGGCAGCATGCCTCCACTGATGATGGAATCGGCGCTCAGGGCATGAATCTGATCGACCGTCACCCAGCGCATGACGGCCCCGTCAGCGCCTCGCACTCCGGGAACGTCTGTGAGGAAAACCAGCGCATCGACCTTGCATGCCGCAGCGCAGGCAGAGGCCATCTCATCGGCGTTGATATTGTAATATTCGCCGTCGAATCCAAGAGCGATGCTGGAGATGACCGGGACTGCGCCCATCTTCCAGATGACTTCCAGCCAGCGAGGGTCAGAGGATACGATCTCCCCGACATATCCCAGATCAGGATTTGTGCGCTTCTTGCGGGCACGAAAGACAAGGCCGTCACCCCCGGACAGGCCGACTGCCGGCTGGCCGAATTTTCCGAGAGCCGCTACCAGAGACTTGTTCACCCGACCGCTGAGCACCATCAGGGCAGCGTCCCGGGTTTCCGCATCTGTAATACGCAGGCCGGCTACAAACTCGCTCTGTTTGCCCATCAGTTTGAGGGTGCGGGTTAGTTGCACGCCACCGCCGTGCACGAGGGCCACCTGATGGCCATCCTTGGCAAGATCCGCGATAGCCCGGGCGCAGTTTTGAAAAACAGTGGGATTTTCCAGGGCAGCTCCACCGAGCTTTACGACGTATTTCATTCCAGTCCCTCCGCTTCGTTCCATCCGCACATCAAATTCAGATTTTGTACTGCTTGCGATGCAGCACCTTTCAACAGGTTGTCCAGGCAGGAGACGATGATGCATCGTCGTCCGTCCCGGTCGAGTTGAAAGCCGATGTCGCAGTAGCCGGTGTGAACGGAGTACTGAATCTGGGGCAGGTGTCCAGCAGGAAAGATGCGAACCATCGGACTGGCTGCAAAGAAGTCGCTGAAGCGCTGCTCTACATCTGCCGCTTGCTTTGGTTCGCTGAAGTGAACATAAATTGTGGAAAGAATGCCTCTTGGTATCGGAAGCAGGTGTGGCGTGAAGACGATCTGTTCCCGTGACAGTTGCAATTGTTCCAGCAATTCTCCGGTGTGCCGGTGACCGAATAATCCGTAGGCGGAGAGGTTGTTGGCTGCATGCATAAAATGAGTCTTCGCGGAAGGGGCTTTTCCTGCTCCGGAGACACCGGATTTGGAATCGCAGACAATACCGCGGTCTACGTCGACCCAGCCAGATGACACCAACGGCTTGAGGGCGAGGATGACAGAGGTTGCGTAGCAACCTGGATTTGCGATAAGCCGAGCCGAAGAGATCTCCTCTTTGTGTAGTTCGGGCATGCCATACACTGCTTGTGCCTGAATCGAAGCTGCCTGATCACTGCCTTCATCTTCAAACGCATAGACGGCGCGATTGTCGGCCTCTTCGAGGCGCCATGCTCCGCTCAGGTCGATGACTCGGATGCCATGTTGCAGCGCCTCCGGAACGAGAGAGCGGGACTGTTCATGGGGAAGAGCCAAAAAGAGGACGTCAACTTGTTCTTCCTGTAGCCGCTTCCAGTCAAAAGGCTCAACTCGCAGATTGGATAAATTTCTGCTATCCCGCAGATGAGGATGCAGGTTAATGAGTGCTTCTGTCGCACTACCGGAACGACCTAGAAACAGTGGTGTCTTATTTTTGAGCTGCGGATGATGCAGCAGCAGCCGTGCAAGCTCCATCCCTCCATAGCCACTCACGCCCATCACTGCGGTCTTTCCCTGGTCTGCCATTTTTGATCCCTATTTTTGGTTGATGCAACCGTCAGAATTAGCCGATGATTTTTTCAAGTCGCTCGGCCAGAACTCCAGCTCGTCGCTGGTCTGGGCAGATGATCAGAATCGTGTCGTCGCCGGCAAGCGTACCCACCACCTCAGGCCAGTCCTCGTGATCGATAGCCAATGCGACTGGCTGTGCGCTTCCAGCTGCTGTAAACAGCACCAATTGGTTTTGAGCCTGCCTGACTTTCAACCCGAAACTGTGCAGGATTTCCTGAACGTCAGGCAAAACTTCATCCTCTTCGTGCCGTCCGTTTCCGTTTGGAAGAGCGTAGCCGTTGGGTCCCTTGTAGATTCGCAATTCGTGGATGTCGCGCGAGAGCGTTGCCTGGGTCACGTCAAAGCCTTTGCGGATTAACTTACGCCGCAGTTCATCCTGGCTGCCGATTGGCCGCTGTGAGATGAGTTCTCGAATTGCTTCGTGTCTTTCGTGCTTGCCCATGCAAAGAAATTGCGGCCTTGGCAAGGCCGCGCCTTTCTGGTGCATAAAAATACATCTTCATGTATAAATATACATACGCAGTTTGTCAAGCCGATCCAACAAGTCATTCCTGCAAGTGAAGTGACTTGCTTCATGCCGAATTCGGCAGATTTCCACGAAAGAGGGCTTCGTCTTGCCAGCGAACGCCGCTATCATGAATTATGGGATACCGCAGCGCATACTCGCCGGCCACGTTGTCCGGCAGGTCCAATGATTCTCTAGTAGACGCTCGCTTCGATCACGAATCCTGCGGCGTCGGTTTTATTGCCTCGCTCAGAAATACGCAATCGCATAGTGTTCTGGGGATGGCTCTTACCGCGCTTTCACGCCTTGCGCATCGCGGCGCTGTCGCCGCTGATGGTCTTTCGAGTGATGGCATTGGCATTACGACCGGTATTCCGGTTGATTTTCTGCTGGAAGAGACGGGAATTACTCTTCCTCGCTTAAAACCGCTGGGTGTGGGGATGGTTTTCCTTCCGCAGGAGTCTGTTGCGGCGGGAGAGCGTGAGCTTGCGAGGGCACTCGCGAACCAGCAACTGGAAGTGCTGGGCTGGCGTGAAGTTCCGACCCGGCCGGATGTGCTGGGGGATATTGCACTTTCTACCATGCCTGCAATAAGGCAGGTCCTAATCGCACCGGTTTATGCATCGACTCCCAAAGAGGAGCTCGACCGTCGCGCATATCTTGCTCGGAAGGAATTTGAGCGGAGCGGGGCGCCGGGCTACGTGTGCTCGCTGGGCTTCTCTACGGTTGTGTACAAAGCCATGTGCGCAGGACGCCTGCTGCCGTCGTTCTTTCCCGATCTGGCCAACCCACGTTATACGACAGCTTTTGCCGTGTTTCACCAGCGTTTTGCGACGAACGTGGCGCCCTCTTGGGATCGTGCACAGCCGTTCCGGATGATTGGCCATAACGGAGAAATCAATACGATTTGGGGTAATCGCGCTCGGATGGATGCACGCAGCTCCACCCTGCCTGAAGAGTTGAAGCCAATTTTCACGGCTGGCGGTTCGGACTCTACCAGCTTGGACGAGGCGATTGAGCTGCTTACCCGTAATGGACGTACGGTAGCCGAGTCGGTACGAATGTTGCTGCCTCCGGCGGTTACCCCGAAGGATTCGGCATTTCTGGTCTACAACGGAGATTGCGTCGAGCCATGGGATGGCCCAGCCGCGGTGGTCTTCACGGATGGTCACCTGGTGGGTGCTGCGCTGGACCGAAATGGGTTGCGTCCGTGCCGCTTCTTTCTGACCGATGATGACCTGGTGATTGTAGGTTCTGAGGCCGGGCTGGTGGATCTGGATCCGGAGCGGGTTGTTCACAGTGGCCGGCTCGGTCCTGGACAGATGCTGCTGGCGGATATGGCCCGCCACAGGTTTTACGAGGATGATCAGGCGCAGGCATTGTTTGATAGCATGGCTCCGCTTTACGAGGAGCTGCTGGAGAATGCCACACTGGATGATTCGACGCCGCTGGCAGAGCCGGATGCATCGCAGGTGTCGCGTTGGCAGCTTGGATTTGGCTACACGCGCGAAGACGTCAATATGGTTCTAAAGCCGATGGCCGTCGATGCCAAGGACGCCATCTGGTCGATGGGGGATGATACTCCTTTGACGCCGCTGGCGCGGGCTCCACGGCCTGTTTACGCCTTTTTCCGGCAGCGCTTTGCTCAGGTTACGAATCCGCCGATTGATTCACTTCGTGAGTCTTGCGTGATTCGGCTTCATACTCGTCTGGGTCCCTGGCCGCACATTCTGGATAAGACCAAGCCGCTGCCTGGTTTGTCGCTGGCTTCGCCGGTGCTGTCACTGGGGCAGATGAGTGCGCTTCGGGATCGGCGGCATGCGATCGCCGAAGAGCTTCCTCTGGCGGTGCTGGATTGTGTTTTTCATCCCGACTGCAACCTGGTTACGGCCATTGATGAGCTTTGTGCGAAGGCTGAGGAACTGGTACGGGGCGGAGCGGCGATTCTGTTGCTGACGGACCGGACCTGTGGGGAGCAGTCGATTCCGCTGCCCATGGCGATGGCGCTTGGCGCCGTGCATCACTCGCTGATTCGCTCCGGGCTGCGTACTTGCGTGGGTCTGGCGGTCGAGGCTGGGGACTGCCGCGATCTGCATCATGTGGCTGTCCTGCTGGGCATGGGCGCGGGTGCGGTTTGCCCTTGGCTGGCGCTGGAGACGGCGAGGGTTCTTGAACCTGCTAAGGGCGAAGAGAACATGCTGAAGGCGTTCGACGTAGGGCTGGCGAAGATCATGTCGAAGATGGGCATTTCGGTGGTGGACAGCTACCGGGGAGCGCACCTGTTTGATTGCCTTGGTTTGAGCCAGGATGTGGTGGAGCGTTGCTTTGCCGGAACACCTGCGCCGATTGGCGGGGTAGGGTTTGAGCATCTGGAGAAGACGGTCAAGGGGCTTTGGGGCGAAGCATATCCTCCGGCTGAACAGCCTCCTGCGGAAGAGGCGAAGCCTGTGTTGCCGGATTACGGCTGGGTGCGGTTCCGGAAGTCGGATACGGCCGAGCCGCACTCGTGGCAGCCGCAGACGGTTCGTCTGCTGCAGACGGTGACGGGCACGACCAAGGCAGCTACGGCGCTTGCCGATCCGGCGGCGGCCTGGACGGCCTTCCGGACGCAGGCGGCGGAGCCTACCAACGGAGTGTTGAGGGACCTGCTGGAGATACGGCCTGCGGCGTCGCCGATTGCTGTGGATCAGGTAGAGCCGGCGAGTGCGATCACGCATCGGTTTATTGCCAGCGCCATGTCGCTGGGGTCTTTGAGTCCTGAGGCGCACCAGACGATTACGGCGGCGATGAATATGCTGGGCGCTCGCTCGAATACGGGCGAGGGCGGTGAAGATCCGCTGGTTTATCAGCCCGAGGCGGAGCTTCCGCTGCTGGGTTCGATGAAGCCGGCGCGGCTGTTGAACAACCGGATCAAGCAGGTGGCTTCGGCTCGCTTTGGCGTGACGGCGGAGTATCTGGTGCATGCCGAGGAGCTCGAGATCAAGATTGCCCAAGGCGCCAAGCCGGGCGAGGGCGGTCAGTTGCCGGGTCACAAGGTGACGGAGCTGATTGCGCGGCTGCGGCATGCGCAGCCGGGCGTGCAGTTGATCAGCCCGCCGCCGCACCATGACATTTATTCGATTGAGGATCTGGCGCAGTTGATCTTCGACCTGCGGAGGGTGAATCCGAAGGCGGCGATCGGCGTGAAGCTGGTGTCTGAGATCGGCGTGGGCACGGTGGCTGCTGGTGTGGCCAAGGCTTACGCGGACTACATTGTGATTGCCGGGCACTCGGGCGGAACGGGGGCATCGCCCTTGTCGAGCATCAAGTATGCGGGCGATCCGTGGGAGCTGGGGCTGGCGGAGACGCAGCAGGTGCTGGTCCAGAACGGGTTGCGCGGCCGGGTGCGGGTGCGCGTGGACGGCGGGCTGCAGACGGCGCGGGACGTGGTGACGGCTGCGTTGCTGGGGGCCGATGAGTTTGCTTTTGGCACGGCAGTGCTGGTGGCGCTGGGTTGCGACATGGCCCGGCAGTGTCACCTGAACACGTGTCCGACGGGGATTGCTACGCAGCGGCCTGAGCTTCGGGCGAAGTTCCGGGGCAAGCCTGAGGCGATTGTGGTCATGTTCGAGGAGCTGGCGCGGGAGATCCGCGAGATGCTGGCCGGGCTGGGTCTGCCGTCTCTGGATGCGGCGATTGGGCGGACGGACCTGCTGGAGCAGGTTCGGTTTGACGGCTGCCTGGACCTGAAGCGAATGCTGGTGAAGCCGGCCGCGGGCGAGCAGCGCTGGCAGGGCAAGACGAACCGTCGTCCGGAAGAGCACTCGCTGCTGGATGACGAGTGGCTTGATCCGGCGCTGACGGCATATCGTGCCGGTGAGAGTTACGAATTCACGGCTGCGGTGACGAACGAAGACCGGACGCTGGGCGCGCGCCTGGCCGGGGAGATTGCGGCGCTGAAGACGGCGGGCGTGGTTTCCGAGGCTCCGTTGCAGTTCCACCTGAAGGGGATTGCCGGGCAGTCGTTCGGGGCGTTTGCGGTGGCTCCGATGCAGTTGACGCTGGACGGCATGGCCAACGATTTTGTGGGCAAGGGCCTCTCGGGCGGCGAGCTGATTCTGCGCGGCGAAGGCCGTGCGGCGCGGCAGAGCGAGCTGCACGTGATCGTGGGCAACGTGGCGCTGTATGGTGCGACGGCCGGTTCGATGTTCGCGGCGGGCCGGGCGGGCGAGCGCTTTGCGGTTCGCAACTCGGGCGCGCTGGCCGTGGTGGAAGGCGTGGGCGAGCACGGATGCGAATACATGACGGGCGGTGTGGTGGCCGTGCTGGGTTCGACAGGTACGAATTTTGGCGCGGGCATGACGGGGGGTCTGGCATGGGTCTTCGACGAAGACGGCGCGTTCCTGGGCTCGCAGCGTTACCACGAGGACTTTTTGACGCCGGAGCCGTATGAGTCGCTGGATGCGGAGGCGCGGACGAGCCTTCGCGACCTGGTGGCGCTGCATGCGGAGAAGACGGGAAGCACCCGGGCAAGGTGGCTGCTTTCACAGTGGCCGGAGCTGGCTTCGCGGTTTGTGCGGATGACTCCAAAGCCTCAGCATTGAGGTGTTGGTCTGGAGGGTATCCACCCCGGCCTGGCTGGGGTGGACACCCCTTGTTTTGTGGGTATGTGGTTGACTCTGTTGGGTGGATTAGAGTTTTGGCTTCTGCTGGTGAGCATTCTCGCTGTGTGGGTTGGGGTTGTTTCACCGCAAAGACCGCAAAGAGCGCAAAGGTTGCAGCGGGATAAAAAGCGTTTGGAGCCCCCCACTTTTTTGTGGGGAAGTGGTTGATTCTATGGGATAGGTTATCCCTCTGAACGGCCGGGGACAAGTCTGACGTTTTAGACCGGGGACATCTCTGACACTTTTTCCTTATGAGGAAGTTTTTTGT
>JBMFWD010000015.1:0-63280 GCA_049965615.1 Acidobacteriaceae bacterium
TTGTTACAAAGCCCGCGGCGGAAGACGCAAAAGCGAGCCTGCCGCAGTGTGCGTTCAGGCCCCTTTGAGGGGCCAATTGCATCAAGTCTCCGGCTTTGCCGGAGGATAGTTACTGGCGGTGTCCTTTGGGTGCTAACGCTAACCGATGTACTTGAGGGGAATTGGGCTGTCCGGCACAGGGTTAGCAAGGTCAGCGGGAACCTCCGGCACATGAGCAGTTGGGATTTTCAGAGAAACCTCGGTCTGTGTCTTGCGGATGGGAGATCGCCGGGATTCTTCGCTTCGCTCAGGATGACTTTTTGGGAAGGAGATTTTCTATTCCTACCCTAACGGCGTCAGGGTGGGCACCCGCAGGTTACTGGTTATTTTGAGTGGTGGTTGTGCCACTCGGGGACGGGCTCGGCGCTTTTGACCCAGGCGGCGACGATGAGGTTGCGGAGCATGTCGGCTCCGGCGGCGAGGCGGTGGGCGGTGAAGGCGCGTGAGGCGGCGGTGCCGTGGCCGTTGAATCCGCCTTCGCCCCAGAGTTGGTATACCTCGTCGACGTAGGTGTGGGTGTGGTGGAGGTAGTCAAGGTAGTCGGTCCACTCGTCGCCGATGGGTGCGAGGGGCTTCATGTCGTGGCGGACGTCGGCCATGGAGATGTTGTCGTTGACGAATTCGGTTTCAAACTGCGAGTGGATTTTGTGGCTGGTGGTGTAGTGGTGAGGGTTGGGGCCAACCCAGCCGTTGTATTCGATGGTGGTGTGGAGGGGCTGGGAGCCGTCGGCGACGTAGTGGCCGAGCCATCCGGCGTAGAAGAGGATGGCCTGTTCGACGGGCATGACGTCTTTGTGTTCGGCCTTGAGCTGGCGGTAGTGGCGCATGGCGGCCTTGAGGCGCTGCCAGACCTCTTCTGTGATGTAGGGCTGGAAGCCGAGGTGGGTGGGCTGCATTTGATGCTCAGAGCCGGGGTGGGATTGCATGTAGGCGTAGAGCCTTGCGATGTACTGGTAGCGCTCGCGGGGGAGCGGGGCGATGCGGTCGGCGAGTTCGAGATCGATGAAGTGGTCGGGGGCCTGCATGGCGTCGAGTTCGGGTTCGGCGGGAGAGCGCCAGCGGTCGGGCTCGGGGCCAAGCCATGTGATTTCGTCAAGTGCGGCCGGCGAGCGCAGAAAGGCGGGGACGCTGGCGGGGAGGGTCTGGATGGCGAGGTGATTGATGATGCGGTGACCTTTGGCTCCCCAGGCGAAGCAGGAAGGGACGGCGGCGAGCGGAATGAGGCAGAGAGCGGCGAGGCGGCGGAGCTTCATGGGCGATAGTATACGCGGGTGTGGTTGCGCAAAGGTGAAGCATGGCGCGGGTGTGAAGGCGCTGGAAGGGGTGTGAAAAATTGGGGTTCCGTGTATGGAATTCACCGGATTTTCGCCCTGGAGTTGGTATTCTGAAAGAGCTATGCCTACCAAACAGGAACTTCTTACCCACCCCATTCAGCACATCGACATCAAGCAGCACAACGTGGTGCCGCTGGTGGATGCGATGCAGCACATGGCCTACAGCTCGCGGGATCTGGCGCGCGCGGCGTCGATTTATGAGCGGATGCTCGCGGACAAGGAATGCGGTGTGATTCTGTGCCTTGCCGGATCGCTGATCAGCGCCGGGCTGAAGCAGATTTTCATCGACATGATTCGCAACAACATGGTGGATGCCGTGGTTTCGACCGGCGCCAACATCGTGGACCAGGACTTTTTTGAGGCCCTGGGTTTCAAGCACTGGATTGCCGAGGACCTGTTCAAGCAGGGGACCGAGGATGCGACGCTGCGCGAACTGATGATCGACCGGATTTACGACACGCTGATCGATGAGGAAGAGCTGCGCATCTGCGACGAGACGACGGAGAAGATTGCGAACTCGCTGGATCCGCGTCCGTACAGCTCGCGGGAGTTTATCAAGGCGATGGGCGCGTACCTGGAGAAGGAAGGCAAGGTTCCTGCGAAGGGCGGCGTAGACTCGATGGTGTACGCGGCGTATGAGAAGGACTTGCCGATTTTCGTGCCGGCCTTCAGCGACTGCTCGGCTGGTTTTGGCTTGGTGGCGCACCAGCACGCGCGTCAGGGCAAGGCTAAGGTTTCGATTGATTCCGCGAAGGATTTTTACGAGCTGACGCAGTTGAAGATTGCGAATCCGACGACGGGCCTGCTGATGATTGGCGGGGGCGTTCCGAAGAATTTTGCGCAGGACATTGTGGTGGCCGCGGATGTGCTTGGCGAGGAAGCGCCGATGCACAAGTATGCGATCCAGGTGACGGTGGCCGATGTGCGGGACGGTGCGTTGTCTTCGAGCACGCTGAAGGAAGCCAGTTCGTGGGGCAAGGTGGACACCACGTTTGAGCAGATGGTGTACAGCGAAGCGACGCTGGCGCTGCCGCTGATCGCCGGTTATGCCTATCACAAGAAAGCGCACGCGGCACGCGGAGAGCGGCGCTGGGCGCGTTTGCTGGAGCCTGTGACGGCGTAAGCAGGTGAGAAGAGAGAAGTAAGAATCAGGGGAGCCCGGATTGGGTTCCCCTGTTTTTTTAAGGGAAAGGCGGGGTCGGCATTAAAGTTTTCACGTTTTGATCCGATGGCTTCGGTAAGGAAGAAAACCGAGGTGTCTGGATGGGAACTTTAGCCGTAGAACGTCAGAGAACAGCAAACCCGGTTGTGGAGTCGAGCGCGGCTGAGCTGCAGGCGGACGTGGAGCAGAAGATGAATGCTCTGTGGACGGAGCATCGAGCTCTGCTGCTGCAGCGTGTGGACCTGCTGGAGCGGGAGTTCTGGAACTGGATTCGATCTCCTGATGAGAAGGCGCCGGCGGTGATTGCACGGGATTTAGCGCACAAGATGGCGGGGGTGCTGGGAACGTTTGGGATGAAGCGGGGGAGCATGATTGCGTCCTCGCTGGAGAAGATTGCCGGGATGCCGAAGCATGGGCAGCGGACGGGCGCGAGCACGGTGTATGCGCTGCTGAGCGAGCTGCGTAGCGTGATCCAGGCGCGGCGCTAGGCGGGTGGCTGGTCGATCAGAAAAGGTGCTCTGAGTCGTCAGGGAAGTGCGTGGGCGCGCGGCCCGGGGGCTCGGTTGAGAGTGCGTTTTCAGCCTCTGCGCGGAGGCGGGCGACATTCTGCCAGTTGTCCTTGCGGTGGCGAGCGGTGATGAACGGTGGCAGCGTCATGCAGAGGTGTTTGGCGAGTGGGTGGGCGTAGCCCTCGTAGAGGGCGCGCATTTTGCGGAGGCGGACTTCGATGTCGCCATCTCGGCAGATGCGGACGCCTTCGGCGCAGAGCTGGTCGTGGAGGCGCTGGAAGTTTTCGTGCGGTAGCCGGTCGGGCATATGGGTGGAGGGTTCGAGGGAGAAGATCTGGGAGAGGTCGATGAGCGCGTGGCGGGCCATGGCGAAGGTGAGCTGGGCCTGACGGGCGGGTTTTTCCTGAATGCCGGAAATGAGCAGGGCGCATGCGTCGAGGATGGCGACGAGCGCGCTGAGCCAGCTCTGGTTGGCGTGCTGGGAACGGAAGTAGCAGAGCAGCGGGTAGGAGATGTGGCTTTCGAGGAGTTCGGCGGACCAGCTCTCCCATTTTTCGAGGAGTTGAATGAGTGCGTCGTCGCCGCCGTCGAAGGCGTGGCGGCGCAGGAGTTCGGCTGCGCTGGGCGGTGAGCCTGCGCGTGCGTCGAGGAGGGAGATGTTGACCTCGCGGCGAGAGAACGCGCCGTAGAGGACGGGAAAGTAGCCGATGACGAGGGCGACGAATCCGAGGCCAATGCCGGCTTCCAGAACGGTGAGGGCGCGGGCGAGCCACGTTACGGGAGTGACGTCACCGAGGCCGAGGGTAAAGAGCGTGGTGCCGCTGACATAGAAGTCAGAGTAGAAGGGGTGGATCTGCATGAGATCGTGAAAGGGCGAGCCGATGCCGTAAAAGATGAGCGTAAAGCCGGCCATGACAGAGACGGCCCAGACGGCGATGAGGAGGACAAGAGAAAGCGGACCGTAGATGCTGAGCATGGTTTCGCGCTTGCGCGGTTTGTGGATGCGCAGGGCGAGGGATCTCCAGGGGGTCCAGGTGGCGGCGTAAAAGACGCCGGTGAGTCGGAATGCGCCACTGGGACGGCGCGGGAGGATGACGGTCTGGAAGGCGTCCAGGAGCGCGTAGAGGAGGCAGAGGACGCCTAGGATGAGGCTCAGGGTAGGCATGGGTCACCTGAAGTCTGGATAGCCCTGACGCTATAGGGGATGGGGCTGTGCGTCAACCGTGGCGGGTGAGAGTTCTAAACTGAAGAGGAGATGGATGGACTGGGACGCATTTTAATTGGGGTGGGTTTGCTGCTGGTGGTGGCCGGCGGAGTGGTGATTCTGTTTGGGAAGATGGGTGTGCCGCTGGGGCGGCTGCCGGGGGACATCAGCTACAAGGGCAAGCGTGTTTCGTTTTATTTTCCGCTGGCGACGTCTCTGCTGCTGAGCGTGCTGTTGTCGTTGCTGTTGTGGTTGATTTCGCGTTGGCGGCGGTAGACTCAGAGGATGGCGAGCCGTAGCAGTCGACAATCGGAAGGCGACGAGGAGCAGATGGGGCTTCTGTTTGAGGCTCCCGGGAAGGTGGAGGATACGCGCCGCATCTGGCGGGTGGGCGACCTTGTCACGGAGGCGCGGACGCACCTGGAGCGGAGGTTTGCGGAGCTCTGGGTGGAGGGGGAGATTTCTAATTTGCGCGTGGCTCCTTCGGGGCATATTTATTTCACCTTGAAGGATGGGGATGCGCAGTTGCCGGCGGTGCTGTTTCGGCGGCAGGCTTCGCTGCTGCGATTTAAGCCGCAGGATGGGTTGCAGGTGCTGGTGCGCGGCAAGATTACGATTTACGAGCAGCGCGGGCAGATGCAGTTGCTGGGCGAGACGATGGAGCCACTCGGAGCCGGTTCGCTGCAACTGGCCTTTGAGCAGTTGAAGGCGAAGCTGAAGGCACAAGGGCTTTTTGAGGCGGAGCGGAAGAAATCGCTGCCGCTTTATCCCAAGTGCGTGGGGATTGTGACTTCGCCTTCGGGTGCGGTGATTCGGGACTTTGTGAATGTGGCGCACCGGCGGCATGCGGGACTGGAGGTGCTGCTGTATCCGGCGGTGGTGCAGGGCGAGAATGCGGCGACGGAAGTGGCTGCCGGGATTGCCTATTTCAACAAGACGCGCGAAGTGGATGTGATTGTGATTGCGCGCGGCGGCGGGTCGCTGGAGGACTTGGCTCCGTTTAACAGCGAGTTTCTGGCCGAGGCGATTGCGGCGTCGGAGCTGCCGGTGGTTTCTGCCGTGGGGCACGAGACGGATTTTACGATTGCGGATTTTGTTGCGGACTTGCGGGCGCCGACTCCTTCAGCGGCGGCTGAGCTGGTGACGGCGGCGCAGTATCGTGTGGGCGAAGAAGTGGATGAGCTGGCGCGTCGGCTGGAGCGTGGGATTCGGTACCGGGTGATCCAGGCGCGGCATGCGCTGGGGCAGGTGCGCGTGGAGCAGATGACGGTTTGCCTGACGAATATGATTCATGCGCGGCAGCAGCGCGTGGATGATTTGAGCCTGCAGATAGAGGATGCGCTGCGGAGAGATTTGCAGTGGTATGGCGACCGGCTGCGGTATGCGCAAAACGCGCTGGCGCGGCAGGATGTGCGGCATCGCGTGCGGCTGATGCGGGAGCGGGTGGAGCGCATGCAGGGTGAGCTTGCGCGCGCTGGCAGACAGTATGTGGGCAGGCGGCAGGAGCGGGTGCAGGCGTTGCGGGGGAAGCTGGGCGCGCTGTCGCCGCTGGGTGTGCTGGAGCGCGGGTACGCGCTGGTGTTTGACGCCGACGGTAAGCTGGTGCGCGGCGTTAAGGATTTGAAGGAAGGACAGAAGACAACAACGAGGCTTGCGGGTGGGAGCATCGAGAGCACCATCGATAGAATTGTTGCGGAGAGAATCGACAAGGCATGAGAAAACTATTTGGCACAGATGGAATTCGGGCTGTGGCGGGCGAGAGTCCGCTGGATGCGAAGACGGTTTATGCCGTGGGACTGGCGCTGGCGCACCAGATTGAGAAAAACGGAAGCCCGAAGCGCGTGGTGTTGGGGATGGATACGCGCGAGTCGAGCGGGTGGATTGCGGGCGTGCTGGCGAAGGGGCTGCAGGAAGGCGGGGTGACGGTAGAGAGCGCGGGAGTGATTACGACTCCAGCCATTGCTTACCTGACGCGGAAGCATGGATTTGCGGCTGGGGTGGTGATTTCGGCGTCGCATAATCCCTGGCAGGATAACGGGATCAAGATTTTCGGCAGTGACGGTTACAAATTGCCGGATGCGGTGGAATTGGGGATTGAAGAAGAGATTTTTCGGCGGCTCAATGGGATTGCTGCGCCGGATTTGAATGCTTGCGCTGCTCCGGTGGTGAAGGATAGGTATCGCGCGGAGTATGAGGCATTTTTGCGCAGCGCGGTTCCCGGGCTGACGCTGGATGGATTGCACGTGGTGCTGGATTGCGCGAATGGCGCGGCTTCTGCGATTGCTCCCGAGCTGCTTGCGGGCATGGGCGGCAAGGTGACGCTGACGCATATGAAGCCGGATGGGCGAAACATCAATGCGGATTGCGGTGCGCTGCATCCAGAGGTGGTGGCGGCGGAGACCAAGGCGAAGGGCGCGGATATGGGCGTGACCTTTGATGGGGATGCGGACCGCTGTTTGTTTGCCGATAGAAGCGGCAAAGTGGTGAACGGCGATGCGGTGCTGCTGCTGGCGGGACGGGATTTGAAGGCGCAGGGCAGGTTGCCGGGCGATGTGGTGGTGGCGACGACAATGTCCAACATGGGGCTGGAAGCGGCGCTGAAGGTGGATGGCATCAGGATGCTGCGCGCGCCGGTGGGAGATAAGTATGTGCTGGAGCGGATGCAGGCGGAAGGCGCGGCGTTGGGAGGCGAGCAGTCGGGGCACATTTTGTTTCCGGCGCTGGCGACGACAGGCGACGGGCTGCTGACGGCGCTGCTGGTGCTGGATATTGTGAAGCGGTCTGGCAAGAGGCTGGATGAGCTGGTGGCGGATTTGAAGGTATTTCCGCAGGTGATTGTGAATGTACGGGTGAAGGAAAAGAAGCCGCTCGATGGAATTGAAACTGTGGTAGTTACGATTCGGGATGCCGAGCAGGATCTGGCGGATAGGGGGCGCGTGGTGGTGCGGTATTCGGGAACGGAGGCGCTGGCTCGGGTGATGATTGAGGCCGAGAGCGAGGCGCTGATGCGGAAGCATGCGGAGCGGATTGCGGTGGCGATTCGGGATGCGATTGGGGTGTAGTTGAAACTATCGGGGGTCGATGCTTTGCATCGATTCCCACGTCCCTGCGGGGATCCGTTCGACTCGCCTATGGCTCGCTCAGGACAGGCTATGGGGCACCCTCAAGTTCTTTGCTTGCGATGCTGCAATCCCAGAAGCCGCAGTAGATACTGCAGGTCCCTCCGCTGCGCGCGTTCCGCGCTCCGGTCGGGATGACAATTTCAAAACTGAATTGAAGAAGATCGCTATTTGAGGTCGCGCCAGTTGGGGCCTATGCCGATGTCGGCGACGAGTGGGACTTTGAGCGGCTCTTTCAGTTCGGGGACGTTTTCCATTTCCTGCTTGACGATGGATTGCAGAGTGTTCAGTTCCGACTCGGGTGCGTCGAAGAGGAGTTCGTCGTGGACCTGGAGGGTCATGACGGACTGGAGTTTTTCTTCGCGCAGGCGGCGTGCGATGCGGATCATGGCGAGCTTGATGAGGTCGGCGGCGGTGCCTTGCAGGGGTGTGTTGACGGCGGTGCGTTCGGCGAATCCGCGCTGATTGGCGTTGCGGCTTTGAATGTCTGGAATGGGGCGGACGCGGCCGAAGAGGGTGCGAACTTTCTGGTCGCGGCGGGTTTCTTCAATGACGCGGTCGATGTAGGCGCGGACGCCCTTGTAGCGGGCGAAGTAGGTGTCGATGTACTGGCGGGCTTCGCTTTGCTCGATGCCTAGATTTTGCGCGAGGCCGAAGGGCGAGATGCCGTAGACGATGCCGAAGTTGACGGCCTTGGCGCGGTTGCGGGTTTGCTTGTCCATCTGGTCGGGCGGGACGCCGAAGACTTCTGAGGCGGTGAGGGTGTGGATGTCCTGGCCGGTGGTGTAGGCGCGGAGGAGCAGCGGATCTTCAGAGAAGTGCGCCATCAGGCGGAGTTCGATCTGGGAGTAGTCGGCAGCGAGCAGGACGCGGCCGGGTGCGGCGATGAAGGCGGCGCGGATTTCGCGGCCGAGTTCGGTGCGGACGGGAATGTTTTGCAGATTGGGATTGGTGGAGGAGAGGCGTCCGGTGGCGGTGCCGACCTGCTGGAAGGTGGTGTGTACGCGGCCGTTGGCGTCGGCGAGCAGCGGGAGCGAATCGATGTAAGTGGATTTGAGCTTGGCGAGCTGGCGGTATTCGAGGACGAGACGCGGGACGGGATTGTGCAGGGCGAGGTCTTCGAGAACGTCCTGCGCGGTGGAGACGACCTTGCCTTTACCGTGCTTGAGGGGCTTGGGCAGGCTCATCTTGTTGAAGAGCACGTCGCCGAGCTGCTTGGGCGAGTTGATGTTGAAGCGGTGCTGGGAGAGCGTGAAGATTTCTTCACTGAGTCGCTGCATTTCAGCGGCGAGGCGGTCGCCCATGAGGTTGAGGACGGTGGTGTCGATGCGGACGCCGGCTTCTTCCATGGCAAAGAGGACGGGCGTGAGGGGTAGATCGATGTCTTCGTAAACGGAGAGGGTTTGTTCGCGTTCGACGTCGGCGCGGAGGGTGGGCGCGAGGGTGAAGATGGCGTGGGCTGCCTGCGGGAGCGCATTTTCGCCAGTTGTTTCCAGGGGGTAGTTACGGAATCGGGCGGTGACGTCGGCCAGGCGATGCGTGGTGTGGGTGGGGTTGATGAGGTAGGAGTAAAGCATTACGTCGTCTGTGACTCCGCGGAGCGTGATGCCAAGCGGGGCGAGGGTGTGCAGGATGGATTTGAGGTCGTGGACGCGCTTGGGGATGGTTTCGTCTTCGAGGAGCGGACGGAGCGTGGCGAGCGGGAGGATGAGCGCGGAGGCATCTTCTGCGGCTGCGCCAAAGATGGTTTCGGGGAGGATTTCTTCGACGGCGGGGGTGGGTTTCGCGGTGGGCTCGGGAGTGTCGAGAAAGTTGAGTTGGAGCGTGGCTGCTGGTACTGGTTCGGCTTCTTCGAAAGATTCGGATTCGGTGTCAGTGGGGGTTACGGTGGCGGGGTTGAGTGCGAAGGCGAAGCCACTGGTTTTGGCGTGGGCGAGGAAGGCGGCGGTTTCTTCGGGCGTGGGATGGAGGATGTATTGGACTTCGTCGGGATTTTCGCTGGGGCCGAGTTCTTTGAGGAGCGAGGTGAATTCGAGTTCGGTGAAGAGTTCGCGGCAGGCCTCGATGTTGGGCGGCTGGGTGAGCATGTCGCCGAGGTTGAGTTCGAGGGGGACGTTCTGGTCGATAGTGACGAGTTCTTTGCTGAGGAGGATGTTTTCGCGGTTTTTCTGGAGGGATTCGCGATAGGTTTTGCGCTTGACCTCTTCGGCGCGGTCGAGGGTGGCTTCGAGGCTGCCGAATTGCCGGATGAGCTCGACGGAGCCTTTGTCGCCGATGCC
Source organism: Acidobacteriaceae bacterium (assembly GCA_049965615.1). Taxonomy (GTDB): domain Bacteria; phylum Acidobacteriota; class Terriglobia; order Terriglobales; family Acidobacteriaceae; genus Acidobacterium. The sequence goes on from JBMFWD010000015.1 coordinate 9,647, forward strand.
GGGGGCGCCGGGGATGTTGTCAATGGCGTCGCCGCGGAGCGCCATGACGTCGATGACTTTGGCGGGCGGGACGCCGAGGGTTTCTTCGACTTTGGCGGGGTCGAGGATGAGGTTTTCTTTGACGGGATTGAGGATTTTTACGTTGTCGGTGACGAGCTGCATCATGTCCTTGTCATTGGAGACTACGAAGACGGGGTAGCCCTGAGCGGCGGCCTTGTGGGCGAGGGTGCCGATGACGTCGTCTGCTTCGAAGCCCTCGGCCTGGAGGATGGGAATGCGGAAGGCCTCGAGCGCGCGGCGGATGTAGGGGAGCTGCTGGGCGAGGTCGGCGGGCATTTCTTCGCGATTGGCCTTGTAGCCGGCGTATTCGATTTCGTCGAAGGCCTGTTTTTTGGCGTTCCAGCGGCGGAGGGTGCCCATGTCTTTGGCGCGTTCGTCGCGGAAGACGGGGCCGCTGACGTCAAAGACAGCCGCGAAGTAGTGCGGGGAAAAGTCCTGCCGCAGCTTTTTGATCATATTGACGAAGACGTAGGTGGCCGCGGTGGGCACGCCGGTGCGCGTGGACATGGGGCGCTGGCGCTGCATGGCGTGATAGGCGCGGAAGATGAACGACATGGAGTCGAGGAGGAAGACGGCGGGCTTGTCGGAGTTGTTTTGAGTGGCCACGGGATGAGTTTATGGCATTTGCTGGGCGGCGCGCTGCGTTGCTCCCGGGGGAAGGAAAGAGGGATTCACCGCAAAGACCGCAACGAGCGCAAAAGTGGTGGTCGCACGGGCATTTGCGCATTTGGCGTAAAGATACAGCTCGGATTCGTGAGAGTTGGCGTCGAAGTGATTGTTGCGAAGGGTGGGGAACTGCAGATTCTTCGGCTACGCCGCGCGGGCTTCGCTCGAAATGACTCCTCAGTAGAGACAGGAATTTATGTGAGGAGCATGCAGTCGCCGTAGGAGAAGAAGCGGTAACGTTCCTGGACGGCGTGGCGGTAGGCGGCGAGGGTGTGTTCGCGGGTGGCGAAGGCGCTGACGAGCATGAGGAGGGTGGATTGCGGGAGGTGGAAGTTGGTGAGGAGTCCCTGGATGACGCGGAATTTGTAACCGGGAGAGATGAAAATGTGGGTTTCGCCGGAGTGGGGGGTGAGCTGGATGGGGTTTGAGGCGGATTCTGAGGCGCAGTGCTCCAGGGTGCGGACGGTGGTGGTTCCTACGGCGATGATGCGGCGGTTCTCGCGGAGGGCGGCGTTGATGGCGTCGGCGGTTTCGGGCGGGAGGGTGTAGCGCTCACGGTGGAGTTGGATGTCTTCGACGCGGTTGACGCGGACGGGCTGGAAGGTGCCGAGTCCGACGTGGAGGGTGATGCAGGCGGTGTGGACGCCGCGCTGCTGGAGGGCTTCGAGGATTTCCGGCGTGAAGTGTAGGCCGGCGGTGGGCGCGGCTACGGAGCCGGGCTGGCGGGAGTAGACGGTCTGGTAGCGCTCGCGGTCTTCGGGGCGGTCTTCTCGATGGATGTAGGGCGGGAGCGGAATGTGGCCGGTGCGCTCAAGCGCGGCGTAGAAGTCGGGGACGGGCTGGAAGCGGATGGTGCGCTCGCCGTGTTCGCCGTGGGCGATGACTTGAGCCTCCAGACCGCTTTCGCCGAACTGGATGACTTCTCCGGTGAGGACTTTGCGGCCGGGGCGGACGAGAGCGAGCCACTCCCATTGGGAGATTTGTTCGGTGAGCATGACCTGCACGCGGCCGGTGGCGTGATGACCGGGCTGGGTGTGGAGGCCGGTTCGCCGGCCGTAGAGGCGCGCTGGGATGACGCGGGAGTTGTTGAAGACGAGGAGGTCGCCGGGCTGGAGGAGGGCGGGAAGGTCGCGGAAGTGGCGGTCGGCGAAGGCTCCGGTGGCGCGATTGAGGGTGAGCATGCGCGAGGCGGCGCGGTCGGCGAGGGGTTCCTGCGCGATGAGTTGTTCGGGGAGATGGAAATCGAAATCGGAGACGAGCACGGTGTTTATTTTATCGGTCGGGCGAGGTGGGCTTCGGCCTGGAGGCGTGCGCGTTCGATGGCGTCGTTGAGCTGCTTGCGGTGGGATTCAAGCTGGTCAGGAGGGGTGGTGGCGGGGATGGATGGAATGGGGCGGGCCCAACTGACGATGACGCGCGAGAAGGGCTTGGGGATGAAGAAGTGGTCCCAGGAGTTGAGGGTCCATTTTTTTTCGGGCAGGAGGTAGAAGGAGCCGATGGGTTCGGCGGTGAGCTGGGCGAGTTTGATGGGGCCGATTTTGGTCTGGTAGATGGGGCCGCGTGGTCCGTCGGCGGTGAAGACGACGGGCTGGCCCTGCTCCAGGACGCTTTGGAGGGCGAGGAGACCGGCTGCTCCGCCGCGGGAGCTGGAGCCGCGGACGCTGTTGTAGCCGAGCAGGCCGAGGGTGCGTGCGATGATTTCGCCGTCAAAGCTTTGGCTGATGATGATGGAGCAGCGAAACTTGCGGAAGTACCAGGCGCAGAGGAGGGTGCACTGGTGCCAGAAGCAGAAGATGCCTTTGGCGGGCGGCGTGGCGGGGATGGCTCCTTCTTCTGCGATGGTTTCAAAACGGAGGGTGACGCCGATGAGCGCGATGATGAGCGCGGTGAGGCGCGGGATGATGGCTATGGCGATGCGCTGGCCGAATGTGAAGCGGTGACGGGTCACTTGGTCATTTTATGTGTGGAATAGAAGGGATGGGGAATTTGGTGAGTGGGTGGATTTGGTTGATCCCCGATCGGGATGCCCGGAGAGTGTGCACAGGCCCACCCTGGCTTCGCGAGGGTGGGGCACCCGGAGAGTGACTTGGGATGATGGCTAGCTGTAGCGGAGCCAGCGGAGGATTTCCGGCAGGTTGGGGCGTTTGCCGTACATGAGGATGCCGATGCGGTAGATGCGTGCGGCGATCCAGATCATACCCCAGATGGCGCCGAGCAGGAGCGCGATAGAGAGACCAATCTGCCACCATGGCGGCGTCTGGGCGCAGATGCGGAGGTACATGATGATGGGCGTGAAGGGCGGAATAAGCGAAAGGATGATGGAGGTGATGGAGTTGGGGTTGGTCATGACGTAGGCCATCATGAGGACGCTGACGACGAGTGGGGAAATGATGAAGAAGGTGAACTGCTGGACCTCTTGCGGGGAGTTGGCGGTGGCTCCGAGTGCGGAACTGAGCGAGGAGTAAAAGAAGAAGCCGAGGATGAAGAAAACGACGAAGAAGATGAGCTCGGGGAGGGTGATGCCGAGCGAGGAGAGGCCGTGTAGACCGATTTGGGCGGCGATCTCGGTTCCAGAGGCGACGAGCGTGAGGCCGACCCAGATGGCGACCTGAAGCATGGCGGCGGCGCCGACTCCGAGAAGCTTGCCCATGAGGAGATTGTCGGCGGGAGTGACGGATAGCAGGATTTCAAAGATGCGGGAGGATTTTTCCTCTGTGACGGAGCGGGCGGCATCGGTTCCGTAGAAGATGACGACGCCATAGAGGACGAAGACCAGGGCGTAGATTCCGGAGAAGTTGCGTTCGGAGTCAGTTTTGACAGCCCTGCCGGCTTTGAGCTGGAGAGTGGTGATGGGGACCGGCTTGACGATGGATGCAGCTTCGGCCGGCGATAAACCGCGACTGATGAGTTGTTGACGCACTGTGGCGATGCTGAGGCTGCTCTTGAGCAGTGCCTGGGAGAAGAAGTCGGATGAGTTGCGTGTGTAGTACGTGGCTTTGGGTTGCGGCTGGTTGGGGTCCTGGGTGATCCAGAGGAAGCCGTCGAGTTTGCCTGCGTTGAGTTGCCGGGTGAGCTGGGCGCGAGCTGCGGGCGTGGCCGGGGAGATGATTTCGACGGTTTGCGGCGCGTGCTGGCTGGCTTCGAGCTGGGCTTTGGTGATGTTGGCCAGCGAGGCGTTATCGGAGGCGATGGCGATGTGATTGAGGCCGCCGGTTTTTTTCGAGATGACATGACCTGCGAGCAGAACCGCGACGATGCCGAGGGGAACGAGGACGGTGGTGACACGGAAGACGCGGCTGCGGACGCGCTCAACGAATTCGCGTTTGGCGATGAGGAGAATGCTATGCATCGACACGGCCTCCTACGGTTTGAATGAAGATTTCTTCGAGGGATGGCTCGGCGAGCTCGAATTTGTAGATGGTGGCGTTGGCGGCGGCGAGATGGAGAAGATCCTGCGCGGAGGCGCCGGGCTTGAGTTCGATTTCTGAGGAGCCGGGGAAGCTGCGCGAACTGGCGATGCCGGGGAACTTTAGAAAGTCATCGCTCCCTTCGTAGTGAATGAGGACGTGGTTGCGGGGGTAGCGGGATTTGACTTCGCGCACGGTGCCGGAGAGGACAGCTTCGGCCTTGTTGACGAGGCAGATGGAGTCGCAGAGTTTCTCGACCTGGTCCATGCGGTGGGTGGAGAAGAGGACGGCTTTGCCCTGATTCTTGAGCTCGACGAGGGTGTCTTGCAGGAGCGAGGTGTTGACGGGGTCGAGGCCGGAGAATGGCTCGTCCATGATGATGAAGTCGGGGTCGTGCATGAGGGTGGAGATGAACTGGATTTTTTGCTGCATGCCCTTGGAGAGCTCCTCCGTTTTTTTCTCGAGGGAGTCGCTGATATCAAGGCGCTCGCACCAGGATTTGGCGCGCTGGGTGGAGACGGATTCAGAGAGGCCGCGCAGTCGGCCCATGAAGACGAGCTGGTCAAAGACCTTCATCTTTTTGTAGAGGCCGCGTTCCTCGGGGAGATAGCCGACGCGCTTGAGGTTGCTGCGATGGAACTTTTTGCCGAAGAGATTGACCTGGCCGGAGTCCGGCATGGTGATGCCGACGATCATGCGGATGCTGGAGGTTTTGCCAGCACCGTTGGGGCCCAGAAGGCCGAACATGGAGCCGGGCTCGATGGCGAGCGAGAGATCGCGGACGGCAACTTTCTGGTTGTAAGACTTGGAGATGGAGTCCAGGGCAACGACAGGCGGCATGGGTGATGGGTCTCCTGCTGGCGGGTTGCTATTTGCGAATTGGAGGGACTTCTGGGTTCGCGCAGGTTTTGTTAGACAACGGAACTGCGTGAGTTACCTGAGCACTTAGTGTACGCGAGAAGGAGTTATCTGGTTGTGCTCAGGCCTGATAGCATCGCTTTGTGCTGGAGCTTGGAACGGAGATTCAGTTTGTGAAGGGGGTTGGGCCGCGGATTGCGGCGCAACTGCAGGCGAAGGGGATTCGCGTGGTCGAAGACCTGTTGCTGCATCTTCCGTTCCGGTATGAGGACCGGGAGAATCCGCGGGCGCTGATTGATTTGCAGCCGGGCGAGATGGCGAGCGTGATTGCCGAGGTGCGGGGCACGGTGCTGCTGAAGACGCGCAGTATGCCCATCTTTGAGATGACGGTGGGGCAGGGCACGACCTCGATGAAGTGCATGTGGTTCCACGGGACGTATTTGAAGGATCGCTTTCAGGCGGGGCAGACGGTGGCGCTGTTCGGGAAGGTGGAGCCGTCGCGTTCGACGAAGAACTTCAAGATGATCCAGCCGCAATTTGAAGTTTTACGTGAAGGATTGGAAGACGCCGAAGATGGGCTGATGGAGGTGGGGCGGATTACTCCGGTGTATGAGTCCCTGGGCGGTAGCCAGCTTTCTTCGCGGTGGATCCGGCGGGTGATTTTCCATGTGCTGAAGGAGCTGGAGGGCCGTGTGCCGGAGACGCTGCCGCGCGTGCTGGTGGAGCGGCTGGAGCTGCCTTCGCGTGAGGAGGCGCTAAGGCTGGTGCATTTTCCGGCATCGGGAACCTCGATGAGCGCGCTGCAGGGGTCGGCTACCCCGGCGCACCGGAGACTGATTTTTGAGGAACTGTTTTACCTGGAGCTGGGGCTGGAGCTGAAGCGGAGGAAGTTCCAAGAGCGGCTGGGCATGGGATTTGTGGCCGACGAGCGGGTGCGGGGCGCGCTGCGGGAGATATTGCCGTTTCATCCGACGAGGGCGCAGAAGCGGGCCCTGGGCGAGATTGTGGGGGACATGCGCGAAGCGCGGCCGATGCGGCGGCTGCTGCAGGGCGATGTGGGTTCGGGCAAGACGATTGTGGCGCTGCAGGCGATGGTGATTGCGATTGAGAATGGCTACCAGGCGGCGCTGATGGCACCGACGGAGATTCTGGCGACCCAGCACTATCTTGCGGCCCGGCGGCTGCTGGAGAAGTCAAAGAAGCGGTACCGGGTGCTGTTGCTGACGGGGTCGCTGGATGAGGACACGAAGCGGGCGAACCGGGGGAAGATTTACAGGGGTGAGGCGGACCTGGTGATTGGCACGCATGCGCTGATTGAAGAGAAGGTGGAGTTTCAAAAGCTGGGGCTGGTGGTGGTGGACGAGCAGCACCGGTTCGGGGTGATGCAGCGATTCCGGCTGATGAAGAAGCCGAACCAGGCGGAGCCGGATGTGCTGGCGATGACGGCGACGCCAATTCCGAGGACCCTGGCGCTTTCGCTGTATGGGGATCTGGATTTGAGCGTGATTGACGAGTTGCCGCCGGGGCGGAAGCCGATTGTGACGCGGCAGGTTCCGGAGGAGCGGGCGGATGAGGTGTGGGCATTTGTTCGGCAGCAGGTGGCGGAGGGGCGGCAGGCTTATGTGGTTTATCCGGTGATTGAGGGGCCGAAGGATGATCAGCCGGAGCTGGATTTTGCGAAGGAGGATGAGGAAACCGCAGATCTTTCCGCTACGCGCGTACCGCGCTCCGGTCGAGATGACAACAGTAAGAAAGGGCGGAGTGGGCAGCCCGCTGCGAAGGCTGGTGTGAAGGCTGCCGGGAAGACGGCGGCGAAGAAAAGCAGTAAGGCTAAGAAGCAGACTTTGTTTCCGAAGACGCCGCTGCGGGCGGCTACGGATATGTATGAGTCACTGCGGGCGGGGGCGCTGGCTGGGTTGCGGCTGGGGCTGCTGCATGGGCGGCTGAGCGCAGACGACAAGGATGTGGTGATGCGGCGCTTCCAGCGGGGCGAGATTGATGTGCTGATTTCGACGACGGTGATTGAAGTGGGCGTGGATGTGCCGAATGCGTCCGTGATGGTGGTGGAGCATGCGGAGCGATTCGGGCTGGCGCAGTTGCACCAGTTGCGCGGGCGCGTGGGTCGCGGGGCGGCGAAGTCGTATTGCCTGCTGGTGACGGGCGGACGGATCAGCGAGCAGGGGGCGCAACGGCTGGACGCGATGGTGCGGACGCAGGATGGATTTGAGCTGGCGGAACTGGATTTGCAGTTGCGGGGTCCGGGTGAGTTTTTTGGGACGCGGCAGGCGGGTTTGCCGGATTTTCGGGTGGCGAATTTGCTGCGGGACCGGGAGCTGCTGGAGTTGTCGAAGAAGGTTGCGGCGGCGTTTGTGAAGACGCCCGAGGGGACGGAGGCAGAGCGGGCGGTGGTGCGGCGGCGGCTGCAGGATGCCTGGCAGCGGCGTTATGGTTTGAGCGAGGCTTAAGGGACTGGCGGACTGGCCGTCCAGGCAATCGCGCCTTCGGCGCCGTTCTGGATGCTGGGGGTCGGTAGGGTTCTGCATGGGTGTGGAGTCTGGGGCCTATCCGCATAAAAGAGAAGTAAATTTTGCGTGTGGGCCTCGCTGGGGGTTCAGTTTGTGATACGTTGCGAATTGTGCGTTTGTTTTTGACGGAATGCGCACCCAGCAACCCCTCCGGAGGAATTAGAAATTGGGTAAAAGCATGGTTCCGAAGCGCCTTTTTTTCACGAAGGGCGTCGGAAAGCACAAGGAACGTCTTACGTCCTTTGAGTTGGCGCTTCGCGATGCGGGCATAGCGGCTCAGAACCTGGTTCGGGTCTCCTCGATTTTTCCGCCTAACGCAAAGCTGGTGCCGCGCAAGGAAGGTTTGACGTACCTTTCGCCCGGCGAGGTGGTTTTTGCGGTAGTGGCGGAGAATTCGACGCGCGAGCCGCACCGGTTGGTAGCCTCGAGCATTGGCGTGGCGATTCCAAGCGATCGCAATACTTACGGCTATTTGAGTGAGCACCACAGCTTTGGCGAGACCGAGGAGCAGGCCGGCGAGTATGCCGAGGAGCTGGCGGCCGAGATGCTGGCGACGACGCTGGATGTGGACTTTGATCCGGACAAGAGCTGGGACGAGAAGAAAGAAATCTACCGGATTTCCAACAAGATTGTGCGCACGGCGAACGTGACGCAGTCTGCGATTGGCGACAAACGCGGGTTGTGGACGACGACGATTGCGGCGGCGATCCTGATTTTCGAATAAAGAGCTTCTGAAACAGGCGAGGGCGCGGGCTGAGGCTCGCGCCCTCTGATTTTTGGTGGAATTTTGCGCGGGTGAAGGTGAGATGGCTCACAGACGCGGCCGGGGATGAAAGGATAGAAGCAGGGACAAGCGACATGAATGCGATGAAAGCGAAGAATTTCCAGGTTGGGCTGATCCAGATGAGCTGCGGGCCGGACCCGGATGCGAACCTGGAAAAGGCGATTGCGCGAGTGCGCGAGGCGGCGCAGCAGGGGGCCGAGGTGATCTGTCTGCCGGAGCTGTTTCGGGCGCAGTATTTTTGCCAGCGCGAGGATATTGCGCTGTTCGACGAGGCAGAGCCGATACCGGGACCGAGCACGGAGGCGATTGGCAAGGTGGCGCGCGAGATGGGCGTGACGGTGATTGCGTCCCTGTTTGAGCGGCGCGCGGCGGGGCTTTATCACAACACGGCGGCGTATCTGCAGCCGGATGGGACGCTGGGCGGGATTTACCGGAAGATGCATATTCCGGATGATCCGCTTTACTACGAGAAGTTTTACTTCACGCCGGGCGATCTGGGGTACAAGGCTTACGACACGCATGTGGGCAGGGTGGGAACGCTGGTTTGCTGGGATCAGTGGTATCCGGAGGGTGCGCGGATTACGGCGCTGATGGGTGCGAATGTGTTGTTTTATCCGACGGCGATTGGCTGGCATCCGGCGGAAAAAGAGGAGTTTGGCACGGCGCAGTATGAGGCGTGGCAGACGATGCAACGGGCGCATGCGATTGCGAACGGGGTGTTTGTGGCTGCGGTGAATCGCGTGGGGCACGAGCATGGGGATGTGCGCGGGAATCGCGTGGATGGGCCTGGGCTGGAGTTCTGGGGCGGATCGTTTCTGGCGGACCCGTTTGGGCGTGTGGTGGCGAAGGCCTCGCACGACAGGGAAGAGATTTTGATAGGTGAGATTGATTTGCAGTTACTGGAAGAAACGCGGCGGAACTGGCCGTTTTTGCGGGATCGCCGGATTGATTCGTACGAGCCGATTGTGCGCCGCTTTCTGGACGGGGGTAAGTAATGGCCGTGGTGCAGGGCGCGACGCCGAAGCGGGAGATGACGGGAACTCCACGGGGGCATGGCTACCGGATGCCGGCCGAATGGGAGAAACATGCGGCGACGTGGATTGCGTGGCCTCGGAATCCGAATGACTGGCCGAACCGGTTCCAGCCGATTCCGTGGGTGTATGCGGATATTGTGCGGCAACTGGCGCGGGTGGAGACGGTGCACATCCTGGTGAGTGATGCTTCATCGGAGACGCGGGTGCGGGGGATTCTGAAGCGCGCGATGGTGAACCAGGAGAATGTGCGTTATCACCGCTGGCCGACGAACCGGGTTTGGACGCGGGATTCCGGGCCGATTTTTTTGAAAAAGGCCAAGGGCGAGCACACGATCGCAGTGACGAACTGGAAGTTCAACGCATGGGCGAAGTATCCGGATTGGCAGTTGGATAACCAGATTCCGGCGCGGGTAGCGAACCTGCTGGACGTGCCTTGCTGGTCGCCGAAGATCAACGGGAGTCCGGTGGTCCTGGAAGGTGGTTCGATTGATACGAATGGCGCGGGGGTACTGCTGACGACTGAGGAGTGTTTGCTGAGCGAGGTGCAGCAGCGGAATCCGGGCGTGACGAAGGCGCAACTGGAGAAGTTATTTCGGGATTACCTGGGCATTGAGCAGGTGATCTGGCTGGGACGCGGCACGGCGGGTGACGACACGCACGGGCACGTGGACGACATCACGCGATTTGTGGGGAAGAATCGGATTTTGACGGCGGTAGAGCCGGACAAGGCGGATGAGAACCATGAGCCGCTGCAGGAAAATCTGGAGCGGCTGCGCGAGGCGCGAAATCTGGATGGAGAGCCGTTTGAGATTGTGACGCTGCCGATGCCTGCTCCCGTGGTTTTTGAGGGGCAGCGCCTGCCGGCGAGCTACGCGAACTTTTACATTGCCAATGGTCTGGTGTTGGTGCCAACCTTTAACGACCCGAACGATCGGCGGGCGTTGAATACGCTGGCGAGGGTGTTTCCTGACCGGGAAGTGGTGGGGATTCACTGCGGGGATTTCATCTGGGGTCTTGGAGCGCTGCACTGCATGACCCAGCAGCAACCGGAGTAGGGAGTGGGAGTGGCGGTCGACAACCTGGAATGGCTGGATGGCTGGTACCAGCAGCAGTGCAACGGCGAGTGGGAACACAGCCACGGCATGCTGCTGGAGGCGCTGGAACAGCGCGGCTGGCAGTTGACGATCAGCCTGACGGGTACGAGCGCGGAGAATGCGGCGCCGCAGAAGATCAGCCTGGACAGCACGACGGGGGATTGGATTGCGTGCTCCATTTCGCCGGAGCGTTTTGAGGGTGCGGGTGATCCGCGCAAGCTGGAGCAGATTATCGGCGTGTTTCGACAATGGGTGGATGCGCCGGGCCGGGACGAGGGGCTGCCAGATTTGAAGATGGGATCGCGGAGTTTGTGACTCTGACGGATACAGAACTGGCGACGCAGGATCTGGCGTGGATGCGCGCTGCGATAGAAGAGGCGCGGGCGGCGGGTTCTGCCGGGGAAGTTCCGGTGGGCGCGGTGGTGGTGGCAAACGGAACGGTGGTGGGTCGCGGGCAAAATCGGGTGCTGCGGGATATGGACCCCACGGCGCATGCGGAGATGGTGGCGCTGCGGGCGGCTGCCGCAGCGGTGGGGAATTACCGCCTGCTTGCGTGCGAACTTTATGTGACGCTGGAGCCTTGCGCGATGTGTGCGGGGGCGATGGTGCATGCGCGGCTTAAGCGACTGGTTTATGGTGCGGCTGATCAAAAGGCCGGCGCGGCTGGTTCTGTGCTGGAGGTGGTCGATCATCCAAAGCTGAACCACCAGATGGAAGTGACGGCAGGTTTGCTGGCGGAGGAATGCGGGCAGATGCTGCGGGAGTTCTTCCGGGCGAAGCGGGCGCAGGCGCAGTAGTTCTTCCAAAAACAAAAGCAGATACCTGGGGTAATGCGTGATGAGGCTCACAGCCGGGCGACGATCGCTGCGTCACAGTGGGCTCTGGGTGGGAATTTGTGCGCGGCTGTGGCGGGAGACGGACCAGGGGTTGTGTCTTATGGAGGCGTCTGAGTTTCTTTCAGTGGGGCGGATTTACCAGGATTTTTCACCGGTGGAAGATGAAGGGGTGGTGACCCTGCTCGAGCGAAACCGGCTGGTCGCATCGGCTGGAAAGTTTCTGCTTCGGGTACATCCATCCTGAAATCGCTCTAGAGGAGCTTGCCGGCGGCGAGGTCGCGGATGAGTTCGCGGTCGGCGGCGAGGAAGTCAAATTCGGGCAGGGTGTGGAGCTGGGTCCAGCGAAGGTCATGGAAGATAAGGTTGGTGAGTTCGCCTTCGAAGCTGTGGACGGCAAAGAACTGCAGGTCGACGGCCCCGCCGTTGCGGTAGTTGTGGCGAATGTGTGCGATGAGGGAGCCGATGTGGGCCTGGATGCCGAGTTCTTCTTCGAGCTCGCGGCGGAGGGCTTCTTCCGGGGATTCGCCGGGTTCAATTTTGCCACCGGGGAACTCCCACTTGAGACCCATGGGCTGGTCAGGACGGCGCTGACAGACGAGCACTTCATCTCCGCGCAGGATCAACGCGGCCACCACATAACGGATGGTTTTGCTGGGATTGCGGGTAGTGTTGTGATCGGTCAAGGCAGATTTCCGTGTGCAATCTATCTTCTTTTTTTACAGCATTCTGATGCGGCGGAGGTCATCGGGAGGTTCGGGCGGATCAAAAACGCCTGGGTGAAGGGCTGCGGCGATGGCTTGAAGTCCGCGCAGGAGCGTGGGCGCGGGGGTGTTAAGCCATTCATCGCGGATGCAAAAAACATTTTGATTGCGGACGGCGCGGAGGGTGCGCCAGTCGCGCTGTTCGACGATGCGCTCGATGGGGACGCGATTGCCGGCACCGCACCAGGCGGCGAGGATGACGTCGGGGTCGGCTGCGGCGACGGCTTCAGGAGTAGTGGTGGAGCCGGGCGTGCCTATGAATTCTCCTCCTGCGGCTTCTATGAGTTCGCGAACCCAGAGTTGGGAATGGATGAGGGGTTTGCCCCATTCTTCGCAATAGACGCGGGCGCGGGGTAGCGAGGCGGTGCGGGCGCGGACGGATTCGACGGCGGATTGCATTTCGGCGATGAGGGATTTGGCTTGAGTGGCGGCGTTGGCGACGGAGGCGATGAGGCGGATGTCGTTGTAGATGTCTGCGAGGGAGTGAGGCGCGAGGAGCAGGACGGGGATGCCGGACTTGAGGATGGCGGTGAGGGATTCCTGACGGTAGGGGACGGATGCGAGGACGAGATCGGGGCGGAGCGGTAGGAGTTCCTCGGTCCGGGTGGACCATGAGTCTTGGACGATGGGGAGGTTTTGGGCGGCGAGTGCGGGAACGACTTCGAGACAGTATTTTGTGCAGGCGCAGAGCTGGTCGAGGCGGCCCAGGCGGTCGAGGATGATGGAGATACTTGGCTGGAGCGAGAGGAGACGCATTGCCTGCACGTTAGCAGATCGGGTGGCGAGCGTGGGTTCTGGCGGATGAGGCCGCTTTAGATTCTGTGGTCGGTCCAGACAGCCTTTGGGTAGAAGACGGGCCAGTTGTGGGTGGCTGCGATGTCGACGAGCGCCGGGGATGGGTTGACTGGGAAGGCGTGGCGGGCGATCTGGAGCATGGCGGCGTCGTGGATGGAGTTGCCGAAGACGGCGTCGGGGTTGGGGATGCCGTTGCGACGGAGCGATTCGGCTTTGCCCTCGTCGGTGGGGACGTCGATGAGCTTGCTGGTGACGATGCCGTTTTCGACTTCGACGCAGGCGGCGAGGACGCGGCTGGCGGGAATGTTGAAGCGCTTGACACCTTCTTCCACGACCCAGTTGTTGGTGGAACTGACGGCCCAGATTTCGGCGCCCTGCATCTGGAGCTTGGCGACGAGGGCGTGGAGTTCGGGAAAGATCTGCGGCTCGATGTGGGTGCGGAAGTATTCGGCGGCGGCGCGGCGTAGTTCGTCTTCGTGGAGGCCGGCGTAGACCTGCACCATTTCGCCGCAGATTTGGAGTTCGGAAACCTCGCCCTGGCGGTAGAGGCGATGGCGGGAGTCGATCCAGTCAGAGGAGTTGCGGGAGAGCAGGCCGACATCCATGGTCCAGGTCATGAAGCCGATGCCGGCGTCGCCGGTCCAGAGCGTGCCGTCGCAGTCAAAGACGGCGATGCGGGGTTTTACGGCGAGGACCTGCTGCTCGAATTGCTCGGGTGTGAGGCGCGTGGGCATGGCGGAACCGGATGGGGACGTTTTCAAGCGTGCTATCTCCTGCTTATATTTTGCGGGATGTGATTGGAAAATGCACCTGCGGTGGGGCAGGAGGCTTTGTGCTGTCGAATGAGGTACGTTTGCGCGGGATTGGGCCACAGGGCGGTTGAAATTTTTGATAATGGGGCTGTGACGGCGGCTCGCACGACCGATTTGATTCGCGAATACATGACGTACCTGCGCGTGGAGAAGGGGCTGCGTCCGCTGAGTTGCGCGGCATATGAGCGGGACCTGCTCCAGTTTGCAGAGTATCTGGAGGGTGTGAACAGGACGTTACTGGATGCGGGGCCGGAGGATGTTTCGGGGTTTGTGCAGCATTTGGGGAAGCATGGGGTGGAGTCGCGATCTGCGGCGCGGAAGCTGAGCTGCCTTCGGGGGCTGTACAAGTGGCTGATTCTGGACAAGAGGATTGCGCGTAATCCTACGCTGCACCAGGATTCGCCGTCGGCCTGGAAGGTGCTGCCGAAGGCACTGGCTCCGGAAGAGATGACGACGATGCTGGAGCAGGCGAAGCTGGCTGCGGAAGCGCCGGGTGCGGATGCGACGGCGCTGCGGGACCGGGCGATTCTGGAACTGCTGTATGCGGGCGGGTTGCGCGTGTCTGAGCTGACGGGGCTGCGGGTGGCGGATTTGAACCTGGAGGCCGGGCGGGCGCTGGTGCGGGGCAAGGGCGATAAGGAACGGGTGGTTCCGCTGGGCGAGCCAGCGGTGCGGGCGTTGCAGGACTACCTGGAGCGCGGACGGACGGTGCTGGCGCGGCATGGACGCGGGGCGGAGAGCGCGCTGTTTTTGTCGGTGCGCGGGGCGCGGCTGACGCGTGGATGGGTCTGGCAGCTGGTGAGGCGTTACGGGGCGAGTCCGCACATGTTGCGGCACAGCGCGGCGACGCACATGGTGGAGCATGGGGCGGATTTGAGAACGGTGCAGACTTTCCTGGGGCACGCGGATATTTCGACGACGCAGGTGTATACGCATGTGGCGCTGGGGCATTTGAAGGCGGAGCACCGGAAGTTTCATCCGCGAGGTAAGCGATGAGCGAGAAGGTACGCGGGCCGATGGCGCTGCGGGCGGATGTTTTTCTGGCGGCGATGGCGCATGAGCGTGGCTGCTCGCCGCATACGGTGCGAGCCTACACGCGCGAGTTGGAGGACTTTACGGCGTTTGCGCAGACGCTGCTGGGCGAGGGCGCGACGGTGCAGCGGCTGGAGCATACGCATATCCGGGCATACCTGGGTGAGCTGTACGAGCGAGGCTTGTCGAAGGCGTCGGTGGCTCGGGCGCTGGCGGCGATCCGGTCATGGTGCAAGTGGCTGGCGCGGCATGGAGAGATTGAGCAGAGTCCGGCTGCGCTGGTGGCGACGCCGAAGCTGCCGAAGCATTTGCCGCGGGTTCCTACGATTGAAGAGATGAACCGGATGGTGGACGCGGGGGCGGATGAAATGGCGGCTTGGCCCGCGCGGGATCGGTTGATTGTGGAGTTGCTTTATGGGTGCGGGATTCGCAATGCGGAGTTGGTGGGGATTGACCTGAAGGATATCCAGTGGGCGAATGAGGCGATCCTGGTACGCGGCAAGGGGCGCAAGGAGCGGCTGGTTCCGATTGGGGATGCGGCGGCGGAGGCGATGCGGGCTTATTTGCCGGAACGGGGGCAGAAGCTGGCGGCATTGGGGAAGCAGTCTGATGCGCTGCTTTTGAGTGCACGGGGACGCGGCAACGGGCGGCTGACGACGCGGAGCGTGGGGCGGATTGTGAAACGGATGGCTCTGGCGCAAGGGCTGCCTGCTGAGGTGCATCCGCATACGCTGCGACATGCGTTTGGGACGCACATGCTGGAGGAGGGTGCGGACCTGCGGGCGATCCAGGAGCTACTGGGGCACGAGCGGCTTTCTACGACGCAGCGTTATACGCAATTGACGGTGGGTCAGGTGGAGGCGGTTTACGACCGGACGCATCCTCGGGCGAAGTGATAGTCGTAAAATCTGATAATATGATTTTATGAAGACTGTCGAAATCAGCGTGACGGATGCGGCGCGGAAGTTTTCCGACTGCCTGAATCGCGTGCATTACCAGGATGTGAGTTTCGTGCTGGTTCGGAATGGTGAGCCAGTGGCACGGATTGTGCCTGAGCATGGCAGGCGCACACTGGGCGGCGAGATTGCTGACGCGCTGGCTGGGCATGAAGGGCTTTCGCGAGAGGAAGCTGCGGCGTGGCGTCAAGAACTGGAAGAGGCCAGAGAATCTCTACTGCCGGTGGAAGACAAATGGGCATAATACTGGACGCAGATGTAATCATCGCGGACGAGCGCGGTGTGTTTGATCTGCGGAAGTTTTTTCGTGTTCATGCCGAGGAGGAGTTCGGGATTGCGGCGATTACCGCAGCGGAGATACTTCATGGCGTTGAGCGCGCGACGGGCGCTCATCATGCGCGGCGCAAGCAGCATGTGGCAGAGGTGCTTGGCGCGGTGGCCAGCTTGCCATACACGGTGGAGACATCGGCAATCCATGCGAGGCTGTGGGCGGAGCTGGAGCGTGCAGGCACGATGATTGGGCCGTATGACCTGATTGTGGCCGCCACGGCGATCGAAAAGGGTTTTGCCGTGGCGACCTTCAATCAAAAACACTTTGAAAAAGTGAACGGGCTGGCAGTGATTGTGCCGGGCCTACGATCTGCCTGAACGGTTACACTAGAGACTGAGGATTTATTGTTTTGATCGGTACTGCAATAGCCAAGGTATTTGGAACCAGCAACGAGCGAGCAGTGAAGCGGCTGGCGCCTTACATAGAGGAAATCGGCGCGTTTGAGCCGGAGATGCAGAAGCTCTCAGACGAAGAGCTGAAGGCCAAGACCGCGGAATTTCGCGCGCGCATTACCCAGGCTTTGGAAGGCATCGAGGACGAGGACGACCGGGCGAAGGCGGAGAAGCAAGTACTGGACGAGATTCTGCCAGAAGCCTTTGCGGTGGTGCGCGAGGCTGGACGGCGGGTGCTGCAGATGCGGCACTTTGACGTGCAGCTGATCGGCGGCATTGTTCTGCACCAGGGCAAGATTGCCGAAATGAAGACCGGTGAAGGCAAGACGCTGGTTGCGACGCTGCCTTGCTACCTGAACGCACTGGCCGGTCATGGCGTGCACGTGGTGACGGTGAATGACTACCTGGCCAAGCGCGATGCCGAGTGGATGGGTAAGGTATACGAGTTCCTAGGGCTGACGGTCGGCGTGATTGTGCACGATCTGGATGATGAGCAGCGCAAGGCAGCTTACGGCGCGGACATCACCTACGGAACGAACAATGAGTTTGGTTTTGACTACCTGCGCGACAACATGAAGTTCGATTTGAAGGACTGCGTGCAGCGCGGGCACTACTTCGCGATTGTGGACGAGGTGGACTCGATCCTGATTGACGAGGCGCGAACGCCGCTGATTATTTCCGGCCCGACGGACCAGACGACGGACAAGTATGGGCGGGTGAACCGGATTATTCCTTCGCTGGAGCAGGGCGAGGAGATTGAGAAGGGCGAAGAGAAGATTCTGACCGGCGACTTCGTCGTGGACGAAAAGCACAAGACGATTTCCGTGACGGATGAAGGCTGGGAAAAGATTGAGAAGCTGCTGGGGATTGGCAACATCGCCGATCCGGAGAACTGGGATCTGAAGCACCACGTGGAGACGGCTATCAAGGCACACTCGCTGTACAAGAGAGACGTGCAGTACGTGGTGAAGGATGGGGAAGTCATCATCGTGGACGAGTTCACGGGACGACTGATGCCAGGACGGCGGTGGTCGGACGGCTTGCACCAGGCAGTGGAAGCCAAGGAGGGCGTGAACATCCGCCGCGAAGACCAGACGCTGGCGACGATTACGTTTCAGAATTACTTCCGCCTGTACAAGAAGCTTTCGGGCATGACGGGTACGGCGGAGACCGAAGCGGCTGAGTTCGACAAGATTTACAAGCTGGAAATCGTGGTGATTCCGACGAATCGTCCGCTGCTGAGGAAGGAAAATCCGGACGTGGTGTATCGCACGGCGAAGGAAAAGTACTTTGCGGTAGCCGATGATATCGAGAAGCTGCATGAGAGCAAGCAGCCAGTGCTGGTGGGCACGACTTCGATTGAGAAGTCGGAGGTGATTTCTCAGGTTCTGACGAAGAAGGGCGTGAAGCACGAGGTGCTGAACGCGAAGAACCATGAGCGCGAGGCGGAGATTGTGGCGCAGGCCGGGCGACTGGGGATGGTGACCATCGCGACGAACATGGCCGGCCGCGGTACGGATATTCTGCTGGGCGGCAATGCCGAGTTCATGGCCAAGAAAGAGTTGCTGAAGAAGGGAATGGCGCGCTCGATCAGTCCTGCGGAGGGTGCGATCAACCCGATGGCGGCGGCAGGAATGCTGCGCTTCTACTACCAGGGCCAGGAGTTTGAGACCACGCAGGAAGCGTGGGACAAGACCCTGGCGCAGTACAGCGGAGTTGTGGCGAAGGAACGCGAAGAAGTGATTGCTGCCGGCGGTTTGTTCATCATGGGCACGGAGCGGCACGAGTCACGGCGTGTGGACAACCAGCTTCGAGGCCGCGCAGGACGCCAGGGCGATCCGGGTGCTTCACGGTTTTACCTTTCGCTGGAAGACGACCTGATGCGCATCTTTGCGCGCGAGTGGATTTCGGGCCTCTTGCAGAAGCTGGGCATGGAAGAAGGCGTGCCGATTGAGTCGAAGATGATTTCCAACCGCATCGAAAAAGCGCAGATGGCGGTGGAAGCGCAGAACTTTGAGGCCCGCAAGCACCTGCTTGAGTACGACGATGTGATGAACAAGCAGCGCGAGGCTGTGTATGGCTTGCGGCGCTCGCTGCTGGAGGGGCTGGACCAGAAGGAACTGATTGTCGAGGACTATGTTCCGAATATTCTGAGCAACATTCTGGATGAGACGACACCAGAGAAGCTGCATGCCGACCAGTGGGACTGGGACAAGCTGCACGAGAAGCTGATCGGGCACTTTGGTTTTGACTACAAGGCCGATGCGATGGATCTGGCAGATGTGACACGGCATGAGCTGGGCCAGACTTTGTTTGAGGAACTGAAGGAGCGGTACGAAGCCAAGGAACAGTTCATTGGCGAAGAGCCGATGCGGTATCACGAGCGGATGATCATGCTGAGTGTGCTGGATGGCCTTTGGAAGGACCATCTGCTGAACATGGATCACCTGAAGGAAGGGATCGGACTGCGTGGCTACGGGCAGCAGGATCCGCTGGTGGAGTACAAGCGTGAGTCGTTCGACATGTTCGAGGCGATGATGAACCGCTTCCAGGAAGATACGGTTCGTTACCTGTACCTAATGCAGATCGTTGGGCCGGACGGTAAGCCTTTGGAGATACCGAAGCGCGTGCAGCGCGATACCGGCCCGATGACGCTTTCCGGTGGCGGCGCGGGGGTGCAGACTGCGCTCCACGGCGGCTCGGCGACAGCAGTGGCGGAGCAGGCGGCATCTACGGTTACGATTCCGACGCGGCAGCCCACGACGACGATTGATGATATCGAGCGTGAGTTTGAGCGGAAGAAGAAGCGCGAACTGGACCAGGCGCGGATGGCCGGAGCAGGTGATAGCGGAGAGGCGGTAGCGACGCGTCGCGTGGGCGAGAAGGTGGGACGGAATGATCCCTGCCCATGCGGTTCTGGCAAGAAGTACAAGAAGTGCCACGGCGCTGACGCGTAAGGGAAGCGCAAAGGACAAAAAAGGGGGGCAGAGCTGAAAGCTCTGCCCTTCGTGCATTTCCGGGGGAGGCAATGCGCAATTGACTTGTGCGAGGCGCAAACCCATGAACTAAGTTCGCGACAAAGAGGTTATCGGCGGGATGTAGACGTGCTTTAGCGAAAAATTGATGTGGGCGGGATTATTCAGATTTTTGCGGAGGGGATTTCGTCGAAGGTGAGATTTTGCGCGTTGCTGCCGGATTCGGCGCGCCACTGGTCAAAGAGGCGTCCGTAGCTGAGGGTCATGAGATCGGACTGGTTGAGTCCGAGCGCTGCGGCGGTGTGGTCAATCCATTCGGAGGGGCCTTCGAGTTCGGCGAAGAGGCCGATGGGGGTTTCGTCGATGACGCAGTGGCCGGTGGCGTCGGCGTATTCGGTGCGCCACTTTTGATAGGTGAAGGCGGCCTGGTAGCCGAGTGAGGTGAAGATGGTGGCGATGGCTTCGCCGTCCTCGACCTCGGTTTCGGTTTCGATGCGGTGCTTGTGACGCTCGGAGGCGGGATTGCCGTTGGGCGGCAGGGCCTTGTGCGTGACGACCCAGCGGTCTCCGTAGCGGCGGACGCGGAGGATGGACTGGC
Source organism: Acidobacteriaceae bacterium (assembly GCA_049965615.1). Taxonomy (GTDB): domain Bacteria; phylum Acidobacteriota; class Terriglobia; order Terriglobales; family Acidobacteriaceae; genus Acidobacterium. The sequence goes on from JBMFWD010000015.1 coordinate 29,563, forward strand.
GTGCGCGGAGGGAGCGGTCCGGGGTGTCGAAGAGAGTGTTGTCTTCGAACGTGCGTGGCGTGACCTGCCGGAAGCCTGTGGAGGCCAGGAGCGCTTCGAGGCGGGCGAGGTCGTGGACGCGGAACTTTACCTCTGTTTCGACCGCTGTCATGGGGTGATTATATGCGCGAGCGGGGTGCGTGGGATGTGAGTTGCGAGTGAAGTGGATAATAAAGCCTTGGGCAGAGGAGCGATGCGAGAGACGCTGAGGTTGAAGGTGAATGCGGCGATGCCGGCGGGGCCGCAGTTTGAGGCTCGGATGGCGCGGGCGGCGGCGATTTTGCGCGCGGGCGGAACGGTGGCGTTTCCGACGGAGACGGTATACGGACTGGGCGCGAATGCGCTGGATGCGGCGGCGGTGGGGCGGATATTCGAGGCCAAGCAGCGACCGAGCTGGGATCCGCTGATTGTGCATGTTTCCGGGCCGGAGATGCTGGAGAGCGTGGCGGAGGGGCTGAGTGAGAACGCCCGGCGGCTGGCGGGGGCGTTCTGGCCGGGGCCGATGACGCTGCTGTTGCCGAAGCGGGATGCGGTGCCGGCGGCGGTGACGGCGGGGCGTCCGCTGGTGGGAGTGCGGATGCCGGCGCATCCGGTGGCGCTGGCGCTGATTCGGGCGGCAGGGGTGCCGGTGGCGGCACCGAGCGCGAACCGGTTTGGGCACACCAGCCCGACGCGGGCCGAGCATGTGGCGGCGGATCTGGACGGGCGGATCGATGCGATTCTGGACGGCGGCGAGACGGCTCACGGGCTGGAGTCGACGGTGATGGAACCGCGCGAGGATGGGTGCGTGATCTACCGGCCGGGGGTGATTACGGCCGAGCAGGTGCGCGGAGTTTGCCGGGGGACCGTGGAGTACTTCACGCCGGAGGCTGGAGCACGGAGGCCGGAGGCGCTGCCTTCGCCGGGAGTGGGGATTCGGCATTATGCTCCGCGGGCGCGGATGGTTCTGGTGGGCGGGAGTGGGGCGGAGCAGGTGGAGGCTTTTCGACGGACGGTGAGCGAGGCCGAAGTGGCGGGCGAGCGGGTTGGGGCGATGGTTCCGGACCGGTTTGCGGCTGCGGTGGAGGGCAGCGGCGCGAGGGTGTTCGACTGGGGGCGCTGGGATGTGCCGGAGGAACTGGGACAGCGGCTGTATGCGGCGATGCGGGCGCTGGATGCCGAGGGCGTGACGGTGATTGTGTGTCCGCTACCGGCAGATGAGGGAGTGGGGCGGGCTATCTGCGACAGGCTACGGAAAAGCGCGCGCGCAGAGTAGGGTGGGGCGCTATTTTTTCTGGGTGACGCCGAGGCGTTCTGCCATTTGCTCGTAGAGGAAGCCACGACCGGGGCGGTAGGGCTGGACCCATTCGCCATCGATGACGAACTGCGGGATGGCGCGCTTGCCGACGTGGCGGAGGACTTCTTCGGCGGCGCCGGGTGTCTCTTCGATGTCGACTTCAGTGTAGGGAATGCCGTGCTGATCGAGGAAGCGCTTGGCTTCCCGGCAATCGCGGCACCATACGGCGGAGTAGACGAGCAACTGCATGACTCGCAAATGATAGCGAATGAGTAACATGGTTGGCCAGAGGCAGGATAAGGGGGGCTTGGGTGTGGCCTGGTACCTGCCAGAAAATGAGATTCATGCCCCGGTCTTTTTTGTGGGGATGTTGTTGATTTTGTGGGGCTGGTTACTGCTCTAGTGCCGGCCGCACGGGGGACTGGCTGTCCGGGCGAACGCGCGCTTTGCGCGCCATTTCGCTTCGGAGATTGTCTTGTCCCACCCAAGCGGAGCTTGGATGGGGCACCCCCGTTGTCTGGTGTTCGTCCGGTCTGTACCCCGAAAAAGAGATTCACGACCCCGGTCATTTTTGTGGGTAAGTTCTTGATTTCATGGGATAGGTTAACCCTCTAACAATGGCTTGCCCTCCCTGTTTTTGTGGGGATGTGGTTGATTCTGTTGGACAGGTTAGGGTTTTCACCGCTGGAGTCATGAAAAAAGGCGTGCTGTTCGCCAACGTAGAACCCTCGGCTATGCCGGGGAGGCAGCAGAAGTTTGACAATTCCGGGAATGGGCGCAGACTTTTTCAGGCGGGCAATTTGGGTAAGAACCTATTGCAAAACTCATTGGGCCAGCTTTTTCAGGGGCTAAAGCCCCGTTTTTTTGCTGCACTTACGGCCCGACTAAAGTCGTGCCCTTGTTACGAAGCCCGCGGCGGGTTGAAGAACTCATTGGGCCAGCTTTTGCAGGGGCTAAAGCCCTGGTTGTTTTGCTGCACTTACGGCCCGATTAAAGTCGTGCCCTTGTTACAAAGCCTGCGGCGGGAGACGCAGAAGCGAGCCTGCCGCAGTGTGCGTTCAGGCCCCTTTGAGGGGCCAATCGCATAAAGCCTCCGGCCTTGCCGGAGGATAGTTACTCGCGCCCTTTTTGTTGCCTTAAGTTCAGGATATCAATTTGGGGCTGAATTACCGGCAAGAAAGGTGTGGATGAAAGCGAGGGCAGGAAAGGCTGGTGGGGGCGAATCCCGTGGGGGCCGGTGCTCATCTAGTGGGAAGGTCTTAATTAAATTCCTTGAGATGGAGACGTTCGATATCCGATGAGCAAAAAGTCGCTGTTTGAGAGTTATGCACTGGGTGGAGTGGAGCTGAAAAACCGTATCGTAATGGCTCCGCTGACGCGTTCGCGGGCGGGCGAGGGCAATGCGCCGCGCGAGCTGAATGCGGAGTATTACGGCCAGCGTGCGGGTGCGGGATTGATTATCAGCGAGGCCTCGCAGGTATCGCAGCAGGGGCAGGGCTATTTGTTTACGCCGGGGAGCTATTCGGCGGAGCAGTTGGAGGGCTGGAAAAAGGTGGTGGCCGCGGTGCATGGGAAGGGCGGCAAGATGTTCCACCAGTTGTGGCATGTGGGCCGGGTTTCACATGTGACGCTGCAGCCTGAAGGGAAGGCTCCGATTTCGTCGACGGACAAGGCGGCGGAGAACACGCTTTCGTTTGCGTTTGACGCGGAGGGGAAGCCGGCGTTTGTTCCGGCGAGCCAGCCGCGGATTGCGACGGTGGAGGAGCTGCGGCAGGTGGTGGCCGATTATCGCCATGCGGCGGAGAATTCGCTGAAAGCGGGCTTTGACGGCGTGGAAGTGCATGGGGCGAACGGGTATCTGTTTGACCAGTTTTTGAATTCCGCGGTGAACGCGCGCAGCGACGAGTACGGAAACCAGACGAAGGAGAGCCGGACGCGGCTGTTGCTGGAGGCCTTTGACGCGGTGGCCGAGGTGATGGGGCCGGAGCGCGTGGGTGTGCGCATAGCGCCGTTTGGAAGCTTTGGCGGGATGCTGCCCGATCCGAAGGCAGAGGAGACGTTCCTGTACCTGGGCGAGGAGTTGAAGAAGCGGAAGGCTGCGTATATCCACGTGGTGCGTGGCAGCCAGAATGACGCGACGCCCGCTGTTTCTGATGAGTTTCTAGCGAAGCTGAAGCAGGCGTTTGGCGGGACGCTGCTGGTGACGGGCGGGCTGACCAAGGAGAAAGCCGAGGAGATGCTGGCGAAGGGGCTGCTGGACCTGGCGGGCTTCGGGTCGCTTTATATCGGCAATCCGGACCTGGTGGAACGGTTCCGGAACGGGTGGCCGCTGGCGCAGTCGGACCAGAGCACCTGGTACGGCGGCGGGGCGAAGGGATATACGGACTATCCGGCCTACGAGGAGAGCCTGGTGGGGTAAGGATGGTCAGGTTGCAGGTTGCCTGTGCAGCGGGTTTTCTGGTTCAGGAAAGCTAGCTGTGCCGTGTGACCGGGAAAATGGGCTGGCTTTTGCAGGGATTGAGAATCGCTGCGAAAGCCAGCCTTTTTGATTGCGAGAAGTCGTCCGGGAATGGGGCTTTTATGAAGCGGGGCGAGTAATTCTTACTCGTTGCTTTTGACGACGCCAACCGCCCAGCGAAGCATTTCCAGACGGAATAGACAGAAGACAAAGAAGAAAAAGAGGGGAACGCGGACGAGCCAGGATGCGCCGGCGGCGATGGCTGGAAGCCTGTGCAGACCCAGGACCATGACGACCATGGGCAGTGCGAAGTAGAGCCAGAGGCGCTGCGAGCGCTTCCAGAGAAAGGCTCCTGCCTGGGGGGAACTGAGGACGGAGACGAACTCTCTTGCCACGTCGTCCTTTTCATCAAGGTTTGCGAGGCCTTGTCTGGTGAAGAAGTAAGTTTCGTAAGGATTGAGCGGGAAGAGGATGTACCAGATGGTGAAGCTCAGGGGAGCGAGGAAGGACATAAGGATGGAGATGGCCTCTGTGCGGTGGGGCTGGCCTATGACGGTGGCAAAGAGGGTGATGTAGGCGAGGATAAACAGGAGGGTCTGGATGAGGCGGACGTTGTTGTTTTCGAGTGCGAGGATCCAGATTTCCGGAAAGCGACCGCGCAGGGAGGCGGGAAAGAAGGCGAAGCGGGCTTCTTCCATGCGTTGCTGTGCCTGCACGTGGGGGCTGATGGGCTCGTGCATGTCTTCGGGTGCGTGGTGGGTGAAGTCGGGCTGGTGATTGCTGCTCATGGGGGAATCGAGCCTCCGTGCTGGCTGCGGCCCGGCGAATGGACTAAGGAAGGATTCCATGCGCTATGTGCGGAGGAGCAGGAAATCACCGGTTCGCAAGTTTAGAGGAACTGTAGCACAGTTAAAAGGCTGGAAGATAGGAACTTATGGAGGGAGATTACCGGTTTGCGCAATAGAAAAAAATACATGAAAAAACGGGAAATTTTTACGTTACCGCGAGGCATGGGTGATTTTGCGGGAATTCTGGTCGGGACGAAGGGGGGATGCTTACGCACGAGCGGCGGCGCGTAAGTTAGTCACGGGATAGAGGCAGATATCCCGGTTACTGCAGGATGTTACTGCTGTGGGTTTTGATTGTTATTGGAGTCGTTGTGATGGCCGAAGAGTCGGGACCAGAATCCGCGCTTCTTTTTGGCGGGCTTTTGCTGCGGCTGCTGGCTGGGCTGCGGTTGGGCCGGGGCAGGCGCAGGGACGGTAACGGCGTTTTGGGGGACGGCGTTCTGCTGAGGTTGTGGCTGGGTGTTTTGCGCAGGCTGTGACTGCTTGTTGCCGAGGCCGAAGATGCGCTGGAAGAGATTGGGCTGGTTAACGCTCTGGTGATCGCAGGTCTGGGTGGGCTGGGTACCATCGAGGAACCATGCGGTGTAATCGTCGGTGCAGTCGGGGGTTGCGATGAGGTTGGTGTTGTGGTCGAGGGTTTCCTGAATGACACCCTGAGGCGGGGTGAAGTCTTCCATGTCAGAGTACTGGGGCAGTTTTTGTGCGCGCTTCATGAAGTTGGCCCAGATGGGGAGGGCGGCGAGCGCGCCTTCGATGTGCAGATCCTTGTAATTGTCGTTGCCGACCCAGACGACGCAGAGGAGGTTGCTGGTGAAGCCTGCGAACCATGAGTCGTTTTCGGTACCGGTTTTACCGGCTGCGGGAGCGGTGAAGCCGAATTCGCTGCGGATGCCGGCACCGGTGCCGTGGTGGGAGTTGACTACGGCTTCCATCATGGCGGTAGTGAGGAACGCGACGCGGGGGTCGAGGAGCGGGGTGCTCTGGGGCTGATAGTTGGCGATGACGTCGCCGTTGGGAGCGCGGACGGAGGCGAGCATCCAGGGAGTGATTTTGACGCCGTTGTTGTCGAACATGGTGTAGGCGCCCGCGAGCTCGATGGGGGTTGCGTCATAGGTGCCGATGGCGACCGATGGAGTGGGTTGAGCGTTGACGATGCCTGCCTGATGGGCGAGGTTGACGACGTTGTTGAGGCCGACCATTTCCGCAAGTGAGATGGTGGCGTTGTTGAGCGAGCGTGCGAGGGCGGTGCGGGCGGTGACTACGCCGAAGTATTTGTCTTCAAAGTCGTGGGGCGAATAGGTTTTGCCGTCTGGCATGGTGAAGGTGGTGGGCTCGTCATTGAGCATGGTGACGGGCGAGAACATGGCGGTGACGCCCTGGAAGTTGGTGAGGGGCGTTCCGGCGAGGGCGGTGTTGAAGGCCGAGGCGATTACGATGGGCTTGAACGTGGAGCCGGTGGGACGCTCGGCGAGCGCGTGATTGAGCTGGCTCTTTGCGTAGTCCTGACCGCCGACGAGGGCGAGGATTTGGCCGGTGTGGGGGTTGAGGGCGACGAGGGCGACCTGCGGGAGGATAAGCGGCTTGATGGGGAGGTGGTGCAGCTTTTCGTATCGGACGATGCGGTCGTGGCGGGCCTTGATGTACTTGTCGACCTGATCCATGCCCTGGGTGACGGCGGCGGTGGCAGCTTCCTGGAGCTGGGGATCGAGGGAGGTGTAGATGCGGAGTCCCTGGTCGTTGTAGTTTTGATTGCCGAGGCGCTGGGTGAGCTGGTCGCGGACCATGTCGACGAAGTAGGGGGCTTCCCCGGCGTCGATGGATTGCGGGATGAGCTTGATGGGCTGGGCTTTTGCCTGCTCGGCCTGCTGTTTGGTGATGGAGCCGGTTTCTACCATTGCGTCGAGAACGAGGTTGCGACGGATGGTGGCGCGGTGGGGATGGCGCATGGGGTTGAGGTAGCTGGGGCTTTGGATGAGTCCGGCGAGGAGTGCGCACTCGTCGAGGCTGAGCTGGTTTACGTCCTTGCCGAAGAAGGCGTGTGCGGCCTCGCCGAAGCCGTTGATGGCGAAGCTGCCGCGCTGCCCGAGGGGGACTTCGTTGGCGTAGAACTGGAAGATCTGTTTTTTGGTCATCTCGTGGTCGATTTGCAGGGAGACGATGACCTGGAGGAATTTTCGGCGGAAGGTGCGTGCCGGGGTGAGGAAGAACATCTTGGCGACCTGCATGTCGATGGTGGAGGCGCCTTCGAGATGGTGGTGGCCGGGCGTGATGTCGTTGAGGGCGGAGCGGATGATGCCGGTGTAGGAGAGCGCGCCGTGGTGGAAGAAGCGGCGGTCTTCGATTGATGTGACGGCATTGACGAGGTTCTGAGGTAGTTCGTCGTAGGTGATGAGGCGGCGCTTGACGCGATTGGCGTCGGAGAGTCCGGTGATGAGCAGGGGCTCAAGCTGATAGGCGGCGAGCTGCTGACCGTTTTGCCCGGTGATCTGGGAGACGGAGCCGTTGGCGAAGGTGATGGTGGCGGAGTCTGGCGCGTGATAGGAGAGCGGGCCGGGATAGACGGTGACGGAGTTGGAGGAGAGCGAGTAGGTGCCCATCTGGGAGACGGGCGTGACGCCCTGCTGGGAGTAGCCGGCCTGGTCGAGCTGATGGACGATGAATTCAGGGTTGATGGTCTGGCCGGGGCGGACTTCGAAGGGCGCGGCGTAGATTTTGGCGGTGTTTTCGAAGAGAGGCTTGGCGAGGCGCGCGTCGACGATGCGCTGGTACTTGTAGTAGTAGAAGGTGAAGATGGCGCCGAAGACGATGACCGCGGCGACCACCAACAAGACCGCAACGGCGATGAATTTGTGCTTCGCGAGTCCGCGTACGGGGCCTTTCACCTTAACCTTTACTGCCAATCGACTACCCTGCCTTTTTTGTGCTGATGAATTGATGACGCATGAGCGGGTGCTGTTGCTCAGGCGGTAAGGGCCGCGAATGCCGCAGCGGCGTTTTCCAGAGAGAGTTCCTGAGTGGAAGCGGTGGAGCGGGTGACGAGTTCGACTTTGCCTTCGGCGGCTTTTTTGCCGATGGTGAAGCGGTAGGGTACGCCGATGAGGTCGGCATCTTTGAACTTGACGCCGGCGCGCTCGTTACGGTCGTCGACGAGGATGTCGAAGCCGGCGGTTTCGAGTCCGGCGGCGAGTTTTTCGCCGGCGGCGCGGAGGCTTTCGTCGGCGATGTTGGTGATGGTGACGATGGCGTCAAAGGGGGCGATGGCGCGGGGCAGCCAGAAGCCGTTGTCGTCATTGGACTGCTCGATGGAAGCGGTGAGGATGCGCTCGATGCCGATGCCGTAGCTGCCCATGATGGGGGTGACTTCCTTGCCGTTGGCGTCAAGGACGGATGCGCCCATGGATTTGGAGTACTTGTAGCCGAGCTTGAAGATGTGTCCGATTTCGACGGCCTTTGCGACCTTGAGGGGCTGACCGCATTGGGGGCAGCCTTCGCCTTCGGCGACGTCGCGGATGTCGGCGGCGGCGGTCCAGGTGAAGTCGCGGCCGGGGGCTACGTTGCGGAGGTGGTAGTCGAGCTGGTTGGCTCCGCAGACCATGTTTTTGCGGTTTTCGAGGCCGAGGTCGAGGATGACGTTGAGGTTGCCGTCGTGGAGGGTTTTGGCGGGTGTGAGGCCGATGGGGCCGAGGTATCCGGCGGGGCCGTGGAACCACTGGTCGAGCTCTTCGGCGACCATGGGGCGGAGCTCGGTGGCGCCAAGGACGGTGAGGAGTTTGGTTTCGTTGACGAAGTGGTCGCCGCGCAGGAAGACTGCGACGGGCTGCAAGGTGGATGTGTCGCCTTCTTTGGTAGAGGTGCGGACTTCTGCCATGTAGGCGACGCACTTGATATCTGACGCGGGCGAGATTTTGAAGAACTCGGCTACGTCGGAGATAGCCGCGGTGTTGGGGGTGTGGACGAGTTCGGGTGTGCCGTCGCCGGTGGCTTCCATTTCTGTGACCGGGGCGAGGCGTGAGGTGGCCTTTTCCATGTTGGCGGCGTAGTGGCACTGGGCGCAGGAGGCGATGAGGTCTTCACCAGCGTCGGTGTAGACCATGAACTCCTGGGATTGGGATCCGCCCATGGCTCCGGAGTGGGCTTCGACCGAGACGAAGCTGAGGCCGCAGCGGGTGAAGATGCTACGGTAGGCGGCGTCGTGGAGGTCGTAGCTTTTGTCGAGGCCGGCGGCGTCAATGTCGAAGGAGTAGCTGTCCTTCATGATGAACTGGCGGACGCGCAGAAGGCCGGATTTGGGGCGGGGCTCGTCGCGGAATTTGGTCTGGATCTGGTACCAGATCTGGGGGAGTTGCTTGTAGCTGCGGAGTTCCTTGCGGGCGATGTCTGTCATGACCTCTTCGTGGGTCATACCGAGGCAGAGCCATGCGCCTTTGCGGTCCTGAAGGCGGAACATGTTCTGGCCCATGCCGGTCCAGCGGCCGCTCTGTTCCCAGATTTCAGAAGGATGGATGGCGGGGAGCAGGAATTCCTGGCCGATTTTGTCCATTTCCTGGCGGACGATGGCGATGATTTTGTTGATGGAGCGCTGGCCGAGGAAGAGGTAGGAATAGATGCCGGCGCCGAGCTGGCGGACGTATCCGGAGCGCAGGAGGAACTTGTGGCTGGCGACTTCGGCGTCAGAGGGGGCTTCGCGGAGGGTGGGAATAAAAAGCCTGGACCAGTAGTGCATGGGAGCGAATTTTACCTTTTGGGGCCGCGGCGTGAGGCGCGCGGAGATTTCATTTGAGGTTGCTTCATTTTACCTGCTGGCGGGGTGCAGGATGGGCGCGAAGGCCGGGGCAGAGTTGTGCAGGATGATTCCGGGCAGGCGGATGTGAGGGGTGGGAAATGGTTGATTTTGCGGGAGGTGAGGTTGGGCTGAAAGGAAAAATCGCCAGCCGGAGGGGCCGGCGATTTCTGGTCGATAAGGAAGCGTTAGTAGGAGTCGCAGTAGCCGGATTTTTCCGGGGTGGAGTTGTTGGTGCCGGGGGCGTTGGGCCAATCCGGCTGACTCATGACGATTTTGGCGGCCTGCTGGAGGTCGATGTTATCCGGCGCGGGGTTGAAGTCGAAGTCGTACTCGTCCTCATTCTGGCTGATGGTTTTGAAGAAGAGGATTTTGCCGTTGATGTGGACGCGGGTTTCGACGATTTCCCAGACGTGGGGCTGGAGTTCCTTGCGGACGACGCAGAATGTGCCGCCCTTGTTCATGTGTCCCAGCAGGCCGAGGAAAAAGTTGACGTTGTGGATGAGGTGGCCCTTGAAGACGACGATGCGATTCTGTGCGCGGTCGAGGACCATTTCGCCGGCCATGGCGGCGAAGACGCTGTCTTCCATGGTGGGCGGGTTGAAGTTGGGGTTGGGTTTGTAGGTGAGAGTGATCTCTTTAGGAGTCTCGCTTTTGACGGTCCAGATAAAGGCGCTGGGAATCATTTTGAGCAACTGCTCGGTCTGTTTGGCGTCATTCTGGCCATTCTGGCGCTGCTTTTGCTGGAGAGCGGGACTGTTGACGAAGTTGTCCACTTTCTGTTGTTGCTGATCGACGGGGATGGCGTTGCCATTGAGATTGGTGAGCCGGTTGATGGCGCCATGCGAGGTCGTCTGGATGACGATGGTGTATTTGTCCTTGCCGGGCTGGATGTCGTGATCGCGGTAGATGAAGACGGAGTGGTCGTTATTGGCCGCAGCGAGTTCCGTTTTGACGGCTGTCCAGACCATGTCATTGATTTGCTTTGGGGTGAACTGCTGGTTTGCATTCTGTGCAAAGGCAGAAGTCGACACCAGTGAGAGTGCCGCGAGCAGGAGACCGGAATTGAGACTGGTGAATTTCTTCATAGTGTTTGCCAAATATTGCGGTTGATTCTTTTCCTTAGGATGCGATTGTGCTCCGTGCGACCGCAAAGTTGATGCTTTTTTGATGCTAAATCGTTGAGGAGATAGATGAAAACAATTGCGCGTACGGGTGTTGACGAGGCGAAGGAGGGGGAAAACTGGATAGACTGGAGCCATGACGAAGGGATCGACGACAAAATTGCGGGTGCGGTACGCAGAGACCGACCAGATGGGTGTGGTGTATTACTCGAACTACTTTGTGTGGTGCGAGATAGGGCGAGTGGAGTTTTTGCGGCAGCTTGGATTCACGTACAAGATGATGGAGGCCGACGACCAGTGCATGCTGCCGGTGGTGGAGGCAAGCTGCCGGTATAAGGCTTCAGCGCGGTATGACGATGAGGTGCTGCTGGAGACGCGGGTGACGGGACTTCGGCAGCATGTGATCAAGTTTGCGTACCGGATGCTGCGGGCAGAGACGGGTGAGTTGCTGGCCGAGGCGGAGACGGTGCACGTGGTGGTCGACAAGAACATGCAGAAGCGGCCGATGCCAGCGCGGTATGCGGAGGCGATTCGGGCGACGATGCACGAGGTTGCGGCCGAGGGTGTTGCGGGCTGACCTTTTCGAAGGCTATTGGCCAACGGAGAACCCCCGGCTATGCCGGGGAGGCAGCAGAAGTTTGACAATTCCGGGAGTGGGCGCAGGCTCTTTCAGGCGGGCAATTTGCGTAAGAACCGATTGGAAAACTCATTGGGCCAGCTTTTGCGGGGGCTAAAGCCCCAGTTGTTTTGCTGCACTTACGGCCCGACTAAAGTCGTGCCCTTGTTACGAAGCCTGTGGCGGGAGACGTAGAAGCGAGCCTGCCGCAGTGTGCGTTCAGGCCCCTTTGAGGGCCAATCGCATAAAGCTTCCGGCTTTGCCGGGGGATAGTTACTGCGGCGTGCCTGATCCAAAGAGATTGCCAAAGGCCTTCTTGAGCGGGTTTTGCTTTTGCTGCTGGGTTTGCGTGTTGGTTTGTTGTTGGTTGTTGCTGTTGAACATGTTGCCGAGGTCGGGGATGAATTCGGGGTGGGATGTGGTTCCGCGAATGGCGACGGGAATGCCGTTCTTCATGGACTGGCCGACGCTGGCGCCGAATGCGCCGGGGAGCATAGAGGCGGCGCGCTGGGCGAGGCCGCCGACGCCGGTGGTGGCGAGCTTAATGGTGAGCTGATAGTCCAGTTGATTGGATGGGCTGATGGAACCGTTGCCGGTGGCGGTGCCGAGTCCGGTGACGACGGCGTTGAGGTTGCTGGTCTGGGTTCCGGAGGGACCGTATTTGAGGTCGGTGCTGAGGGTCTGGATGGTGGTGTCCGAGCCGGTGCCGGCTCCGCTGAGGGCGCGGATGGCCGAGAGCTTCTGGCCGAGGTTGAAGCCTGCGAGACGGGTGTTGGAGATATTTACGGGTCCGGCGATGACGGGGTTGGCGGCTGAGCCGGAAATGTTGAGGTTGGTGGTGAGGGTTCCGCCCTGGAGCTGGGAGCCGGGGGGCAACTGGACGCCGAGCGAGGGCAGGAAGGCTACGAGCGAGTCAATGGGCATGCCCTGGCCGCTGGCGTTGAGGTTGAGGGCGGTGGTGGGACCCTGTGTGCGGTAGGTGCCGTGGATGTCCATGGCGGCCTGGCCTACGGAGAGAGTGGCTTTCTGGATGGTTCCGGAAAGGGCCTGGAGATATTGCTCGATGGTGAACTTGAGGTGGACGGGCTGCGAGGATGGCGTGCCGTTCCGGGCGAGCTTGAGATTGGTGACGGAAGCAGTTCCATGGACGGTGGCGGTGCGGCCGTTGGAGACGATGTCGGCATCGAGGTTGGCGGTGCCGGCGATGCTCTGGTTGGAGGAGAGCAGTTCTTTGGCGAGGTCAGCATTTCTGAGTGTGACCTTTGCGTTAAAGGGGGTGGCTGCGGCGTTGCTGGAGTTGATGGGGCCGGCGTTGCCGTTGATCTTCATGCTGCCGCCGCCGGGAAGGCCGGCGCTGACGGTAAAGGGAAATGCGCTGGCGAAGGAGAAGTGGCTGGCGGTGACGTTGACGTGATCGTAGACGTGAGGCGGCGCGGTGGCGGGCTGGGTGCCGATGGTGATGGTTCCGTCTTGGATGGCGAGCCGGCTGACGGTGAGGTTAGGGAGAATGTTTTTGCTGGAGGACGAGGAAGGGGATGGTGCGGAACTGCCGAGGGAGGAGTAGTTCCACTTACCGTTGGCGCGGCTGAGGAGGGTGATGGAGGGCTGGTCAATGGTGATGCCGGTGACGTGGAGCTGGTGGGTGGTGATGAGGGGCCAGATGTGGACGCCGATGCGGATGTCCTTTGCGGTAAGGAACGGCTGGCGGCTGAAGGAAGGGTCGTCTGCGATGGCGAGCGAGGATGCGTCGAGGCTGCCGGTGAAGATGGAGAAGCTGAGGTGGCCGAGGGTGACCTGGCGGTTGAGGGACTGGGAGAGCGCGGCTTCGATGCGTCCGCGGTAGGTGTCTGCATTGAGGAAGTGGTCGATGGCGAGGGCGGCGATGAGGAGGATGCAGACTAAGGCTGCGAGGATGATCCAAATGCGTTTGCTCTTCATGGCGTGCTCTCCTTCGGTGAGGGGGGGCAAGAGTATGGATGCAGGACAGAGGAAGAGGTCCGTGCAACACCACGATACTCCTGAAAGGTGAGGGAACGGGGAAGAGAGGGCCTCAGGCGGTGAGGGAGCGAGGCTTGACGTTGTCTCGGATGAACTGGACGGTGGTGTCGAGGAGGGTGCCGGGACCGAAGATGGCGGCGACGCCCCTGGACTTGAGGAAGGGGATGTCCTGCTCGGGGATGGTGCCGCCGACGACGACGAGGATGTCCTCGGCGCCGCGGTCCTGAAGGAGCTGGGTGACGCGGGGAACGATGGCGTTGTGTGCTCCGGAGAGTATGCTGAGGCCGATGCAGTCGACGTCTTCCTGAATGGCGGCGTTGACGATCATTTCGGGAGTCTGGCGGAGGCCGGTGTAGATGACTTCCATGCCAGCGTCGCGAAGTGCGCGGGCGATGACCTTTGCGCCGCGGTCATGGCCGTCGAGGCCTGGCTTGGCGACGAGGACGCGGATTGGGGTGGTGCGAGATTCAGAAGACATGGCGAACACGTGAGATTACCACAGCGGACGAGCTGTTTGGCAGGCTGGATTGGTGAGAAAGCTGTTCGGCTCACTACAATTGATTTCACCATGACGAGTATGCCAATCGGCGAAGAATGGGTGGGCCGGACCGTGGATGAACGGTTTCCGCTGCTGCAGTGGCTTGGCGGCAGTGCGGAATGCGGTGTTTTTTTGACAGAGCGGCCGGATGGAAGCGGGGGGACGGCTGCAATCAAGATCATGGGGGCGGCGGTTGCCGAGGCGACGGATCGCGCGGCGGGCTGGGATGCGGTGCTGGCTTTGAAGCAGCGACACTTGCTGCGGGTGTATGGCCATGGGCGCTGCGAGATGGATGGTGCGCAGCTTGCGTACGTGGTGACGGAGTATGCGCCTGAGGTGCTGGAGGAGATTCTGGCGGGGCGCGCGTTGTCTGTGGAGGAAGCGCGGGCGATGCTGTGGCCGCTGTTGGAGGCGTTGGGGAGTCTGCATGCGCGGGGCCTGATACACGGGCATGTGAAGCCGCGGAACATTATGGCGCAGGGCGATGTACTGAAGCTGACGATGGATCATGTGCTGCGGGTGGGCGCCGCGGGTGGCGTGTTTACGGCGGGCGAGTATGATGCGCCGGAGCTGGCGCGGGGTGTGGTGACGCCGGAGGCGGATGTGTGGTCGCTGGGTGTGACGCTGGTGGAGGTGCTGACGCAACGGCGGCCTGTGGCGGGTGCAGATGGTGAGATGGTGGTGCCGGAGGGAGTTCCAGAGCCATTTGGGGAGATTGCGCGGGCTTGTTTGCGGGTGGACCGGAAGGAGCGGTGCGGGCTGGCGGAGATTCGGGCGCGGTTGAAGGGGGAATGGGTTGAACCGGTGGCGCCGGTGGCGGCAGAGACTGGGAGGCCGGTGGTTGCGGATCGCGTGTTGGAGCCGGGTTTTTCGGCGCGAAAGGGGAACTGGCGGATGGTTGCGGTTGCCGCGCTGGTGGCGGTGTTTGCGATTGCGGCTTTCCTGCTTTGGCCTCGTGCGGTTGGCAGGGGTGATGGTTCCAGCGTGAGTGACAGCACTGCCGCGCCGGTTACGGCGATGCCCGTCAAGGTGCCGGGCGTGGTTGTTCGGCGGGTTCCGCCGGAGGTGCTGCGGAGTGCGCTGGAGACGATTTACGGGACAGTGCGGGTGGATGTTCGGGTGACTGCAGGGACTGGCGGACGGGTGGTGAACGCAGCGTTTGTGGACGCCGGGCCGAGCCGGTATTTCGCGCAGGCAGCGATGGTAGCGGCGAAGCAGTGGATATTTCGTCCAGCGCAGGTGCACGGGCGCGCGGTGCGGGGCGTGTGGCTGCTAAGGTTTGAATTTACGCGGGATGGCAGCGAGGTGACGGCGACGGAAGTGTCGCCCTAGCTATTTGTCGCGGGCTACTACGAAGTCCGGGACCCAGAGGAGGGCTCGCTTGTAGTCAGACTCGGGGAGTTCGGCCAGGGCCTGGCGGGCGTTTTCTGCGTATTCGTAGGCCATGCTGGTGGCGTACTCGACGGAGCCATTGCGGCGGAGTGCGGCGAGTATTTGCTCGTGAGAGACACGGGCGAAGCTTTCGTCCTGGAGGACGGTGAGGATGGCTTCGCGCTCGGCGGGTGAGCCGTTTTCGAGGGCGTGGATGACGGCGATGGTGGCCTTGCCCTCGCGGAGGTCGCTGGCGACGGGCTTGCCGAGGACTTCCTCGGTGGCGGTGAGGTCGAGGACATCGTCGACGATCTGGAAGGCGAGGCCGAGGTTGCGACCGTAGTCGCCCATGGATTCTTCCTGATCGGGAGAGGCACCGGCGAGAACCGCGCCGAGGCGCATGGAGACCTCAAAGAGGCAGGCGGTCTTGCGGTAGATGAGGTCGTGGTACTCCTTGAAGGTGACCTGGCGGCCGAGGGTTTCAAGCTGGATCATTTCGCCCTCGACCATTTGCTGGGTGAGGGAGATGAGCAGGTCGAGGACTCGGAAGTTGCGCTCTTCAAGGGCGACGCGGAAGGCCTGCATGTAGAGCCAGTCGCCGGCGAGGACGCACTTGGGGTTGCCCCAGGTGGTGTTGGGCGAAGGGCGACCACGGCGCATGTCGGCTGCGTCGATGATGTCGTCATGGACGAGGGTGGCGGTGTGGACCATTTCCACGACTGCGCCGAGGCGTGTGGCTCCGCGGCCGGTGTAGCCCTGGCAGCGGGCGGAGAGCAGGAGCAGAGACGGGCGGATGCGCTTGCCGCCGCCTTCGCGGAGGTATTCGGCAATGTCCGTGATGGCGCGAACGGAAGAGACAGCAGCGGACTCGAACTCGCGTTCGATAGCGAGGAGATCATCGTGGAGCAGGTCGAAGATCTCTTTGGCCGTTGCTATGGTGGGTGTGCTCACTCTTACTCCGTTCGTTCTGAGGCGCTAGTTGGATCTGTAGTTGGTGAACTGCATATCGATGCCGAAGTCGTGGTTGCGGAGCAAGGCAATGATCTCCTGTAGAGTATCGCGATCTTTGCCGGAAACACGCACGGTATCGCCCTGGATGGAAGCCTGGGCCTTCTTTTTCGATTCCTTAACAAGCTTTACGATTTCTTTTGCCTTTTCGGTCGGGATGCCCTGCTGGAGGGTGACCTTCTGGCGGACGGAGGAGCCGGTGGCGGGTTCGAGCTTGCCCCAGGTGAGGGACTTGAGCGAGAGGCCGCGCTTGACCATTTTCTGCTGGAGGATCTGCTTGATGGCGTCGAGTTTGTACTCGTCGGAGGAGGCAAGCTGGATGGCTTCAGCACCTTCGATGGTGATCTCAGACCTGGAGTCCTTGAGGTCGAAGCGGGTGTGGATCTCCTTGAGGGCCTGATCGACGGCGTTGCGGACTTCCTGGAGGTCGAGTTTGCTTACGATGTCAAAACTATTTTCGGGGGCCATATAAAAAATACTCTCTAGTAGATTAAATGCTTTCCGGGCCGCCGAGGGTGCGTGTTGATGGCTAGTGGCCTGCTGCGACGCCGAAAAAGGACTGAAAGTTTTGTGTGGTGCGCAAAGCAACCTCCTCCGGGGTGGTCCGGAGGAGGTTCGCGAGGGTGACGGCGACCTGTTTGACCCAGGCCGGCTCGTTGCGCTTGCCGCGGTTGGGGACGGGCGCGAGGAATGGGCAGTCGGTTTCGATGAGGATGCGATCGCGGGGGATTTGCGTGGCGACATCGCGCAGAGGCTGGTTGCGCGGAAAGGTGATGTTGCCGGCGAAGGAGATGAGGAATCCGATGTCGAGGGCGCGGCGGGCGTGGTTGAGTTCGCCGGTGAAGCAGTGGAGGATGCCGCCCAGGCCGGTGGGCGCCCATTCGGATTCGAGCATGGAAAGGGTGTCATCCCATGCATTGGTGCTGTTATCGGACGGGCGGCAGTGGAGGATGATGGGCTTTTTGTGCTGGGCGGCGAGGGCCAACTGACGCGAGAAGGCGGATTTTTGGATGTCGCGCGGGGAGTGTTCGTAATAGTAGTCGAGGCCGATTTCTCCGCAGGCGATGACTTCGGGCCGCTGAAGCAGGGCGTCGAGGGTGGCGAGGGCTTCGCTGGTGGCGTACTGGGCTTCGTGCGGGTGGATGCCGGCGCTGGCCCAGAGCTTTGGGGTGTTGAGGCGGTTGGCGTAGTCGCGGGCGAGGTCGGCGGCGCGGTGCATGGTGGCTGGGCCGTCGCCGATGCCGATGGAGAGGATGCCGCGGACGCCGGCCTCAAAGGCGCGGGCGAGGATGGCGTCGCGGTCTTCGTTGTAGCGTTCGCTGTCGAGATGGGCGTGGGAGTCGATCATTGGTGTGTGTGTTTATTGCGAAGGAACTGCAGGCTCCTCGGCTTCGCCCTTCGGGCTTCGCTCGGGATGACAACATTTTTTACAACTGCAGATCCTTCGGGCTCCGGTCGGGATGACCATTGTTTCTTATTGACGTAGATTCTCGGTTCCTTCAAAAGGGTCTCCCGAACTACTTGAGGCGGGTGCCCAGTGGGACATCTTCCGCGAAGGTGGCGAGGATGGCTCGGCCCTCTTCATTGGTGGCGGCGAGGAGCATGCCGTTGGACTCGAGGCCGCGCATTTTGCGGGGCGCGAGGTTGGCGACGATGACGATCTTGCGGCCGATGAGGGATTCGGGTTGGTAGGATTCGGCGATGCCGGCGAGGATCTGGCGGGTTTCCGTGCCGAGATCGACTTCGAGGCGGAGGAGCTTGTCGGCCTTGGGTACACGCTCGGCGACCTTGATTTGCGCGACGCGAAGCTCGACTTTGACGAAGTCGTCGATGGAGATTTTGTCGGATACGGGCGCGGCGGCAGTGCGGGGCTTTCCGCTGAGGGATTCCTCGACGGTGAGGCCGATGGCCTGCTCGAAGGCGGCGATGAGGGAAGACTCGCTGGTGGCCTCGGCCATGGCGACGGCGAGAGCCTGGATGGCGGAGCGGAGGCGGGAGTGGTGCTGCTCGGCTACGGGCAGAACTGCTGCCGGTTTGGCTGCCGGTGCTGTTGGCTGCGCGGGCTGGGCCGGTGCCGGAGCCTGTTTGGAGGCCTGCTCGGCTTTGGGTGTGTCCTGCTCGGAGGCGGGATGGGCGGGCATGTTGTTCTGTTCGATTTCCTGCATACGGTTGACGGTATCCTTTTCTGCGCGTGGGAAGATGGGGCCGAGTGTGCCGAGCTTTGTGCCGGGCTGGAGCGTGCCCCATTGGAGATTTTTGAGTTGGCCGTTTTTGGCGGCGGATTCGATGTCGCCAAGGCCGAGCTGGGACCAGACCTGTGCGGCGGCCCAGGGCATGACGGGGTAAACGAGGGCTGTGATGATGCGGATGGCTTCTGCGGCGGAATACAGAATGGTATTGGCCCTATGTTGATCAGCAGGGTCGGGCGAGTTGACTAGCTTCCAAGGGGCGTATTGAGTGATGTATCCGTCAATAAGAGAGATCAGCGATCCAATTCCAGATAGCGCTAGAGAAAAGTTCAATGCGTCGAAGTTTCCCGAAACATCCTGCACTATGGATCGAATTCGGCTATACGGAAGTACATCGTTGTCCTGAAAATTCGGATCGTAAGCTGCTTCCGTGCCTTGAGGAATTACACCGTCGCGTTTCTGGATCATGGAGAGCGTGCGGCTGACGAGGTTGCCGTAGCCGTTGGCGAGGTCGGCGTTGTAGCGCTGGACGAGGGCGTCGAAGCTGAAGCTGCCGTCCTGGCCGAAGACGACTTCGCGCAGGAGGAAGTAGCGGAGGACATCTGCGCCGAAGCGGCTCTGGTCGGCGGCGGGGAGATCGGGCTTCATGCTGCCGAAGACGTCGAGGATGGTCTCTGCACGGACGATGTTGCCGCGAGACTTGGACATTTTGTTCTGCTCAAAGAGGAGCCAGCCGTGGGCGACGACCTGCCTGGGCAGCGGCAGGCCGGCGGCGAGCAGGAATGCGGGCCAGTAGACGCAGTGGAAGCGGGAGATTTCCTTGCCGATGATGTGGAGGTCGGCGGGCCAGTATTTCTCGAAGCGCGCGCGGGCGGCGGGGTCGTCGCTTTCCCAGCCGAGGGCGGTGATGTAGTTGGCGAGGGCGTCCATCCAGACGTAGATGACGTGCTTTTCGTCGCCGGGAACGGGGATGCCCCAGTTGAAGCTGGTGCGGGAGATGGAGAGGTCTTTGAGTCCGCCGCGAACGAAGGAGATGACTTCGTTGCGGCGGGTTTCCGGCTGGATGAAGCCGGGGTGCTCTTGAAACCAGGCGAGCAGTTTGTGCTCGAAGGCGGAGAGCTTGAAGAAGTAGTTTTCTTCGCTGACGGTTTCGGTGATGCGTCCGCAGTCGGGGCAGGGGGTTCCGGGAGGGCCTTCGACGTAGGCTTCGTCGGAGACGCAGTACTGGCCGGTGTAGGTGCCTTTGTAGATATAGCCGCGATCCTTGAGGAGGGTGAAGAGGCGCTGGACGGCCTGCTTGTGGCGCGGCTCGGTGGTGCGGATGTAGTCGTCGTAGGTGAGGCCCATGCGGTCCCAGAGCCCACGGAACTGCGCGGAGACGCCGTCGGTGAACTCCTGCGGGGTGCAGTTGGCGAGGCGTGCGGAGCGCTCGATCTTCTGGCCGTGCTCGTCGGTTCCGGTGAGGAACCAGGTGTCGATGCCGAGGGCGCGCTTGCGGCGGGCGATGGTGTCTGCGACGAGCGTGGTGTAGGACGTGCCGATGTGGGGGCGCGCGTTGACGTAATAGATTGGCGTCGTGAGGTAGAACGTGGAGGACTTGGGCATGGGAAAGTGACTTTTGACGACTCAGAAAGCCGTGAGCGCTCCACTTTATCTTAAGGCATTGCAACGAGAAGCATGGTTTGCGGCGGGTTGGGGCGCGCATGGGCGGGAATGGCCATGGGTGCTTATTCCGGGGGCGGCGGCTGGTAGAATCGGCTAGTAAATACAAGGAATCTTGAAGATTTTGGCCTGGTGATAGCGACGTGTATCTGAAACAGCAGACGGTATTGAAGGAGCGGTTGAGCGCGATTCTGCGCGAGCAGTATGAGCTGGAACTGGCGACACTGGTGGTGGAGCAGCCGCCGGAGAGCAAGTTTGGCGAGTATGCGCTGCCGCTGGCGTTTGAGCTGGCGCGGAAGCTGCGGAAGGCTCCGCGGAAGATTGCCGAGGAGATTGTGGCGGGGCTGACGGCAGCGCCTCTGGCGGGGTTTGCGAGCTTTGAGGTGGCGGGCGCCGGGTACATCAATGCGCGGCTGGATCGCGGGGCGGCGGCGCGGGCGCTGGCGGCAGAAACAGAGCTGGATTCTGTAGCAGAGCCGCTGCATGCGCTGGTGGAGCATACGAGCATTAATCCGAACAAGGCCGCGCACGTGGGGCACCTGCGGAATGCGATATTGGGCGACACGTTTGTTCGGCTGCTGGAGGCGGCGGGGAACAAGGTGGATGTGCAGAATTACATCGACAATACGGGCGTGCAGGTGGCCGATATTGTGGTGGGGCTGGTGCATCTGGAGAAGATGAAGCCGGCCGACGTGGGCGCGCTGATGGAGCGGCTGGCGGTGGAGGGCGAGCGGATCGATTACTACTGCTGGAACTTGTATGCGCGGGTTTCGCAGTGGTACGAGGCGGATGAGGGTGAGAAGGCGGCTCGGAAGCAGGTTCGGCTGGATACGCTGCACGCGATTGAGCAGGGCGGGAATGAGACGGCGGAGATTGCGGACAGGGTTGCCACGGCGGTGCTGCGGCGGCACTTGGAAACGATGCTGCGGCTGGGGATTGAGTACGACTTTTTGCCGCGTGAGAGCGAGATTCTACATTTGCACTTCTGGAATCTGGCCTTTGAGCAGATGAAGGCGAAGGGCGTGTTGTATTTCGAGGAGGCGGGCAAGAACAAGGGCTGCTGGGTGATGAAACGGGCTGGGTCGGATTTGGGGACGTCTGAAGCGGAGCAGGATGGTCCGGATGAAGATGCGAAGGTGATTGTGCGGTCGAACGGGACCGTGACTTACGTGGGGAAGGACATTGCGTATCACCTGTGGAAGTTTGGTTTGCTTGGGAAGGATTTCGGGTACAGGAAGTTTTTTGAATATCCGGGGCACACTTGCTGGATTTCGGCGGAGTCGGGTGAGGCGGAGCATCCCCATTTTGGGGATGCGCAGGCGATTTATAACGTGATTGATTCGCGGCAGGCCGATCCGCAGGCCAATGTGGTGGAGGCGCTGCGGGGAATGGGCTACACGGAGCAGGCGGCCCGGTATACGCACTTTTCCTACGAGATGGTGGCGCTGACGCCGCGTTGCGCGATGGATCTGGGATATGTGGTTGCAGAGGAAGATCAGGGGCGGGCGTATATCGAGGTTTCCGGCCGGAAGGGATTTGGCGTGAAGGCCGATGACCTGATCGACAAGCTGGTGGCTGCGACGAAGGGCGAGGTGGACAGCCGGCATCCGGAGCTGGAGGATGCGGAGCGGATGGAGATTGCCCAGAAGATTGCTGTGGGCGCGCTGCGGTACTTCATGCTGAAGTACACACGGAATTCGGTGATTGCGTTTGATTTTAAGGACGCGTTGAGCTTTGAGGGCGAGACTGGTCCGTACCTGCAATATGCGGTGGTTCGGACGCGGAGCATTTTTCGCAAGGCGGGCATGACGGCGGAGCAGTCGCTGACCGATGTGGCCGGGCTGGAACTGGCCGGGATGCTGGACGGCGAGGAGAATGAGGCGATCTGGGCGGTGTGGCTGCGGGCAGGGAAGACTTCTCTGCTGCTGGAGCAGTGCATCCAGACAGCGGAGCCGGCCTACCTGGCGAAGCATGCGTTTCAACTGGCGCAGGAGTTCAGCAACTTCTACCGGAAGCATCATATTTTGACCGAGGAGAACGCGGCGAAGAAGACGCTGCTGCTGGCGACGGCGGCGGTGGCGGAGCGGGAGCTGGTGCGGTCGCTGCAGTGGCTGGGAATCGACGCTCCGGAAGTGATGTAGAGCGGAGCGGTGCCGGGTGGTGGCTGGGATGGTGCGGGGCGTGGGTCTGGGGCGGTTCTTCCACACGGAAGAGGCGTATTCTCGAAGCTATGGTCCGGATGACAGTGCTTGCGAGCGGTTCGAAGGGAAACAGCACGGTGATCTCCAGCAGCCGGACGCGATTGCTGGTGGACGCGGGACTGTCTTGCCGCGAGATTTTCAAACGGATGAAGGCGGCGGGCGAGGAGATTGAGTCGCTCGATGCGATCGTGGTGACGCACGAGCACCAGGACCATGTGCAGGGGCTTTCAGTGACGGCTCGGAAGCTGGGGATTCCGGTGTACTTTACCGAGGCGACGCACCGTGCGTGGATGCACTGGATGACTCCGAGGAAGCGGCTGACGTACGCCGAGTGGCTCGAGCAGCAGAAGGCTGCGGTGGCGGCGGGCAAGGAGCCGGTGAGCGCGGGGGATGAGGCGCAGGATGCGGCCGAGGAAGACATCACTGAGTCGAAGCCGCAAAAGGACCCTTGCACTCTGCCGGGCGTGGAGTATTTTTCAGCGGGGGCGGATTTCCAGATTGGGGATATTGGAATTACGCCTTACACGGTGCCGCACGATGCGGTGGACCCGGTGGGATTTGTGTTTGCGGTGGAAGGCGTGAGGGTGGGGATTGCGACGGATTTAGGTTATGTTCCTCCGAACGTTCATTTGCATCTAAAAAAGTGCGACGTGCTGATGCTGGAGTCCAATCACGATGTGGACATGCTGCGGGACGGACCTTATCCGTGGTCTGTGAAGCAGCGTGTGATGTCGCGGGTGGGGCACCTGTCGAATGACGCCGCAGCGGAGTTTCTGGAGAAGTCCTACGACGGGCAGGCGGCGTACGTGGTGCTGGCGCACTTGTCGGAGAGCAACAACATGCCGGAGCTGGCGCGGGTGGCGGCAGAACGCGCGCTGCGGGACCGGATGAGTCGGCTGGGAAACAAGCTGATGCTGGCAAGCCAGCAGGCTCCGCTGGATTCTATTGTTCTGTAGACAACTATGGTAATCTACGATTAAGCCCCTTTTGAGCTGCGCGGGTGTTACGGAAGAGCAACAGCGCGCGCGCAGGGTCGCAGGGGAAGGTTGAAGAGATGAAG
This sequence comes from Acidobacteriaceae bacterium, assembly GCA_049965615.1. Taxonomy (GTDB): domain Bacteria; phylum Acidobacteriota; class Terriglobia; order Terriglobales; family Acidobacteriaceae; genus Acidobacterium. Next base: position 52,731 of record JBMFWD010000015.1, read on the forward strand.
ACTTGTACAGATCCGGTGGTGGGCGACATTCTTTCGAGCTGGCGCTATGACATTTCCGGGATTACGCCGGAGATGCGAATCGACTACGAGGAGCATCTTGCAAGCTGCAGTGTATGCCGGTCCCGGCAGCGTCTGCACCGGACGATTGACGTGGCGTTGATCGGCCTGACGACGATGTCGACCATTGTGTTCGTGCTGGCGCTTGCGGTGATTCACCATGTGGAGCCGTTGCGGACTTTTGCGCTGTTCATCTTTCACATTCAGCAGTATTCGGTGGTGTTGACGCTGCAGGCGGTGGCGTTTGGCGGGCTGCTGGTGTCGATGCTGGCATGGCTGCTGGTTGCGGTGGCAACTCCCGCACCGATGTATCTGACGGGCGTGGCGTTGAGCCAGGCACGCGAGTTGCAGGCGCGGCTGCCGGAGGAGTGGAAGAACCGGTTCCAGCGGGGCGCGCTGTAAGAGCAAAGTTCAGATAAAAAAGTGAAGGGCCGGAGAGGACTCCGGCCCTTTGATTTTTGGATTTGGCAATTACTCGCGGTCCGTCTGCATGCCACCGGTGAGTTCGGTGACTTTGGCGACGTGATGGCGGGAGCACCATTGGGCGAGGCTGGAGCCGATGTGCTCGACGGCGCGGGGGTCTGCGTAGCTGGCGGTGCCGACCTGCACGGCGGAGGCTCCGGCAAGGAGGAATTCGACGGCGTCTTCGGCGGTGGCGATGCCACCCATGCCGATGACGGGAATTTTGACGGCCTGCGCTGCTTCCCAGACCATGCGGACGGCGATGGGCTTGATGGCCGGGCCGGAGAGGCCGCCGGTGACGTTGGTGAGGCGCGGGCGGCGGGACTCGATATCGAGGGAGAGTGAGACGAAGGTGTTGACGAGGGAGATGGCGTCTGCGCCGGCGGATTCCGCACTGCGGGCCATGGTGGCTATGGAGGTGACGTTGGGCGAGAGCTTGACGATGAGCGGGCGTCGCGAGTAGTGGCGCGCGTGGGCTACGAGGTCAGCCAGCGCGGCCTTGTCGACGCCGAATGCGATGCCACCGGCGTGGGTGTTGGGGCAGGAAACGTTGAGCTCGTAAGCGGCGATGCCTTCGGCGTCGTTGAGACGGCGGATGACTGCGATGTAGTCCTGCAACTGGAAGCCGAAGACGTTGACGATGACGGGGCACTTGTAGCGGGCGAGCGCGGGGAGCTTTTGGGCGATGAAGGCTTCGACACCGACATTCTGAAGGCCGATGGCGTTGATCATGCCGGCGGCGGTTTCGATGAGTCGCGGAGCGGGGTTGCCTGGTAGAGGCTCGCGGGAGATGCCCTTGGTGACGAAGCCGCCGATGCGGTCGAGGTCCACGATGTCCTCGAATTCGATGCCGTAGGCGAAGGTTCCGCTGGCTGCGAGGACGGGGTTGGGGAACTCGATGCCGACGATCTGGACGCGCATGTCAACGCCGTGCTGGAAGCCGCGGGTGGCGCTCATGCGTCGCTCCGGGGGTGCCTGGAGGGCGAGGCCGAGAGTGAAACGATGGTGAAAAACATTGCAATTAGAGTGTAAATGGGGCCGGAGATTTAGCCGAGGTAGGGTTATGTCGCAGATTTTCAAGGGGATCAGGGAACTGATCGGGGTGTAAGGCGCATCTAAGGTAAGCAAATGGATAACAAACAACGGTGTATGACACTGCCAGGACGCTGGGAGGATGCCCCGGCGCGGGAGAAATTCTGGGAGCGACTGAGGGCGGCAAAGTGCTGGCTTTTGCTGCTGGATTATGACGGAACGCTGGCGCCGTTCCATGTGGACCGGATGAAGGCCACGCCTTATGCCGGCGTGGTGGAGCGGCTGGAGCCAATCCTGGCGCTGCCGAATGGGCGCGTGGTGGTGATCAGCGGCCGGCAGATTGAGGATTTGAAGCAACTGTTGCGGCTGCGGCGGCCGGTAGAGATCTGGGGTTCGCACGGGCGGGAGCACCTGCTGCACGACGGGCAGTACAAGGTGGTGGATTTGACGCCTGAGGAGCGGCGCGTGGTGGATGCGCTGACGACCGGAATGCAGGAACTGGGGTTTGGCGGTCAACTGGAGTTGAAGCCGACGGCGGTCGCGGTGCATTGGCGCGGGTTGCCGGAGGAAGAACATAAGAGACTGAGCGAGTCCGCCGAGAAGCTGTTTGCGGAGTCCAAGCCGCCGGAGACACTGGAGATGATGGCGTTTGAGTCGGGAGTGGAACTGCGTTCGCGGTCCCGGACGAAGGGGCAGGTGGTGGCGGAGATTCTGGCAGAGGAGCCGGTGGAGGTCCCTTCGGCCTTTCTTGGGGATGACTGGACGGATGAAGACGGATTTGCGGAGATTCGCGGGCGCGGGCTGGGGATACTGGTTCGTCCGGAGATACGCGAGTCCTGCGCGGACTACTCTATGACGCCGCCTGAGGAGCTGTTGCGGTTCCTTGAGGAGTGGCTGGAAAACGCGAAAGTGAGCGTGCGATGAGTAAAGATCAGGTCGTAATTGTTTCCAACCGTTTACCGCTTTCGATGACGGTTGAGTTTGGGACGCTGAAAGTAAAGCGCAGCAGCGGGGGACTGGTGACGGCGCTGCAGCCGATTCTGAAGGATCAGGGCGGCGTGTGGATTGGAAACGCGGGAACGCACGAAGACAAAAAGATGGTGAAGGCGCTGGAGGATGAGGCGCGGCGGAACGGATTCGAGTGCGTACCCGTGTTTGTTACAGAAGAGGAAGACCACAACTATTACGAGGGTTTCTCGAACCAGGTATTGTGGCCGCTATTCCACGACTTTATTGGCGAGTGCCGGTTTGAGCCGCAATATTGGGAGTATTACCGGCGGGTGAACGGGAAGTTTGCCGATGCAGTGATGAAGGTCTACACCGGCAAGCAGGTATTGTGGGTGCACGATTATCAACTGATGCACGTGGCGGCGAGCTTGCGGGATCGAGGCTGCAACGGGCGGATTGCATTTTTTCTGCATACGCCGTTTCCGTCGTACGACGTTTTTGCGAAGCTGCCCTGGCGGCGGGACCTGCTGCTGGCGCTGTTGCAGTACGACCTGATCGGGCTGCAGACGGAGCGGGATGTTCGGAACCTGGTGAGCTGCCTTCGCCGGCTGGTTCCGGAGGCACCGATGACGACCGAGCAAGGGATTCATTACGTTGCTTGGCACGGGCGGATGGTGGCGATTCAGGATTTTCCGATTTCGATTGATTACGAGGAGTTTGCTCATGCAGCCAATGAGGCGTCTGTAGAGGAGCGGATGCGCACGATTGTGGCCCGGATGGGGATGGGGCAGGTAGTTTTTGGGGTGGACCGGCAGGATTATACGAAGGGGATTCCGCACCGGCTGCGTGCTTACGGAGAGCTGTTGCGGCGGAAGCCGGAGATGGCAGGGAAGGTGAGGCTGGTGCAGATCGTGGTGCCGAGCCGGACGAATATTCCTGGGTATGAGGCGCTGAAGTCTCGGATTGAGCACCTGGTGGCGAGCATCAACGGCGAGTTTACGCAGCCGGGGTGGGTGCCGATCCATTACATCCATCGGGCGATTCCGAGGAAGGAGTTGCTGGCGCTTTACCGGGCGGCGCATGTGGCGCTGGTGACTCCGCTGAAGGACGGGATGAACCTGGTGGCTAAGGAGTTTTGCGCGTCGCGGATTGATGATCGTGGAGTGCTGGTATTGAGCGAGTTTGCGGGCGCTGCGGCGGAGATGTACCGAGGAGCGCTGCTGGTGAATCCGTTTGACGTGGAAGGCGTGGCGGACGCGCTGGAGCAGGCGTTACGGATGCCGGTGACGCAGCAGCAGGAGCGGATGCGGAAGCTGCGGCGGTTTTTGAAGCACGCCAATGTGCATCGCTGGGTTGAGGAGTTTATGAACGAGATTGAGACGGTGAAGAAGCCCCGAAGGCAATTCTACTGAGAACGATGGGAGGCAATGCAAAAGGCTGCTCAAAAGAGCAGCCCTTTTTGCGTGTATGGATGAGTCGACGGGATTAAGCGAAGGAGGCGATGGCTGAGGCCTCATCGTCCTTGATGTCGAAGACGGTGTAGAGCTTGGTGATCTGGAGCACGTCGTGGACGCGCTTGGTGAGGTTGAGGAGCTTGAGGTCTCCTCCCTGATGGTGCACTGCGGTGAGCGCGCTGGCCATTTCACCGATGCCGGAGCTATCGATGTAGGTGACGTCTCCGAGGTTGAGGAGAATCTTCTTCTGGCCCTTTGCCAGGAGGTCACGGACTGCATCGCGGAGCTGCACGCTGCCCTCACCGAGAAGAATTCGGCCGCTTAGATCGAGGATGGTTACACCGTCCACCTGACGGGTTGTAATTTTCATGCTCATAAAAGGAAAACCTCCTTGAAGACTCTTATTTTGTGGTCCCCAAATGTTTGATAAGTGTGAGCTCCGTTCCCGGATGTAACTGCCTGAAGTGTACTTCATCCATGAACGATCGGATGAGGAAGATTCCGCGGCCGGAGCCGCGCAGGAGGTTTTCCGGGGCGAGAGGGTCTGGAAGGGTTGCCGGATCGAGACCTTGTCCCTGATCGGAGATGCGGATAATGATGTCTTCGCCGGTGTTTTCGAAGGATGCGGTGATGCGTTTTTGGGGGTCGTAGGCGTTTCCGTGGAGGACCGCGTTGACGGCGGCTTCTCGGACGGCCATGCTGAATTTGAAGGTTTCATCTTCGTCGATGCCAGCGTCTCGTGCCATCTGTTCGGCTGTCTGTTCGACTTTATCGACGCTTTCCAGCGAGGATTCAAGCGTGTATGTGACGCGGGTTTCTTCCTGTCCCCTCAAGTAGCTTTACCTCGCTTTTGACACGGCTGAAGTCTTTGTCGGAAGTTTGCTTGCTGGGGCGCAAGATGTCAAGCGAGTTACGGGTGTGGCGCTAAAAAGATTATGGATGGGAGCAGAATATGGGCTGGGTGAGGGAGGAATGGATTGTGGTGAGAGGTTCGCCGCGGTCCTGTTAGACTCGTGCCGATGGCAGAGGTTCACGCTCGGTTTACATTGACGATGCTGCTTGGGACTCCGGTAACGGATGCGGCGGGCAAGCTGCGCGGCAAGGTGAAGGATGTGGCCGTGGCGACGGGCGCGGAGGCGGGCCGGGTGGCGGGGCTGGTGGTAAAGAGCCGCGAGGGGATGCGGATGGTGTCAATGGGGGACTTGTGGCGGACCCCGAGCGGCGCGCTGGAGCTGGGGGCAAGCGCGACCATGATGCCGCTGAGCGAAGAGGACAGCTTTCTGCTTCTGCGGCAGGATTTGCTGGACCGGCAGATTATCGATGTCCACGGGCGCAAGGTGGTTCGCGTGAATGACGTGGAACTGGAGTGGCTGGGGCATGAGCGAGGCGCGGCCGGGCATCTGCGGGTGACGGGCGTGGCGGTGGGGCTGCGGGGCGCGATTCGACGGCTGCTGATGGGAGTGGTTCCGATGGGTACGCTGGACAGGCTGGCGCGGCGGGTACCGCAGCGCAGCATTCCGTGGGAGTTTGTGGACATTGTGGAGGTGGACCCGGCGCGGCGGGTGAAGCTGAAGATTGAGCACGAGCGGCTGGCGCGACTGCATCCCTCGGACATTGCGGACATTCTGGAAGACCTGGCACCGGCGGAGCGCGAGGCTTTGTTGACGAGCCTGGACGAGGAACTTGCGGCGGATGCGCTGGAGGAGGTGGATCCGAAGCTGCAGAAGTCGATGCTGCAGGGGCTGGACTCGGAGACGGCGGCCGGGATTGTGGAGGAGATGGATCCTTCTGCCGCGGCGGATTTGCTGGCGGACTTGAGCGAGGAGCAGTCGGAGGCGATTCTGGGCGAAATGGACCCGGAAGAGCGGCAGGAAGTGGAAGAGCTGCTGGAGTTCCGGGAGGACTCTGCCGCGGGGCGCATGACTACCGAGTACGTTGCGGTGCCCCAGGAAGCGACCGTGGCCGATTGTGTGCAGGCGCTGCGGGAGTTTGAGGGCGATCCGGAGACGATTACGGAGATTTACCTGCTGGGGCCGCATGATGTGCTGATGGGGGTGGTTCCTTTGGCGCGGCTGGTGCTGGCGCGGGAAGAGACGCAGGCGCGGGTGCTGGCCGAGCCGCGGATGATTACCTGCGAGCTGGATGCGCACCAGAATGACGTGGCCGAGCTGTTTGACAAGTACAACCTGCGCGCGCTGCCGGTGGTGGACAAGCAGCGGCGGCTGGAAGGCGTGGTGGAGGCCGACCACGTGATTGCGTTCCTTCGCGAGTCGCGCTGAAGCTTTGCGTGATATGTTCGCTGAGGGAGCCTGTGGCTTTCCGCATTCCAACTGACAGAAAAGCCTGAAGTGACCTGATGCTGAAGCGCTGGCGAACCCGGATACTGCTGTTCCTGATGGTGCTGGGGCCGGGGTTTATCACGGCGAATATCGACAATGATCCCAACGGGATTTTTGTTTATTCGCAGGCAGGTGCCCAGTTTGGGTATTCGCTGCTGTGGACGATTTTGCCGGTGACGCTGGCGCTGATCGTGATCCAGGAGATGTGCGCCCGGATGGGTGTTGTAACAGGCAAAGGGCTGAGCGACCTGATCCGGGAGGAGTTTGGGCTGCGGATTACGTTCATCATGATGCTGCTGCTGGTGGTGGTGAACTTTGGGAACGTGATTGGCGAGTTTGCAGGGATTGCGGGCAGCCTGGAGCTGTTCCATCTGACGAAGTATGTGTCTGTGCCGCTGTGTGCAACGCTGGTGTGGCTGCTGGCGGTGAAGGGCGATTACAAGAGCGTGGAGAAGATCCTGCTGGCGGGGTCGGCGTTTTATATTGCCTACGTTGCGACGGGGATATTGGCCGCTCCGCACTGGCATTTGTCTCTGATGGAGACGGTGCGGCTGCCGCATGCTTCCGAGTGGAAGCAGTCGGGCTATCTCTTCATGGTGATCAGCATTATCGGGACGACGATTGCGCCGTGGATGCAGTTTTATCTGCAGTCTTCAGTGGTGGAAAAGGGCATCCGGGTGCAGGACTACGCGGCTTCGCGGGCGGACGTGGTGGTGGGTTCGATTTTTACGGACGTGGTGGCGTGGTTCATCATCGTGGCCTGCGCGGCGACACTGTGGGTGCATGGGATGGGGCAGATCCAGGTGCCGAGCGATGCGGCGGTGGCGATGCGTCCGCTGGCTGGGAATTACGCCTTTCTGCTGTTTGCCTTTGGGTTGTTTAATGCCGCGTTCTTTGCGGCTTCGGTGCTGCCGCTTTCGACGGCATACACGGTTTGCGAGGGGCTGGGGTTTGAGTCAGGGGTGGACAAGAAGTTCCACGAGGCACCGGTGTTTTACTGGCTGTACACGCTGCTGATTGTGGGCGGGGCGGCGGTGGTGCTGATTCCGAATTTTCCGATTGTGGAATTTTCGATTTTCTCGCAGGCTCTGAACGGAATTCTGCTGCCGGTGGTGGTGATTTTTATGCTGCTGCTGATCAACCGGAAGGATTTGATGGGCGAGTATACGAACTCAAGGTGGTTTAACGGAGTGGCGTGGGTGACGGCAGTGGTGGTGACGGTGCTGTCTGTGATTCTGATGGTGCAGACGGTTCGGCAGGGGATCTGACGAACCGTCTGATTCCGCTTGCGATCAGACGCGCCAGTGGTCCGGACGCCAGGTCTGGATGCGCTCCTTGATTTGCTTGCGATTGAGATTTTGAGCGAGGGCTTGTTGGGCGAGTTCGACTACTTCCTGGTCGGAGGCGAAGCGCAGAGCGACCAACTGATCTTCTGAAAGCCGGTAGATTTGCGGGTGCCATTCGGCGGGGGCGAGCGCCTGCAGGCGCAGCCTCTCTTCAAGGCGAATGACGCGGTCCTGGACTTTGAGAGGATAGGTTCGTAATCGGAGGAGGACGAAGAGTCCGGCAACCGCGACCACTGCTATCCAGGCAGAGTAGAAGCCCGGATGCTGGATTGCGTAGACGATGGCGATGATGATGCTGGCCAGCGAAATCCAGGTGAGGAAGTAATGAAAGATGGGATCGAAGCGGGCGTGATGCTTGAGGTCTTGTATTTCGGGCTGGCTCATTGGGTGCTCCGCGTACGAGTTTTCATGATTCTGGCGGGAGCTGTCAAAACGGGTGCGGGTGTCGCCCGTGTTTCCCCACCTGTGATCAGGCTGTGCCGAAGACGCTTTCGGGGTGGGCGCGGGCGTAGCGGACCCATGCGCTGTAGATGTCGAAGTCGCTTTGCGTGATGGTTCCGTTGAGCTCGCAGGCCTCGTCATCGAGTTTCCGGACGTGATCTTTGATTTTGTCGCTTGCGAGGAGGTCGGAGAAGTGGGCGCCGGAGTTGGTATGTCTGGCGAGTAGGCTCAGGCTGCAGGTCCTCTTCGGCTTTGCTCGGGGCAGGCTCTCGGCTTCGTGGCCTCACCTTTCGGTGAGCCCACGAAGCGGGATGACAATTTCTTTGGGGGATTGGGGTTCGGAATTGGAGGGAGTGGGTTATTCGTCCTGCTCGCGGAGGCGGGCGAGGACGCTGAAGTCTTCGAGGGTGGTGGTGTCGCCTTTGAATTCGCTGCCGGAGGCGATTTCGCGGAGGAGGCGGCGCATGATTTTGCCGGAGCGGGTTTTGGGGAGCGCGTCGGCGAAGCGGATTTCTTCAGGACGGGCGAGTGCTCCGATTTCTTTGGCTACCCAGGCGCGGAGTTCTTCCTTGAGTTCGGGCGAGGGTTTGTTGCCGGATTCGAGGGTGACGAAGGCGGAGATGGCCTGACCTTTGAGGTCGTGGGGGCGGCCTACTACGGCGGCTTCTGCGACCAGGGGGTGAGCGACGAGGGCAGATTCGATCTCCATGGTGCCGAGGCGGTGTCCGCTGACGTTGATGACGTCGTCGACGCGGCCCATGAGCCAGTAACAGCCGTCGTGGTCCATGCGGGCACCGTCGCCGGTGAAGTAGGAGCCGGGAATCTGGGACCAGTAGGTTTTTTCGTAGCGTTCGGGGTCGTTGTAGATGGTGCGTGCCATGGAGGGCCAGGGCTGGCGGATGACGAGGAGACCGCCCTGACCGGCGGGGACTGGTTCGCCGGAGCGGGTGACGACTTCGGGCTGGATGCCGAAGAAGGGGCGGGTTGCGGAGCCGGGCTTGGCGGGGACGGCGCCGGGGATGGGGCTGATCATGATGGCGCCGGTTTCGGTCTGCCACCAGGTATCGACGATGGGGCAGCGGTTGCGGCCGATGACTTTGCGGTACCACATCCAGGATTCCGGATTGATGGGTTCGCCGACGGTACCGAGGAGGCGGAGCGAGTCGAGTGGATGCTTGAGGGGATGTTCTTCACCGAGCCTGATGAAGGCGCGAATGGCGGTGGGCGCGGTGTAGAAGATGGTGACCTTGTGGTCGTCGATCATCTGCCAGAAGCGGTCGGGCGCGGGATGGGTGGGCGAGCCCTCGTACATGACGGTGGTGACGCCGTTCTGGAGGATGCCGTAGATGACATAGGAGTGTCCGGTGACCCATCCGATGTCGGCGGTGCACCAGTAGATGTCGTCTGGCTTGAGGTCGAAGACGAGTTTGCTGGTGAGGTAGGTCTGGACGGCGTATCCACCGGTGGTGTGGACGAGGCCTTTTGGCTTGCCGGTGGTTCCGGAGGTGTAGAGGATGTAGAGCGGATCTTCGGAGTCCATGGGCTCGGGTGGGCACTCGGCGGGGAAGCGGGCGACGAGATCATGCCACCAGATGTCGTGCTCGTGCATGGAGATGGCCGAGCCGGTGCGGCGGTAGACGACGACGTTTTTGACGGAGGGGCAGCTGGGCATGGCTTCATCGACGGCGGCCTTGAGCTTGATTTCGCTGCCGCGGCGGTAGCTTCCGTCCTGGGTGATGATGGCGGTGCATTGTGCGTCGTTGACGCGGTCGACGATGGCGTTGGTGGCGAAGCCGCCGAAGATGACGGAGTGGATGGCGCCGATGCGGGCGCAGGCGAGCACGGCGATGGCCAGCTCGGGGGTCATGCCCATGTAGATGGCGACGCGGTCGCCCTTGCGGATGCCGAGGGACTTGAGCCCGTTGGCGAAGCGCTGGACCTGCTCGTAGAGGTCACCGAAGGTGAGGCGGCGCACTTCGCCGGGTTCGCCTTCCCAGAGGATGGCGACTTTGTCGCGCTTGCCCTCCTGAACGTGGCGGTCCACGCAGTTGTAGCAGAGATTGAGCCTGGCTCCGACGAACCATTTGGCCCAGGGGGCATTCCACTCGAGGACCTTGGTCCATGGCTCGAACCAGGGGAGTTCGCGGGCTACTTCTTCCCAGAATTTCTCCGGCTCTTCAATGGAGCGGCTGTAGAGCGCTTCGTACTGGGCGAGGGATTTGATGTGCGCGTGGCGCGCGAAATCCTCAGGCGGAGAAAAGACGCGGTCTTCGCGAAGAGTGGAGTCAAGGTTTTGCTCAGGGTTGTTTGTGGTCACAAGTGCCCTCTCGTTGGATAACTTATTGCGCCACGGTCCAAGGTAATTTCTGGGAGTATGGTCTGGCAAACGGGCGTGAGTGAGTGGGAACAGGTAGACTGCGAATCGAAGACGAGAATTTGCGGGTTGAAGGGAGCATTGAATTGAAGATTCT
>JBMFWD010000016.1:0-63035 GCA_049965615.1 Acidobacteriaceae bacterium
GGCTGCAGTGGTGAACATGACTGAGCATAACCATGCTTCAGCCGATTGTCAATAATTAAATAAGACAGGACACTAGATGGACTCGTTTCGGTACTTTTTCTTCTATGTTTTCCACCTGCATAAGTGCTGCGTTGCCTCTGACCGCGAGAGACTTTACTGCTCGATTTATAAAGCAAAATATGACTGAGGTAATTGCAATGCAACCATGCGAACGTCCCGTCTGGTCATATGGAAATGCCAATACCCCTATAGCTGGAACCGATAGGGGTATCGATAACAAGTATTGGACGTGGCCCTATTTCAGGTGCAGCCTCAACACATTGATGGCCTTTCCCTATACAGAAGTTGACGTGCTGAATCCATTTACATCTGGAGGTTAAGGTCTTATACCCGTCTTTCTGGATGAAGAGCTGATGTACATCTCAATCTTGATCCTGCTGTGAAAATGAAAGTCTGAGCGAGTGTGCGTACACGAAGCCTTGAACGGAGGAGCACTCATGAAGTTGCTGAATACACATCAAGCGGCCCAGGTACTGAACGAACCGGAAGGTACATTGCGTTATTGGAGATGTGCCGGAAAAGGGCCAGCCTATATCAAGCTTGCCGGGCGAGTACGATATGATGAAGCCGACGTGATCGCCTACGTCAATGCCAACAAGCGCATTCCATCCGTGCGGGCAACACTGGAGGGTAATCGCATTGGCACTCTATCGGCGTAAAGACAGCAACGTGTATTGGTACGATTTCGCGGTTGATGGCAAGCGCTATCGTGGCAGTACAGAGACCAGCAAGATCACGCAGGCCAGAGCCTTCGAGTCCTCGCTGATTTCTAAAGCAAAAGAATCGGGATCGGACGCTGTTCGACCTGTCCGCGCACCGGTTCTTCGAGACCATGCAATCCGCTTCCTGGATTGGGTCGCAGCGTCAAAGCTGGAATCCAACTCCAAACGTTACTACCAGTATGGCTGGAAGCTGATTACATCAACACCACTCGCGGGAATGCAAATCTCCCGCATTACCCCGGACGATGCGGAAGCAGTTCGCTTCCATCGGACGGTCGAAAAAGATGGCGTGACGACCACCGTAGAGTGTTCCGCGCAATACACTAACCAGGCTCTTCGGACTTTGCGTCGCATGTTATCCAAGGCCAAGGAATGGAAGCTCATCACGAGCATTCCCAAGATCAAAATGTCGAAAGCATACGGCAGAGACACCTTGATCGACCCGGCCACGGAGCGAACACTTCTGGAAGGACTGGAGGCCCCAGTCAAGCACAGAAGGACTCGACGCCTACGAGAGCAGATCAGGGACTTTCTCGTGATTGCACAGGACACGGGAATGAGACCCAAGGAAATCCTTCGCATGAGAATCGAGCACATCGACTGGGCCAACAGGCGAATCTGGAATCCGCATGGCAAGACTGTAAAATCCCGTCGCTTTGTTCCCATGAGCGAGCGCATGAAAGATGCGCTCGAATCCCGATGCGGCAAACAGAAGGAGGGATGGGTATTTCCTTCCGACCGGTCGAAAACGGGTCATTTGAATAGCATCGCGGTAGGCTTTCGTTCTTTGCGGGAGCGGGTAGGGGTTAGCAACAAGATTGTTCCTTACAGCGCGCGCCATACCTACGGGAGTTTCACAATGGAGGCTACGGGAAATATATTTGCGGTTGCCGATTCGATGGGCCATGTGGATGTGCAATCCATGAAGCCGTACCAGCATCATCGCTTGGATCCGCTACGGGAAGTGATCAACCGCCGCAACGAGGCGAACGGGTCACGTCACGTTTTACGTCACGTTGAGGCAAAACAGCCGAAGCCGTGAAGTTTGTATTGCCTTCAAGTAATTGAATTAGAATGATTTAGATGGTGGACGCGGTAGGAATCGAACCTACAACCTGTCGATTAAGAGTCGAATGCTCTGCCAGTTGAGCTACGCGTCCACTTCTTGTGCGGAGAGACCGCAAAGGACAGGGCGAAGGACTCGCCCTACATTTTTATAACACACTTGCAGGCTCTGCCCGCATTCCCATCTGCCTTAGAATGTGAACGAAACGCCGCCCTCCACCGAGCGGCTCACCTGGGCGAAATACAGCGTCGTGCCATCGCTGCTCAGGAACGGACGATATCCCTCCGCCAGCAGGTTACGCACCGCCACCATCGCCTGCATCCCGTTCGGCAGCATGTGCCGGCACCGGATCGGCTGCTTCACAAACAGGCTCAGGTACGGCCCCGGTGCCGCGGCATCAAATGCCGCCACCTGGGTCAGGGTTCCGCCCCCCTGCCAGCTGTAACCCACGCGCCACTGCGTGCCCGCATTCACCAGCTTGCCCGTAGCCGAAATCGCGACCATCTCTGACTCCCGGGGCACAACTGCACGCACCTGCTCGGCAATCGAAGCGGCGCTGCCGTCTCCCGTGTAGGCCAGCGCGTTCCCGGTCGCCACGTTCAGCGTCATCCACATGTTCTGGAACACCTGGTTGCTGAACTCCGCCATCATTCCCGTCGACGTAAAATCCTGACCCGCCGCGCTCATCATCTGCGTCATCGGGTCATACAACGCATCACCAGAACTCAAATCCGCGGCCGTCATCGCGCCGCCGCCGCTCACCACCGGGTTCATCATGTGGTCGTGGTACACGCTCACGCTCATGTGCCCATGCTGTCCCACCGTATGGCTGATCTCCACAGCCTGGTGAAGCCCGTGCCCGGAAACCAGCCGCCCGCCAGACTCCGACGCCATCGACGCCAGCTCCGTATTCTGGTCCATCTCGTCGGCACGCTGCGCATCCGGACTGGTCGCCAGCGAATACGAAATCCGCGTCGCGCCGTTCTGCACGGCAAAGGAAGCAAAAGGATAATTCGCCACCATCGTGCTCGCCGTGCGCAGACCCAGAATTTCGTCCCCCACCTGGGCTTCCACGCCCGGCATCAGCTCCATCGTCTCGGCGCTGCGCAGCGCAAACGCGCTCAGCCCGCGCCCTCCCGGTCCAGCCGCAATCTCCGGGTGATCCTCCACCACACCCACCGTCCGGAACGAATTATTCAGAGCAGCCCGACGCTCATAACCGGCCACCATTCTGAAACTTGGATCCGCATACTGCCCCGGATCGGCCAGGTCTGCCCGCAGCACCACGCCCCGCGAGCCTTCTGCGCTGTGCGCAATTTCAATGTCCTGGTGCAGGCCGCCCTCGCCAAAGCTGCTGTCGCCCCCGCGAATCGTTACCCGCGCTTCCAGGGATCGATGCCCGCTGCCATCGGCCACCACCACCAGTGGCCCATTCTGCAGCATCCGCAGCAATGGACGATTCGCAGAAAGCCGCAGCGTCCAGTTCCAGTCGTCCGGCGGCTCGCCTTTCGATCTCGGCTCCGCAGGCAGCCAGCGAAACGCCTCGTAAACCGTATTCAAGGTCATGTTCACGACCATCCGCGTAGCGCCTTCAATCTGCACCCGCTCCCGCAGCGTCGGCAAAAAGAATGCGCTCGTCGCCTTCAGGTCGTACAAGCCCGGTTTTATATGTTGAAATTCGTAGCGGCCATGCTGGTCCGTCGCGGCCTCGGCCACCACCGTAAAGTCAGGCTTCATCAGCTCGACAACCGCACCCGTTTCCACTGCACCCTGGCTGTTCCGCACCACTCCCAGCACGCGGCCACTCGCTGTGGCAGGGCGCACCTGAGCGCTGGTGGACACTGCCAACAGAATCAGCGCGGTTCCGGGAATGAACAAACGTCGAATCACGAATCAGTACAGTTTGCTGCCTGGCCCAGAAGCCATCTCCCAAAAGAGGAGCGGCCGGAAGCTCTTCGTCGGCTTCCTGGCCGGTGTGCTGCTTAGTCTACGACAAACGGTGCGCTTTGGGCGATGTTCTGCCCGGAAATTGCGTCGTGGATCTTAATCTTCACCGTATATTTACCCGGCTGCAAACTTCCCAGCGGAAGCTTCTTCTCAATCGTCAACTGGTCCGCACCCGCGGCAATCGACGTCGACTTCTGCGTCGTATCCAGCAGAGTTTTATTGTCCTTGTCGTTAATGATTTGGTATTCGATCGTCGCGTCGTTGCGCTTCGTCTTCTCATTTACGCCAAGGTTGTAAACCTGCATCCAGAAGTTCAGGTTCTGGCTCCGCTTGAAGCTTGCCGGCGTCGCCGCGCTCTGCATTACCCGCGGCCAAAGCAGAGTGTCGCCCAGCGTAAAGCGGCCCGAACCAATCTCCTTGTCCGGAACCCGCTCCATCTTGCTCGCCAGAATCAGCGACGATGTTGCAAGGCTGTTGTCGTTGTACTGCGGAACCGTAATCGCCTGCGCCCACGTTCCCACGTGATTTGGGTTATTTACGTCCTTGATCGCCAGGTCGATACGATACCGCCCCGGCTTCAGAGGCAGCGCCTTCCAGTAAAGCGAAGCATGATCCACCGTTTGCGAAAGCAACTCCGCCGGCTCCTCCACCTCAACCGTGTCCTCAAAGGAAGTCACAACCTGGTCGGTAATCGTCGTCACGCGCCCGTAAATGTCCACGACGCCCTTCGACACACCATCCTTGGTCTTGAAGGTGATGTCCTTCTGCTTGATCTGCAGCGTAATCGGCACCAGCACCGTGTTCTGGCCAATCTTTACAAAGTCGGTCTGCACGTCGAACGGGAAAAACGGCCCGGTCAGCAGCTTGTGGCTCGTAACAAAACTTTCCAGATCCTTGAACTTGATCTCAGGCGGCGCTTCCAGCTTGGCAAACTGCTCCAGGCGATCAAACTCCTTGCTGTTCTGCTCGGCGGAATCAGGCCCCGGGCCAAGATCCTCCAGTCCGCCGTTGAACCGGTCCTTCTTTTGCGCCATGCCCATCTGCTCGTAAAGCGTCTCGCCTGCGCCCGGAACGTGCAGCAGGGCGTCCTTCGCGGAGCGGTCAATCGTCATCTGGTAATTGCCGCACATGCACTGGTCCACAAACTCGATCTTTACATTCTCGCCAATGCCGGGAATATACCGGTAATACCAGTCCGTGAATGGATACGTAGCCGTCTGCCCGCCACCTTGGGAAATCGGGCGGTTGTACATCCCGCCGCTCGGATGAGAGTCCTTGCTCGTCGGAGGCCCGTACTTGATGTAAATCATGCCGCGGTCTGTCTCCCAGCCCGGCTCGCCGTCGGAAAAGTGCTGGTTCGCATACGCAATGCGGCGATAAATCTCTTCTCGATAGCTGTTGTAGGGCGAGTCCGGATTCGGATTCCGCCGACGCCAGAAGTTCTCGATAAAAGCGTCGCGCTCTTCATCGTTGGTCAGGCTCAGGAACGCGCGCCGCTCTTTGTCCGTGATAATCCAGCGCACCGTCTCGTTCAGCCACTTCTTGTAGGGCCCCTTCAACTCCTCGCGGTACTGCTTCTGCTGCTTCCGGACAAGCCACGCCGGACGCTTGCGCTTCAGCGGATTCTGGTCATCCTGGCTCGGACTGCTCTTCTGGTCTTGAGCGCTGTCCTGCGCGGACTGGGACTGTTGATCGTGTGATTTCGCTGGCGGCTGTGCATACAGACTTGAGGCGGCTCCCACCCCAGCCATCAGAAATACCAGGACCAAGCAAATGCGGCACTGCGACATAAAACTACTGCTCCTCAGCTGATACCCCTATTGTACGAGCCGCTCTCTTGTGACTTCAAGAAAATGCGTTTCCTCATTCAATCGTTTATTCGCCATATCTTCGCGTCTCCATTGTTATGATGGAATGACTTCGGAGTAATTCGCCTGGGCACTCATGGAACTTTTGCGCCGGGCGCTTCGTAATGGAAGCATAACCGGGCGCTGCAGCCCCTCTGTGCCGATCATCGTGGCAGGAAAGATGCGAATGAAAAAAGCTCTTATCGCAGTAGCGGTCATTCTTGTTCTTGGTGCTGTCGTGGGCCTCACCATCTGGCGCGCTCGCTCGGGCTATACCAAGGTCCTCACCGCAAAAGTCGTTCGGGAAAACCTTGTCTCCACCGTCAGCGCTACCGGCCAAATCAAGCCCAAGGAATACGTCAACCTCGGCGCAACCGCCTTCGGACGCATCACCCACCTCTACGTCAAAGAAGGCGAAAAGGTCCACAAGGGCGAAATCGTCGCTACCATTGAAAATGTCCAGCAGGACGCCAACGTCCTCGGACAAAAAGCTGCCATCCTCGCCGCCAGAAGAAATATCACTGCCGATATCGCCGCCCAGCACACCGCCCAGGCCAACATCGCACACGCCATGGCCCAGCTCAGCCAGGCTCGCTCGCAATGGGTTCGCGCCAAAGCGCTCTATAAAGCCCAGGTCATGTCGCGCCAGGACTACGACACCGCCAGGGCCACTTACCTGACCGACGTCGCCTCCGTGCAACAGGCCAGGGATCAGCTCACGCAGAACAAGGCGCAGACCGCAGCCGCGCAAGCCCAGCTCCTTACCCAGCAGGCCACCCTCAAAGCCAACGAAGACCTGCTCAGCAAAACTGTGGCCGTAGCACCCTTTGACGGCATCGTTACCAACCTGCCCGTTCGCGTCGGAGAAACCGTCGTCGAGGGCATTCAAAACTCTGAGGGCTCCACCCTCATGACCATCGCCAACATGAGTTCCATCACCGCCGAGGTCATGGTCGACGAGGACGACATCGTCAACGTCGCCATTGGGCAGCCGGTCAGCGTCTCTGTGGACGCCCTTCCCGGCCAGACCTTCCAGGGAACCGTCACAGAAGTCGGCGACCAGGCACTCCTCCGCTCCACCGGCGTCTCCACCAGCCAGTCCACCGCCGCCACCAATGAGGCCAAGGACTTCAAAGTCGTCGTCACCCTCAAGGACCCCTCGCACAAACTCAAGCCAGGACTCTCCTGCACCGCCAAAATCACCACCGCCACCGCGGACAATGCCATTGCCATCCCCATTCAGGCGCTCACCCTGCGTACTCCCGCCAGCCTCAAAAAAGAGTCTGCATCCGCCATCGCTGCCGCGTCCGCCTCGGAAAAAGCCGACCAGGGCGTCTTCGTCATCAGCCAGACCGGCAAGCCGCGCGTCCACTTTGTCAAGGTCAAGACCGGCATTACCGGCACCACCAACATCCAGGTGCTCAGCGGCCTCAAACCCGGCGAAGAAATTGTCATCGGCCCCTACAGCATCCTGCGCACCCTTAAGAACGGCGCACTCATCAAACGTGAGAAGACCGGCCTGAGCAGCAACCAGAGCTCCAGCTAACGCCTTTCACCGCATCACCCACTCCCGGCCACGGCCGGCAGGAGCAAATCATGGCAACCAACCTCGATATCGCGACCGCTCCCACCACCTCGAAGGGTCCCAGCTCCGAAGACGTCATCGTCGTCGACAATCTCTGGAAGACCTACGACATGGGCTCCGAGCAGCAGGTCCACGCCCTGCAGGGCGTATCCCTGCGCATCCGCCATAACGAGTACGTCGCCATCATGGGCCCCTCCGGCTCCGGCAAGTCCACCCTCATGAACCTCATCGGGTGCCTCGACACGCCCAGCCAGGGCAACTACTGGCTCAACGGCCACCTCGTCAGCGAACTCAACGACGACCAGCTCGCCCGCATCCGCAACAAGGAAATCGGCTTCGTCTTCCAGACCTTCAACCTGCTCGCCCGCGCCACCGCGCTCCACAACGTCGAGCTGCCGCTCATCTACAACGGCACGCCCGCCCACGAGCGCATCGAGCGCGCCACCCAGGCCCTCACCGCCGTCAACCTCGGCACCCGCATTCACCACAAGCCAAACGAACTCTCCGGCGGGCAGCGCCAGCGCGTCGCCATCGCACGCGCCCTTATCAACGACCCCTCCATCATCCTCGCCGACGAACCCACCGGAAACCTCGACTCCAAAACCGGCATCGAGATCATGGCCCTCTTCGACGAGCTCCACCGCAAGGGCAACACCATCGTCCTCGTCACCCACGAGCCGGACATCGCCGAATACGCCCACCGCATCGTCCACATCCGCGACGGCAAAATCTTCTCCGACCAACCCTCCGGCCGAGTCCGCCAGGCCTGAACCAGCCGCTCAATACCAGCCATCTATCCCCCTCATCACGGGTCATTCCGACCGAAGTTCGCTTGCCGAAAGGCAAGCGAACGAAGCGGAGAAATCTGCGCTCCTCCCAGGCACGATACAGAACAGTCGTCCGGAACCTCTCGACAATATGGGTGCCCCGTTCAAGCTCCGCCTGGGCGGGACCGCCATGCCGCCTCAACAGGAAAGGCGCGCAAAGCGCGCGCAAGCCAGTACGGCCAGTCCCCGTCGGGCAAGCACCCGCGTTATAGACTGGTATTACTTTCGCCTTATGAAAAAGCTTCTCCTCTGCAGCACCCTGGCGATGGCCCTGTCCGCCATCCCAATGGCCCTCGGCCAGCAGTTCCCCAAGGGAACCGTAGTCCACTATCCGCCCCGCGGTCCCGTCACCCTGCAGCAAACCGCCGCACCTCTCGCCCAGCGCGAAAAGCAGCTCCACGCCATCCTCGCTGCCATCCGTCAGTACCGGCTCAAAACCCATCCCGAGTACGCAACCCTCCACGGCGACCACCGCTACGACGCCGACCTCACCGACTACTCCGCCGCCGCATGGCAGCAGCGCCTCAACCAGGCCAACGCCTTCATGATGCAGCTTGCCCAGATCGACACCACCGGCATGTCCCCCGCCGACCAGAAGGCCGCCGAAAACACCCTCCATCGCCTCATCGCCGAGCAGACCGCCGGCGCGTCCCGCCCCTGGGAGACCCCCGTCACCGCCACCTCCGGCCTGCCTTTTTCCCTCGCCGCGCTCCCCGCACAGCTCCACTTCGCCACCGCGCAGGACTACGACCACTACATCGCCCGCCTCAACAAGATCCCCACCGCCTTTCGCCAGGTCAGTGACGACATCCTCCTCGGCATGCAGGACGAGAACCCACCCTCCGCCGCCACCATCCAGGGCGTCCTCGCGCAGGTAAAGGCCGTCACCAGCCAGAAGCCGCAAGACAGCCCCTTCGCCGAACCCCTCCAGCACTTCCCCGCCTCCGTATCCGCCGCCGACCAGGCGCGCATCCGCAAGGCCGTGCTCGCCGCCATCTCCACACAGGTTTTTCCCGCCTACCAGCGTTTTGGCCGCTTTATAGAAAGCCTCCAGCAGCCCGCTCCACCCCCTGCATCCAAATCCAATTCCCCGTCGAATAAAGCAAAGGTGCACCCGTGACCGATCCAAAATCAGACCACAAAACACAATCCAAAGTGGAAGTAAAAGCCGCAGCCGAAGCCAAACCCGCCGCAAAGCCCGCGCCTCCCAACCCCTGCGATCTCAAGCGCGTCAAAGTCGCCGTGCTCGGAGCCGGAAAAATGGGCGGTATCCTGCTGCAGGCCTTCCTCAAGCAGAACATCCTGCGTCCGGATCAGGTCGTCGCCACCGTCGCGCACCCTGACCGCGCCCTCGCGCTCTCCGCCCAGTGGGGCATCGAGGTCACTACGGACAATCTCGCCGCCGCACGCCAGGCCAACATCATCCTGCTCGGCGTCAAGCCCTTCCAGCTTGCCGACCTGCTCGAAACCCTCCGCCCGGCGCTCGACCCCTCCAGGCTGCTCATCTCCTTCGCAGCCTCGGTCCGCACTTCGGCCATTGAAGAAGCCGCCGCGCCGGGCGCGCCCAAACCCATCCCCGTCATTCGCGCCATGCCCAACACGCCCTCCATGCTCGGTGTCGGCATCACCGCGCTCTGCTCCGGCTCCAACGTCGCGCCCCAGCAGATGCAGCAGGCCACAGCCCTCTTCGAGGCCGTCGGACGCACCGTCATCGTCGATGAAAAACACATGGACGCCGTCACCGGCCTCTCCGCCAGCGGCCCCGCCTTCATCTACATCATTCTGGAATCGCTGGCCGAAGCTGGCGTCAAAGTCGGCCTGCCCCGCGATATCGCCACCCTGCTCGCCGCCCAGACCACCCTCGGCTCGGCCCGCATGGTGCTCGACACCGGCTACCACCCTGCCCTGCTCAAGGACGCCGTCACCACCCCCGCCGGCTGCACCATCGACGGCATTCTCGAACTCGAAGAAGGCGGCCTCCGCGTCACCCTCATCAAGGCCGTCATGCGCGCCGCCCAGCGAGCCAAAGAGCTCGCCAACGGATAGCTTCTATCTCTGGATTCAATCTCTCCCCGTGCCCCACCCTCGCAAAGCCAGGGTGGGCTCCATGGATGGTCGGATACCCAGACGCACGAAAATCCCGTCAGGCGGCCCAGCCAAGCCGTCGCGGGACCCACAAACAATCAAAACTCAACTTTTTGCTGGAGAAGGCCGACCCAAACCGGCCTTCTCAGCGATTTCACATCTTCTGAAACTGCCAGATCGATCAGGCAATCGCCTGCAATCGAGTCACTTGGTCGGCCTGAGGCCCTTTCTGGCCCTGGACAATGTCGAACTCGACATCATCCCCTTCCTTCAGGCTCTTGTAGCCGTCGATCTGGATCGCACTGTAGTGCACGAATACGTCGGGTCCATCTTCCCGGCCAATAAAGCCATAACCCTTCGCGTTGTTGAACCACTTCACTTTGCCTTTGTATTGAGCCACAAGCCCTGGACCTTCCTGGAGCAGGATTTCGGTGGGGGAGGGTGTCCACCGGCTTGAGACTTACAGACGCAAATCTCAACCCTGGGGTTATCCGCACCCGCCCACGAATTCTTCTGGAGGAAGTCCCTGACGCCTACTTCCTTTTCCCCAGCAATCGCGCGAAGCTGAGCACGGAGACCAGCGTTTTGCCGTCCTGAACCTGTCCCCTGTCAATGAGACGTAGCAACTCCGAAAGGGGCACACGCAATAATTCAATCGATTCGTCATCTTCCGGGCACGAAGGTCCAGGAACCAGCTCCTCGGCCAGAAAAACCTGCATCCACTCGCCCAGAAAACCCGGACTGGCAAAGTACCGCGTCAGTTGCGTCCACTTCCGCGCCGTGTAACCCGTCTCCTCCAGCAGTTCCCGCTTGGCCGCCCGCAGCCGGTTCTCGCCCGGCTCCATCTTGCCCGCCGGAACCTCGTACAGAAACTGCCCCGCCGCATGCCGGTACTGCCGCTCCAGCACAATGTACGGGTTGCGCTTGCTCTTCGAGCTGTCCACCGGCAGAATCACCACCGATCCGTTGTGCCGGATAATATCCCGGCTCAGCACCTTGCCGCCGTTCTCCTTCACCGTCTCGTTGTAAATCCGGAACAGCGGCACCTCGTACCGCAACTCCGAAGAAAGCACCTTCGCCTTGCGCCCCGGGTTGATCTTCAAATCCTTCACCACCGGAACCACCGCATCCGGTTCGCTCACCGCCTTGGACTGTTTCGCTGCGGCGGGCTTCCGCGCTGCACCCTTCTGCACGGCCTTCCCGGCAGCTTTACGAACGCTGGTCTTACGTTGCATTGACTTTGCGAGCATCACAACTCCTCAGAAATTTTGTCCTCTCCGGTACGGTACCATCCCCATAGAGTTCACCCCCGCACAGGCAAGAGCACTCGATGGCGAAACAGAAACGCGCACAAACAAAAATCCTCCGCGAAAGCGTCGCCGTCATCGGCCACGGCAACTGGGGAACCTCGCTCGCCTACGCCATCCGCCGCTCCTCATGGACCCTGAGAGAAATCGTCGTCCGCGAGCATCCCGCCGCGCCGCGCACCCGCTCCACCAAGCCACGCCACCCATGGCCCCACGCAGCCCTCGACGCAGAAATCCTCTGGCTCTGCGTCCCCGACGACGCCATTGAGGCCGCCTGCGCAGAACTCCTGCGCCACCGGCCCAGCCTGCGCGGCCAGATCGTCACGCACTCGAGCGGAGCACGCACCGCAAGCGCCCTCCAGGCCGCCCGCCTCGCCGGAGCGCGCACCGCCGCCGTCCATCCCGTCATGACCTTCCCCACCCGCCGCATCGTCTCGCTCAAAAATGTCCTCTTCGGCATCGAATCCGAAAGCCCCGCCGCCCGCACACGCCTCAAACAACTCGTCACGGCCATCGGCGGCGAGTCCTTTCCCATCGCCGCCCAAAATAAAGTCCTCTACCACGCCGCCGGAACCCTCAGCTCGCCGCTCCTCGTCAGCGCCCTCACCGCCGCAGAGCAAACAGCCCGCCTCGCTGGACTCGCACCCGCCATTGCCGCCAAAATGACAGCAGTGCTCGCCGAAGCCTCGCTCGCCAACCTCCGCACCCAGGGACCAGCCAACAGTTTCAGCGGCCCCCTCGCTCGCGGAGACGCCGGAACAATTCGCCTGCATCTTGAAGCCCTCCGCGAGCATCCAGTTTTAGCCGGGGTTTATCGGGCACTGGCCGGTCACGCACTCGAATCCCTTCCGGTCCGGGAGCGCGAAACCATGGCAGCCCTGCTCCAACCGGAAACCAAACCGGCCCGCCGCAAGCAGCACAGGAAATAACATTTTCTTCGAGGGAGAGCCACGAAAGCTGGTGGACACAAACTGTTATCCGATCACGATCCTGCCGCACCTCAGCCGGCTCTTCACCGATTTCGCCCAAAGCGAAACCGCCCTCCAGCCCTTTTTCCCAGTTAGTCCCTCCGACGAAGCCTGGGCCGCCCGAGCCGTAAACTTCTCCGGCGAACGCTACGCCCTCGCCACCCTCCTCGAAGCCCAGAACCAGTCCTGGGGCGCATCCCCGGCCACGCTCCAAAACATTTCCCGCCTCCGCGCCGGAGCCAGCGTCGTCGTCACCGGCCAGCAGGTCGTCCTCTTCGGCGGACCCCTCTTCGTGCTCTACAAGGCAGCTACCGCCGTCGCCCGCGCCCAGGCCACCGGCGCCGTCCCCATCTTCTGGCTCGCTACGGAAGACCACGACCTCGACGAAGCCGACCACATCGCCCTCGCCGCACCGCCCGACCTCAGGACCCTCCGCCTCGAAACCACCGCCGCACCCGCCCAGCCCGTCGGCAGCATCCCCCTCGGCCCCGGTATCGAATCCGTTCTCGATCAGGCCGCAGAAATCCTCGGCGACGTCCCCGAAATCGACCTCCTCCGCGAAACCTATCGCCCCGGCGTCACCTTCGCGGAAGCCTTCGCCCGCCTCATCCTCAAAATCTTCGCCCGTCAGGGCCTCATCGTCATTGACGCCTCCAGCCGCGCATTCCACGCCGCCGGAGCAGCCGTCCTCCAGGCCGCCATCGAGCGCGCCGAAGAATTCGAAACCCTCCTCCACCAGCGCGACCAACTCCTCGCCGGGCGCGGCTACCACTCCCAGGTCCTCGTCGCAAAAAACAGCAGCCTGCTCTTCCTCGTAGACAAGGAAACCCGCGCCCGCCAGGCCCTCAAACGCGACGCCTCCGGCCAATGGATCGCCGGCAAATCCACCTGCTCCACCGCCGACCTGCTCGCCATCCTCCGCGCCGAGCCCGAGCGCCTCAGCCCCAACGCCCTGCTGCGCCCCGTCTTTCAGGACGCCATCCTGCCCACCCTCGCCTACATCGGCGGCCCGGCGGAAGTCGCCTACTTCGCGCAAACCCAGGTCCTCTATCAGGCCATCCTCGGCCACACCACGCCCATCCTGCCCCGCCTCAGCGCCACCATCGTCGAAGCCTCACTCCGCAACTCCATGGCCAAGCACGGCGTCAGCCTTCAGGACATCCTCCACACCCGCCCCGAAGAGCTCACCCAGCGCCTCGGCGCACGCACCATGCCCGTTGAAGGCAAGCAGCAGCTCGCCGCCACCGGCAACGCGCTGGACCGCGAACTCACCGCCCTCGTCAACTGGATGCGCAACATGGACGCCGGTCTCGGCCGCTCCGCCGAAACCTCCGCCTCCAAAATGCGCTACCAGATGAACCGCCTCCGCCGCATGGCCGCCAACTTCCAGCTCCAGCAGGATGAAAGCCTCCGCCGCCACGTCGAAAAGCTCTACGCAGCCCTCTATCCCAAACATCACCTGCAGGAGCGCGCCGTCGCAGCCATCAGCTACCTCGGCAAATACGGTGACGTCCTCGTCGACGCAGCCCTCGAAGCCGCCGCCGAGCTATGCCCCGGCCACCGCGAAATCCACTTGTAAACACAGTCTCCTCGCCCCGCCGGATTGCAACCCGGCAGCGACAGTGCTAGATTCCGCCTTATGGCAGCGAATTATCCGTCGACCATCGAAGTAGCCTGTCCCGACTGCGGCGCAACGATCAAAATCGACGCCAAAACCGGAGCCGTCATCTCCCACACCCCAGCGCCCCGCAAGCGCACCTTTGAAGATTTCGAAACCGCCGCCAGGGCCATGCGCGAGCAGGAAGAGCGCAAGCAAAGCATCTTCAAGCAGTCCGTCGAATCGGAGAAGAATCGCGGTGACCTGCTCGAGAAAAAATTTGCCGAAGCCCTCAAAAAAGCCAGGGAAACCCCGGACACCGGCAAACCCTTCCGCGATTTCGACCTCGACTAATCCCCAAACCAGACACCTCAGGAGACGGCAATGGGCGCAGAGATGCAAACTACACAAGACACCGTGACACTCACCAACGGCATCGTGGAAACCCCGGGCCAGATCACCTTCTCGCGCGCCGCCGCAGCCAGCTCGCTCGTGCTCTCCGCCGCCCTGCTCATGGCCGGAAAAAAGAAAGGCGCAGCCACCGCAGCCGTAGCCGCAGGCGCCCTGCTCGCGCTCGAAAAACCCGAGGCCATCAAGCGCGTCTGGGACAGCATCCCTCACTACCTCCGCAAGAGCCAGGACTTCATCGGAAAGGTCGAAAACGTAGTCAGCGAAATCACCGCCCAGGGCGAAAAATTTCGCGACACCGTCCTCCGCCACCGCGACTGATCGCGCTACACACAACGGGGCGACCCGTCCAGGCTCAAAGTGGGCGGGAAATCGGAAATCTGCGCAGCAAAAAGGTCGTCATTCAGAGCGAAGCGAAGAATCCCGAAAATACTCCGGCCCAAATTGCCCTGAAAAGTTTCTCCGGGAAAGCCCATAGCGCATACCCCAGCCACAAATGTGGGTGCCCCGTCCAAGCTCCGCCTGGGCGGGAATGAAACATCTCCCGGCCCCGCTTACTCCACCGCCCCAGCAAACCTGCCCAAACGGAAGCCCTCCACACTCACCTCCGGCGCGCGCCCCAGAATCAGATCCCGCAACACATGCGCCGTACCCGGCGCCAGCAGAATCCCATTCCGGAAGTGCCCCATAGCCACCCACAGCGTCGGCTGCGCCTCGTCCGGCGTCAGCGGACCAATCACCGGCAGCCCATCCACGCTCATCGGTCGCAGTCCCGCCCACGCAGGCCCGCGCGAGGCCCGCGCCAGCGGCGGCCATAGCGCCACAGCCCGTCTCACCATATCCGCAATCATCGGCTCGCTCGTTGACTGATCAAATCCCGTATCCTCAATCGTCGCGCCCACCACGTAGTTCCCATTCCCGCGCGGCACAACATACAGCCCTGGAACCCGCAGCGTGCACGCCGTCTGCTCCGGCCCCCTCAGGTTCAGCATCACCAGCTGCCCCTTGCGCGGCTCCACCGCCGGAGCATGCTCCACCGGCGCTCTCCACGCTCCCGTGGCAAACACCACATGCCGCGCCGTAAACTGCGCCTCCTCGGTCTTCTCTTCTGCCCGCTGCGCCGCCGTCAGCCGATGCAAACCCCCATCCGCCTCCACGCGCAACACCTGCGTATACTCGCGCAGCTCAATCCCCGCCGCCCGAATCGCACCCGGCAATATCTCCGTCAAATCACACGGATCAAGGCTGCTCTCCTCCATCAAGAAAAACACCAGCTCGCCCGTCTTCAATCCCGGCGCCAGCTCTAATCCCGGCGCCAGCGCGGCGATCTCCTCCGCCGTCACCCGCCTGCCCGGCGCGTCTTCACCCGCTGGCAACCCTTCCAGCGTCTGCCGGCTCCGGATCGGAATCTCCCGCCCCGTCAGATCCTTCACCCGCGCCAGAAACTCCGGATACAGCCCCTCGCTGTACACCGCCAGCGCATGCATCTCCGCCGGATTATGCGGATCATTCGCCGCCAGCATCCCGGCCGCCGCCCACGACGCCTCGTGCATCGCCTCCTGCTGGTCCAGCACCACCACCCGCATCCCCGCATCCCGCAGCGCCAGCGCGGCGGAAAGCCCGATGATGCCTGCGCCGACAACGGCTACGTCGTAAAGATTCTCTGCCGGATTCGGATTACTGCTGTCTGTCATCCTTCGAGCACTCTCCTTTTGCTTGTTCCCTTGTCCCGATTTTTCTTTATTGTAGGAGGTTGCGCGGCTTCGCATGGTGAGCCAGCGCACATGCGAAAGGAACCACGACATGCAAAGCGACCACGATCGAAAGCGCCCCTCCAAATGGCTCCTCCTGCTGCTGGCGGCTGCCTTTGTCGCCGCTGTCGCCGGTCTCGTCTGGAGCTACTCGCTCGCCGGCCGCCTCACCCATGCCGAGGCGCAACTCGCCGCCACCCAGCAGCAAAACCAGCAGCTCGCCCACGCACTCAATGAAACCAACGCCAAGCTGCGCATCACCTCGCAGACCCTCGGCCAGCGCCTGGACCTCACCCATCGCCGGCTCCAGCGCCGTGCCGACGATCTACTCCATCGCCAGCAAGCCGCCGCCACCCGCCTCGAGCAGCAGCAGACCTCCACCCAGGCACAGGTCTCCTCCGTCACCACCGACGTCGGCGGCGTCAAAACCGACCTCAGCCAGACCGAATCCCAGCTCGCCGGCGACGAAGCCCGGATGAAAAAAATGCAGGGCGACCTCGGCGTCCAAAGCGGCCTCATTGCCACCAACGAGCAGGAACTCCAGGTCCTCCAGCACATCGGCGACCGCGCTTACTACCCTTTCACCCTCCAGAAAGGGAAAAAACAGGCCGTCGCTACCGTCGCCCTCCAGCTCCGCCGCGTCAACGTCAAGCGCAACACCTACTCCATCACCGTCTTCAGCGACGACCGCAAAATCGAAAAGAAAAATCGCGCCATCGACGAGCCCGTCCAGTTCTACACCGGCCCGCAACACCTGCTCTTCGAGCTGGTGGTCAACAAAATCCGTCACAACCAGGTCCAGGGCTACATCGCCACCCCCAAAAACGCCCCCAAACCCGTCACCGTGGACCACCAGTGAACCTCTTTTCCGCTCCGCTCTACTTGAAAATCGTATAGTTACGCTATACAGTTAACAGAAATGATCAGGAGCTTCGAGCACAAGGGCCTGGAGAAATTCTTCACAACCGGCAGCAAAGCTGGAATCCAGCCCCGCCACGCCGAACGATTGCGCCGACAGCTCACCGTGCTCGACAACGCAATCTGCCCTGAAGACATGAACCTTCCCGGCTACGGACTGCATGCGCTCAAAGGCAAAGAAGCAGGAACCTGGTCAGTCTCGGTAAATGGAAACTGGCGGCTCACCTTCCGCTTCGAGAACGCGAACGCAATTCTCGTCGATTACCGGGACTACCACTAAGAATGCGACTAGAGAAAGGAGCAAAAATGCACATCATGCACAATCCCGCTCATCCGGGTGAAGTCTTAAAAGAGGCCCTCGAAGGCCGCTCCATCACCGACGTCGCCAGGCACATCGGAGTGACCCGCGTCGCGCTTTCCCGTGTCCTGAACTGCAAGGCCGGTGTCTCTCCAGAAATGTCCATCAAGCTGGCACAGGCCCTCGGCACATCTGCTGACCTCTGGTTCAAAATGCAGTGTCAATACGACTTCTGGCAGGCCGCGCAGAAAAAGCGAAAAAAGATCAAGCCTCTCGCAGCCTAGAGGAACGCGCGAAAGGCGGCAAAGTAAACCAATGGCACTGACAAAACTCTTCAAGGAAACCGTGGCAGCCCGGATCCAGCGCGACAAAGCCTTCCGTAAAGAGCTGCTCCGGGAAGGCGTCGAATGTCTCGTTCAAGGAGAGCTTGATGAGGCCAAATTGATACTGCGCGATTTCATCCACGCAACCATCGGCTTTGGCCCACTGGCAGAGGCGACCGGCATCCCGGTCAAGAGCCTGATGCGAATGTTCGGGCCGAATGGAAACCCGCAGGCAAAAAATCTGCTGCAGGTCGTTGCCTACCTCCAGCAGCATGAGGGAATCAGGCTGCTCGTAAAACCCTCCCGGGTTGCCTGAGTCACCGACTCAATCTGCTCTAAGCATGCGGAGCAAGCCGCCTGCGCCGCCAGGCCGGCAGATCCTCCGGATCGATCCACCCGCTCCAAAGCCCGCCCGCAAGCACCAGCAGCACGCCGCCGCAAAGTATCTGCCGCAGCTCGTCATCGCGCCGCTGCCGGTCCTGCGCAATAAACTCATCCAGCAACGCAGGACGATGCGTCGCCGCAAGCTCCTGATTCAGGCGCTCCGCATTGCAGTACCGATGCTGGAAAAAGTTCCATCCCGCGATACCGAAAAGTATTACGGCCAGGCAGAAAGAAACTCCGGCAACCCACTTGCGCATGCCCTTGTCCTCTTGGGCAAGCAGTCTAGCACGACAGCTCGACCAGAAATCCAGCAAAAAATGCGCCGCGCCGTGAACTCTCCCAAATCAAACCAGGCAGCTACAGGGCTGCCTCAGTGCTCCCAGCCGCTGCTCGTGGCATTGCCCTTCAGCTTCAAAACCAGGTTGTTCTGGTTCTTCCAGCTCACCACAATGTGCAGATCCTTGCGCTTTTCCCACTGCTGCTCCGTTATCGGATAGTGGAACATCATCTGCCCGCTCACCACCTGGCCCGGCTGCAGCACCGTGTCCCGCCGCAGTTCCGGCCCCTTCTTCGGAGCCATCTGCGTGTACGCCATGAACGCGCGCTCAAAATCCTTCTGGCTCGCCGCCCCGTTCTCGTAAATCGTTCCATCCGGCGCGTACAAATACGAGTCCAGGTCGAACAGATGCTCCGGCACCTTCGCCGTATTCTTCAGCTTCACGTTCGCCAGCACAATCACCTCGTTAAAGGTCTCCGGCTGCCCGCTGATCCCGCTCGCAATGATGCCCCCGCCGCTCACGTTGTGAATCGGAAACGCATCCAGCGACACAATCTGCCCCGCCGTAGTCGGCGGCGGCGTCATGAAGTAGTAAAAGGCAAAGATCACCGCGGCAATAATGCAAAGTGCCGCAATCACAGAAACAGCAGCCGTCACGGCCGAGCCGCGTTCGCCAGGGTCAGGGGATCCAGTGCGCCAGGTCATGCAGGCAGTGTAATCCCACCGCATCCAATTAGGGACGCGGACGTAGCGCCCCCAGAAATTTTTTCGCCGGCAGCGTGTTCAGCACGTCCTTCTTCGCGAGCCACGCCCGTCGCAGTTGCCGCATCCCGTACTGGATATTCCCATACTGCGAAGTGTGGTGCGCATCCGTGTTAATCACAATCTTGCAGCCCTTCTCGCGCGCCATCCGCAGGTTCACGTCGTTCAAATCCAGCCGCTCCGGTGATGAGTTCTGCTCCACCGCCACGCCCAGTTCGGCACATCGCTCCAGCACCGCGCCGAGGTCAAAGTCAAACGGCTCCCGCCGCAGCAGCAGCCGCCCCGTCGGATGCCCCAGCACCCGCACATACGGATTCTCCACCGCCCGCAGCACCCGCTCCGTCATCTCCTTGCGCGGCTGGTTGAACAGCGTGTGCACGCTCGCAATCACAATGTCCATCTCCGCCAGCACGTCGTCCGGCAAATCCAGTTCCCCATCCCCAAGAATGTCCACCTCGATCCCCGTCAGCACACGAATCCGCCCCTCCATCTCCTCGTCCACTTCACGAATCTTCTTCATGTGCGCCAGCGCCCGTTTCGCATCCAGCCCATTCGTCATCGCCAGGTTCTTCGAGTGGTCCGTGATCGCCATATACTCATACCCGCGCTCCAGAGCCGCCTCGGCCATCTCTTTGATCGAGCACCGCCCATCCGTCGCCGTCGTATGCGCATGCACATCCCCGCGAATATCCTCCAGCTCCACCAGCTTCGGCAGCGTATGCTTCTCCGCCGCCTCTATCTCGCCCAGGTTCTCCCGCAAATGCGGCGGAATCCAGTCCAGCCCCAGAGCCGCGTAAATCTCCTCCTCCGTCCGCGCCGCCACCACGGAACCATCCTTCACCCGCGCCAGCGCATACTCGCTCAGCGTGTAGCCCTGCTTCAGCGCCCGCTGCCGCAGCGTCACGTTGTGCGACTTCGATCCAGTAAAGTACTGCAGCGCAGCCCCATAACTGCTCTCCGGCAGCAACCGCACATCCACCTGCATCCGGTTCCGCAACTGGAAGCTCACCTTGTTCTGCCCATGCGCAAGAATGTCCGCAATCCCCGGATACGCCGCCACATACTTCGCCGTCTCGGTCGCGCGATCCTGTTCGCAAGCCGGGCCCGAAATCAGCACATCCAGATCCCCCACCGTCTCCCGCCCGCGCCGGTAAGACCCCGCCACCGCAATCTGCTCCAGGCCCTCCAGCCCGCCCAGGTACTCGCGAAACGCCTCCGCCTCGCGATCCGCCACATTCAGCAGAAAACGCCCCGTGTGCTGGTGATACTCCTCGATCCCCTTTTTCAGATTCTCAATATGCTTGGCCCCAAAGCGCGGAACACCCTCCAGCTTCCCCGCCTTCAACGCCGCCTCCAGGTCCTCGACCGTCTTAATAGCAAGCGAGCTGAACAGCAACGCCACCGTCTTCGGCCCCATCCCCGGCAGCTTCAGCAGCTCCAGAATTCCCGCCCCATACTTCTCCAGCAGTTCCCTGCGCGGAGAAAACGTCCCCGTCTCCTCCATTGCCGCAATGTTCGCCGCCATGCCCTTCCCTATGCCCGGAATCGCCTGCAGTTGCTTCGCATCCTGCGCAATCTCGCTCAAAGCAACCGTCGTTCCTGCGATCGCCTCCGCGGCCCTCCGGTACGACCGGATCCGAAACGAATCCCCTCCGTCGATCTCCAGCAGATCGGCAGTCTCTTCCAGCATTTGTGCTATCGAACGGTTATCCATCGCACTCGATTAGAGCACGGATTCACCCCTCCGCGATGCTCGACCCATCACCCCGTCAGTGCTGAAGCCACCAGCGCAATCAGGCTCAACATCAGCACCGCCACGCAAACATCCAGAGCCGGCACCAGCCACGTGCGCGGATAAATCTCCTTGTACCGCCGCCGCAGATCCCGCCCGTCACGCAGCACCGAGGCAATCCGTTCTCCCTCCGCCGCCTGCCGGTTCACCCGCGCCGCCATCACGCGCACCATCACCGCCGCCAGCAGCGCAGACCACGCCGCAGCCACAGCCGCCACCATCACCATCGGCAATGCCAGAAAGCTCCTCATCCAACCAGCCGCGTCCCCGCCATCTTTTCCAGAATCCGCAGCGGAGAAACCTCCGGCTTTACCATCGCCTCCGGTTCCACCAGCAGCGTCTGCTCCAGTGCATACTGCCCCGCCAGCACCGCGTGCGGAACCGTATCCGTATACACCATCCAGCTAGAACCCGCCGGAAACTGCCACGGATACCGCGCCGTCTCCGCCTGGTACCGCTCGTTCTCCTTCAAAAAATTATGAAAGCGCATCATGAAGTCGTCATACGCCGTCCGCCTCAGCGCAGGAACCGCCTTGCCCAGCCCCACTGCGCGCGCCAGCCCCTTGCCCGCCCGCGTCGCCGCATTGCCCGGCCTCGGCGCTATCTGCGCCGGCGCGAACTGCCGCACCGTCTGCGCAAATGGATCGCCCACCACCCAGTCCCGCGTCCGCTCCGGATGAATGTTGTTGAAGAACCGCAATATCCGCGCCCCATGCGTCGGCCGCGTCGGAAAAGCATCCGTATGCAGCAAATCGTTCCGCCGCCGCCGCGGCAGGTCGCGATTCTGCTCCTCCAGCGGACGAAAACTCGCATAATCCAGCCGCCACCGCCGCTCGTAAGGCGACAAAAACCCGCTCAGAAAATCCACCACCTGCTGCGAATACCCGCGCATGATTCCATGCAGCCGCTCCACCGCCGCCGCATCGCCGGCCTTCGCGTCCACGCCGCTCAGCTTGTCCATCTTCGGCTTGTACGCAATGTTCTTGTGCAGGCTGCTGCCCGTCTGCTGCTGCCCCCGCAAAAACGCCAGCTCGTCGGCGGTAAATCGCAACGGCGTCTCAGGAAAAAACAGGATATCCCCGCTCTCCAGCCGCGCGCACCAATCCCGAGCCTGCTCCGCCGTCGCCGGCCGCCCGTCCACCAGTTGCTCCAAAGGGATCGTCACAAGCGCCATCGCCGTTGCCTCCCGTCAACCGGGTTGCAGCGCTGTGCAAACTTCGCACTTCTTAACCCGGCGTATGACCTAGAATACAAGAGTCATGGACGACTCCAACACTTCGGCCGCCTCCGCCACGGCACTCCTTCCCGCCGTCGAGGTCACCCGCCAGGCACAGGTCATACAAGCCGCCAACGGCATCTTCTACGCAATCTATGGCGACTCCCGCCCCGACGATGACATCCAGCGCATTGTCGAAGCAGTCCCCTCCGGCATCGCTCCCGCGCTCCAGCGCCGCGCCTACTACTTCGTCCCCCTCGCCATCGCAGAAGACGACCAGGTCCACATCGCGCCCGCCTTCGCGCAAGACCTCAGCGACCGCGCCCTCTGCCACAAAAACCTCACCCTGGGCAGCGCTGAGTGCACCTTTATCTCCACGCGCCTCGCTCAGGACCGCTTCGCCCTCGCCTTCGAATTCTTCATCAACGTCGGCCATCAATTCGTTGACACAGCAGGCGTCCCCGCCAGCTTCCACGAACTCGTCTGGCGGCAGGCCGACTCACAGGTCCGCGGAGAAACCAGCCACGACGCATGGGACTACCGCCAGCGCGCCCACTCCGGCGACGAAAAAGCCAGGTCCCAGTTCTTCGAGGCCACCTTCGCTGACGTCCTCGCCATCTACATGCTCGCCTCCACCGTCGACTTCGACTACCACGACCTCCGCGAGCGCGAATACCCGCTCCTCGTCGCCCCCGCGCTCGCCGAGCGCCTCCGCCACGTCGCCGCGCTCTTTCCGCCCAACCACGGTTACGAATTCGAAATCCGCTACCGCCGCAGGAGCTAGCCCCAAGCCATGATCGCTCACCTCCGTGGCATCCTCATCGCCAAGCAGCCCGGCCAGGTCATCGTCGAGTGCGCCGGCGTCGGCTACGACGTCGCCATCGGCATCCCCACCTTCACCGCGCTCCCCTCACAAGGAGCCGAGGTCGCACTCCACATCCACACTCAGGTCAGCGAAGACGCCATCGCCCTCTTCGGCTTTCTCGACCTCGACGAAAAGCGTCTCTTCGAGCGCCTCATCACCGTCTCCGGCGTAGGCCCCAGGCTCGCCATCAAAATGCTCAGCGGCCTCAGCCCCGAGCGCGCCGTCGCCGCCATCCGCGCGCAGGACCACGCCAGCCTCACCCGCATCCCCGGCGTCGGCAAAAAACTCGCCGAGCGCCTCGTCGTAGAACTCAAAGACAAGCTCGACGACTTCGCCGCCGCGCCCGCCCAAACGCCCGCCGCCCAGCTTGGAGCCGCAGCCGAAGACGTACTCTCCGCACTCGTCAACCTCGGCTACCAGCGCCCCGCCGCCCTCAAGGCCATCGAAACCGCAGTCGAACGAGACTCCGCCACCGGCGAAAACTTCGACAACCTCTTCCGCACCGCCCTCAAGCTCATCCGCTAGTCCAGGAAAACATGGGTGCCCCATAGCCCGCCCTGAGCGAGCCGAAGGCAAGTCGAACGGGTCCACGAAGAGGACGTGGGAATCGGCGCATAGCGCCGACCAACCCCAGCACTCAAAAACATGGTGTCATCCCGACCGGAGGTGCGAAGCACCGTAGCGGAGGGACCCGCAGTTTCTTTCCAGTGAACTCTGAAAATCGGGGTGCCCCATCCAAGCCCCGCTTGGGTGGCTCAGGAAAACCTCCGAAGTGGAATGGCGCGCAAAGCGCGCGGTTGCCCGTGCGGCCAGCACCCCATAAACTCCGCGGCTTTTCTTTGCGCTCTTTGCGGTCTTTGCGGTGAATCCACACCGCCAGGGTCTTGCCATCCCACAGATGGCCGCTCATGCCCTGAGCGACCAACAGCACACCATGCAGCCGATGATCATAGCGGGATTCCTCCGAGCGGCGAATCTCACCCTGCAACCCCGGAGCCACACTTGCAGCCTCAGAAATACGCAGTGCTTTCACGTCCGTCATGAAAGCACAATACCCGGCTATGCGTAATTACTTATGTCGTCGTGTTTAAAAGCAAACAGCCAAAAGCTACTCCAAATCCTCCAACTGCCGCCGCCAGTCCAACCCCTCCACAAACCTCTGCGACTCCCGCCACCGGTCCTTCACCTTCACATGCAGCTCCAGATAAACCCGCGTGCCCAGCAGCGACTCAATCTCCTTGCGCGCCCCAGCCCCAATCTCCTTCAGCTTCGCGCCGCCCTTCCCAATCAGAATCGCCTTCTGCCCCGGACGCTCGCAGTAAATCGCCGCCGCAATCCGCGTCAGCGGATTCGTCGCGCTCACCGCCTCCTCGTACTGCTCAATCAGCACCGCCGAAGCATACGGAACTTCCTCGCCCGTCTCCATCAAAATCCGCTCGCGAATCAGCTCCGCCACAAGAAACCGCTCGGGCTGATCCGTAAACTGGCCCTCCTCAAAATACCGCTGGCCCTCCGGCAGATACTCCACCAGCTTCTCCAGCAGCTCTTCGGTGCCCTTGCGCTTCCGCGCCGAAATCGGAAACACCTCCGCAAATTTATACAGCTCGCTCAGCTCCGCAATCAGCGGAACCAGCTTCTCCCGCTTCACCAGATCAATCTTGTTGATCACCAGGAACACCGGGCAGTCCAGCTTCTTCACCAGCTCAAACACAAACGCGTCTTCGTTCTCCGCCAAATCCGCGCGCTGCTTTCGCCCGCTCGTATCCTCCTCGGCCACGCCCTCATGCACGGCCATCCCCGGCAACGCAATCCGCCGCGAAGCGTCCACCATCCAGATCACCACGTCGCGGCTCTCCAGCGCTGCGTGCACCTCCTGCAGCATCCGGCGATCCATCACGTTCCCCGGCTTGTGCACACCCGGCGTGTCCACAAACACAATCTGCGCCGCCGGCCGCTTGCCCTTCTTCGCCGGCACATCCACAATCCCGTGGATGCGCGTCCGCGTCGTCTGCGGCTTGCTCGTCACAATCGCAACCTTCTCGCCCGTCAGCGCATTCACCAGCGTCGACTTGCCCGCATTCGGCCGCCCTACCACAGACACAAATCCCGATCGCATCTTCACGCCCGTCTTCGCTCCGCCACTCTTCCCGCTACCACTCTTGCCCCGTCCGCTCATACCGCCACCTCGGGAATCCGCGACACACGCAGCCGCTCGATCCTTCTATCCGTTGACTTCAAAATCTCAAACCGCAATCCGTGCTCTTCAATCACTTCGCCCACCATCG
Organism: Acidobacteriaceae bacterium; assembly: GCA_049965615.1. Taxonomy (GTDB): domain Bacteria; phylum Acidobacteriota; class Terriglobia; order Terriglobales; family Acidobacteriaceae; genus Acidobacterium. The sequence goes on from JBMFWD010000016.1 coordinate 25,291, forward strand.
GAATCCGCCCTGCCAGCTCACTCACCAGCCCGGCCACCGTCGTCGCATCCGTATCTTCCGGTATCTCAATCTCTTCGTTCATCAAATCCTTCAATTCATCCAGTTCCAGCGATCCCGGCACCACGCACGCCCCATCTTCCTCGCGCGTCACCTGCCCCATCTCGTCTGTGTCTTCGTGTTCGTCCGTAATCGCGCCCACAATCTCTTCCAGCAGATCCTCAATCGTCACCAGCCCGGCCACGCCGCCGTACTCGTCAATCACAATCCGCATGTGCTGCTTCTCAAGCTGCATCTCCCGCAGCAGCTCATTCACCCGCTTCGTCTCAGGAACAAACGTCGCGGGCCGCTGCAGGCTCGCCACCGTGCGCGTCCTGGCTTCCTCATCGCGAATGCCCAGCAGATCGTGCGAAAAAACAATCCCCGTAATCTGGTCCAGCGACCCCTCATACACCGGCACGCGCGAGTACGGCTTCGCCTGCAGCATCTCCGTTAACTGCTCCAGCGTCGCGCTCCCCGGCACCGCAAAAATCTCCGGTCTCGGAGTCATCACCTCGCGCGCCACCTTGTCGCCAAACTCCAGCGCTGACCGCACCAGCTCGCGGTCGCTCTCGTCCAGAATTCCCTCTTCCTCGCCCGCCTCAATCAGCGCCTCAACCGCCTCCGCCTCATCCTCCTCGCGATCCTCCGCCGGCGACTTCGCCAGCGAAGCAACCGAGATGGAAAACTGCAACACCAGCGCCACCGGAACCATCAGGTACAGGAACACGATCAGCACATACCGCCACCGCCGCAGCCACATCCCATTTGTCCGGCTGAACAGCACAAACGGCAAAAACTGGTTGAAGATCACAATCAGCAGCACCACGCTCAGCGCCGTCTGCGCCAGCTCGGGCGCCAGATGCGAAGGCCGCGCCAGCACGTGCGCCACCGCCGGCCACGCCAGCAGCACCACCAGCGAGGCAAACGTCAGTTGCACCAGCAGCGCCGCGCAAAGCTGCAGCACGTCGTGCTTCAGCCCCATCCGCGGCTCAATGTGCTGCTCCCAGGCGTCAATATTTTCCTGGTACTCCCGCGCCAGAAACCGCCCCATCTCCATGTAAAGCCGCTCTACATAAGAGGCGATCACGTAGATCACCAGCAGCCCGGCGATCACCACCGCATCTACGTAGCTCACCGCGCGCGCCTTCGCGCCGGCAAACTCTTCGCAGCAGCCTTCTTCACCGGCGCACCCTCTGTGGTAGCCCACGCAAGCCCGCCTTTGGCTTGTGTGGGGACGGAAGATCTGGCCTTCTTCACCGGCTCCACAGCAACCCGCTCCGTCAGCCCCGCCTTCAGCCCCAGCCGCGCCCGCAGCCGACGCTCCACCCGGGCCATCGTGCCGTCATCCGTCTCATGGTCATACCCGGCCAGATGCAGCAACCCATGCAGCACCAGAACCTTCAGTTCCTCCGCCAGCACATGCCCCTGCTCCTTCGCCTGCTTGTCCGCTGTCTCTACTGAGATCGCAAGGTCCCCGGCCATCGCCGAAGCAATCCCCGCCATCGGGATCGCCGGAAACGACAGCACATCCGTAGCCTGGTTCTTACCGCGAAACTCCCGGTTCCACCGCCGAATCTGCCGGTCACCCGTCAGCAGCACAGAAACATCCCCGCGCAGCTTCACCGCCGCCTGTGCATCCTCCACAAACTGCCGCAGTGCCGTCACGCGCAGCCGTCGCGCAAATGCAGCCCGTATCTCAGGTTCAACAAGAATCATCGTTCAAAGAAAACAACTTGCCAGAACAACAAAGGGAGGGAGCAACGCCCCCTCCCTTACATTCCATGGTATCGCAACTGTACCGATCAACTTACTGGGGCTTCGGCGCGGCCTTCTTCTGCCCGTCGCCTTCCATCCCCAGCGGAAGCTCCCGCTGCTGACGCCCAAAGCTGTCGTAAGCCTGAATGATCCGCTGCACCAGGTGATGCCGCACCACGTCGCCATCCTCAAAGTGCACAAATCCGATCCCGTCCACGCCCTGCAGCACGCCCATCGCCTCCACCAGCCCGGACCTTCGCGGGTTCGGCAGGTCAATCTGCGTCACGTCGCCCGTAATCACGGCCTTTGAATTATTCCCCAGCCGCGTCAGGAACATCTTCATCTGCTCGCTCGTCGTGTTCTGCGCCTCGTCCATGATGATGAACGCATCGTTCAGCGTCCGCCCGCGCATAAACGCCAGCGGAGCTATCTCAATCACGTTGCGCTCCAGCATCTTGTCCACCTTCTCCGGCTCCAGCAAATCGTACAAAGCGTCGTAAAGCGGCCGCAGATACGGGTCCACCTTCTCCTGCAGGCTTCCCGGCAAAAATCCCAGCCGCTCGCCCGCTTCCACCGCCGGGCGCACCAGGATAATCCGGCTCACCTTCTTCGCCAGCAGCGCCGACGCCGCCATCGCCACCGCCAGGTACGTCTTTCCCGTACCCGCAGGGCCAATGCCGAACACCATGTCGCACTGCTCAATAAATTCCACGTACCGCCGCTGGTTCAACGATCGCGGCTGCACCATCCGCTTCGTTCCCGCAGACCGTTGACGCCCCGAATCCACCAGGCTCCGCAGCGTAATCGCAGGATCAGCGACTACCAGCTTCAGCATCCCATTCAGCTCGCCGTTATGCAGGTTTACCCCGGCTCGACGCAGCGCCTCAAAATCCGCAAAGATCCTCTCCACGCGGCTCACGCTTTCCTCCGGGCCCTCCACCACAAGCCCATCGGCTTCGAAATCGATATGCACATGGAGCATCGTCTCCATGAGTCTCAGGTTTTCGTCGCGGGTCCCAAACAGGGGCTCAAAGTTCGGCGTGATTTCCAGCGCTTTTTTCATCAAGCGGGGTCATGACCTCCAGGACCGCATGCAACGCATCCGGCCAGTTGTGTGGATTGTTTGGGGATAACGGCTCCGTGCCGCGGCGCATCGCTCATCTCGCGCAGGACTCGCGCCTGCTGCGCTGCCGGGACCGGGTTGGCATCTTGAACCAATATGCTTAGCCGTCGTTGCGCTCAGAGTAGTCCGACTCCTGCCCACCGTCAATCCATCTCCGTTAAAAAATATTCTCTCTTCACCCGTGCTGAACCATTTCAGCAACATGCCACCCCACAGCAAGCCCAATCCTCTAAGCGAACAGCTCCATCAGCCTCGCCAGCGTCCCGGCATCCGCCACGCCCGCTTCCACCATCCGCAGCGGACCCACCGACAGCTCCGCAAGTTCATCCAGAACCGCATCCACCCGGTCACCGCGCGCGCCGCGCCAGTCCTTCATCAGCTCCCGCAGATACTCCCGCTCACCCGCATCCAGCCCGGATTCCCAACGCCCTTCCGCAAAAATCTTCAGCTCGCCGCCATCCTCCGTCAGCAGCACCAGCGCAGATCTCTGCCCCCGGCCAGACTCTCCCGGCATGTACCGGAGCAGCACATATCGCTGCCGCCCCCGTGGCTCCATTCGCGATTCCATCCCCACCAGTATCCAGGCATCCGCCCGCAAACAAAAGAGCTGCTGAACACTTTCGCTCAGGATTTTTAAGCTCTTTCCCAAAAAAGGGGACTCTAAATCCACCCGCCCCTCCGCTGTCATCGCACAAATAACTTACGAACTCAGCCCCGCACCCCGCGAAAGTCGGGCCAAAATCGCCGGACGGCAACTCACATCCAACCCTGCAGCCGCGTCTCGCAGATACGCAACCGCCTCGGCCATCCACCCCTCCAGCCGGTTCCGCCTCCTCAAAAGCTGGGCGCTTGTCCTCTTGAGCGCGGCAGCGTCCGCCCACTCCTCCGGTATCCTCTCCAGAATCTGCTCCACAACCTCCGCGCCCAGCCCCTCCACCTTGCCCATCCACTCCGCCACCACGCTCGCGTCCAGCGCATCACGGTAAAGCTCGGGATTCGGCATCGTAAGCTGCCGCGCACTCGTCACCCCTTCCCCGTGGAATCCGCCCAGGCAGCAATCATGATCGATAAACTCCACCCGCAGCGACTCCCCCGCGGAAAGAAACAGGCACTGCCGCCGATCGCAATTGTTCATCCACAAATCCGCAACCAGCGCACCCACAAAATCCCGCCGGTTCGCCACCCGGTCATGCCAGCTCCTCGGAATCACCTGGTACGTCGGCAATCCACTCGCCGAAAGCGTCAAACTCGACCCGAAATGCAGCCCCGCCTCCGGCCGAACCCACTCCCCGCTCGACCGCTCAAACCACGCCTCCGGAAACCGGTCCAGAAACTCTTCCGTAACCACCACCGCGCTCCAGCGGGGCACCGGCAAACCCATCGCCGCCATCAACTCCGTCCCCACCACTTCCTTCAACGCCCCATCCCGGCATCCCCCGCTGCGCCACTTCAATACCCACAGCTCGCCTCCCGTCGACATCACAATCGAGGGCTGGCTGCAGCCGTTCAACTTCGACACAAAAGTAACCGCACGGGGCAAAGAAGAGCGCTTCAGCGGGTTCGAGAGACCGCGGCAAAACATAGCTCACATACCTCAGGCAGTCAGGAGAAAATCCAGCAAAAACAGGCCAAAATCAAGCAAATCAAGCCCTCAACACAACGAATGCTCACATCCGGCACATCTGCGGACCATGAGAGAAATCCAATCCACTCACGCAGCCCAGAATATAGAAACGTAACTTTTCCGGTGTCACTCATGGGGGATCACTAAGTACCACTTATGTGGGATACACAGCCCGGCCCCGCCAACCCACACCAACCAGTGTACACTGGCCGCGCTACATGGGAAGGGCAATCGAAATGGCACAAAAAACTGTCTTCTCTGCGGCGCGCATCTTCGACGGCGAATCCGCAACTCTCCGCACTGGCGCAAACGTCTTTGTCGAAAACGGCATCATCACCGAAATCTCCGACCGACCGCCCCAAACCGATGCCCAGCTCATCGACTGCGCCGGCAAAGTCCTCATGCCCGGCCTCATCGACGCCCACGTCCACGTCTACGCCGCCGGACTCAACCTCACCCGCCTCGTCCAGTCCCCCATCTCCTACCTCGCCCACTTCGCCGCCCAGTTTCTCCACTCCAGCCTCGACCGCGGCTTCACCACCGTCCGCGACGTCGGCGGTGCCGACGTAGGCCTCGCCCGCGCTATTCAGGACGGCCTCCTCACCAACGTCCCACGCCTCCTCTACGGCGGCCGCGTCATCTCCCAGACCGGCGGCCACGGCGACTTCCGCCCCGGTGACCACCTCCTCGACACAGAACACTGCTGCGCCTGCGCCTTCCACTCCGACGCCATGGCCGTCATCGCCGACGGCGCCGACGCCGTCCGCCGCGCCGTCCGCGAAGAGCTCCGCCGCGGAGCCGCTCACATCAAAATCATGGCCTCCGGCGGCGTAGCCTCACCCACCGATCCCCTCGACCGCTGCCAGTACTCCGACCAGGAAATCCTCGCCGCCGTCGACGAAGCCACCCGCTCCGGCCATTACGTCGCCGCCCACTGCCACCCAAACGAAGCCATCCACCGCGCCGCCGCCCTCGGCGTCCGCTCCATCGAGCACGCCACCCTCATCAACCCGCCCACCGCAGACTTCCTCGCCGAAAAAGGCGCCTTCGCCGTCCCCACCATGGCCACCATCGCCGCGCTGGTCGAAGAAGGCGAAAGGCTCGGCTTCCCCCAGGTCAATCTCAACAAGCTCCGCCGGCTCGGAGACGCCGCCACCCACAGCCTCACCATCATGAAGCAGGCAGGCGTAAAAATGGGCTTCGGAACAGACCTCCTCGGCCCCCTCCACACCCGCCAGAGCACCGAGTTCACCCTCCGCGGCAAAGTCCTCCCCGCCATCGACGTGCTCCGCTCCGCATGCGCCGTCAACGCCGAACTCATCCAGCAATCAGGCAACCTCGGCTGCATCCGCGAAGGAGCCATCGCAGACATCCTCATAGTCAACGGAAACCCCCTCGAAGACCTGAACGTTCTAGCCGCAGGAGGAGAAAACCTCGCCGTAATCATGCAATCCGGCCGCCTGCACAAACAAACCAGCTGAAGAATGGAGCCGCACAAGCCACAAACGATACGACGCTTCGCGCCCAGCCTCACACCCGCAGAGTGTGAGGCCCCGGCGGGATCGCCACTTCCAGAAAGCTCCCCGTCCGTCGTCCCCTGCGTATGGCGCCATCCACGGTGACCGATTCACCAGGCCCGCGATGACAAAGGCGAACCACGGCATTGCATCCTGAAGGACAATCCACCTTCAGCTCGAAGCCCTCTTCCGGCAGAGTCTTCCAGTCCACCGCCACCGGGCCGAACTCGGTCACCGCAACGCCTTTTGCCCGTGGCAGCCCGCCGCGGCGGGGTTCAATCAAAATCGACCGCTCTGAGACTGCCCCAAGCCGCCGCACTCCCAGCACATAGGCAGTAAGAAAGTACCCCGGCAGCGTTCCGTAGATATGCACCTTCGAACCACCCTTCAGGTCTTCCCACGTGGTTTGCCAGGAAGAAGCAATCTGCGCCGCCCATCCCCTGCGAATGCGCGAAAGCACAACCGCATCCATCTCCGGCCTCTCCATTTTGTAAAGCGCATCGAAAAGGTAGTAATGGGACATGACGCCGGTCACTTCCTCCGCATGCCCCAGTACGAACCGGCGCACGGAGTCCAAACGCTCCGGAGGAACAATGCCCGCGTAAAGCGCAAACAATTCCGCCTGGACCACCGGATGAAAGCGCCCATTCACAATCGGCCCCGGAAACATCTTCCCATTCAGTTGCGTGGCCGTCTTCGAACCCGGACCAAACAAAGCGCCGTCATAGGCTCCTTCCCGCTCGTTCCACAACTCGCGATTAAAATCCTGCCGCAGTTGCAAAGCGCTGGCCTCATAACGCGAGGCCTGTTCAGCTTCGCCAATCTGCTCCCCCAGCCAGGACGCATCGCGCAGGGCACGGTAGAAAAGCGCATTCAGACCGGCGCCCTCGCATATCTGGTACCGCAGCGGGTTATCCCACACCTCCCACTCCCGCGCCAGCACCAGGCCGCGCGGGGTGCGCCGAACAAGAAACCAGTTCAGGAGCCGGTTCAGGGCCGGCCAAAGCTCGCGCACCAGCGCAAGATCAGCCGAACTCTCACAGTACTCGCGTAATTGAATCACCCAGTCGCAGGAACGGTCTTCCATGATCGCGTTAATATCCCACCGCTCCGAGCAACTGTGCGCCTTCATCTGGCCGTCCGGCTGCTGGGTCAGCGCAATGCGCCGCAGCAGCGCCTTCAAAAGACGCCCGTCCGCCCAGTAAGTCTTCTCTCCATCATCGGGCCCGCGCATCATCGTGCGCGTGCAGTCGAATGCCGGCGGTGAGTTGTCGGTCCACTCCACGCGTTCCCGGTCAGCGCAATCCACATAAGCGTCCTCACTCAGCACCTCCAGCGAGCGGGCGCAGATCATCCAGAGCCGGTTTAGGGCAGCATCGTTACACTCAAAGCTGGCTGCGCGCTCAAACGGATAGCGCATCTCAACAACCTCGGCGCGCTGCATAGCCGCGCGTCCGGACTTGAGGCGAAGCGAGAACTGCTTGAGCGCAAAAGTATCTCCTCCCATCCACGCCTGCACGCCGGCTCGCGCAACATAAGTAGACGTACCCGTAGATTCCCCTTCCGGCAGCAGATACGACGCTTCGATTTCGCTTCCCTCTTCCGCGTTAAATTCGAGCGAGTGATACCCCTGCACAATCTCCGGCAGCGTAAGAACAACTTCCTTGCCCGGCTCCAGCGCAAAGGGAAAGGAACCGCTCCCCTCGCTCCAGGCGCGCCTCTTCTCAATCTGCAGCGGCGTAGTCCGCGGCCAGACAGGGAAAAACTCCGGGCCTCCAACCGGAATCGCAGCCGGCCATTCGTCCGCAGAAAATCCAGGGGCGCTCCAGTCCAACCCCTTGCGAGCATCAATGTGCTCCTGAATCGACGCCCATGCCTCTTCCCGAGGACCAAACGAAAGATCAGGAAGCGCCCGCCAGTTTGCGTCGCTGGCAATCGTGGCCGCATCGCTCCCCTCCCCCAGCGTCAACATCGCGGCAAAACCCGGAGCGTGCCGCATAATCCGGCCGGTCGGCGCATCGCGATGCACAAGCACCGCAACTGTGTTCTTGCCGGGCCTCAGTTGCCCGCCAATATCCCTCGTGTCATACTCCGGACGCTGGTTCTGGAAACGGCTCGGACCACGCCCCACATAGACTCCATTCACATAAAGCCGGTAGCGCGTATAGGCAAAGATCCGCATCGAGGCGCCAGCAGGGACAGAATCGAGATCGAACTCGCGAATAAAGACCGCGTGCTGGTCCACATTTTCCGTGAGCCTGTGACCAGGCAAGGAGGACGCAATGCCGACCGCCCTGCCCACTGCCAGAACCGGGACGCGAACCGGATCCTCACACCAGATCATTTGCGCGGACAAAAGCCCGTCTGCAGACAACGGCCCAACCGCCTTCGCCTCCGCTGCTACATCCGGCAAAAATAAGACCCTCTGCAAGGACGCTGCCGCGCCAGCTGCAAAACCAGCTTTCAAAAACCCTCGACGATTCACGCTCGAATCTTACCTTTTATTTGCAAAGCTCCATGCGTAAGCCACGCCATGCAAAGAGAGAATCCACCATCCATCAAACAAGATACAGCAGTCCAAACACAAGCCTCAATGGACGAAATCAGACAAAAGCACCAAGGCACCCCCCAGGCGAGTCAAAGAATTCATCCTATGCCCCTCCCCACCCGCGAAACATAGTCCCCATATTGACCACCCCCGCATTTCCCCGTAAACTAATATTTTGCAGGGATGCGGCCAAGTTGCGCCTTCTGCCTGCATCCCATTTCAGCAACTACCGAAGGATTTCGAAACACCATGGCGAATCACGTTTCCTCGCTCAAGCGCGCACGTCAGACCGAACGCAAGACTGCGGTCAACCGCGCCAATAAGAGCCGCATCCGCACCTCCCTCCGCTCCCTGCGCGAGGCCATCCAGACCGGCGACCTCAAGGCCGCCCAGGACCAGTACAAGGCAACCGCTTCGGCTCTCGACAAGAGCGTGCAGAAGGGCATCCTCCACGCCAACACCGCTTCGCGCTACAAGAGCCGCCTCAACGCCCGCGTCAAGGCACTCGCCACCGCGTAAGCCCACCCGGAAATCTCTACACACGAAAAGGCTCCCGCCACCTGCGGGAGCCTTTTCGTGCTGCTCAATAAAAGGGAGCGACATCCCGTCGCTCCCCTCATGTCTCTTACCACCGCCCAGGCCCTTACCTCGGCGGCGCCGGCGGAGGCATCGGCCCATCCGGACCATGATGGTGCCACTCATGGTGCTTCATCTGCTCCATGTGTTTGGCATGCATCACCTTCAGCTTCTGCCACTGCTCTGGCGTCAGTTGCCGGCGAATCCCCAGCAGCATCCGCGCAAATTCCTTCTCCAGGTTCGCGCGCGCCTGAGCCACTACGTCAATCTGGGCCAGAATACTGTCTTCATTGGGATTATCCGCCCCAATCAATGGACCCAGGATCTTCTCCTGTCGATGTAAATTCGCATGCAAATGCTCCAGGCTCGGCCGATAGTGCGCAAAAATCGCGTCCATCTTTTTCTGCTGCTCGGCCGTAAGCCCCAGTTGATGGGCCATCTGCGGATTATCCCACCACCGCCCAAAGTGCATATGGAACGCCTGCTGCATCGGCGGCCCCGGTGGATGAGGCGGCTCGGGGCTCTGCGCTGTCGCCGGAGCAAATGCCGGTATCATCAATGCCGCCAGCAATCCCGACAGCCATAGTTGCTTAAGGTTCCACACCATTGGTGTCCTCCGCTTGCGTTGCCGTTGCGTGGGTTTTACTCGTCGAGACCTCCAGCGGCGCCAGCGGCGTCGGCGCATTCTGGTTCAGGTCCTCGTCAATCTCGGTCAGCAGAGCGGTGTCGCTCACGTGCTCCTGCGCCCGTGGTGTCGGCGGCTGCTCATTCTGCGCCATCGCTGGCCCCTCATTCATCGGCGTCGCCGCCGCATGGTGGTGGCCCATCGCCAAACCCACTGCCATCAGCACCAGCAAAGCCGCTGCCGGAGCCCACGCATACAGCCACGCCGCGCGCCATCCCCACTGCTTCCCGCTCCGCAGCGCCACGCGCGGCATCCGCTCCAGCTCGCGCTCGGCCATCGCCGTCACCGCGCCCCGAAAGTGGCGCAGCGGCTCAGCCAGCTCGCGCTCCATCTCTTCTATCGCCCGTGCCCTGAGGTCCTGCTCTTCCCTGTTCATACTCTCGTCCCTACCTTCTCGCGCACCGAGCGCAACGCCCGGTACAGGTGAGATTTCACCGTGTTCTCATTCATTCCCGTCGCATCTGCAATCTGCGGCAGCTCCATCTCCTCCACAAACCGCAGCAAAAATACCGTTTTCTGTTGCGGAGAAAGCGCCTTCACCGCCTCCCACACCGCGCCCGCCTGCTCCCGCGCCAGCAGCGACTGCTCCGGGCCGCTCCGCCCATCCGCCAGCCAGTCCCCAATATCGGCCGGGTCTATATCCTCCGCCCGCGCCTTCTGCCAGAACCGCATCCGCTGGCTCCGCGCATGATCCCGAACCAGGTTCACCGCAATCCGCGTCAGCCACGTCATCAGGCTCGAATCCCCACGAAACTGATGCCGCGCGTTCCACGCCTTCAAAAAGCAATCCTGGGTCAGCGACTCCGCCAGGTCACGGTCCCGCAGCGTCGCCACCAGGTAACGAAAGATGCGCGGCCGGTAAAGACGCACCACCTCGTCGAAGTCATCCATCTCAGTGACTTGCGCCTTCCATGCCACCGTCGAGCAATCCACCGGCACAATACCTTCCATATGTCGGAATAGACGCCGCTTCCGCGCCCAAGTTTACATCCGCCCACGCTTTCATCCGATTCTCCTCCTCAGCACGCACTCTTCACAATCCCCCGCAACCCACCGCCGTCGCCAGCCCAAACGGAATTCTTACCCCGAATCCCGTTTGAACATTGACCATACCCCGCTACCCTATTAGACTTAAGTAGTTTGGCAATTCTGCCCGGAAGCCTTCGTCCTGTTACGAAGCCCCCGGATCAGCTCGTGGACCGGCCGCATGCGAGCCTCATCAAAATGCATGCCGCGCCCAACGTCAGCTTGCCATCAAAGAATTTAATTGCGCGCCCTACAGTGGAGCGCGGGAGGTTCCATGTACGCTGTCATCCGCACGGGCGGAAAACAGTATCGCGTCGCTCCAGGCGACGTCCTGAAGGTCGAGACCCTGTCCGCCAGCCAGGACGGCCAGATCGAATTCAGCGACGTTCTCGCATTCTCCGGCGAAGCCGGCTCGGTCATCAAGCCCTCTTCCGCCAAGGTTCTTGCCTCTGTCGAAGGCGAAGGCCGCGCTGACAAGATTCTCGTCTTCCACTACAAGCGGAAGAAGCAGTACAAAAAGCTGCAGGGACATCGCCAGGACTACACCCAGATCCGGATCAATGAAATCCAGATCGACGGAAACTCTTACCGGGCATAAAAATTCTGCCGGCCATACCGCCGGCCCAGGAAACTCACCATGGCACATAAAAAAGGATTAGGCAGTTCTAAAAACGGTCGCGACTCCAACGCACAGCGCCTGGGCGTCAAGGCCTTCGGCGGCCAGTTCGTCACCGGCGGCTCCATCATCGTCCGCCAGCGCGGCACCCGCATCAAGCCCGGCCTCAACGTTGGCCGCGGCAGCGACGACACCCTCTTCGCCAAGATCGACGGGCACGTCAAATTCCTCGATCGCGGCCGCACCGGCCGCTTCGTGGCGATCGAACCCGCCGAAGCCGCGCAGTAAAAGCACACTTCGGCAAAATCTTCCTCTCGAAATGCACAAAAAGCCAGGCCCCTTCGGGTCTGGCTTTTGCTGCTTCCGGCCATCAACCGGCCATGGGGCCTTACCTCGCAAACCACTCTCCTCGTTCCCTCAGGCGCCCAATCGCCTCACTGCAAGTGTTCCGTCGACTTGCCCTCCAGCGTCCTCAACTGCTCGCTCCAGCGAACCAGCTTGGAATCCATCGAAATCGTCACAGGAACCTCACGTCGCCCCTGAGCCACAAAACACCGGCACCAGAAAATCAGCGTCGCAATCAGAATAATGTGCCCGGAGATCACCGCACCCGCGGAGGAAAGTTCTCCGTTCGCGTGGTACCCAACGTAAAGAACGCTGCTCGACGCGGCAAGCACCGCAAGACCCATCATCATGTCCTGAATATGAGACCGCAGCGTCCGCTGAACACTCAACGTAAAGGGCAGCAACGGCAACAACAACACCAGCTGCGTCAGGTTAAGGCCGTTCGCCAGCGTCGCCAGCTCTCCGGTCAAGCTCGCCTGCCCCGATTCACCCACCATACGGCTGAGAATCATGAAAATCCCAATCACCAGCACCCACTGGAAGGCGATCAACGCAACCCGCTGCAATGCAGGCACCACACTCAGCAGCCGCTTAAGAATGTCGCGCAATGTGGCTACCGCGAACACGCCGGAAAGAATCTCCCCAAGCCAGAACAGCGGCGTATACAACGCCATCATCTCGGCCGACCTTGGCCCGCTGGAAGTCACCACAACAAACAGAAAAGGCACAGAAAGGGCAGATACCGCCAGCTGAACCGCAAGATAAAAAAGGAATGGACGTGATCTTGCTTGCGGCGAGTAGCGCGAGTAGCTGAACATGACCAGCAGCCAAAGCATCGGCTCCACCATGCACACCATAATCAACGCATTCGTCGCGTGCAGCATCGATCCCCTCGCAACGCCCCAGAAATAGTTCAGCCGGTGCGTCCCAAACCGCACCGGCCAAATCGTCTATCAGGCTGGACTACCCAGCCTTTGAATCCGAGGACTTCGCATCCAGCGACACCCCGTTTCGCGCAAGCACCCTGTCCACGACCTTCTCCACATCCTGCAGAAAGAAGCCCGACGAATTACCAGCGGCCACCCGTGGCGAACTGTGCCCAAGTGCCTGCGCCACATCGTTCCAGCGAATCAGCGGGGACGGCTCCGGCACCACCATCACAACAGCACTCTCCTTCGGCTTCGGCAACAGGAAGTAAGCAGTCCAGGTCAGCAACACAGCCACAATCACAGCTTCCGTGACCAGGTTGGCAGCGGACCAAACCTTCTCATGCTGCCAGACGACGACGGAAGCACTAAAGAACTCAGACGCCGCCTCAATGCCCAGGCCAAGCGCAATCCCGAACAGCGGACTCCGGAAGGAGCGGCCCATGCTGTGAATTGTCAATGCCACAAATGCCAGCAGGCAAAGCTCGAGCACTGAGACCGAGCGGTAGCAAAGCTGCGCCAGGTACACTAGCTGGCCATCAAAGCCGTGCGCCGGAGCGAAACTCGCACTGAAGAGGACAATGCCGGCAAAGATACAGGAGATGGCAATCGCCCACCGAAAGGCCATCATGCCCAGTTTGCGCAAATGAGGCACAGGCCTCATCAGTTCGCTGTAAATCTCGCGAATGACGAAAAAGATCATCACCGCTCCCGCCAGATACAGGGACCAGTAGGCGTAAAAGTAGATGTGATACTGGGTGGCACCCGCAATCGGAATCACGTGATGCATCTCAAGGATGCTGTAAAGCAGTCCCGTGGATCCGATACGCAGAAAGAGATAATTGCGGGTAGCCGGCAAACGGCGGGCTAGTCCTGCCTTGAAAAAGGCAATCAGGGCAACTAGGCTCAAAATCGGCTCGGCGTAGACCAGAAAGTGTTCAGCAGCCAGCATAGGGCGTCACCTCAGGTTGCCTCATGAGGATAGCCCAGCCAAGCTGCTGCCACAATAGAGAAATTGAACGAAAAAGGCTTGCCTACAACGAAAGGAGTACGAAAGTAATCCTACCGCTTCATACCAGACTGGATGCCGCAGGAAGTGTTGGTCGAAGGATCGCAAAGAGGAATCGGCATGGCCGCAACTACCGGCGAAGTCATCATCGTCGCTGCATGGTTATTCGCCAAGGCAGCGTTGTTGCCCATATGAGCGGTGAGAGCGCTGGCAGCAAGGCCGGAAACGGCGATACCGAGAACGAGTGAGCGAATGACGAGTTTCATGTGTAGATTCCCCTTTTCTGATCTGCAACTTATTTGGTAATGACTTCTGACAGGATTGAGTTTATACTTTTAAAGACGTGTGTCCAGTTTCTGATTTTTATTTATTAAGTAAACAATAGAATTGTGACCCGAGGTAACCCGCCTGTTGCCTTCCCCATCACCCCTCAAATCCACCCCGCAAACCCCTCCCCGTGCTATAATCACGTAGAATCTTCGGGCGAAAAAGCTCTTTTCTTTCAACCACTTATTGCTGTGAGAAGAGCCATGGAGCCCTCACCGACCGGAGCTCAATGTCCACCAAAGAACTTTCCCCTGCCAACGACGCCCTGCTCACCGGTGACCCGGATCAAGGCACATACACAAGCGACAACATCAAAGTTCTCGAAGGGCTCGAGGCCGTTCGTCTCCGCCCTGCCATGTATATCGGCTCTACAGGGGAAATGGGCCTGCACCACCTCGTCTATGAAGTCGTGGACAACTCCGTCGACGAAGCCCTCGCAGGCTACGCCTCCCACATCGAAGTCACCATTCACGTGGACAACTCCATCACCGTCGTCGACGACGGCCGCGGCATCCCCGTTGACGAGAAAATCCTCGACACCGGCGAGAGAATGCCCGCCGTCCAGGTCGTCCTCACCAAGCTCCACGCCGGCGGCAAATTCGACTCCTCCACATACAAGGTCTCCGGCGGACTCCACGGCGTCGGCGTCTCCTGCGTCAACGCGCTCAGCGAAGAATTCGACGTAGAAATCTGGCGCGACGGTCACACCTGGGAGCAGGAATACTCCAAAGGCGCGCCCATCAGCAAACTCCGCCAGTCCGGCACATCCAAAAAGCGCGGCACCAAGATCCACTTCCTGCCCGACAAGTCCATCTTCACCGTCACCGAGTACAACTACGACACCCTCGCGCAGCGCCTCCGCGAGCTCGCCTTTCTCAACAAGGGTCTTGCCATCTCGCTCACCGACGAGCGCACCGCTGACCCCAAAACCGGCGCGCCCAAACGCGCCGACTTCAAATACGCGGGCGGCATCGCCGAGTTCATCAAGCACATCAACAAAGGCAAGCAGGTCCTCCACGAAAAGCCCATCGTCATGGAAGGCCTCCGCGATGGCGTGGATATGGAGATCGCTCTCCAGTACAACGACAGCTACTCCGAAACCGTATTCTGCTTCGCCAACAACATCAACACCGTCGACGGAGGCACCCACCTCTCCGGCTTCAAAACCGCCCTCACGCGCACCATCAACTCCGCCGGCCAGCAGCTCGGCCTCTTCAAAGACGTCAAGGAGAACCTCTCCGGCGACGACGTCCGCGAAGGCCTCGTAGCCGTCATCAGCGTCAAGCTGCCGCAACCTCAGTTTGAGGGCCAAACC
This sequence comes from Acidobacteriaceae bacterium, assembly GCA_049965615.1. Lineage (GTDB taxonomy): Bacteria > Acidobacteriota > Terriglobia > Terriglobales > Acidobacteriaceae > Acidobacterium. Next base: position 40,722 of record JBMFWD010000016.1, read on the forward strand.
AAGGGCAAGCTCAACTCCGACATTGCCGGCATCGTCCAGGCCCTCGTCAATGAAAAGCTGGGTATGTTCCTCGATCAGAACCCACCCATCGCCAAGCGCATCATCAACAAGGCCATCGACGCAGCGCGCGCACGCGAAGCCGCACGCAAGGCCCGCGACCTCACCCGCCGCAAGGGCGCGCTCGATGGCGGCGGCCTCCCCGGCAAACTCGCCGACTGCTCCGAACGCCAGCCCGACCGCTGCGAGCTCTACCTCGTCGAGGGTGAGTCCGCCGGTGGAACCGCCAAGCAGGGCCGCGACCGCCGCTTCCAGGCCATCCTCCCCCTCAAGGGCAAGATCCTCAACGTCGAAAAAGCCCGCTACGACAAAATGCTCGGCCACGAAGAAATTCGCGCCATGATCACCGCCCTCGGCTGTGGCATCGGCAAGGATGACTTCGACCCCAGCAAGCTCCGCTACGGCCGAATCATTCTCATGACCGACGCCGACGTCGACGGCTCCCACATCCGCACCCTCCTGCTCACCTTCTTCTTCCGCCACATGACGGAACTGATCCGCCGCGGCCACGTCTACATCGCCCAGCCGCCGCTCTTCAAAATCAAAAAAGGCCGCTTCGAGCAGTACATCAAAGACGAGCGCGAGTTCGTTCGCGTCATGGTCAAGCGCGCCTCCGACGGCATGACCCTCCGCTACGGCACAGAAGGCGGCTCCATCGAGGGCTCTGCCCTCACCAAATTCATGGGCCAGCTCAACGACTACATCGGCTTCTTCGACAAGGTCAACAAGCGCCTCCGCAACGACGAGGTCACCAGCCTCTTCGCCCGCCTATTCGCTCACGAAGGCAAGGAACCAGCCAGGCGCGCCGACTTTGAAGGCCCTGCGGACACGCCCCCGGCCAAACTCAAGGAGCTTCACGCCGAACTCGAAAAAATTCAGCGCGCCTACCAGTTCAAGGCCCTCCACGCACCCGCCTACGACGAAGAGCACCAAACCTGGTCACTCAGCTTCATCGACGCGCAAGGCTCCGAGCGCCGCATGGACTGGACCCTCGCCGCATCCCCTGAGGCCCGCCAGATGCTAGCCAAGTTCGCCCTCATCCGCGAGCAGTTGCAGCCGCCCTTCGTCGTCGATTACGCCCCCAAGGGCGCCGCCGCGCAAGCCGAGGCCGAAGACGCCGAAGCCGAAGACGCCGAGACAGAATCCACCGCCACAAAGCCTGCTGCCCGCCGCACCGGACGCTCCTCCGAGCCCGTCACCAGGCAGACTCCGCAGGAACTCTTCGAGTACGTCATCGATCAGGGCCGCCGCGACTACCAGGTCCAGCGCTACAAGGGCCTCGGCGAAATGACCTCCACGCAGCTCTGGGAAACCACCATGGACCCCGAACGCCGAACCCTCCTCCAGGTCAAGCTCGAAGACATAGCAGAAACCGAAACCATCTTCAGCACCCTCATGGGAGAAGACGTCGAAGCCCGCCGCAAGTTCATCGAAGACAACGCCCTCGACGTCAAAAACCTCGACATCTAGGCCACCCCAAGGTAGCTGGACACATAAGCTGCAACTTGCGACACAAAAGCTGCAAGTTTTGGACGCAAAAGCTGCAATATTCCTGTATGCGGGCAATCTATTCGACAGGATCGAGTACGCGGTTGCCCGCAGTTCCCCAGCTCACCTGACGCCATACCGGGCTAAAAGGCGAATTTCTCCAAAACTCGAACACTGCCCTTGCATGCTCTGTGCCGAGGTTGATGTGTTGGTGTACCTCAGGACACGTTTGCCCACATCGCCTTCGAAATCGAAGAAAACCTCCAGGCCGGCATGTCCCCGGAAGAAGTCCGCCACGCCGCCATGAAAAAATCCGGCAACCTGCTCCAGCGACCTAGATCATCAATGCATAGGTGATTTGCTATCGCGGGTGGTCCATCAGTGAGAAAGGTCGCTGCGCCTTCATGTACATGCCCGTGTTTTTGCTCACGTCATGTGCCATCTGGCCACCCTTTGGCCTGAAAGCCGGGGTGTAGTTTGCCCATGTCGTGGAGAAAGCAAAGCACAGCCAGGCGCGCAAAAAGTTCCGGTGACAGATTTTCGCCCGCAGCGTGCTCAAGCCGAGCATGGATGACAGGCAGGCTTGTAATGGCTTCAAAGCAAGCAGCAACATCTGCGCAAGTCGGTTGGTGCTTGACACCGTGTCGGCTCCTTTCAGGAGGTCGGTATGAATATGTCCGGGCATCCTGCGAAACGATTCGTAGAGAAGGCCGTTTTCGCTAAAGGCCGAGACAAAGTTGGCGAGATTACGAGCATCGATTTCATAAAGCCAAAGGGAGCAGGTGATCATTGTGGCTCCTGTTGTGAATGGAGGCGATAGCGTGCAATGGTCCGCGGTAAACATGGCATTCATGGCATCTACGACGACGTGTTTTCTGTAAGTTACTCATTGCATTGCTGTGCAAAACGTTCGATCCCCGCTAGCCGCCCCATCCACCCCTAAAGCAAAATCCCACTTCCCGCACCCCATCGGCGACAATAGCACCATGACCACACCCGCCACCCCGGACGCAACAGGCTCCGTACTCACCCAGCCTCCGGCTATTCCACCCGCGCCCATCCCCGCGCTGGCGCCGCCCTTCGTCCCGAGACGATTCCTCCGCAACGGCCATCTCCAAACCCTCGCCGGCAACTTTCTACCGCGCAATATCACCCTCCCCGAACCCGAATCCCTCTTCATCGAAGTCGACGACCCCATCGACGAGTACGGCCCCACGCAAATCCTCTGCCACTGCCACTGGCAGCCTGCCGAAGTCCGTCGCCGGCGCCCTGCCGTCATCCTCGTCCATGGCCTCGAAGGCTCTTCGCGCTCCCAATACATCATCGGAAACTCCGCCCGCGCGCTGGCCGCCGGCTGCAACGTAGTACGCATGAACATGCGCAGTTGCGGCGGGACTGACCACCTCGCGCCCACCATCTACCACTCCGGCCGCTCCACAGACGTCGCCAGAGTCGTCGCCCGCATCCTCCACGACCACCAGCTCGAATCCATCGTGCTCGTCGGCTACTCCATGGGCGGCAACCTCGTCCTCAAGGCCCTCGGCGAATACGGCGACGCCCCGCCCCCGCAGCTCAAAGCCGTCATCGGCATCTCGCCACTCATGGATCTCACCCCATCCTCCGCCGCGCTCCACGAACCCGCAAACCGTATCTACGAGTGGCACTTCCTCCGCAACATGCGCCGCCGCCTCCGCCAAAAGGCGCAGCTCTTCCCCCGACTCTATCACTCCGCTCTTCAGACTCCGCTCCGCTCCATGCGCGACTTTGACCAGCACATCGTCGCCCGCTACGGCCACTTCCGCGACGCCGACGATTACTACACCACCGTCGCCAGCTCCCGGTACGCAGCAGATTTCCGTGTTCCAACACTCATTCTCCACTCCACCGACGACCCCTTCATCCGCATGCTCCCCTCCACCCGCAATGCGCTCCTCGCCAACCCTCATGTCACCTTCGTGGAAACCCGACACGGCGGCCACTGCGCCTACCTCGCCGACCCTGATCCCAACGCCAACCGCGCCACCCAGGTCTCCCCGCGAGACGGCTACTGGGCCGAGCATCTCCTCCTCAATTACCTCCTCCACCAAACAGGCCACACTCATGGAAGCTGACTGGTCCGCGGACATCGCACCCGGCCTGCCGGAAATCATCGTCCCCTGGTCCTCGAACGAATCAGACAAGACCCTAACCTGGCGCGACCTCCGCCTCGCAGGCCCTCACCTCGACGCAGCCATCCAGTCCATCCCCTCCGCCGCAGCCGAACCCGCGCTCGCCGAAGCGCTCCGCACCCTCCACGCGCCAAACTCTCCATGGTTCACCTCCAAGTGCGATCTCTGGACCACCAACCCAGCCGATTCCGACCCTCCCGACCCCTACGAATTCGAAGCAGCCGATTTAGTAACAGATACAACTACATATGCAGCCCCGCTCCATCTCTGCGCCTCCTACATCGACATCCTCCCCGCCAACACCGGCCTCTTCCAATCCTTCCCCGCGCAGGAAAATCTCCTCAACGCCCTCACCACCACCCTCCGCACCCAGCCTCAGCCCCACGCCCGCATCGACCTCGTCGTCCGGGCCGCACGCACCCATGGCGTCCCCGGCTTTGCCTTCACTGCCTACGCCGCAGGCTGCGGCCTCACCGCCGACGACGCCCATCGCTCATGGCAGCAAGCTCTCGCCCGCCTCACCCACGCTCTCCAGGCCGCTGCACTCCCCGGCTGACCCTTCCGTTCTCTATACTGATGGTCGTGAAAACACTACGCCTCTCCGCACTACTTCTGGCCTCGGCCGCACTCCTCGCCTCCACCCTGCCCGCAACCGCCCAGGCCGCACCCGCTCAACCAGACTGGGCACAAGTGATCCCCAAGCCCATCCCGCTCTATAACGGACCCGTCCCCGGCGCGCTCGGCACCGGACCTGAAAACACGCCCGTGCTCTACGTCATGCTCCCCAAGCATCCGGTCACCAGCGCCGCCGTCCTGGTCATCCCCGGCGGCGGCTACCAGTTCGTCGCGCTCGGCCATGAAGGCTTCCAGATCGGCAACTGGCTCCGCGCCCAGGGCATGCCCGCCATCGTCCTCGACTATCGCGTCCACCCCTACCACTACCCCGTCGAAATTGAAGATGGCATGCAGGCCATGCGCGTCATCCGCCAGCATGCCAGGGAATGGGGCATTGACCCCGACCGCATCGGCGTCTGGGGATTTTCCGCCGGTGGCCATCTCGCCTCCACCCTCGGAACCCACTGCAACAAGACCGATCCCGACGCCGCCAATGCAATCGACCGCCTCAGTTGCAAGCCGGACTTCATGATCCTTTCTTACCCCGTCATCTCCATGCGCAAATCCATCACCCACATGGGCTCCCGGATCAACCTCCTCGGCAAGCATCCCGACCCCAAAATGGTCGCCCGCTTCTCCAACGAACTGCGCGTCACGCCCAGCACCCCGCCCACCTTCCTCTTCGTCACCCAGCGCGATCCCATCGTCCCCGTCCAGAACTCCTTTGACTTTTACCAGGCCATGATCCGCAACCACGTCCCCGGCGAGCTTCATGTCTTCGACTACGGCATACACGGCTGCGGACTTTGCGAATACATCCCGGCCCTCCACACCTACCCCACCCTCCTGCGTCAGTGGCTCATCGACAACAGCTGGCTCCCGGCCGACGCACCGCCGCCCCCACCCCCCGCCAAAAACTGGCCAGACTGGCCCGCCGGCTTCCAAGGCCCCGGCATGCCCCTCCACCACCCATAGCTCTCCATGGCACTCGCCCCTTCGGGCGGGTGCCCAACCGCCTGCGCTCCGCTGGTCTGACCTTTTATACTTACCCCGTGAAGATCCTCCGCCTTATCTCCTTCGGTCTGCTTCTCGCGGCGCTCGGTGCCGTTCCTCCGCGCCTCTGCGCGCAAACCACCTCGGCCCAGGGACTCCCAACGCCCATCCGCCTCTACAAAGGCGCCGCGCCCGGCGCACAAGGCAATGGCGTCCGCGACATCCCACTTCTCTACGTCCTCTTACCCAAACATCCCGTCACCAGCGCCGCCATCCTGGTCATCCCCGGCGGAGCCTATGACCACGTCGCCATCGGGCAGGAAGGCTTTCAGATCGGCGAGTGGCTCCGCGATCAGGGCATGCCCGCCTTCGTCCTCGACTACCGCGTCGCACCCGAGTACCACTATCCCGTCGAAATCAAGGACGGCATGCGAGCCATCCGCCTCATCCGCTCCAATGCACAAAAATGGGGCATCGACCCCAACCGCATCGGCGTCTGGGGCTCCTCCGCCGGCGGACACCTCGCCGCCACCCTCGGAACCCACTGCAACCAACCCAACCTCAAAGCCGCCAACCCAATCGACCGGCTCAGCTGCAAACCAGATTTCATGATCCTCGCCTACCCGGTCATCTCCATGCGCAGCTCCATCACCAATCAGGAAACCCGCCTCTCACTCCTCGGCCCGCATCCCTCGCCCACGCTCGTTCGCGACATGTCCAATGAGCTGCACGTCACCCCCAGCACCCCACCTGCATTCCTCTTCGTAACCCAGCGTGATCCCGCCGTCCCTGTACAAAATTCGCTCGACTTCTACGCCGCACTCACCCGCAGCCACGTCCCCGCCGAGCTCCACGTCTTCGACTACGGCATCCACGGCTGCGGACTCTGCGGCTCCATCACGCCCCTGCGCATCTGGCCCGGCATGGTCCGCCAATGGCTCATCGACCACGCCTGGCTGCCCGCCGGCGCACCCCCCGCACCAGCCCCCCAGCCCAACTGGCCAAGCTGGCCCCCAGGCTTCCAGGGCCCGGGCATGCCTCGCAAAAAATAACAGCAGTAACCAGGGCTGGACACTCTCAACAGAAGCCTGAACTGCAAAGTTGAGCCTCGTTTTTTTTGATCTGGTACTGGATGTTTGGTGGAGCTGTCATTGGTCAAGTTGCAGGCACGGTTTGCAACTTTGGCGAAGCTGGAAATACCCACTGGAAGATGCTGTCGATCAGCGGTTTGCGTGTCTTCAACCCGCCCCGACTGTCGGAAAGGTGCAGCACGATGCTGCGTCCTGAGCGGCCCAGGATGCCGCCGCAAGTGAAGACCATGGTTTGCAGCGTGGCTGGCTCACGATAACCCGGCAGGCCGACGGCGCGCTGAAACTCGCGAGCGGGTTGAAAAGCAATAAACTGCATTGGAGGGCGGCCTCGGTGGCGAAGAACTGCTTCAGACAGAAGCCATCGGCGGCCGGGTGGTACCGCAGTTCGGCAATACCGTTCTCCATGTCGGCGCGGCGGCTTTATTCGCGCCAGATTTCTTTCTCGGCGTCTGTGCGCGTGGTGACTAAGACGCGAAAAGTGTAGCCGGGCACATCCATCAGCTTGCGCCCTCTGGTATCGCGGCGCTCTCGCTCGCGCAAGGCCACGCGCTGATTTCTGAACAGCGTCTTGATCTCACGCGGGACGGATTGGTCCACCGTCTTTGCTTCCCTCTTCTTGTTCTCTCAGATCTTGTCAGAAGCAGAAAATGAGATTTCGGAATTCAGGATTACGGCGGCGGCATATGCCCAAAGGCACGCTGATAGTTGGGCATCGGCCTCGACGGCAGACATGGCAGCACGTCCTCAGGAACAAGGTTGCAACGGTCCGCATCTGATCGCGGTGAGATGGCCGACGTGCGCCGAAGGAGTTATGCCGAGGCACTGCCCGCCTCGCCGAGTGGTGCTCAACTCGCCCCGGGATCAAGGCATCGTTGCGCTGCAAATCCAGTAACGGGCAGAACACTATAGGAGCGGTCTCAGGATCATCGGACCCCGCACTGGCGACTCTGAAGTCGATGCGACCAGTAAACGGCAACGGCTTGAGGGGCCTCACGATCAGCCTGGCAATCCTGGAATCGCCTGAACAGACCGGCCGTCACCCATCAGCATTTGTTGGTCGCGCTCAAAACCTCCGCCTCGTCGGGATCATTTCAGCGCAATTGATCCAGGCTCAGATTCAGTTTGAGCACGTTTACGCGTGGCTCTCCAAGAAGGCCGAATTGCCGATCTGTGATCTGCCGGGCAATGAGTTCACGAACAGCCGCAAGAGATAAATGGCGCGCCTCGGCTACGCGAGGTGCCTGATAGTAAGCGGCAGCAGGAGTTATGTCCGGATCAAGGCCCGAACCGGACGCGGTGACGAGATCGATCGGAACCTTGGAAGTACCCACCTGCTCGGCAGCGACACGCTTCTCCACCTGCTGAATCAACAGGTGATTCGTGGGCGCCAGATTCGAACCGCCTGAGGCCTCTGCGTCGTAACCATCGCCCGCCGCAGATGGCCGACCATGAAAGTATCCAGCTCCGGTGAAAGTCTGACCGATCAGTTGCGATCCAATCACCTGACCGTTGCGCACGATCAGGCTGCCATTGGCCTGCCGGGGAAACATCCATTGCGCGAGTGCGGTCAACAGGAGCGGATATCCCAGGCCGAGAAATGCGGCAGAGATGATCGTATACAAAACAGCAGTGCGGAGGTGCCTCATAGAATCCTCAGGGCGGTGATGGCCATGTCGATGAGCTTGATTCCGATAAAGGGGACGATCACGCCACCCAGTCCATAGAGGAGCAAATTGCGTCGCAGCAGCGCGGCAGCGGAAACCGGGCGATACCTGACCCCACGCAGCGCGAGTGGGATGAGCGCAACAATAATGAGCGCGTTGAATATAACAGCGGAAAGCACAGCCGACTGCGGCGAGTGCAGATGCATAATGTTCAATGCCGAGAGCACCGGAAACGCAGCGGCAAACATCGCAGGAATAATGGCAAAATACTTGGCGACATCGTTCGCAATCGAGAACGTAGTCAGTGCGCCACGTGTCATCAGCAGTTGCTTCCCTATCGCAACAATCTCAATCAGCTTCGTTGGATTTGAGTCCAGGTCAACCATGTTGCCGGCCTCTTTTGCGGCTTGGGTTCCACTGCTCATTGCGACTCCCACATCGGCCTGTGCCAGCGCAGGCGCGTCATTGGTTCCGTCTCCGGTCATCGCCACAAGCCTGCCTTGTGCCTGTTCGCGGCGAATCAGATTCATCTTGTCTTCAGGCCGCGCCTCGGCAAGAAAATCGTCCACGCCTGCCTCGCGTGCAATGGCGGCAGCGGTCAACGGATTATCGCCCGTAATCATGATGGTGCGAATACCCATGGTGCGAAGCTGATGAAATCGCTCCTGCATGCCTCCTTTGACGATGTCTTTGAGATGGATCACTCCGAGGGCGCAGCCGTTTTCCGCAACGACGAGCGGGGTGCCGCCGCTACGCGCCACACGATCCACGGCCTCTCGCAGTTTTGGCGGGATCCCATTGCCGTACTCCTTCAGATGCTGCTGGATGGCATCCACAGAGCCCTTACGGATGAACTGATCATCGATATTCACTCCGGACATCCGTGTGGTCGCACTAAAGGGAATAAATTCCGCATTGTGATGGGAGAGTTCGCGACTCCGCAGGCCGAATTGCTCCTTGGCGAGCACCACGATGGAACGGCCCTCCGGAGTCTCGTCCGAAAGCGACGAGAGTTGCGCGGCCTCGGCAAGCCGCTCCGCGGATATATCCGGAGCAGGAACGAACTCCACCGCCTGACGATTGCCAATTGTGATGGTGCCCGTCTTGTCGAGCAGAAGCGTGTCCACATCGCCGGCAGCCTCGACGGCACGTCCTGAAGTAGCCAGGACATTGTGCTGTACCAGCCGATCCATACCGGCAATTCCAATCGCGGAAAGCAGCCCTCCAATAGTCGTAGGAATCAGGCAGACCAGAAGTGATACCAGCACAAAGATCGATTGTGGCGCACCCGAATAGATCGCGAACGGCTGCAAAGTTATCGTTGCAAGCAGGAAGATGATAGTGAGCCCCGCGAGGAGTATGTTCAGCGCAATCTCGTTCGGCGTCTTCTGCCTCTCTGCTCCTTCCACCAGAGCGATCATGCGATCCAGGAACGTCTCGCCGGGATTGGACGTGATCTTGATGATGATCTCATCGCTCAGCACACGCGTACCGCCCGTCACGGCGGACATATCGCCACCCGCCTCGCGAACCACCGGTGCGGATTCCCCCGTAATTGCCGATTCATCCACGAACGCCATCCCTTCGATGACCTCACCGTCGCCGGGAATGATCTCGCCTGCGGAAACCTTCACCAGGTTCCCCGAAAAAAGCATGGCGCTGGACACTTCCTCCATGCCTGTGTCGGTAACACGATGCGCCATCGTCTCGGCTTTCGCTTTGCGCAGAGAGTCTGCCTGAGCTTTGCCGCGGCCCTCAGCCATCGCCTCTGCAAAATTGGCGAACAGCACCGTGAACCAGAGCCAAAGCGTCACCTGCAGGTCAAATGCAAAATGCCCGCCTGTGTGCGCTTTTGCCGTGAACAGAAGCACCGTCGTCAGCACGCTGCCGACTTCCACGACAAACATCACCGGGTTCCGCATCATCTTCACCGGATTCAGCTTCAGGAAAGCGTCGAGCACCGCCCGGGCAGCGATTGACGCGTCGAATAGGGAACGTACATCGGCATCATGGTGCGATTGGTAGCTCATCGTGCTCCTGGTCAAAAACTATGGCCTGCGTGCAACAGCAGTTGCTCGAGAATGGGGCCAAGACTCAAGGCCGGAAAGAACGTAAGCGCGCCGACAATTACGATCACGCTCGTCAAAAGCACGGTAAATAGAGGCGTGGTGACCGGAAAGCTTCCAGAGGTCTCAGGTACATGCTTCTTCGCGGCGAGATTTCCCGCCAGCGCAAGCATCGGCACAATCATCAGAAAGCGTCCCATGAACATGGCAAAACCGAGCGAAAGGTTGTACCAGGGCGTATTGGCATTGAGCCCTGCAAATGCCGAGCCGTTATTGCCCACAGCAGAGGTGTATGCGTAAAGGATTTGCGTGAGCCCATGCGGACCCGGGTTCGTAATGCCGGGCAACCCCAGATGAGGCGTGAGAACCGCAACTGCTGAAAACCCCAGAATGATCAGCGGAAAAATCAGAAGATACAACATCGCCATTTGCACGTCATACGCCTGAATCTTGTTGCCGAGATATTCCGGCGTTCGCCCCACCATCAACCCCGCTATAAACACTGCGACGATAACAAAGATGAGCATGCCGTAAAGTCCGGCTCCCACGCCCCCAAACACCACTTCGCCCAGCATCATGTTTATCAGCAGCACCATGCCCCCAAGGGGCATGTATGAGTCATGCATGGAGTTGACGGCGCCACAACTCGCGTCTGTGGTGACCGTGGCAAAGAGCGCCGAATCCGCAATCCCGAAGCGAACTTCCTTGCCTTCCATGTTGCCACCGGACTGCAGAGAGTTCCCCTGCTGATTGACGCCATGAATGAGTGGATTTGGCTGCGACTCAGCCCAGTAGCAAACCGTGACGCCGATAAGCCAGAGAATGAGCATCGCTCCAAGTACGGCCTGGCCGTGTCGAGGCGAACCGGTCATTTCGCCCAGCGTCACTGTAAGCCCGGCAGGAATAAGAAAGATCGCAAGCATCTCGAGCATGTTGCTCAGCGGCGTGGGGTTCTCAAACGGGTGTGCGCTGTTCGCATTAAAAAATCCTCCCCCGTTCGTCCCAAGCATCTTGATCGCTTCCTGCGACGCAACAGGGCCCTGCGCGATGGTTTGCGTCGAGACAGTTGTGGGCGTGGCTTTCCCATTCACCACCTGTTCCTGCGTCTGTGGTTGCACGACATGCGCGACCGTATACGGCTTCAGATTTTGAATCACGCCCTGCGATGTCAGGACCAGCGCGAATACCACGCAGATCGGCAAGAGTACCCAAAGTATGGCGCGGGTCATGTCCACCCAGAAATTGCCCAGCGTCTTCATCTCCTTCCGCGCAATGCCCCGGATGAAAGCAATCGCCAGCGCAATACCCACAGCCGCCGACCAGAAGTTATGCGTGGCCAGCCCCAGCATTTGCGTAAGATAACTCATCGTGCTTTCCGGTGAGTACGCCTGCCAGTTTGTGTTGGTCGTAAACGAAACAGCCGTGTTCCAGGCAAGGAACGCCGGAACCGCACCCAAATGCTGCGGATTGAATGGAAGAACCTGCTGCACACGCTCGACAACGTACGTCAGCAAGAGCGTCACCGCGCTGAAAGTCAGCACCGAGACGGCATACACATTCCAGCGCATCTCTTCTTCCGGGCGCACGCCGGTGCAGCGATAGAGCAGCTTTTCCACCGGGGCCATTACCGGGTCCAGCCATGTGCGCCGCCGCTCAAAGACTGCGGCCATATACACGCCCAGGGGCTTTGCGCATAGCAGCACAGCAGCGATGAACACCACGATTTGCAGCCATCCATTTCCGGTCATCAGAACTTCTCCGGCCAAAGAAGCGTCATCACAATGTAAACCAGCAAAGCGCAGGCAATCGTCAGCAATGCTGCATTTTCAAAGCTCATTGCGATTCCCCTTCAACAGGCAACACGCCCTCACATACAGGAAGGCGGCGCCGAAGCAGACTGCGGTGCACGCCATCACAATCCAGTCGCTCATAACTTGCGTCTCCCTCCGCTTTCCGGTGATAAGCCGCCGCTCATGGCGTCTCCGCGCAAGCCGCTGCATCGCTCGATCACATCTGCACTGAATGCATGACAATGTTGCCGCCCCTAAGAGCGCCGTAAAGGGGACATAAAAAAGTTGTAAGTAGAGGGAGATTTTCGCCGAAGAGTTATTCCGTCGACGATGGAACGAACCGGTAACCAATCCATGGTTCTGTCTGGATATACTGCGCGTCGCTTTTGTCCCGCTCGATCTTGCGTCGCAACTGCCCCACCAGCACGCGCAATCCCTCCGGCTGGTCCCATCCCGCGGGCCCCCAGATTGCCTTCTGCAAAGCCTTGTGCGTGAGCACTCGCTCCGGATTCCGGGCAAACATCAAAAGCAGGTCAAACTCCTTCGGAGTCAGCCGAACCTCTTCACCCCGAACGCGAACGTAGTGGCGCTCCGTGTTGATTTCAAAGTCTCCAACCGAAATCACGGGGCGAGCGTAGTCAGACTCAGCCTCTCGCTCTGCGGCATGCCGAAGCTGCACACGAACACGCGCCAGCAACTCCTGAATGGCAAACGGCTTGGTGATGTAATCATCGGCGCCCTCGTCGAGCGCGCGAATCTTCTCCCGCTCCTGATTACGAACAGAAACCACAATAACCGGTGTGGATGCCAGCTGACGAATCTCGCGAGTCAACTCGACGCCATCCATCTCCGGCATCGCAAGGTCGGTGATCACCAATGCAGGATTCACATCGAGGTACAACTGCAGCGCTTCAACCCCGTTGTGAGCGGTGAATATCTCATAGCCGTTGCTATGCAGCGCCGCGCGCAGCACCCGCACAATCTGCGGCTCATCGTCCACTATCAGGATTCTCACCGGCTTTTCTCCCGTCTTTCCGATGCCGCTTCTCGTACAATCCTATCCGTGAATCGTGTTCGCGACACAACCGGTTACCGCCTGGCAGTAGCCGCCCTGGGCCTTGCTGCAATTGTGGTGACCTTCCGCCTCGTCGCGCCGGTCAATCCGACCACGGTCGCCCTTACACTTTTGCTCTACATTCTAGTGCTGTCCGCGCGCTGGGGCTTGCGCTACGCGATTCTCGCGTCCATCGCCGCAGCCGCTTGCTTCAACTTTTTCTTCCTGCCCCCGATTGGCACATTCACCATCGCAGACACCCAAAATTGGGTCGCCCTGTTTGCATTCCTCGGCACTGCCGGCATTGCCAGCCATCTTTCCAACCGCATTCAAACCGAGGCCGAGCAGTCCAACGCGCGTGCGCGTGAACTGGCCATGCTTTTCGAGCTCAGCCGCTCCCTCCTGCAGACGGACAAGGTGGCGGAACTACTGGAGGCCGTTCCCGATTGCATCTCCTCCGCCACGCTGGCATCCGGCGTCGTCTTCTATGTGGAGCGCGGAGCCCAGATCTTTCACTCCCAAAGCATCTTGCCCGATCAACTGCAATCCCTCGACATCCCTGCCGCGATGCAACACTCAGAGGTGCAGACTTCCAGGGACTCCGGCTGGACCATACTGCCCGTCCGCAGCGGTATCAGGCAACGCGGCGTACTACTCATACGCGGGCTTGTTGCATCCAGGGAAACCAGCGAGTCGATCGCGCGCCTCGTCGCTATCGGCATCGACCGCGCCGAGGCGCTCGAAAAAGCGGCGCGAAGTGAAGCTGCGAAGGAAAGCGAACGCTTCCGCATGGTTCTGCTCGACTCCATCACGCACGAGCTGCGCACGCCACTCACTGCCATCAAGGCCTCCGCCACTACCCTGCTCTCCTCTGGACAAGTCAGTACAGAAGATCAGCATGAGATGCTTACGGTAATCGACGAAGAGGCAGACCGCCTCAACGCGCTTATCGCGCAGGCTGTGCAAATGGGTCAGCTCGAAGCCAGCCGAATGCAGATGGAGATTTCGCCCTGTTCGGTCTCCGATCCCGTTCGGAATGCCCTGCAATCCTGCGCCTTTAACCTCTCCCAGCATCATCTAAGGCTTTCCATCCCGGACTGCTGCCCCGCTGTGCTCGCCGACGTCGCATGGATCGAGCGCGCTGTCTGCAATCTTCTGCTCAACGCTGCAAAATACTCTCCGCAGGGCAGCACCATCCAGATTACCGTGCAGAACACGGATCACGATGTAACGATCACGGTCTCAGATGAAGGCCCAGGAATCGATCCAGCCGAAAAAGAAATGATCTTCGAACGGTTCTACCGCGGCCATCGTTTCCGAGGCCGGGTATCTGGAACTGGCCTCGGACTCGCCATATGCAAAGCCGTGGTTACAGCACACCGCGGCACGCTTGACGTGCACAATCACCCCTCCCGAGGCGCAAGCTTCACCATCAAGCTTCCGTTAGCCTGAAAGTAGCCCGGGAAGCCCCGCTATCCAGGCAGGCCCAGAAGAGATCGTCCCTGCTCGCGCCAACCAGCATCGGACGCAAAAATTCCTCCGGACCACATGCGGTTATCGTTTGGACAAAGGTTGGAGGTCGCGGAGCCTTGCAGGGCGGGGAAATTTCGTTTCAGGAATCGACGGATGCGTCCGGACAGCAGCAGCATCCATCTGTCCATATCGATGTTGAACCGGGCTGGATACCAGCGCACCAGGAGGGCAATCAAGCTGCATGTGCTACGGCTCAACCGGAACTATCTTCCTGCCTTCCGCTGCGGTCACCGAAGACGGCCCTCCTCCAACGTCTCGGGCTGAGATAACCAAATAGCACGATCAGGGAGAATCTACCCTATCTTATCGCTCTATATGAACTTATCCCTACGCAAACATGGTATCCACTACTCTTAAGACAACATGCCCCTGGGGTCATCCCGCCAATAATGGACACTTGTCCTCCGGGGGCAAATGCAACTTTGGCTCGCGGATTGGCACAGGTTGCGACTCCACCATATCCGATTTGTTCGACCACTAGAAATGCAAGCCATCCGATCGACAGGGCTGCAGATGGTTCAGCAATTTCAACTCCTTTTGGCCGAGTTCCAGGCAGGCACGCCCAGGCCATTGCAGAAATGCAAAAAGCCCTCGCCCTCGACCCACTTTCCTTCCCCGTGCAGTCGTTCTACGGCCGCACACTCGTCTGGGCCGGGCGCACCAGCGATGCCCTCGCCCAGTTCGCCAAAGCCACCCGCAGCAATCCCAACTCCGCTCTCGAATACGTTCGCCTCGCCCACACATACGCCGCCATGGGCAATTACCCCAGCGCCATCCGCGCCGAGGAAACAGCCCGTATCCTTGCCGGAGAATCCCCAGAAGCCGCCGTAGCCCAGGGCCAGCTACTCCGCAATCGCCTCCACGATCAGGGAACTGCCGGCTACTGGCAACAGGAGCTCCTGTTCGCAAATCTGCCCGATAACCCGCCCGAATCCTTCACCGGCGCCTACGGTCTCGCCGTCATATATGCGCAGCTGGGGCAAAAGCAGAAGGCCATCGCCGCCCTCCAGCAGGCCCTCCATGAGCATGACTTGAGGCTCACCGAAATCAGCATCGAGCCACTCCTCAAGCCTCTCCACGCAGACCCCGCATTCCACGCCATCCAGGCGCGCATCGGCCTGCCACAAACGCTCTAGAGCATTTTGCCTGTTGGTGCAGGCCGAAGAGAACATGCCAACGCAGCTTTTCCGTCAAGAAAAGCTGCAATTTGTCACATCCAGAAAGTTCACAGTCATAGGGAAAACGCTCGAACCCATCCCCATATTGCCGGCCCCCAACCTCTACATCCTTTCCACCGGAAGCAAACCCCGCGCCGCATCCTTTCACCGCAACATGGATACCCCTTATCGCGGCGTTATCATAAGAGGTGGACCACAATTTCCATCCCCAGTCCAGGCCGAGCGCCCCAACCAGTCCGCTCATGATTCCCCACAACCGCGCCCACCAACTCGCCCCCGCCGCAAAGGAACCCGGTGTCTGACGCGCTCTCCCAGGCCATCCTCCAGTCGTGGAACATCCCCCTCGTGCCCACCGTCGGCGCCATCGTGCTCGCCATCCTCTATGTCCGCGGATGGCGTCTCGCTTACGCCACCCGCGAACGCGAGCTCCCGCCCTGGCGCATGCTCTGCTTCCTCTCCGGAATCCTCCTCGCATGGCTCTCCATCGCCTCGCCCCTCGACGCTCTCGGCCAGTTCCTCCTCTTCGCCCACATGACGCAGCACGTGCTGCTCATGACCATCGCGCCCATTCTCATCGTCCTCGGCGCGCCCACCGTGCCCATCCTGCGCGGCCTCCCGCGCACCTTCGTCAAAAACGACCTCGCCCCCTGGATGAACTCCAAAGCCTTTCACTCCCTCCAGGATCTCTTCACCCATCCCGCCTTCGTCTGGATCATCACCAACGCCTCCTTCATCCTCTGGCACACGCCCCCCGCCTACGAGCTGGCACTCCGCAACAACACCTGGCACGACGTCGAACACGCCTGCTTCTTCTTCACCTTCCTCGCCTTCTGGTGGATCGTCCTCCAGCCCTGGCCCAGCCGCAGCCGCTGGCCCCGATGGTTCATCATCCCCTTTCTCGCCAGCGCGGAAGTCGTCAACACCGGCGTCTCCCTCTTCCTCGTCTTCTACGGCAGCGTCATCTATCCCACCTACGCGCAGGTCCCGCGCATCTTCGGCATCAGCCCGCTTACCGATCAAACCGCCGCCGGAGCGGAAATGTGGGTCATGGGCGGCATGGCCTTCTGGATCCCCCTCATGTTCCTCACCCTCCAGATGCTCTCGCCCGGCCGCAGCCGCCGCTTCGCATTCGCCTACGAGCACACCCACGCCCGCATCCGCCGCCCCACGCCAAAGTCATTCGACCTCCTCCAGACCCCCATCCTCGGCCCCATGCTCCGCTCCCGCTTCGGCCGCGCCGGCCTCCAGAGCCTCACCCTCCTGCTCATCGCCGCGCTCATCCTCGATGGCCTGCACGGAACTCCCATCACCGGCCTCAACCTCGCCGGCTCCGTGCTCTGGAACCTCCTGCGCCCCATCAACCTCCTGCTCTTCTTCCTCGCCGGCAACCTCTTCTGCCTCGCCTGCCCCTTCACCCTGCCGCGCGAGCTCGCCCGCTTCTTCGGCCTCGGCAAGCTCAACTTTCCCCGCTGGCTCAAAAACAAATGGCCCGCCATCCTCCTCCTCCTCCTCTTCTTCTGGGCCTACGAGCACTTCTCGCTCTGGAACTCCCCCCGCTACACCGCCTGGGTCCTTCTCGCCTACATCGCCGCCGTCTTCGTCATTGACTCCATCTTCCGCGGCGCAAACTTCTGCAAATACGTCTGCCCCATCGGTCAGTTCAACTTCTTCGCCTCGCTCCTCTCCCCGCTCGACCTCGGCGTAAAAAGCCAGAAAGTCTGCTCCACCTGCTCCACCCGCGACTGCATTCGCGGCAACGAGCAGCAGCGCGGATGCGAACTCCAGCTTTATCTCCCCACAAAAGTCGGAAACATGGACTGCACCCTCTGCATGGACTGCGTCAAAGCCTGCCCCACGGACAACATCGCCATCACCCTCCAGTCCCCCCTGCGCGACATCACCCGCAACCCCATCCGCTCCTCGCTCCGCAAATTCTCCAACCGTTTTGACGTAGCCGTCCTCGTCCTCCTCCTCAGTGTCGGCGCCATCTTCAACGCCGGAGTCATGATCGCTCCCGTCGTCGACCGCCTCGAAGCCCTCGAAGCCGCGCACTCCTTCCTTGCCACCAACACCGGCACCCTCCTCATGGCCGCCGCCGTCTTCGTCACCCTGCTCGCCCTCTGCGCCGCCATCGCAAAACTGCTGCAAATCTTCTCTACAGAGAGCCGGCTCCGCACCGTCTTCTGCCGCTTCGCCTTCGCCATGGTCCCCCTCGGACTCGCCATGTGGGCCGCCCACCTCACCTTCCACCTCGTCACCGCCACCTCCACCTTCCTGCCCTCCGTCCAGCACGCATGGCACGCCCTCGCCGGCTCAGCCCACCACCACGCCGCCGCCATGCAATCCATGGCCAACATGCCCGGCATGAACATGAGCAACATGGCAGGCATGTCCATGCCGCCCATCTCCTCCGCTGCTCCCATGAACATGATCAGCAAGCCATCCCAGCTCAACCTCATCCCCGGAGCCAAGGGCATCAATCTCTTCAGCCTGCAAATCTGGATGCTCGACCTCGGCCTGCTCCTCACCCTCTACGCCGGCTGGCGACTCGTAAAGCAAATGTCCGCCAACGTACGCAACGCCGCCGCCATGCTCAGCATCTGGGCGCTCAGCAGCACAGCCTTTTACGCCATCTGCCTCTGGATCTACACCCAGCCGATGGAAATGCGCGGGATGGGAATGTGATGGCAAAACGCTATTTGTTACTCATACTGTTACTAATAATCACCGGCCGAGCCTTCGCCGATGGAGGCCGTCTCCGCTTCCGCAAACCCGCCGGCCCCTTCACCGTCACCCTCTTCACCACTCCCGACCCGCTCACCAGGGGCCGCGCCGACTTCAGCGTAGCCATCGAGCGCGCCAACTCCACCGGCCTCGTCGAAAACGCACAAGTCACCTACATCCTCACCAACGAAAACAACCCCACCCAGCGCATCACCCTCCACGCCTCCCGCAGCCAGGCCACCAGCCGATTCCTCCAGGCGGCCGACTTTACCCTACCCAACGCGGGCCTCTGGCGCATCGACGTGCTCGTCAAAGAAGGCAATCAATTCGGCCAATGCTCCGGCCAGTTCCGAGTAAGAAAACAAGACCTCGCCACCAGCGAACGAGCCTGGCAAATCGCCCTCGTCCCCATCATGGTCCTGCTCTTCTTCCTCCACCAATGGCGCAAACGCGAGTACGTCCGCCGCAAAGCCACCCGCCTCGCCGCCACACAAAGCACATAGCCCTCACCTCAGCTAAGCATAAAGTTGATACCCCGGGGTGCCCCATGTCCACAAAGGGGACGTGGGAATCGGCGCAAAGCGCCGCCCCTCTTCCAAATCGCAGAGAACCACCACTCGCGCACCCCACCCCCATTGTTCTATCCTTCTCCGGTACCAATATAAGCAATCCACCAAACCATCCTCGCCCCTCCTGAGGCCATTCATGAAAACGCTTACCTCACGCACCCCAGCAGCACTGCTCGCAATCCTCCTCGCCGCCACCCTCCCGCTGGCCGCCCAGTCCCGCTCCGCGCCAGGCCGCTGGACCGTCGCCCAGGCCGACGCATGGCAGGCCCATCACAAGTGGCCCGTCGGCTCCAACTTCATCCCCGACAACGCCATCAACCAGCTCGAAATGTGGCAAAAATCCACCTTCGACCCCGCCGAAATCAACCGCGAACTCACCTGGGCACAGGCCGACGGCATGACCACCATGCGCGTCTTCCTCCACAACCTCCTCTGGCAGCAGGACCCCGCCGGCTTCAAGCGCCGCATCAACGTCTTCCTCGCCATCGCCGCCAAACACCACATCAAGCCCATCTTCCTCCTCTTCGATTCCTGCTGGGACCCATTCCCCCACCTCGGCCCGCAGCATCCGCCCATCCCCGGCGTCCACAACTCCGGATGGGTCCAGGCCCCCGGCGCAAAAATCCTCCAGAATCCCGCCGACTATCCCCAGCTCGAAGCCTACGTCAAAGGCATCGTCGGAGCCTTCGCCAACGATCCCCGCATCCTCGCCTGGGACGTCTGGAACGAGCCCGACAACACCAACAACAGCTCCTACGGCAAAGAAGAACCTAAAAACAAAGTCGAATTAGTCGACCACCTGCTCCCCCAGGTCTTTGAGTGGGCGCGCGCCGAGCACCCCACCCAGCCCCTCACCAGCGGCATCTGGCAAGGTGACTGGACCTCCTTCGCCACCCTCTCGCCCACCGCAAAAATCCAGATCGAAAACTCCGACATCATCACCTTCCACAACTACGGCTGGCCCGAGCAGTTCGCCGCCGCCATCAAGGACCTCGCCCAGTACCACCGCCCTATCATCTGCACCGAATACATGGCCCGCGGCGTAGGCAGCACCATTGACACCATCCTCCCCATCGCCCGCCGCGACAACGTAGGAGCCATCAACTGGGGCTTCGTCCTCGGCAAAACCCAAACCAACCTGCCCTGGGACTCCTGGCAGCGCCCCTACGTTCTCATCCAGCCCCCCGTCTGGTTCCACGACCTCTACTACCAGAACGGCAAACCCTACCGGGCCCGCGAAATCCAGATCATTCAGGCCCTGAGCAAAAACACCCAATGGAGCCCCACCCCCGACCCACCACCCCCACTACCCATCCCATAACCGGGTGTGCCCCATTCATGCGCGGCTTTTAGCGCATGAATGGGATCAAAATCCCCCAATCACACGCTTGTCCCGCTTTCCGCCGCCTCAGGCTTTGCTATATCGTTAACAGCATGAAAAATCCCTTTGCTTACGTCGCCCGCCCCTGGGCTGCGCTCGGCTGCGCCACCCTCTGCCTCATCGTTTCCTACGCCGTCTCGCCGGCCTTCGCACAGGAACACCACGGCAGGCTCGCCGCCTCACAGACCTCCGCCAAAACGCCCGAAACCTCCCCCAAGCCCTCTGACAACATGCTCCCGCCGCTCCCCGCCAACAAGAGCATCGACCAGTCCATGGTCCTCGACGGCAAAACCCTCCACTACAAGGTCACCGTCGGCACCATCAACATCCGCGACGAAAAAGGCAAAGTCGCCGGCAAAGTCGTCTACACCGCCTACACCGTTCCCGGCAAGGACCGCCCCGTCACCTTCGCCTTCAACGGCGGCCCCGGCGCATCGTCCGTCTTCCTGAACTTCGGCGCCATCGGCCCCAAGCACCTCGACGGCATCGGCAACAAAAATGACAGCGCCTCCGGCCCCATCGTCATGAGCGACAATCAGGGCACATGGCTCGACTTCACCGACCTCGTCTTCATCGATCCCATCGGCACCGGCTACAGCCGCTCCCTCGTCGACACCGCCGAGACTAAAAAGCTCTTCTACTCCACCGTCCCGGACATCCACTACCTCTCCACCGTCGTCTACAAGTGGCTCGTGCAAAACGACCGCATGCTCTCGCCCAAGTACGTCATCGGCGAAAGCTACGGCGGCTTCCGCGGACCCCGCGTCACCTACTACCTCCAGTCGCAGCTCGGCGTCGGCGTCAACGGACTCATCCTCATCTCGCCTTACCTCAATCCCATGGACGAAAGCAACGGCTACATCAACACGCCTATTCCGTGGATGATCACCCTGCCGCCCATCGTCGCCGCGCACCTCGAGCGCGAAGGCCAGCTCACTCCCGAGGCCATGCAAAAGGTCATCGCGTATGACGAAGGCCCCTACGCCACCGCCCTCATCGCCGGCACCTCCGACCCCGCCGAACAGCAGGCCATGATCCAGAAAGTCACGCAAATGACCGGCCTCGATCCCACCTACGTCAAAGAGTCCGGCGGCCGATTCCAGACCGAATCCTACCTCCGCGAAGTCTGGCGCGAAAAAGGCAAAATCGGCTCCATCTACGACTCCAACGTCACCATGCTCGATCCCTTCCCCTGGGCGCCCTACCAGCGCGCCAGCGATCCCATCCTCGCCTCCATCATCGCTCCCACCACCGAGGCCATGGTCAACTTCGTCACCAACACCGTCGGTTGGAAGACCGACGCTCCCTACCACACCCTCTCCTACACCGTGAACCGCGAGTGGGACCGCGACGCCAGCCTCCGCAAAGGCTCTGTCGAGCAGCTGCGCCAGGCAGTCGCCGCCGACCCCGGCCTCAAGGTCTTCATCGGTCACGGATGGAACGATCTCTCCTGCCCCTTCATGGGCTCGGTCCTCAGCGTCAACCAGATGCCCCAGGACCTCCGCGATCGCATCCAGATCCACGAGTTCCCCGGCGGGCACATGTTCTACACCCGCTCGGCCAGCCGCGTCCAGCTCCGCAAGGACGTCATGCAGTACTTCAACTTCAAGTAACCAGCCCTGATTGCCACCCCAACCAAAAATGAAGTGTCATCTCGACCGAAGATGGCTCACCCCAGGGTGAGCCATCGCAGCGGAGAGACCTGCAGTTCCCAACGCACCCCGGGTGACCCATTCCAGCCCGCCGTTGGCTTGAGTGGGGTTGGAACAAAGTAAGTGTCAAGGCGCCCCATTCATCGCAGCCTTACCGCGATAAGTAACTATCCTCCGGCAAAGCCGGAGACTTGATGCGATTGGCCCCTCAAAGGGGCCTGAACGCACACTGCGGCAGGCTCGCTTTTGCGTCTCCCGCCACAGGCTTCGTAACAAGGGCACGACTTTAGT
>JBMFWD010000017.1:0-63002 GCA_049965615.1 Acidobacteriaceae bacterium
GTTTTGGGAGGGTGCGGCGGCGGGGTAGGATGAGGGTATGGCAGAAGTGACGGAGCACTGCTGCGGTTGCACGGCCTGCGATGTGCCTAAGGGCGGGAGTCGCGGGATGTGGGCGGTTTGGCTGCAGGGCGTCACGATTGCGTGGATGGTGGTGGAGTGCGGGGTCTCGCTGTGGAGCGCGGTGCGGGCGGGGAGTCCTGCGTTGCTGGCCTTTGGCTCGGACAGTTTTGTGGAACTGCTTTCGGCGGGGGTGGTGCTGCTGCGGTTTGCTCCGCGTTGGGGGCTGAGCGAGGCACGGGCGGCGCTGGTGGCTGTGCCGGTGATTGTTGTGGAGGCCCGGCGGGCGATGCGTGGCGAAAGTTGCGGATGCTGCTGACGGATTTTGGCATCCAATATGTGAACGTCGCATGAAGTTGTTGTGGGGCGCATCGGCCGTGTACGGAGGCGCTGGATGGATGCTGGCGGTGGGTACGAGTCGTACGAAGTGGGTGTGGGGCAGGCTTCGCAGGCTGACTGGTGGGACTGGGTTCTGAAGACAACGATATTGCTGGCGCTGGGGCTGCTGATATTTATCAGTATCCGGTTGCAGGCGTTTTATCCGCTGGTGCGTGTGGAAGAGGCGCGGGGGCTGGATGCGATTCTGTTTCGGCCAAGTGTGCTTTGGTTCATGATGGGGTCGATTCTGCTGCTTTTTCGCACGCTGCTTTGGTTTACTTACAAGCCGGTTCCGCTGGCGAGCATGGAAGATGCGCCGCGGCTGAGCGTGGTGATTCCGGCATACAACGAAGGGCCGATGGTGGCGAAGTCGATTGATTCGATTGTGGCGGCTCGTTATCCGGCGGACCGGCTGGAGATATTTGTGGTGGACGACGGGAGCCGGGATGATACCTGGACACATATTGAACAGGCGGTAGCGCGGCATGGAGCGCGGGTGAGGGCGCTGCGGCACACGGTGAACCTTGGCAAACGGGAAGCGCTGGCGTCGGGGTTTCGTAAGGCTACCGGGGATGTTTTTGTGACGGTGGACTCGGACAGCGTGGTTTCCAAGGATGCTCTGCTGGGGCTTGCGGGACCGTTTGCGAATCCGCGTGTGGGAGTGGTGGCGGGCAAGGTGCTGGTTTACAACCAGCGTGCGGGTCTGATTCCGCGAATGCTTTATGTGCGTTTCATGCTGGCGTTTGATTTTATCCGGGCGTACCAGTCGACGTTTGGGACGGTGTACTGCAGCCCGGGTGCGCTCTCAGCATACAGGGCGAGCGCGGTGCGGCAGGTGATGGACAAGTGGCTGCACCAGACGTTCCTGGGAGTGCGGGCGACGATTGGCGAAGACCGCGCAATGACGAATGACGTGATGCGGCTGGGATATGACAGCGTGTACCAGAGTAACGCGACGGTGCTGACGTTGGTTCCGACGCGCTACCGACAGTTATGCAAGATGTTTTTGCGATGGAACCGGAGCTATATTCGCGAGGAGGTGCGGTTGCTGCGGGTGCTGCCGCACCGGCCGCTGGTTCCGCGGCTGATGGCGATATTTGATTGCTCGGTGACGAATCTGCGGTATCCGGTGCTGGCGCTGGCGATGATGCTGCTGGCGCTGGAGGTGGCGTATCATCCGCTGACGCTGCCTCGGCTGCTGGTATCGATGGGGCTGGTTTCCAGTTTGTATTCGCTGTACTACCTGCGGAGTGAGCGGTCGCTGCAGTTTGTGTATGGGATTGTGTTTGAGTATTTTTCGTTCTTCCTGATGTTCTGGATTTTTCCGTGGGCGTTTTTGACGGTGCGGGCAAAGGGGTGGCTAACGCGGTGATGGTGGTCAGCCTCCGGCGATGGCTCCGAGGATGATGAGGGGTTCTGCGCCTGAGACGATAGGGTGGGGCAGCGGGATGTCGGTGGGTTCGTGGGAGAGATCCTGCTGACAGGCGAAAAAGCGCAGGAAGGGGCGGCGCTTGTGGGTGACGTGGTCGCGGACGGTTCCGCGGAGCATGGGGTAACTGGCTTCGAGTGCGTCGAGGACGGCGGCGACGGTGACGGGCGGGAGGACTTCGAGTTGGACCTCAATGCCGGTTTGCGCGAGGGTGCGGAGGTGCTGGGGGAGTTCGACGCGGATGAGCGGCTGGGTGGTCATGAAAGAGTCTGTACCTCGACGGAGAGGACAGCGGGCAGGTTTTCGACGATGGACATCCATGTATCGCCGGCGTCTGCCGAGGCATAGACCTGACCGCCAGTGGTACCAAAATAGATGCCGCATCGGTCGAGCGAGTCTACTGCCATGGCGTCTCGAAGGACGTTCACGTAGCAGTTTTGCTGCGGGAGTCCGGCGGTGAGAGCTTCCCACTCATTCCCGCCTGAGCGGCTGCGGTAGACCCGGAGCGCTCCGTCGATGGGGTAATGTTCGGAATCGCTCTTGATGGGAACGACGTAGAGGGTTTCCGGCTCGTGGGCGTGGATGTCGATGACGAAGCCGAAGTCGGTGGGGAGATTGCCGCTGACTTCATGCCAGTTGTCGCCAGCGTCGTTGGAGCGCATGACGTCCCAGTGCTTCTGCATGAAGAGGACGCCGGGGCGCTGCGGGTGCATGGCGATGTGGTGAACACAGTGGCCGACTTCCGCTTCGGGGTCGGGGATGTACTGGGAGCGCAGGCCGCGGTTGATGGGTTTCCAGGTGAGGCCGCCGTCGTCGGTACGGAAGGCTCCGGCGGCGGAGATGGCGATGTAGATGCGATTGGGGTTTGCGGGGTCGAGGATGATGGTGTGGAGGCACATGCCGCCTGCGCCGGGCTGCCAGTGGGGTCCGCTGCCGTGATTACGCAGGCCGGGGAGTTCGGTCCAGTTGAGGCCGCCGTCGGTGGTGCGGAAGATGGCGGCGTCTTCGATGCCGGCGTAGACGGTGTCAGGGTCGGTGAGGGATGGCTCGAGATGCCAGACGCGTTTGAATTCCCATGGGTGGGGCGTGCCGTCGTACCACTGGTGGGTGTGGGTTTCGCCTTCATAGGCGAACTTGTTGCCGACGGGTTCCCAGGTTTGGCCTCCGTCATTGGAGCGCTGGAGGATCTGGCCGAACCAGCCGCTGGTCTGGGAGGCGTAGATGCGGTTGGGGTCTGCGGGCGAGCCTTTGACGTGGTAGATGTCAAAGCCGGCGAAGAAGGGTCCGCTGACTTTCCAGTTTTTGCGCCTGGCATCGGAGGTGAGGACGAATACGCCTTTGTGTGTGCCGACGAGAACGCGAACGCTGCTCATAAGGATTTCCTTTCAACTGCGATCACTTCTTGTTTTGAATGCGTGCCTTGTCTGGGGCCCGCCCAGCCAGGGGAGGATTGGCGTGGGGTCTTGATTTTGCCAGCGGCGGCGGACTTCTGCGAGAAGGGTTTCGCGATGTATCGCCATTTGTGAGATGACCTTGCAGGGTGCGCCGGTTTGCTCATGGGTTGCGCCCCAGACCAGTATTTCGAGCAGGACGGGGGCGAGGTCGATGCCTTTCTCGGTGAGCCGGTAGAGCCTTCGGCGGGCGTCTTGCGGGTCGGGTGCGGTGGCGAGGATGCCCGATGTTTCAAGCTTGCGCAGGCGATCCGCGAGGATGTTGGTGGCGATGCCTTCGCCACTTTGCTGAAAGTCTTTGAAGCGGCGGAAGCCCCTGACCATGAGGTCGCGGACGATGAGCAGGGACCAGCGATCTCCGAAGATTTCCAGGGAGATGCTGACCGGGCAGCCGGAGCGCGGCTGGTCAGAGGACTTCTTTGACACGGGAGGATGGTAGGGAATGTTACTTGTGATTTGCAAGTAAAAAGTTGGAGAGATTTCTGATTAGCGAGGGAAAACGCGGATTTCTCGACTCGCCTTCGGCTTGCTCGATAGGAACTTTTGAGGTGAGGCATTTGCAAGCGAGGAGAACTGCAGGTTCCTCCGCTACGCGCCTTTGGCGCTCCGGTCGGGATGACAAATCTTCAGGGTTGTGGAGGAAACTGCAGATCCCTCGCTTTGATCAGCGACTGTCTTGGATGCCAAGTGCGTTGAGTGAGCCAGGCAGATCCTGCAGCGTTTTGGAGCGTTCGTTGTTCGTTGCAAATGAATTGAGCCGGGCGAGGGGCTTTTTCCTCGGCCCGGCTGTGTGTGCCTGGACGGCTAGTCCCGCGCGCCGCGCAGGCGGTGTTTTTTAGCTGCAGCCGGAGGTGCTTCCGCAGCTCATGCAGCGGTAGCAGCTTCCGTTGCGGACCATGATGGCTCCGCAGGTGTGGCAGCTGGGTGCGTCGCCCATGTCATACATGTCTCGCATGGCGTCGGAGGCGTGATAGACGCCTCGGTCTTCCATGGAGAGGTGGTCGCTGGTGGCTGCTTTGGCTTCGACTTCGGGCAGCATGCCGCCGCTGGGTGCTGTGGTGGCTCCCATTCCGCGGGTTGGGGTGTGCTGCTCGGGTGCGAGCGGAGAAGAAACTGCAGATCCCTCGGCTTCGCCCGGGATGACAACATCATGAGCATGAGCGGCATCGCTCGATGTAGCTGCGAGTCCGGTGAAGAGCGAGAGCTGATGGCCGGAGAGGAAGCGGATCTGGAGCCAGCGGAAGATGTAGTCCATAATGGACTTGGCGAAGCCGATCTGCTCGTTTCCGGTCCAGCCGGAGGGCTCGAAGCGGCTGTGCGCGAACTTCTCGCAGAGCACCTTGAGAGGCACGCCGTGCTGGAGTGAGAGGGAGATGGCGGTGGCGAAGCTGTCCATGAGTCCGGAGACGGTGGAGCCTTCCTTGGCCATCTTGATGAAGATTTCGCCGGGCTGGCCGTTGGGGTAGAGGCCTACGGTGATGTAGCCCTCGTGGCCGGCGATGGAGAATTTGTGGGTGAGCGAGGCGCGCTCCTCGGGCAGGCGGTGGCGCACGGCGCGGGGCGGTGCGTTGAGGTCCTGCTCGCCGTCCTGGACGCCGAGGGAGGCGAGCGCCCTGGTTAAGGCGTTGGTGGCCACGGCGACCGAGGCGACCTGGGCGGCGGCGACGGCTACCTTGTCCGAGACCTTGCCGGTGAGGGACTTGACGTCTGCCTCGGGGGCGGACTTGCCTTCAGCAATGGCAGTGAGGACGCGGGTGGCGGCGGTGGAGAGGGTGGTGTCTACGCCCTTGATCTCCTTTGCGCCCTTGCCGTCGGAGACGTTAAGGGGCTGCGCACCCTTGGAACCGTCGCGATAGATGGCCACGGCCTTGAGTCCCTGACGCCATGACTCGAGGTAGGCCTCGGCGATGTCGTCAATGTTGGAGTCGTGGGGCATGTTGACAGTTTTGGAGATGGCTCCGGAGAGGAAGGGCTGGGCTGCGGCCATCATTTTAATGTGGCCGAGGTAGTGGATGGAGCGGGTGCCCTTGGCGGGCTTGAAGGAGCAGTCGAAAACGGCGAGGTGCTCGGGCTTGATGCCGGGTGCGCCTTCGATGGTTCCAGTAGCGTCGATGTAGCTGACGATGGCGTCGACTTCGTCGTCTTTGTAGCCAAGCTTGAAGAGCGCGGCGGGAACGGTATTGTTGACGATCTTGATCATGCCGCCGCCGACGAGCTTCTTGTACTTGACGAGGGCGAGATCGGGTTCGATGCCGGTGGTGTCGCAGTCCATCATGAAGCCGATGGTTCCGGTGGGGGCGAGTACGGTGACCTGGGAGTTGCGGTAGCCGTGCTTTTCGCCGTGGGCGAGAGCTTCATCCCAGCACTGCTTGCTGGCGTTGATGAGGTCGTCGAGCTGGGGCACGGCGAAGGTTTTGTCTCCGGCGGTCTTGGACTTGCCGATTTTGTTGACTTCGGCGCGGTGCATGCGGATGACGTCGAGGAAGGGCTCGCGGTTCACGTAGAAGCCGGGGCAGGCGCCGCCTTTGCGCTCGACCGATGCGGTGAGCGGGGTGGCGGAGCCGAGCTGCGGGCACTTCTCAGCCAGGCGGGCGGACTGGAGGTAGGCCTCGCCGCACATGATGGCGGTGAGGGTGGCGGCGAAGTCGCGTCCGGCGTCGGAGTCGTAGGGCAGGCCCATGCTCATGAGCAGCGCTCCGAGGTTGGCGTAGCCGAGGCCGAGCGGGCGGTAGTCATGGGAGTTCTTCGCGATGTTCTCGGTGGGATAACCGGAGTTGTCGACGAGGATGTCCATGGCGGTGATGAGGATGTCGACGGCGTGGCGGTATGCGGGGACGTCGAAGGTTCCCGTGGGGGTGACGAACTTGAGGAGGTTGAAGCTGGCGAGGTTGCAGGCCGAGTTGTCGAGGAACATGTACTCGGAGCAGGGGTTGGAGGCGTTGATGCGTCCGGTGTTCTTGGAGGTGTGCCAGAGGTTGATGGTGGTGTCGTACTGCATGCCGGGGTCGCCGCACTGCCAGGTGGCTTCGGCAATCTTGTGCATGATGTCGCGGGCCTTGTAGGTCTTGACGGGCTTGCGGTCCTTGACGGTGACGGTCGTGAATTCGCCGTCCTTCTCGACGGCGCGCATGAACTCGTCATTGACGCGGACGGAGTTGTTGGCGTTCTGGAAGAAGATGGAGGAGTAGGCCTCGGAGTCGGGACCGGAGGAGCCGTCGTAGCCCTCGCGCATGAGTGCCCAGGCCTTGGCTTCTTCCTTCATCTTGCACTCGATGAAATCGATAATGTCGGGGTGTTCGACATTGAGGATGACCATTTTGGCGGCGCGGCGGGTTTTTCCGCCGGACTTGATGACGCCGGCGAAGGCGTCAAAGCCGCGCATGAAGGAGAGCGGTCCGGAGGCGGTGCCGCCGCCGGAGAGCTGCTCCATGGAGCCGCGGATGGCTGAGAGGTTGCTGCCGGTGCCGGAGCCCCACTTGAAGAGCATGCCCTCGGTTTTGGCGAGGGTGAGGATGGAGTCGAGGGAGTCATCGACGGCATTGATGAAGCAGGCCGAGCACTGCGGGTTGCGATAGCCGGTGACGGAGAACTCGACGGTGCAGGTGTGGGGGTTCCAGTGCCAGTTTTGCGCGTCGGAGTTGGGCTCGAGGCGATCGCAGCCTACGTTGAACCATACGGGGGAGTTGAAAGCGGCCTTCTGCGTGACGAGGAGGTGGGTGAGCTCGTCGAAGAAGATGGATGCGTCTTCAGGAGTGGCGAAGTAGTGGTCGCGGATGCCCCAGTCGCGGATGGTTTCCGCGACGCGGGAGATGAGCTGGCGGACGCCGGTTTCGCGCTCGGGAGTGTTCATGGGCCCGTGGAGATACTTGCTGGCGACGATGTTGGTGGCGGTCATGGACCAGTCGACGGGAACTTCGACGTCTTTCTGCTCGAAGATGGTTCTTCCGGCAGCGTCGGTGATGGCAGCGGTACGGTTTTCCCACTGGACTTCATCGAATGGCGAGATGCCTTTCCTGGTGAAGTAGCGGCGGAACTGAAGGGCCGCGGCTGCGGCGGTCTTGTTTGCTGTGGCGCTCTGCTGCGCTGCTGAGGCGGGACTGGTCTTTACATCAGCCATGTTCGGGAGACTCCTCTCGGGAAGGGAACTTTAGATTTTTCGGCCAGCAAAAGCGGTCGAGGGGTCCGCAGAAACGGTCTGCGTCAAGGCGAAAACAATTCTGGAAAGAACAACAAAAGGGCGGTCCAACCTGGCCCCGGAGGGAAGATTTTCCGGCGGTCTGTGGCTTACAGAAAATAGGGCCGCAAATGGGACGTTAGCTCTATTGGTTGTTGATGTCAACTGAGAACCACAAGATGTTGTATTTAGTGGTCGAATTGGGACGCAGAAAGGTAAACCGCAGGAATTGGCTGTGGAGAATGCCGGAAAGGGCGGGTTGGTGCGGTTTCCGGAGGGCGGAGGGTGAGCCTCCTGATGCACGGATTGAGGGTAGGCCTGTTGGAGTGGGGCGGGCAAGGGTCCTGGGGTGGAGAATTGCGGCAATTCGGGGCGTGAAGCTGTGGACGGCTGTGGGGGGTGTGGGAAACGGGGTGGACTCTTGGGGTGTGTCAGGGCTGCAGGGGTAGAAGCCAGGGGTGGCCGGGGCGGGAGTGGCTGCGGATTTGGTTATGGTGGCTTGGGCAGCCAGCGCCTTCGTGGATGGCGGTGAGGCGTTCGTGATGCGAGGCGATGGTGGCCTGGTAGCAGCTTCCGAGGGAGTCGCGGAAGGTGACGGATTCCTGGCCGGATTGCTGGTGGTGGAAGGTGGTGCGGTCGAGAGGTGGGGGGATGGTCTTGCCGCAGGCCCGGTCGCGGGTGGTGAGGGATTCGGTGAGGTGCGCGTGGTAGGGGCGGCCTGAGGCGCTGGTGGTGCGGAGGGTGATCTCGTGTCCCTGATGGACGGCTATGCGCGCGGTGAAGTTTTGGCCGTTGGTGATCATGGTCTTGCGGGAGTCGAGGGAGAGGGGATCGGTCTGAGTGAGCGTGAGGGTGCTTTGCGGTTTGCCGTTGAGGGTGCGGGTAACGTGCAGGGAGACGGTGGTGTTCTGGCGGATGGTTTCGTTGAATTGTTTGGGGCCGGGGCGGGTGAACGTTTGGAGATTGAGGAAGTTCTGGGTGTAGCGGACGGTGGTGATGCGGTTGCCTTGCGGGGTCTGGAGTTGTCCACGGATGAGATAGGACTGGGTCATGCGGGTGTTGAGGGTGCCGATAGTTTGTCCGGCGGAGTTGGGATGGAGGGTGCTTTGGACGGTGAGTCCGGCGGGTTGGTTGGGACTGAGGGTGTCCTGGATGAGTTTGCCGTGGAGCCGGGCGGCGTGCTGGTCGCGAAGGATGAGGAGATTGGCGGCTACGTTGAAGAAGTGGTCGGCGCCGAGGACGCGGACGGCTACGGTGTGGGGATGGCCGTTGTCGAGGAGGGCGGCGAAGGGGGACAGGTCGACGCGGAAGGGGAGGAAGTTGGTGGTCTGGATGGCGGGAGTGGGCAGCCAGAGGTGCGGTTCGATGCCTCCGGCGAAGATCCAGGGGTAGACGGGGGCGAGGCCGGCGGGGTGGTTGTCGATGAGGACTTCGACGGCGCGGAGGCTGCCGCCATCACAGGCCTCGAAGGCTTCGAGGGAATAGTCACGGGTGCGGGCGAGGTATTGCTTGTCGACGCAGGTGTACCAGCGCTCGTCGTGGGCCTGGCTTTGGGCGATGACGTCGAGGTAAGCGCGGGTTATGTTGCGGGGGAAGGTGAAGGTGCGTGAGAGGGTTTGGTTTGGCGTGTCGAGGGCTTGTTGCGCTCCGGCGGGGTCGTTGCTGAGTGGGAGGACCTGATCAGGAACGCGGGGAGCGGGTTGGTTGTGCGCGAGCGGGTAGAAGAGCAGGCGCGCGGTGACGTAGATAGGCTGGTTGGTGGTGGGGCTGATGAGGTTGTTGAGGATGATCTGGCCGGGGTGCGGGTGGAGGAAGAGCGCGCTGTAGTCGGTGAGGTCGCGAGCGATGCGCCAGTGCTGGGGCTGGCCGGGTTCCGGTTCCATGGTGGTGGCGAAGTAGAGATTGACACCACCGAGCCAGAGGGCGACGGTGCGGTCATACTGGCGGCCGGCGGGGATGGAGAAGCTGACATCAAGCACGACTTTGGCCCATGGGCCGGGGCAGTTTTGCGGGGGCGCGAAATGAAAGGGATGGGGGTAAGCGGTGTAGGCGGCTCCGTTGCCGCGATGATCGAAGGCTTCGTGATGGAGGAGGGTGACGGCGCAGGGGGTGGTGGAGGGTCGGGCGACGGGCGGTTCGGCGGAAGCTACGAGTTTTGAGCCGAGGTGGAGCGGAGTTTCGGGGGTGGTTTGGGCAGTTGCGGCGAGGGTCGCGAGGATGGCTAACAGCAGCGAGATGGTGAGCTTGGGGCGTGCCTTGTTCATCCTGGTTTTGTCGACCGGAGCCTTTCGATGCGAACCCGATGTGAACCGCCCGCGGGCAGCAGATTCCCAGGTCAAGTGTAGCAAGGGGTGAATCAGGGGGTGTGTACGGTGACGGATTGGTCAGGATGGTCGAGGACATCCCGACGCAGTTCTCCTGTTTCCTCTTCGAGGAGCCAACGGCGCAACTGGAGGATGTCGTTGGCGCGCGCGATGCCGATGGGTTTTCTGGATGAGCGCGATTCCACGACGACGACATTTTCGACATTTTTGAGCATCATGTCGCGTTGGACCTGGTCGACGGATTCGCCGGGGTAGGCGAGGACGAAGTCCCGGCGGGCGAGTTCGCGCATGGTGAAGTGATGGTCGGGCGGCTCGATGCGGATGAGGTCGTGCGCTTCCACGATGCCGAGAAGGGAGTTGTCTTGATCGACGACGGGGATGCAGCCGATTTCGCCGGGGAGAAATTTCTTCACGACGGAACGGAGCTGTTCTTCGGCGTGGAGGAGGTTGAAGTCCTTTTTCATGACCTGGTCGATGCGGGCGCGCATGAGTACGGGGACGGAGTAGTCCTGGGAGACGATGAGGCCGCGCTTGACGAGTTTGATGGTCATGATGGAGTCGCGGCTGAAGAGGCGGACGAATCCGTCTGCGATCATGACGGCGACGATGAGGGGCAGCAGGGAGTTGGGATTGTGGCTGAGTTCGAAGAGGAAGACGATGCTGGTGAAGGGCGCGCGGGCAATGCAGCCGAAGACGGCTGCCATGGCGACGAGGGAGTAGAAGGCAGGATCACTGACGAGATGGGGGAGGAAGTGTCGGCAGACGATGGCGAAGACGGCGCCGAGTCCTCCGCCGACGACCAGGGATGGAGCGAAGACGCCGCCGGTGGTTCCTGATCCGAGGGAGATGACGAGAGCCCAGAATTTTGCGATGGCGATGCCGAGGAGGCTGGGAATGCTGAGCTTGTCATTCAGCATGGCGCGGATGGTGTCGTAGCTGGTGCCGAGGACCTGGGGCACGAAGTATCCGATGCCGCCGAGGATGAGCGCGCCGACGACCGGCGACCAGATGACGGCGTGCTTGAAGGGGAGTTCGTCGAAGAAGTTTTCGAGCCAGCCGAGCGTGCGGATCATGAGGAGTCCGACGATGCCCATGAGAATGCCCAGGATGGCGAAAAGCCACAGTTCGGTCATGCTGGTGAGCTTGAAGGCAGGCGTGGGGAAGAGCGGAGCCCAACCGACGAAGTAGATGCGCACGCCGGTGGCGACGGCCGAGGCCAGTGCAACGGGAATAAAGGAACGGGCGCGGAGCTCAAAGAGGAGGAGTTCGACGGCGACGAGAATGCCGGCGAGCGGGGCGGTGAAAGTGGCGGCCATGCCGGCAGCGGCGCCAGAGGCGAGCAGAACGCGGCGATTGTAGGGAGTGAGCTTGAGGGCCTGGCCGAGCAGGGAGCCAATGGCTCCTCCGGTCTGGATGATGGGGCCTTCGGCGCCGAAGGGCCCGCCGGTGCCGATGGCGAAGGCGGTGGCGATCGGCTTGAGGATGGCCACGCGCAGGCGCATGCGGCTCTGCCCGAAGAGGACGGCTTCCATGGCCTCTGGAATGCCGTGTCCTTTGAGTGTGGGTTCAAAAAAGTAGATGAGCAGGCCGACGAGCAGGCCGCCGAGCGCGGGAACGACGACGACCCAGAGTCCAATGTGGTTGTTTGTGGGATAAGTGATGGCAAAAGAGAGCTTGCCGTAAAAGAAGAGGTTTGTGAAGAAGTAGATGAGTTCGAGCAGTCCCTGCGCGACCAGGCCACCGATGAAGCCGACAAAGGCGGCGATGACGCAGATTTTGACGACCTGGGGTTCCAGCGCTACGCCGAATTGGTGTTTTTCGTAGTCTCCGGACTCAGGCGTGACGGCTGCCTGTGAGACGGGGGCGTCGGCCATGGTTGGCTCCTCTTTGCAGGGCGTGAATGCGTGCCGACAGGCTGGCGGCCAGGGGCTGTTTCATCCGCCGTTCTCCTGGGTGGAAGCGGGCGGTTGATCTGGCAATGCCAACGGGTTTTGAAGCCGCATTTTGAGTGCCTGCAGGATGTTGGTTTTGGTGATGATTCCGACTACTTTGCCGCCGTCCTGGACGGCGAGCAGCATGGGTTCGGTGTCTTCTGCAAGCAGGAGGCGCAGTGCTTCCATGGCGTCGGTTTCTGGAGAGACCTTTTGGACGCGGCGCTGGACGATGCTGTGGACGCGGGTGGTGCTCCATTTTTCGGGAGCGACCTGGCTGAGCGCCCAGAGGCTGCACGTGCCGAGCAGCTTGCCGTTGTCGAAGACGGGGAAGATGTCATGGCGGTTGTGGGGGGAGAGCATGGCGGCGAATTCCCGCAGAGTGAGGCCGGCGGGAACAGAGACGATGTCGGTATGCATGATCTCCCGGATGGGGAGCGCGCTGAGTTCGGTAACGCGAACGGATTCATGGAGTCTCTGGTCGCCGGAGGCGGAGGCGTCGCCGGAGACGGCATATGCGACGGCTGCGCCGATGAGGGCAGGAATGATGAAGGCGTGCCCTCCGGTGGCTTCCGCGACGAAGACGACGGCGGCGAGAGGGGTTTTGTATCCGGCAGAGATGAAGCAGGCCATACCGACGGCGGCGTAGAGCGCGGGGGTGGGGCTGTGCACGATGGATTGCGCGAAGGCCATGCCGAAGGATCCTCCGGTGAGGAAGAGCGGGACGAACATGGCGCTGACGCCGCCGACGCCGAGGGTGAAGACGGTGGCGGCAAGTTTGAGGATGCCGAACCAGAGGAGCTCTATGCTGCTGTGGGCGTGGGTGAGGATGAGCCCTACGGCTTCATAATTCGGGCCGAGTGGAGTGAGGTTTCCGTTGTAGAAGTGGAGGAACAGGACGCCGCAGAGGCCGGTGAGTAGTCCGCCGAGGGACATTTTGAGCCAGTGAGGCCAGCCGAGGCGGACGCAGAAAGTGCGCGCCCGGCGGAAGGTGATGACGAAGGCCATGGCGAGCAGGCCGATGATCAGTCCGAGGAGGGCGCACCAGAGTAGGTCCTTGCGTGTGAATGAGGAAGCGGTGGCGAAGTTGAACAGCGGAGCGCTGCCGAGAAAGGAACTGAGCGTCATGAAGGAGACGACAGAGGCGATGAGGGAGGGCAGGAGCGCTTCGTGCGCGAGGTCGTCCTTGTAGGGCATTTCGAGTGCGAAGACGATGCCGGTGAGGGGAGCACGGAAGACGGCGGACATGCCTGCGGCGGCTCCGCAGATGAGCATGATGCGGCGGTCGCGATCGTCGAGGCGGAAGCGGCGAAGGTTGCGGAAGCGAGCCCAGGCCCAGGAGCCGATGGCTCCACCGCTGTAGATGCTGGGGCCTTCGAGCGCCGCGCTGCCGCCGAAGCCGACGGTAGCGATAGCGGCGATGAGCTTGGGCAGGAATGGCCGCAGGTTGATGTGGCCCTGATGCTCGTGATAGGAGCGGATGATTTCCTCGGTGGAGTGCTCATCTGCGTCGGGTGTGAGGAATTGCATGATGATGCCGGCGATGAGGCATCCGGCGACGAGTCCTGGAATGATGGCCCAGTGGTGCTCGATGTAATACCTGAGGATGGGCGGCCACATCTTCTGCAGGATGATGATGGCGATGGCGGTGGTGACGAGACCGGTGATGACGCCGATGATGGGTGCGATGATGAGCCACTTCTGGAGATCGCGAGCGTAGACCGCGGTCAGATCTTCGTGGACGAGGGGAGCGTATTTGCGCAGAAGAGGGTGACGGAGAAGGCTTCGCCAGCCGCGATGTTCGTTCATATGTGGTGTGAGCCGGTATCCAGGTTCTGGTGGGTGGCGAGATGGGCTGATTCGCGGACGCGGGCAGAGGCCCTGGGGCGACGGGCGAACCGGAGCAGCTCATCGCGGAGGCGCGTGACCTCAGCACGGTGCTGGAGGGTGAGGCGATTGAGGAGGGTTCGGCCTTTAGGCGTGAGTGAGACGAGCACGACGCGGCGGTCGGTGGGGGCGTTGTCTCGACGCACCAGACCGCTGCGGGCGGCCCGGTTAATAAGGCCGACGACGGAGTGGTGCCGCTCCTGGAGAAACTCGGCAAGCTCCGATACGGTGGCCTGGCCTGCGGCGGAGAAGCCCGCGATTCCCAGCATCAACTGATGCTGCTGCGGTGTAATGCCGGCTTCGCGTGCGGCGTTCTCGCTGAAATGGATAAATTTGCGGAGGAGATAGCGGAAGTTGGCGAGTTCGGCGACGATGCCGTCGTATTTGGCGGAGACATGGTGTTGCGTGGAATGCGGAGCCACACTCTTAATATATCGCAATACGATGTATTAAGGCAAGGCGCGAGGGTTGCGCGCTTTGCGTGTGGCGTGCGGGCGGAGCAGGCGTCAGTTATTCGCTGAGGTCGTGCCCTGGGTGAGGGGTGGCTGCGATGTTCTGCCGGCGGGTGGGGTAGAGATCGAGGACGGTGCAGGTGTAGCGCTTGTGGCGGAGTGCGGTGCAGGCCTGGAATGCGGCTTGCTGGGTGAGATCGGCAAAGCGGGCGAGGTAATGGCGGTTGCGCAGACGGACGACGATGGCCCGGCCTTGGTGGCGCAGGGAGGGTGCGGAGAGCTTTGCGGAGTGCAGGATGCGGCGTACGTCGAGGGAGCTGCGGTATTCGGCGCCGACCTGGATGATGCGGTGGTGGCTGCCGGCCGGAGCGGATTCGACGGCCGCGGCCTCGATTCGTGGTTTGACGATTCTGGGCTTGACGGTGCGATGCACGGCTGTGGAATAGGGGTGGGGATGGATCTGGGGGTCAGCCTGAGGCGGAGCCGGCGGGTTGTTGCGAGCCAGCAGTTGCGTTGGCGGCTGGAAGGTGCGAAAGCCGCGATTGAGGAGGGCGACCATTTCCATGTCGCGGGAGTAGGCGGTGCGTCCGCCGAAGATGACTCCGATGAGGCGGTGATGGTCGCGGACGGCGGAGGTGACGAGGTTGAAGCCTGAGCTGGCGATGTAGCCGGTCTTCATGCCATCCGCACCGGGGTAGATTTTGATGAGATGGTCAAAGGTGTAGAGGGTGTGGCCGCGGTATACCAGGGAGGGCGTATTGAAATAGTGGTAGTACTGGGGGAAGGTTTGAATGATAGACAGGGCGAGGGTAGCCATGTCTCGGGCGCTGGTCCACTGGCGGTAGTTGGGCAGGCCGGAGGCGTTGTAGAAGATGGTGTGAGTCATGCCGAGCTGGCGGGCCTGTGCGTTCATGAGCCTGACGAAGGCGGGTTCACTGCCGGCGATGTTTTCGGCAAGTGCGACGGCAGCGTCGTTTGCGGAGTGGGCGATGATGCCGCGAATCAGTGTTCGGACGGAGACAGTTGTGCCGGCGACGAGGCCCATTCTGGAGGGCTGCTGGCAGGCGGCGTGGGCGGAGACGCGGAAGCGCTGGTTGAGCGTGAGGCGGCCCTGCTGGAGACGCTGGAAGGTGATGTAGAGCGTCATGAGCTTGGTGAGAGAGGCCGGGTGCGTCGGCTCGTCGGCGTGGTATTGTTGGAGGACCTGGCCGGTTTGCGCGTTGATGAGGATGTAGGAGTGGACGACGGCATGGGCAGGGCGGGCCTGCGCGAGCGCGAAGATGGCGAGGACGAGCCATCCGGCAAGCCTGAGCGCACGGTTTGCGGTTGGCATCTTCTGGGTGGGAAGCGGCCGGCTTGCGGAAGAGATGTTCATGGAAACCCTCAACAACAAGGTTAAATCCGGTGAGGCGGAAATTTGGAGATTTTCTGAGGATGCCCATTGATGGTGCTGATTCCGGGGGGTGCGTCTGGAAAGCGCAGATAAAAATTTGGAAATCTGGGTACTCGTTTCGAGTTTCGCGACATCGAAGGAAGTAGCGTTTGTTGTTTTCCCGGAGCTTGAGAGATTCCTTCGGGAGTAGTTCTTCCCTTGTGTTGCCGGAGTAAGCCCGACAACCCAACCCGAGAGGATGCGAATTGAGATGTTGAATCAGTGTTTTAATCCCGAGTGCGGGAAGCCTCTGCACTACCTCCGCGAGGGCCGAGTGTTTGTATTCGGTGTGCACACCATCGACGAAGGCGAGCATGGCGAAGGGAGCCGGCTGGAGCACTACTGGCTTTGCGGCGCGTGTGCGGAACGGTTTGCCCTGGCGCAGGATGGCGAAGTCATCCGGATGGTGCAGCGAAAGGTACGGCCTCGAACTTACGAGCTGGAACTGCCTGAGCACCAAGCGTTGGCTTCGTAGAGCTGAGGGCGGAAATAAGGATGGGCCGAAGGTGCGGTAGCCGGGAGGTTTCTGCATTTTCGGCCTGTTTTGCTGGGGTGAAAGCAGCGTAATAGGGGCAAAGTTTCTTATTTTTCAGGTATTTCTGGCAGGACCGATGTACCTTTTTTGCAAAATCTGCGTAAGATTTTGTTAAGAATTGGGTTGAGGTGCAGCAATTTGTTGCATCTACTATGGTTACAAGCTGGAAGATACTCCCGGAGCGGATCCGACCATGACAAAAGCAGACCTGGTGGAAGAACTGACAAAGAGCGGTGAATTGACCCGCCGCGATGGCGAAGTGATCGTGGATACGATCTTCGACTCGGTGATTGCCGCGTTGAAGTCGGGGGACAAGATCGAGATACGCGGGTTCGGCAGTTTCCGCGTTCGGCAGCGGAATCCGCGGATTGGGCGGAACCCGAAGACGGGTGCGAAGGTGGAGGTGCCCGCGAAGAAGGTCCCTTACTTCAAGCCGAGTAAGGAGCTGCGGGACCTGGTGAATCCGGGCGAGGCAGCGGCCAAGGCTGCTGCGAAAGAGTCGAGTTCTTAGTCAGTATGGAGTGACCGGTTCGCTGCGATCAGCCTTGCAACGAGGATGATAGTGGTGCGGCAAAAAGCCGCACCCATGTTTGTTTGAAGAGGAAGCAGAATACTGTTTCCTCTTCTTTTTGATGGGAAAAGGTGCATGAACTCGATCCTAAGCCGTATTTCCGCGTCTCCGCTGGGTGCTGTTGTGATCCTTGCCATTGCCGCGTTTCTTGAGGTGTATGGTGACGCGTTGTTCCAGAGCGCGCTGTATCGCTCTGTGGGTTCACGGAGGGTGGCGCTTTTTGTGTGCGGAGCGATGACGCTGACGCTTTACAGTTTGTTTTTGAATTCGTCTCGGTTGGATTTCGGCAAACTGCTTGGGGTGTATGTAGTGTTGTTTTTTGTGGTGGCCCAGGTGGTGGCCTGGTTCCAGTTTGGAGAGCGGCCAAACTTGCCGATTTGGATGGGCGGCGGATTGACTGTGCTGGGCGGGATTGTCATGTCTGTCTGGCGGTGATGGGCCGGATTGGATATGGGTTGGGTCTCTTATGATGCGCGGATGCCGATGACGGAGAGCATGCGTCCGGCGAAGCCGTGCCCGGCGCGGTGGGAGAAATAGCGGTTGGTCTGGCAGCTGGTGCAGTGGCCGATGACGTGGATGGATTGGGGACGGAGTCCAGCGTCGAGGAGCTGGCGGCGGTTGGCCTCGAAGAGATCGAGATGGAGGCTGGGGCCGATGGGGCTGTGGCCGGGAGCTCGCTGGGTGAGGAAGAGGAGCGGGTATTTTTCGCGGATGGGGTCTGAGTCGTAGACCTCGCAGAAGAGTTCGGGTGCGTAGGCGAACTGGGAGGTAAATTCTGCGCAGACTTCTTCTCCGACGGAGTAGCAGCACTGGGCGATGCCGGGGCCGATGGTGGCGATGAGGTCTTCTGGACGGCTGCGGAATTCCATGCGCATGCGACCGACGCCGCCCTCGACGATGCGCTTGAGGGTGCCGCGCCAGCCGGCGTGGAAGATGGCGACGGCTTTGCGGCGGGTGTCGGCGATCATGACGGGGATGCAGTCGGCGGTCTGGATGCCGAGGAGGATGCCGGGGCGGTCGGTCATGAGGCCGTCGGCGCGACGGAGGACGTCGGCCTCAGCGCGGGTGGTGATTTTTCGGGTGAGGTTGGAGTGGATTTGCTTGAGGGTGACGAGGGTCGCGTCGGGATTGCCGGCGACGGCCTCGATGAAGCGGCGGCGGTTTTCGAGGACGTTTTCGCGAGTGTCCGAGGCGGTCAAGCCGAGGTTGAGCTCTCCGGCGAGCTGGGTGGGGCGGTAGACCTTTGTGACGCCTCCGGTCCGGGTGCTGAAGCCGTGCTGGAGCCATGCGTAGCGGGACCAGTCAGAAACCTGCACGACGGAGAGCTTTGATTTGACAACGGGCGGCTGGGGCTGCGGAGGGATTTCGACTTCTGGCTGACGGTTGTACCTGGCCTGGCGACGAATGCCGGCGCGGCCGAGCTTGCGGCGGCCATGTTCGAGGCCGACGCTGGCGAGGAGATCGTCAATGGCCTGGATGGCGGAGGGACTGTCTGGAGAGAATTTGCTGGCTTGCCTGGGCACGATTCTCATTTTATCGGGAAGGAGAGATTGTGGTGGAACGAGCAAAGGCCCGCTTTCCGGCGGGCCTTTTTTGAATCTCAAGAGGCGTAAAGGAGGGGAGCAAGCGGGTGGGTATAGCGGGGGCCGGGACAACTGGCCGGGTAGAGCGGTAGGAACTACTTTCAGGTGAGCCGAACTACTGACTGCCTCTTCTTGTTACTCGGATAGATGCAAGTGGAAGGCCGAGGTTGTGCGGAATGATTAGAGATTTTTTATGAGGTGGGAGGCGGGGAATGGTTGTGTTGATATCCCCGCCGGGATGGGGTTGTCTGGTTAGTGTTCGATGAGGAGGAGACGGGTGCCGTGGGGTGGGACTTCGACGTGAATGTCCTTCATGACACCGAGGTTGCGGTGGGCCCAGAGGTCGGCGACGGGGTGGGGTCCGTGGAGGTCTGATTGCGACCAGTTGGCGGACATGAAGCGTGCTTTGTTTTCGAAGTTAAAGAGGGCGATGTAATCGCCGTGGGGGCCGGCGGCGGCCCAGATGGCTCCGTTTGCGTTCTGCATCAGGGGGTGGTTGGCGTAGGAGTGCTGATCGACTGCGATGACCTGTGGGTTGGTGAGGAGCGAGAGGGTGTAGGGGTCCATTTTGAGGAGGTTGCCGCCCATGATGAGCGGGGATTTGGCGATGGACCAGAGTGTGACGAGGGTCTGCTCTTCGTTGTGATTGAGGCGTGAGACGCGGGCTTTGCCCCAGCCGGGATGAGGCGCGAGGGTGCCGATGGGGAGCATGTCGGCGTCGGGCCAGTGGCCGGGTCCGCGGAAGGGAACCCAGTCGGCGAGGAGGGTGAACTGGTTGGTGAGTGACTGGGGGAAGCTGGGCGCGTTGGCGGGCTTGGACCAGACGTCCCACATGTCATTGGAGATGCGCCACATGTTGGCGTTGCGCACGGCGTTGAGGCCGTCTTTGAGGGGGGTGGGACCGGGCGAGAGGCTGAGGACGATGGGGCGGCCGGTTTTGAGGATGGCCTTGTGGATCATCTCAATTTCTTTTGCGTTGTATGGCTGGGAGATGCAGTCGACCTTGAGGAAGTCGACGCCCCAGGATGCGTACATCTTGATCATGGAGTCGTAGTAGGCCTGCCCGGCGGCGTTGTCTTTGACGCCGTAGTTATCGGAGTTCCATGCGCAGACGTCGGTGGTGTGGGCGGCCTGACGGGCGGTGAATTTTGAGTCGAGAATGGGGAGATTTTTTTCGACGGCGGAGCGTGGAATGCCGTGGATGATGTGAATGCCGAACTTGAGGCCGAGGGAATGGACGTAAGTGGCGATGGCTTTGAGTCCGCTGGGGAAGCGGTTGGGCGCGGGCAGGTAGAGGCCGTTGGGCGAGATGTCATAGCCCTGGACGAGGCGGGGCGTGCCTTTGTGATCGGGGTAGCGTGCGAACCAGCCCTCGTCGATGACCACGTACTGCCAGCCGTACTTTTGCAGGTGCTGGTGCATGTAGTCGGCTTCCTGCTCGAAGACGGGCTGGGTGACGGTGAGGCCGAAGGAGTCCCAGCTGTTCCAGCCCATGGGCGGGGTTGCGGCGATGATTTGCGCGGTGGAAAGGCCAGGTAAGGCGAGGAGCAGGGAGAAGAGCAGGAGGGGAAAGCGGGAGCGCATGCGGACTATCCTCTGGGCGTAGGCGTGGGCGGGGGTGGCGGCGAAGGCTTTTTGCTCTTGGCCTTTGCGACTCTGTGTGCTCCGAGGAAACAAAGGAAGCCGATGAAGAGGAAGAGCAGAGGCTTGAGTTGGGCCTCGATGGAGGCGAAGAAGCCGGGGGTGGTCGGGGCGCTGTGGAAAGCGAAGATGCCGGCCCCAATAAAGAGAAGGCCAACGATGAGGAGCACGATTTGAACGGCCCAGGCTAGCATGGGCATCATGCTCTCATCTTTGGTTTGGGTTTCACAAGGGCTGAGTTGGCAGGGCGCGAGGGCGGTGGGCGGAAGAATATGCGGCAGGGGAGTTGCGGGAGCGGTATAATCCAGTGTTTATGCGGGTTACTGTTATTTTGCCGGCTGCAGGGCTGGGGACGCGGATGGCGAGTGGCCATGGCGCGCCTCATAGTCCGAAACAATTTCTCGAGCTGGGGGGAATCCCTGTGCTCATTCACACGCTGCGCGCCTTTGCCGCGGTGCCTTCGGTGACGCAGATGTATGTAGCGGTGCGTGCGGGCGAGATGGAGCGCGTGACGGCGCAGGTGCAGGAGTATGGGCTGGCCGACAAGGTGCGCGTGGTGACGGGCGGCGACTCCCGGCAGGAGAGCGTGGCGCACGCGCTGGCGGCAGTGGAGTGCGGCGACGAGGAGATTGTGCTGGTGCATGACGCGGTGCGTCCGCTGATAGAGCCCGAGGTGATTGAGCGAACGATTGAAGCGGCGGAGAAGAGCGGCGCTGCGATAGTGGGCCTGCCGGCGGTGGATACGATCAAGCAGGTGGAGCGCACGGCAGGCGGAGCGCTGATTACGGCGACGATTCCGCGAGAGTATATTGTGCAGGCGCAGACGCCGCAGGGATTTCGCGCGGGGCTGCTGCGGCGGGCCTTTGCCGAAGCCGAGGCGGATGGCTTTGCGGGCACGGACGAAGCGAGCCTGGTGGAACGGGCCGGAGCGCGCGTGATGGTGGTTCCGGGGTCGGCCGCGAATATCAAGATTACGCAGCCGGGCGACCTGGAACTGGCGGAGTTTTATCTGCAACGGCGCGCTTCACGATAAGCTGAAAGACGGAAGCCATGAAGATACGGATTGGATATGGATGGGATTCGCACGCTTTTCAGCCGGGCGTGCCGTTGGTGATAGGCGGGCTTGCGATTGAGCATCCCGAGGGGCTGGCCGGGCACTCGGACGGGGATGTGCTGCTGCATGCGATTACGGATGCGCTTCTGGGAGCGGTTTCTGCCGGAGACATCGGAAGCTTTTTCCCGCCGGGGGATCCCCGGTGGAAGGGCGCTGATTCGGCGATTTTTTTGAAGCTGGCGCTGGATGAGATTCATACAGCCGGCTACAAGATTGCGAATGTGGACACGACGCTGGTGCTGGCGGCGCCGAAGATTTCTCCGATTGCGGGCGAGATTCGGGAGCGCGTGGCTTCTCTGCTGGATATTCCGGCAGGGGATGTGAGCATCAAGGCGAAGACGCCGGAAGGCATGGGCGTGGACCACGTAGCGCAGGCGCACGCGGTTGTGCTGCTGGAGCGCGTGGAGGAAGACAACGGCCTGCAGGTGATGCACGCCGAGATAGACGAGACGGTGACCGTAGGCGCGGACGAGATCGACGAGATGCTGAAGGAGATGTCTCGCGGGCAGAAGCCGGCGGTGAAAAAGCCTGCGTTTGATACGGAAGACTTTACTTAAGGGCAGCTGTCAGCCGTTAGCTGAACTGCGGATTGTTTGCTGTGTTTCAGGCTGTCGATCGTCAGCGCCGCGGTTTTTCCGAATGGTGGCTTGCCGATTCCCAGGTCCCAGAATCGGGACCCATTCGACTCGCTTACAGCTCGCTCAGGGCAGGCAACGGGGCAGACCATCATATTTGTATTCATAAGAGTTACTTTTAGAGATTTTGATGCCTATGAATTCCTCAGAGACACCTCGCGTTCGATTTGCGCCTTCGCCTACCGGCTACCTGCATGTGGGTGGTGCTCGCACTGCTTTGTTCAACTGGCTGTTTGCCCGGCATTTTGGGGGGACGCTGATTCTTCGCATCGAAGACA
The DNA here is from genome assembly GCA_049965615.1 of Acidobacteriaceae bacterium. Classification (GTDB taxonomy): domain Bacteria; phylum Acidobacteriota; class Terriglobia; order Terriglobales; family Acidobacteriaceae; genus Acidobacterium. The sequence continues at coordinate 21,873 of JBMFWD010000017.1, forward strand.
CGGATTTTGAGCGGTCTTCGGAGGCGATGGTGGAGGGCATTCTGGAGGGGATGCGGTGGCTGGGATTGAACTGGGACGAGGGTCCGTTCTTCCAGTCGCAGCGACTGGATTTGTATCGGGCGACGGCTGAGAAACTGCTCACGAGCGGCCATGCCTACTACTGCTTCTGCACAAAGGAAGAGCTGGAGCAGAGGCGCGCTGAGGCGGCCGCGGCCGGACGTCCACCGATGTATGACCGACGGTGCCGGAGCATTGACGCGGCGACGGCGGCGGCGCGCAAGGCGGCGGGCGAGGCCTGCGCGCTGCGATTTGCCGTGCCGGAGGGCGGGTCGACGAGCTTTGAGGACGCGGTGTTCGGCAATGTAGAGTTTGCGAACGCGGAGATTGAGGATTTTGTGCTTTTGCGGTCGGACGGGATTCCGACGTATCACCTGAGCGTGGTGGCCGATGACGTGGACATGCGGCTGACGCATATTATTCGAGGGGCGGATCATATTTCGAACACGCCGAAGCAGGTGCTGATTTATGACGCGCTGGGTGTTACGACACCGATTTTTGCGCATGTGCCGCTGATTCTGGGACCGGACAAGACGCGACTGAGCAAGCGGCATGGTGCGACGAGCGTGACGGCTTATAAGGACATGGGGATTGTTCCGGAGGCGTTTCGGAATTTTCTGGCGCTGCTGGGGTGGTCGCCGGGGATGGCGCATGGTTCGGCTCGCAAGTACCGGGAGATGTATTCGTCTGAGGAATTGATCGAGCTGTTTGGGCTGGATGGGATTTCGAAGTCGAACGCGGTGTTTGATAACGACAAGCTGGCGTGGTTCAACACGGAGTATATTCGCGCGTACGACGCGGCGCGGCTACTGCCGCTGGCTGCCGAGGAGTGGCGCAAGGCGGGGTTCAAGCCATCCCGATCGGGCGAGGAAGTGGTGGCTGCGATTGAGCTGCTGAAGCCGAGGGCGCGCAGCTTGAAGGACTTTGCGGAGGCATTTCGGGCGTATTTCGCTGATGAGTTTGAATTTGATCCCGCGGCAGTTACGAAATTTCTGAAGGATGCGAACATACGGGCACTGCTGGGCGAACTGGCGGAGCGCTATGCGGCGGCGCAGGAGTTTACGGAGGAGTCGACAGAGCAGGTGCTGCGTGGTTTTGCCGAGGAAAAGGGCATCAAAGCGGGTGCGCTGATCAATGGATCGCGCGTGGCGCTGACAGGCCAGGCTGTTGCTCCGAGCTTGTTTGCGGTGATGGTGAATCTGGGGAAGGATCGGGTTGTGAGGCGGCTGAGGGCTGTGGTGGGAATGGACGTGGCTGCGCCTTCGGCATAGAGCCCGGATCTTGAAATGGAGATTTGGTGCAGGTGGCGAGGGTAGAGCACCTGTTTGCTTATTTATGGTTGTGTGAGGATGGTCGGCGCTTTGCGCCGATTCCCACGTCCTCTTCGAGGACCCATTCGACGCGTCTTCCGCTCGCTCAGGGCTGGCTATGGGGCACCTGGTTTTTGTTTTACAGACTTTTGAAGCAGCTACTTGCCGATGACGTCGATGTTGACGGGGATGGTGCGGGGCGGGTAGCAGGAGTTGGTGGCGCAGGCCTGGTAGCGGAGTTTGGCGCGGAGCATATGGTTTCCGCGGGTGGCGGTGACTTTGGCGTGGACGGTGAACTGGCCGGTGTAGACGCTTAGCTTGTCCTGCGGGAAGGCGGGGAGTGCGTACTGGGCGCCTGCGGGGAAATCGATGGAGGACAGTTTGGCGTTGGGGTCGTTGGGGACGATGAGTTCCGTGCGGATGAAGGTTTTGGAGGTGGGGGTGTGGGAGCTGATGTGGAGTCCATTGGCAACGCGGAAGGTGAGGCTGACTGGGGTGGGCTTACCGGCGGGCACGGCCAACTGGAGGGGATAGAGGAAGACGACGGGGTCAGAGGTCTGGCTGGTTTGCCAGGGCATGTGCTGAGCGCGCGCGTGGGCGGCGGTGAAGAGCGCGGCGCAGAGCGCGAGCGCGGTTGCCGTGACGGTGAGGGTACGGGCGATGCCGTGCGGGATTTGCTTCATGCTGTGCCTCCGGTGGAGAGAGCTTTCTCGATGTCGGCTTCGATATCACTGCGAGGCGCGAGGCCTACGGTGCTGGCGACGACTTTGCCGCTGCGGTTGATGAAGAAGGTGGTGGGGATGGAGTCGATGCCGCCGTACTGGTTGGCGACCTTCATGTCGGCCAGCAGGATGGGGTAGTCCATGTTGTGCTGCTGGGCGAATTTTGCGATGGCGGAGTGGGGGTCTTTCTCGCCGGTGTCGCTGTCGATGGTGTCGGTGGCGACGCCGAGGACGGTGAGTCCCTGGGATGCGTATTTTTTATTGAGCTGGACGAGCCAGGGGATTTCCATGCGGCAGGGTCCGCACCAGGTGGCCCAGAAGTCGACGACGACGGCTTTGCCCCGGTAGTCGGCGAGGGAGACCCTTTTGCCCTGGAGATTGACGAGGGTGAAGTTGGGAGCCTGCTGGCCGAGGAGGGGCTGCTGGTCGGGCATGCCGGAGTTGCCGCCGTCCTGACTGGAGCCGTTGGCCTGGGCTTCGGCGGCGTTGAGGGCAGACTGGAGGGCCCGGACCCTGGCCTGCTCTTGCTGATTAGCCCGGTAGTTTTCGATGCCGGCCCAGACCATGAGGGAGAGCCCTGCGACCATCATGGCAAGGACGATGACGTTACGCTTCACGCAAACAACCTCTGATTTCTATTTTAGAGGACCATGGTGCAGGATTCGAGTGAGGTTTGGCTGTGCGGGGAGTCACGATGCTAGTATCCGTAAGTTAAGGAAGGGATTTATATGAGCAAGCAGGAGAAAACCCCGGCGGAACTGGTGAGGGTGGAGGCAGCGGCACTGCTGGCGCTGGCCGAGCGGCTGGATGGTCCGATGGCCGTCTCGTTTGAGGACGCGGTGGAGCGGGTGCTGACCTGTGGCCGGGAGCGCGGCCGGGTGGTGGTGACCGGGATGGGCAAAAGCGGGCTGATTGCGCAGAAGATTGCGGCGACCTTGTCCTCGACGGGGACGCCAGCCTTGTTTTTGCATCCGGCGGAGGCGGTGCATGGCGATCTTGGGATGCTGGCGCGGGGCGATGTGGTGATTGCGCTTTCGGCAAGCGGGGAGACGGAAGAGATTCTGCGGCTGTTGGCGACGCTGAAGCGGATTGGGGACGCGCTGATCAGTTTTTGCTGCCGGGCGGATTCGACGCTGGCCAGGGCGAGCGATGTGGCCCTGGATGTGAGCGTTCCGGAAGAGGCGTGCGGGATGGGGCTGGCTCCGACAGCCTCGACGACGGCGATGCTGGCGCTGGGGGATGCGCTGGCGGTGGCGGTTTCGATGCGGAAGGGTTTCCGGGCGGAGGATTTTGCGGAGCTGCATCCGGGCGGGAAGCTGGGCAAGAGGCTGGCGCGCGTGAAGGAACTGATGCATGCCGGGGATGCGCTGCCGCAGGTGGAGCCGGGAACGGCGATGAAGGATGTGATCTACGAGATGTCTCGCAAGGGGCTGGGCATGACGACCGTGGTGGACGGCGGGCGGCTGGCTGGAATTATCAGCGACGGCGACCTGCGTCGGATGCTGGAGCGGGACAGCGGCGAGGGGCTGAAGAAGACGGCGCGAGAGATTATGAATGCGAAGCCGAAGACGATTGGCGGAGATGAGCTGGCGGCGCGGGCGTTGCACGAGATGGAAGAGCGGAAGATTACGTCGCTGATTGTGGTGGATGGGGAGGGGCGCGTGGAGGGTGTGGTGCATCTGCATGATTTGTGGGAGACGGATCTGATCTGAGTGCGGCCTGGATTCCAAGATTCGCAGGGGTCGTGGAATCCGTTGATCGAAAGCCGGCTTACTTCTGTAACGCCATGGGTGAATTTCATGATGCGGGTGCCGTCTACAACTTTGGATAGGGGTAAGTCAGGAAATGGATTGACAGGTTTCTGCGTGCAAGGATAAGTTTCCATTGGCGGGCATGTAAACAATTTCATTTCAAGGGACCTGCAATCGAGCATGCGGCGAAAGCAGCTTTAATCAGGTATCCCACTCGCTGATTGGGGCCATATTTACAGACTGGAGCTGGTGCGGGTTTTCCAGCCGTGATCCGGCAATGACTGAAGTGCTTCTGCAGTTCCGGTGACAAATGAAAACGGTTTCATTTCCGGAAAGGGCGGCATGGCCTGAGGGCTTGCCGGTCGGCAGATTTGCCATGAGAACAGTGATCATGATGCGTAAGTTTCTTCCTTTGAGCGCCGTGATGGCAGTGATGATTACGGCAGCGGGTTGCGCGAGCAACTTGAGCAGCAGCGGAATCAACCATCTGAACAGGCCCGTTGCAGTGGCCAAGCCGAGCCATGGGGCTCACTCGTATTACGTGGATTGCAGCCAGGCATCGAACGGTAATGGTTCGCAGAGTTCGCCGTGGAATAACATCGCGTCGGCAAATGCGCAAAGCTATGCGCCGGGCGACACCATCAGCTTTATGGCTGGAACAACCTGCCAGGGGATGTTTTCTCCGACCGGATCGGGCAGTTCGTCGGCGCCGATCACCGTAACAGACTATGGCACGGGTGCGCTGCCGGTGATCAACGGTGGATCGACGAACAGCGCAGCGGTGTATCTGACGAACCAGTCTTACTGGACGATTGAGAATCTGGACCTGCAGGAAGGCAAGAACTGGGGTCTGGTGGCGAAGGCCCTCAGCGGTACGAACATCAGTGGATTGACGATTACGAATGTGACAGCGACGGGCGCCACTTTGGTTGCGACACAGAGAGCGGTCGGCGGAGAGATTGGGTTGATTACGGATAAGACCAGCACCTCGACGATCAGCAATGTGAACCTTTCGAATGTGACAGTGGGGAATACGACGGCTGGGGAGGGGATTTTCATTCAGGCCGGCGAGCACGGCGCGTACACGGGGCCGAAAGGGCAGAACATTTCCGTTACCAACTCGAAGGTGCAGAACGTGTATGGCGACGGACTGCTGGTGACCGACGCGCAAAATGTGGCGCTGACCCACAATGTGGTGACGCAGTCGGGCGAGTGCCCGAACTGCACGGGCAGCACGCCGGGCGCGCTGTGGGTATGGAACAGCATTGATGTGGATATTGCTTCCAACGAGTCGTACAACAACACGAGCTGGGCGGGCGACGGCGGCGGGATTGATATTGATTATCTGAACCGCAACGTGACGGTGGAAGACAATTACATTCACGACAACAAGGGTTATTGCGTGTCCGTTTTTGGCGCAGGCGGCGAGCCCACGGTGAACAGCGTGGTGCGCTTTAACGTCTGCGTGAACAATGACGCTGAAAGCTCGAGTCTGAACTACGGAGATTTTCTGCTTTCGACCTGGAACAGCGGTTCGCTGGATGGCGTTGAAATCTACGACAACACCAGTTACTGGACGGCTACGCCTGCGAGTAACTATGAGTTGACGGATAATGGGGCGACCTTCAGCGGGTCGAATCCTGATTTCTTTGAGAACAACCTCGTTTATACGCCGTTGACCGCTCCCTACCTGGTTCGTGCCGCCAAGCCGATGACCTCGGACTACAACCTGTACTACGGGCCGAATGCCACGCAGTACAACTTTGAGTATGGCGGTACGACTTATGCGGGCCTGGCGCAGTACCAGAGCGCAACAGGGCAGGACGCGAACTCGCTGATTGGCGATCCGCTGCTGCCGCAGCCCAGCTATGACGTTGCGAATGTGTGGCCGACGACGCAGTTTACGCCGCAGACAGGTTCGCCGGCGATTGGCGCGGGCACGAATGTGTGTACCGGCATCAGCGGCTGCTCGATGGGCACGACGGATTTTCTGGGAAATCCGCTGCCGACGAGTGGCTATTGGATTGGCGCAGTGCAGTAGAAATGCGTTTAACAATGAGCGCCGGAGCGGGCGGAGTGTCTGCTTCGGCGCTGTGTTTTTACATAAAGGGTCTGAATCGTCTCTGGTGTTGCGAGCAGGGATCGCGGGATAGAATCGGAGGCTGAGTGATGACCATAAATAAGGAGACGGATGCGACGTAGAGATTTTTGCAGGCTGATGAGCGGTGCGGCGGTGGCTGCTGGACTACCACGATTGGGCATGGGCGCAGTGGGTACGGGTGTGGGGCTTTCGCCGGGGTTCGATGCTTATACGGAAGACTATGCGAGCTTTTGCGCGCGGCCTGCGGGGGAGCGGGTTTTCTATGGGCTGGTGAATGGGCGGATTGTGGCGGAGCGGCTCGACGAGGCGACGTGGGAGCCTGTGCCGGGAGGATGGGGCAAGCCGCCGGCGCTGCCGATTCCGGGCGGTTCGTGGGATGGCGTGCCGATGATTTCTCCGCTGCCGGACCTGGCGGGCAAGGGGCCATATGGGCCGACCTATGATTCGCTGCTGAAGTATGACGCGCCGGAGTGGTATCGGGATGCGAAGTTTGGGATATGGGCGCATTGGGATCCGCAGAATGTGGCGGAGGATGGGGACTGGTATGCGCGGAATTTGTACGAGCAAGGTTCGGCGCAGAACAAGTATCAGTTAGAGCACTACGGGCCGCCTTCGCGGTTTGGCTACAAGGATATTTGCGCGCAGTGGACGATGCTGAACTGGGATCCGGAGGCATTGATTACGCGCTACAAGAAGGCAGGCGCGGGTTTTTTTATTGCGCTGGCGAATCATCACGACGGATTTGATACGTGGGACTCGAAGCATCATGCATGGAACGCGATGCAAGTGGGTCCGCGGCGGGATGTGGTGGGCGGCTGGGCGGCAGCGGCGCGCAAGCAGGGACTGCGCCTTGGCGTGAGCGTGCACCAGGGGCGGAACTGGTGGTGGTTCCAGACCGCGCATGGTGCGGACAAGACAGGTCCGCTGGCCGGTGTGCCTTACGACGGCGTGATGAGACAGGCGCAAGGGAAGCAGGAGTGGTGGCAGGGGCTTGATCCGCAGACGTTATATGGGCCGAAGCATCCGGCGAATGCTCTGCCGGACATCAGCTACGTGAAGAATTTTTACGATCGCACGCAGGACCTGATCGACCAGCACCGTCCGGACCAGGTTTATTTTGACAACGCGCTCTTGCCTTTGGGGTGGGCGGGGATGAATCTGGGAGCGTATTTGTACAACCGCAGTTTGCAGTTGCACGCGGGGAAGATGGAGGCGGTGATCAGTGTGGGGAATGTGCCTCCGCACCTGGCGAAGGCATTGATTGGCGGACAGGAGAGCGGGGTACGGGACGGGATACAGGAGTATCCGTGGCAGAGCGAGACGTGCATTGGCGGCTGGCATTACCAGCGGACGCTGTTTGAGAAGCCGGGGAAGTACGGCGGGTACATGCACCCGAGGGAAGTGATTCACTGGCTGGCGGATGTGGTGAGCAAGAATGGGACGCTGCTGCTGAGTGTTCCGGGCAAGCCGGATGGGACGATCGACAGCAAGGAAGAGGCTGTGCTGGACGGGATTACGGCGTGGATGGAGGAGAATCGCGAGGCGATTGTTGCGACGCGGCCGTGGAAGGTGTTTGCGGAGGGGCCAAACCGGATTACGCCGGGGCAGTTCCAGGCAAAGAAGACGGGCAGTGCGAAGAATCTTGGCGTGGAAGATATCCGGTTCACGCGGAACAAGGCCAATACCTCAATTTACGCGATTGTGCTGGGGGTTCCTGAGAAGCCGTTGGTGATTGCGTCGCTGGGGCGCGGGTCGAAGACTAGTCCGGGAAAGATTGAGCATGTGCGGCTGCTGGGGACGGACCGGGCGGTGCGCTGGAAGCAGACGGACGAGGGGCTGCACGTGGAGATGCCGCGGGGATACCAGCCGGCGACGGATTACGCGGTTTCGTTCGAGGTGATTCCGGCTTAGTGGGGATTGCCGTTGTTGATACGGCAGGCTTACACGAAAAAGATGTTTGGGGTGAGGTGCGAAAGGATGTTGCGTGCCGGGGAGGGCGCAATGCCTGCTCCGGCGCTGGGTGGCCATGTGCTCGCTCGACAGATGGCCGCTTTGCGCAGGGAGAATTGTCCGGACAGATGTTTAGACACCGGGCGGGGGGATGGTGTGCCCGGATATTCGGGATGCGCGGAGAAATTTCCCTGTGAGATGCAGTTGCAGGCGTAGACTTCGGGAGTCCTGAATTTCGGGCTTCCGGTAGCTGGGTTCTGTAGCCGTGGATGTGCGCCGCAAAGATTGCGGATGCCCGCGATAAGGGTAGCGATGGACAGAAAGAGAAAGCCCGTTTGCCGGATGAATGGCTGGACGGGATGAGGTTTGTCATGAGTCAGGCAAGTGTGAGTGGAGTTCCCCCGAGTCAAAATTCGTTGAATCCTGGAATGGTTTTCGGCATGTTGACGGCGCTGCAGCAGAGCGCGGCGCTGGCGACGGCGATTGATCTGGATGTGTTCAGGGCGGTGGGTGAGGGCGTGGGCGATGTGGCTTCGATTGCGAAGCATTGCGGAGCGTCGGAGCGCGGGATGCGAATCCTCTGCGACTTTTTGACGATTCATGGAGTACTTACGAAGCAGGATGGGCGGTATGGGCACTCGGAGATGAGCGCGGCTTTTCTTGATCCGCGGTCGCCGGCGTGTGTGGCTTCTGTGGCAAAGTTTGTTTACACGCCGATGATGCGCGATACCTATGGCCACCTGACGGAGATTGTTCGCGCCGGGCGGACGGTGCTTCCGGGCGAGGGTTCGGTGGAGCCGAATAATCCGGCGTGGGTGGAGTTTGCGAAGTCGATGGGCTGCTGGATGAGGCCGATGGCTGATCCGCTATGCGAGATGGTGACGCAGGGACAGACGGGACCGATGGAGGTGCTGGATATTGCGGCGGGGCATGGGCTGTTCGGGATTGCGTTTGCGAAGCAAAACCCCGAAGCGCATGTGACGGCGGTGGACTGGGCGGCGGTGCTGGAAGTGGCGGCGGAGAACGCGCGCAACGCGGGCGTGGCGGATCGCTATAAACGGCTGCCGGGAAGCGCGTTTGAGGTAGAGTATGGCGGGCCTTATGACGTGGCGCTGCTGACGAATTTTCTGCATCACTTTGACGTGCCGACGAATGTGGAACTGCTGAAGAAGGTGCATGCTGCGCTGAAGCCGGGCGGGCGCGCGGTGGCGTTGGAATTTATGCCGAACGAGGACCGGGTTTCCCCGCCGCCAGCGGCAAGCTTTGCCATGACCATGCTGGCCACGACGGCATCGGGCGATGCTTATCCCTTCAGCGAATTGAAGAAGATGTATGAGGCAGCGGGATTTCGGGAGGTGACATCGCAGGCGGTGCCGATGGGCGCGCACTCGGCGGTGATTGGGGTGAAGTAGGGGATTTTTAGTCGTTTGGGTTGATTTGATCCGCGCGGGGCAGAGTGTTTTCCGCGCGGATTTTTCTTTTTGCACTTGACGAGCTTTAAAAAATAGAGAACTCTATGTATGTCGATCTCAGTGAGTAGGGCAACGGCTGTGATTCGACCGAGGAGGGTTGCGATGACGGAGTTTACGGGAGCAAACGAGGTTCGGGAGCGGCTGGATCTGATCGAGTCGATGGTGCTGGAGGGCCGGCGCGGGACCGAGCGCTGGGGATGGATGTTTGTGCTGTGGGGCGTGGCGTACTACGTGGCGATTGTGTGGACGTCGACGGCGCGGTTTGGATGGGCGTGGCCGATTACTGTGATTGCGGCTGTGATTATTTCTGCGGCGATTCGGCGGGCGCTGAGCGGCCAGATGCAGGCACCGACAGCGGTTGGAAGGGCGGTTCGATCGATGTGGGTGGCGTTTGGGATTTCAGTCTTTCTGCTGATGTGCGCGCTCGGGATCAGCCAGCGGCTGACGGATCCGCATGTGGTTTTCGCGATTATCGCGGGGATGCTGGGGATGGTGAATGGTGCTTCTGCGATGATTTTGCGGTGGAAGCCGCAGATGGCTTGTGCGGTGGCGTGGTGGGCGGCGGCGGTGGCATGCTGCTACGGGAATCTGCTGGTGTTTGATGCGCCTGTGGCTTTTCTGGCGGCGGTCTTCCTGTGCCAGATTGTGTTTGGGGCTTACTGCATGATGCTGGATACGAGGAAGCCCAGGGTGCAGGCGCAGGGGATGAGCAGCCATGCCTGAGCTGCCGGAGCTGAATCCGATTGTGCATGGGAGGCTTCGGCTGGCGGTACTTTCATTGCTGGCCGGGGTGGATCAGGCGGAGTTTGCATGGCTGAAGGGCAAGACGCAGGCGACGGACGGGAACCTGGGCGCTCAGTTGCAGCAACTGGAGAAAGCAGGATATGTGGCGGCTGAGAAGAAGTTTGTAATGCGCAAGCCACAGACGATGTATCGGATGACGAACGCGGGGCGCGAGGCGCTGGCTGAGTACGTTCGGGCGCTCAGGGAATTGCTGGGTCCGACTGTGGGAGATTAGGCGGAGAAGGCGGCTGTTCCGGCGGAAACGTGAATCGGAGTTGGATCTCCGGCGGTGCATTCGCCGGGAAAGATAGATATCTATGCCGGATCGAGTTACCGGGGTCATGTGTATGTGCGGATCGGAATTCCTCCCAGCTTATGGTTGTTCCGTGCGGCGTAACATGCACGCGCTTTTTCTCTGGATATCGGCAAATTTCCTATGAGCAATAATGTGCCTATTGTTTTTGGTTTGTGCTATAGTCTGCTTGAAAAAATCCCCCGTGGGTGGAGGCAGTCAGATGGGCCTAACTTGCTCGCCCGGACAGCAGGCTGGAGTCGCGTCGGATCGTATCCGCATGTCTCCGTTGCAGGGCCTTATTTCGAAACAGAGTGGGGGAAATCAATCGTCTTTGAAGTATTCAGCCATGCATCTGCGCCGCGGCGTCGGTCCTTCTGTCCTCGCATTCTTCACGTTTTTGGGCTTGTGTGGTTGCGGCAGTTCAACCCAAGCCACGCCTGCTCCCCCTCCGCCCAACCCTCAAGCGCAGGTGAGCGCGCCGAGCATATCCCCCACGGGCGCTACCCTCTCCGGCAGCACGCCTATCTATGTCGCGGATGCAACGCCTGGCGTGTCGATCATTTATACGCTGGATGGGAGTACGCCTTCGTCAGCGAATGGAGCCACGTGCACGCCGAGTTCCACGGTCCCTTGCTTCACGCTGCTCGGCGGGGCCACTATTCATGCGATTGCCGAGGATTCGAGCGGGAATCTTTCGACCGTTGCGACGCAGACTTACACGGCTCCAGCCTCCAGCAATCCCTGTACCGGGTGGAACCCTCAGGATCTGTATGCGCCGAGTGACTATACAGCCGACCAGGCTACGATCACCAGCAATGGCGCAACACTGGGCGCGGACTGCAATGGGGGCGGCTATGTGGATTATCTGAATACAGGTTATGGCAGCTTTGGAAACCTGATTGCCGTGGCCTACGGACGGGGCTTTCAGGCTGACATTCGCGATAGCCTGCACAGTGGTTTCTATAACCCGACTCAGGCAGGCATTCAGGATGGATTAGGTACGCCGGTCACACTTACTCTCACCCAATCTCCGGAAGGTCCGGGCGGGCGTATTAACATTGCGCCCTACACTCTGCCGCTGTTCCTGAATGGAGGATTTTGCTTCTTTCCTCTCAGCTACTATGATCCCAACGTTCAAAACCCTATCCCGTCTTGCAATACCACTTCCGTGACGGATGGAATCTTCAGTCAGGAGTTATCGGCGAATATCTCCGCAGATCAGCAATTATCCAGCGAGTTTAGATTTCAGGGCTATTACGAGGATGCAAGCAAGCTAGGCAACAACACGGCGTCCATTTTCAAGTACGACTTTACGATGACTTACCTGGGCAATCCGGGAGCGCCCGGCAATCCTGGCGCCACGACCTGGGAGACGCCTCAGACGAGCTCCGATTACAGTCCCATCTACAAGTTTGGACCTGCCGCGACCTACGACAATAACGGCACGACCACCCCCGTCCTCAATACCGACTACGAGGGGGCCGCTTATGACGTGCAGGCATACAGCGACGTCTCCAATCCCAGTTCCCTGACCTCGGTCCAACTGACCCCTACGGACCTCGCGATTGCGCAATTTGATGCAGGGGTTCGGCTTCGTCTTTCCGGCGGCTACACGAACTACCTGACGCTGAACTCTTCGTGTAATGGATGGAATTCTGCTCAGCCTTTGAACCTGACGCAAGGTGGAGTGGTCATTACGGCAAAGATGTATCCCATACCCACCTCGTCACCTTGTGACACGGTGGTTGCCCTGCAAAATCCGAGCGATTTGAACGCTCCGATCATTGCTATTTATTATCCGCAGACCGATCCGGTCAACGCGCAGCAAGTGACTGAAACGAATGTGACGAATGGGGAAAACGTGAGCGTCGATCGGCGAGTTTTCTCCTACTTGAGAGCGTCGGCATACATCTCGTCCATTTCAACCCGGACAATCAACGGCATTCAATCCGAAAATCAGTTCACAGAAATAGCCCCTGTGATTCGGGTCAGCGGCCTGCTGGCGCCCAACCACGCAGGGCCGAATATAGACGAAAGCGTGAGCTCAGATATGTATGTTCTTGTGGGCTCGCCCGCGCAAGTGCTCACCGCACTCCAAAACATGAACCAGAGCGAGGGATGGAACTGGTAGCAGGAGCCGGCATGCCTGGCTTGGCGGACCCCATGGTTTGCGTAAAACCGGGATGACGGGAAAAGCATTGAAGGTGAAAATGCGCTACGGTTTGAGTTTGCTTACGATGCTGAGCTTGGAGACATCATTGACCATGACGAAGGCGAAGAAGAGGACGAGCATGACGAAGGCGACCTGGTAGAGGCGCTCCTTGATCTCGGGCTTGAGGTCGTGGCGGAGGATGCCTTCGATGATGAGCAGGGTGATCATGCCGCCATCGAGAATGGGGATGGGGAGCAGGTTCATGATGCCCAGATTGAGACTGATGAGGGCCATGAGAGCGATGATGGGCTGCCAGCTTGCGGTTTCGACGGCCTGGCCGGTTTGCTGGGCGATGCCGATGGGGCCGGAGAGCTGCTGGAACTCGGAGCGGTGGGTGAGCAGGCGGTGGAGCACGTCCAGAATATAGCCGGAGTAGTGCACGTTGGTGATGGCTGACTTGCGGGCGGCGGCGAGGAAGGGCATCTGCTCAACGGATGAGGGCGGGGGTTCGGCGCCGAAGCCGAGGCGATAGCCCATGGATCCCGCGCCGTTGTCGCCCCATTTGGGCGTCACGGTGACGGTGGATGTTTTTCCGTGGCTGAGGAGGGTGAGGGCGACGGGCTTTTTGCCGTTTTCGTGCAGGTAGGCGCTGACGGCAGGAATGGAGTGGAGCGCGAGGCCGTTGATCGCCTCGATGAGGTCGCCGGGTTTGAGGCCTGCCTTGGCGGCGGGGAAGCCGGGTTCGACGACAGCGACCTTGAGGGGCGTGCTCTGCATGCGGGGGATGAGGCCGGTGTCGCTGAGAGAAAAGTCCTGCCCCTTGGTGGGGTCGATGATGTTGAGCTGAGTCTGGATGGTTTTGGGCTGGCCGTTGACGATGCGCTGGACGGTAACGGGTACGGCGGAATTGACGTTCAGCGCAGCGCGGATGCGGACATCGTTCCAGGTGGGATCTTGCGGCGCGCCGTCGAAGTGGAGGATTCTGTCACCGGGCTGCAGGCCTGCTTTTGCAGCGGGGGTGTTGGCGGGGACGAAGTCGAGAACGGCCGGTTGGGAGAGGAATTTGGGGACCTCGTTGTGCATCATGTAGAGGCCGGTCATGAGGGCAAAGGCGAGGATGAAGTTGGCGAGCGGCCCGGCGAAGCCGATGATCATGCGCTGCCAGCGGGGCTTGGCGTTGAGGTCGCCGGGGTCGAGTACGCGGGGGCCTTCGTCTTGCTGTGCGTTTGCGGAGGATGAGCCGGGGAGCGGCACGGTGCCGTCGCCACCGATTTCGCCTGCCATTTTTACGTAGCCGCCGAGGGGGAGAATACAGATGCGGTAGTCCGTGTCGCCGCGGCGGAAGCCGAGCAGGCGGGTACCGAAACCGATGGAGAAGACCTCGACGCGGACACCGAAGGCCTTGGCGGCGATGAAGTGTCCGGCCTCATGCACGAGCACCATAATGCCGAGCACGATGAGCATGGAGATAGTGGCAGTGAAGAAGAAAGGCATAGCGGGGGTCGAGACGGCTGGATCTCGTTCGTTCCTTTGGTCAGCTTTTGCTATCTGCGGGGAGTGCCGGCGGATGCGTGGCTGAACTGGCTGAGGACCGCCGAGGCGGTTTCGCGTGACTGTTGGTCGAGCGCAAGGACCTCCTGGATGGTGCCAGGGTGGGTGACAGGCGTCGTCGCGAGCACTGCTTCTATTGTACGCGGGATACCCATGAAAGGGATGCGGCCATCGAGGAAGGCTTCGACGGCGATTTCATCGGATGCATTGAGGGCGATGGTGTGCGCGCCGCCTTTTTCGGCGGCCTCGTAGGCGAGGCGCAGGCAGGGAAAACGCTGGAAGTCGGGAGTTTCAAAGGTGAGCTGGCTGAGGGAGGCCATGTCAAAGGTGAGGTCGGAGGCGACGCGCTCAGGGTAGGTCATGGCGTAGAGGATGGGCAGGCGCATGTCTGTGACGGAGATTTGCGCGAGGAGGCTACCGTCGATGTATTCCACCAGGGAGTGGACGGTGGACTGAGGATGCACGGTGACTTTGACAGCCGAGGGCGGGAGGTTGAAGAGGCGGCAGGCCTCGATGATTTCGAGTCCCTTGTTGAGCATGGTGGCCGAGTCGATGGTGATGCGGCGACCCATGACCCAGGTGGGGTGCTTGAGGGCCTGTGCCACGGTGATGTGCTCGAAGTCGGCGAGCGGAAGGGTACGGAACGGGCCACCGGAGGCGGTGAGCCATATCTGTTTGATTTCATTCGGCGTGCCGGCCCGGATGCACTGGTGCACGGCGTTGTGCTCGGAGTCGATAGGTAGCAGCGGAACGTTCTTTTGGCGGGCAGCGGCGGTGAGGATTTCCCCGGCGGCGACCATGGCTTCCTTATTGGCGAGTCCGATGGGTTTACCGGCGAGAACGGCGGCGTAGGTGGCTTCGAGGCCGGCGACGCCGACGATGGCCGAGACGACGAAGTCGACCTGCGGGAGGGTGGCGACACTTATGGTTCCGGCGGGTCCGTGGAGGACTTCGACGCCGGTGATGCCAGCGGCCTTGAGGCGCGCGGCGAGGTTGGCGGCGAGTTCTTCGGTCGCCATGGAAACGACGGCGGGACGCCAGCGGCTGGCCTGCTGGAAGGCGAGGTCGAGGTTGCGTCCGGCGGCGAGCGACGCGACGGCGAAGCGGTCGGGGAAGCTTTCGACGATGCTGAGGGTGCTTTGACCGATGGAGCCGGTGGAACCGAGGATGGCGATTTGCTTAAGTGGCATAACTCAATGGAAGAACAGTTGAGAACAGGAACTCCTGATTTTCTGGCTGGGACGAAGTTTGATTTCTCCCACCTTGACCGCAAAGAGCGCGGTGAGGGTGGGGCGCCCAAAATTTTGCAGCATGTGCGGCGTCTTTAGAAAATCTGTTGGGCAAGGTGAGCGTACCACAGCAGGGGCGCGGCGAGCAGGAGGGCGTCGATGCGGTCGAGGATGCCGCCGTGACCGGGCAGGAGGGTGCCTGAGTCCTTGACCCCGGCGGAGCGCTTGAGGCCGGACTCGACGAGGTCGCCAAGCTGGGCGGCGGCGTTGAGGAAGACCGAAAGGGTGAGCCAGTCGTACCAGGGGCCGGGGTAGCTGAGCGCGTCTACGGAATGGGCGCTGAGATAGGATGCGACCCAGAGCAGAAAGAGGGTGAAAAGGGCGCTGGCGACGAGGGATGCGATGGCGCCTTCGCGGGTTTTTCCGGGGCTGATGTGGGGGGCCAGCTTCTTGCGGCCGAGGGCTTTGCCGATGTAGAGGGCTGCGATGTCTCCGCTCCAGACGGCGAGAAAGAGGAACAGGAGCAGGGAGGAGCCGTTGCTCTGCTCAAAAAGCAGGGGCAGGGTGGCAAAGGCGAGTCCTACGTAGAGGATGCCGAAGGAGGCGGAGGCTGTGTCCGGCAGGATGCGCTGGATGGGAGAGCGAAAGGTGCAGAAGGCCAGGATGGCGAGATTGGCGACCAGAATGGTGGCGCTGAGGAGGTCAGGAAATCGCCAGATGCAGAGGTAAATGGCTGCAAATGCGATATATGAGGCGATGCGCGGCGGCTGCGCCCCGATGGCGTCGGCAAGGTCGAGGTATTCCCACAGGGCCATACCGGCGACGAGGGCGCAGACCAGGGTAAAGAGCCAGAAGGGGCCCAGAAAGACCAGCGCGATGGTGACTGGAATCAGTACGGCAGCCGTTAGAATTCGCTTCATTCCTTTGGCAGGATACACTTTCGACGGCATGAACAGTTCGTCATGAACACAACTTCCAGACAGGGCCGGAGTCTTTTGTATCAGGGAAAGAGTCTTTCAGAGAGACGATTTTTTGGCGTTGGAACCACATCTAATAAAGCTATAAGGTGTGTAAGGCCTTGGTTTTGAAGGCCGGAAATGAGGGTAGCGATGAGAATTCAAATGAGTGGGATGGGCAAGGTGGTGTTGGCCGCGGCGCTGGCGGCGATGATGAGCGCGCCGGCGCTGGCCGAAAAGACTATGGGTAGCGGCAAGGCAGTGGTTACGGTGGTGAACAAGGCGGAGAAGGGTGCGCCGATTACTGTTCCGCAGCGGGATTTGACGGTGAAGGTGGATGGAAAGACGGCGATGATCTCGCACTGGGCGGCGGCGACGAATCCGCTGCAGGTGGTGCTGCTGATCGACAACTCGTCGTGGGGGAGCCTGGGTACGCAGTTGAAGGACATTAAGGACTTTATCCGATCGCTGCCGGCGCAGGCCGAGGTAGGCGTGGCGTACATGCAGAATGGGCAGGCGGTGTTTTCGGCTCCGTTGACGAGAGACAAGGAGGCGGCGGTGCGGGGGCTGCATTTGCCGTCCGGTACGCCGGGCGGGAGTGCGAGCCCGTACTTTTGCCTGAGCGACCTGGCGAAACACTGGCCGTCGAAGGATATGGATGCGCGCCGGGAAGTGATCATGATTACGAACGGAGTGGACAACTATCATCCGCGGTTTGATCCGGATGATCCTTATGTGCAGTCGGCGATTCGGGATTCGCTGAAGGCGGGGCTGGTGGTGTATTCGATCTACTGGCACAGCATGGGGGTTCCGGGCGGAGCGTACTTCAGCAGCACGGGGCAAAGCCTGCTGCTGCAGGTGAGCGACGCGACGGGGGGCGTGGCTTACTGGCAGGGGTTGAGCAATCCGGTTTCGTTCCGGCCTTACTTCAAGGAGATGAAGCAGAGGTTTGGCGAGCAGTACAACCTTGAGTTCCGCGCGCCGATTTATGGGACGAAGGCTTACGTGGCGAACCTGAAGGTGAAGGCGAGCACGGCTGGGGCGAAGGTGACGGCTCCGAACCGGGTTTGGCTTGCGCCTCCGGGAGCGGATGGTGCGCAGTAGGACTGAGCAGTGGATTGAAAAGGCGCGCCGTGAGGGCGCGCCTTTTTTAGTGGCATCGGTGCGCACTATGGCGTGGCAGGCGTATGCTGTTGTGCATGGTCAGACCACTTGTTGCTGTCGTATTCGCTTTTGTTTTTTTGGGTTTTGGGCTTCAAGCCCAGGCCGCTGATGTGACCGTGCTGGTGAAGCCGGGGGTGCCGATGTATCAGCCCGGGGAGAAGCTGCCGCAGCACGGGATGCTGGTCTTTCCGACGATTGAGAATGCGCTGGATCATGCGCCGCAGCCGACGGATGGCGGGCGGGTGATTATCAAGATTACGCCGGGGGTGTATCACGAGCGGATATGGGTGGCGCAGAACCGCCCGAACGTGGAACTGCTGGGACTGGGCAAGTCGCCGGCGGATACGGTGATTGTTTCCGGGCACTACGCGAAGGAGTCTGGCGGGACGTTTTTTACCGAGACGGCGGAGATTGCCGGGCACGGGTTTATTGCGGACAACGTGACATTTGAGAATAACGCCGGGCCGGTGGGGCAGGCGGTGGCGGCGAGCGTGCTGGCGGATCGGGCGATTTTTAAGCACTGCCGTTTTCTGGGCTACCAGGACACGTTGTTTGCGAACTATGGGCGGCAGTATTACGTGGACGATTACATCTCCGGCGCGGTGGACTTTATCTTTGGCGACGCGACGGCGGTGTTTGACCACGATGAGATTCACGTGACGGGGCATGGCGGGACCCAGATTACGGCGCAGAGCCGTTTGAGTCCGGATTCGACGACGGGCTATGTGATTAAGGACAGCAAGATTACGCTGGCGCCGAGCGTGACGGCGAGTGGACGGTATGCGGGGCTGGGTCGCCCGTGGCGGTATTATGCGCGGGTGATTTACCTGAACACGTACATGCCGAAGGGGATTTTGCCGCAGGGGTTCGGGGACTGGGGCTATGCTCCGAACCAGAAGACGGTGTTTTATGCCGAGGCAGGATCGACGGGGCCGGGGGCGGATCCACAGGCGCGTGTGAAGTGGGAACGGAAGCTGACGGCGGCTGAGATTGAGGAGTTCCAGCCTGAGAATTTTCTGCGCGCCAGCGATGGATGGGATGCTGTGGCGGAGGCTGCGAAGCTGCCTTAGCGGTGAGCTGGGTGTGAGTGTACAGGCAGTTACAAAAATGGGTGGAAGAGGTGTGATGGTCGTCACGGTCTGAGGATGGGTGCGGTTTTAGGGTTAGTTCAGCACTCAGCCGGTATGGATCACCTGTAGCGGGACTCGCAGAGAAGGCCGGGTCCCGGCCGGCGCGGGAAGGCTGATGGGGACATGAGACACACGATCATTATCGGCGGCGGCATCACGGGGTTGGCCGCAGCTTATTCTCTGCAAAAGACGAGCAAGGGTACGTTTGCGGTCACGCTGATTGAGGGTACGCAGCGACTGGGCGGAAAGATTACGACGGCGCGCTCGGGCGGCTTTCTGGTCGAGGGTGGACCGGATTCGTTTCTTGCCAGAAAGACCGTGACGCTGGAGCTTTGCCGTGAGTTGGGGCTGGAAGACCAGTTGCAGCCGGCGCGGGCGGGGAAATATCCGACATTTGTATGGAGCGGCGGGCGTTTGCATCCGCTGCCGATGGGCGTGAAGCCGATGGTAGATTCGCGGCTGATTTCGCTGGGCGGCAAGCTGCGGTTGGCGGCTGAGGTGCTGGTTCCGCCGAGGGAGATGGAAGGCGACGAGAGCGTGGCGAGCTTTATGCGGCGGCGCTTTGGCAGCGAGATGCTGGAAAAGCTGGCCGGGCCGCTGATGGGCGGGATTTATGCGGCTGATCCGGAGAGGCTGAGCCTGGACAGTACGTTTCCTTTTCTGCAGGTGATGGAGAAGAAGTACGGCAGCGTACTGCGCGGCTGGAAGAAGGCGCGCGGCGGCAGCCAGGGCAAGGGTAAAGCTCAGGGCGGTCGGTCAATGTTTTTGACGCTGCGCGGCGGCCTGCTGCAACTGGCCGAGGCGCTGGAGACGGCGATTGGTCCTGGCGTGGTGGAGCGCGGCGTGCAGGTAGCGGCGGTGCTGCCGAAGCAGGGCCGCTATGAAGTGGTGCTGGAGGATGGAAGATCGTTGACGGCCGATGACGTGGTGTTTGCCACGCCGGCGCACGTGACGGCAGGGCTGGTGGAGTATATCGACACGGCGCTGGCGGAGCGGCTGCGGTCGATTCGCTATGTGACGACGGCGACGGTTTCGCTGGGCTTCCGGGAGCAGGATGTACCGCGGGCGCTGGATGGATTTGGATTTGTGGTTCCGCGGATGGAGCAGCGGAGGATCAACGCCTGCACCTGGACCTCGACGAAGTTTGAAGGGCGCGCGCCGGATGGGCATGTGCTGATGCGGGTGTTTGTTGGCGGCGCAGGCGCCGAGGCCTATGCCGAGCGGACCGACGACGCGCTGATTGCGCTGGCTCGACAGGAAGTGGATGCCGCGATGAACGTGGGCGCTGAGCCGGTTCTGGCGCAGGTGTATCGCTGGCCGAAGGGCAATCCGCAGTACGAGGTGGGGCATCGCGGGCGCGTGGAGGAGATTGAGGCGCTGGCGGCCACGCACCGCGGGCTTTACCTGGCCGGGGCCGCTTATCACGGAGCTGGAATTCCGGACTGCATTGAGAATGCGCAGGCTGTGGTGCGCCAGCTTGTGGGGAAGTATGGGATCAGCCAACCGGCTGCCACCGGACGGGCCGTAACGGCAGCAGCGCGATAGACGCCGTAGAAAGAAGGAAGGAAACGCAATGATTACAGCCGTAACACCGATGCCGATAACGAACGCTCAGCCTCATCCCCATGCCGCTGGGAAACACGACTACTCCCGCAATCCGATGATTGTGTACTGGGAGATGACGCAGGCGTGTCCGCTGGCGTGCAAGCACTGCCGGGCCGAGGCGGTGACGGAGGCGCATCCGTGCGAACTGAACCATGAGGAGAGCCGGGACCTGCTGCGACAGATTGCGGCGTTCGGCGATCCGCTGCCGCACGTGATTTTGACGGGCGGCGATCCGCTGAAGCGGAAGGATTTGTTCGAGATTATCGACTATGCCCGCGAGCTGGGGATTTCAGTTTCGATCACGCCGGCGGCGAGTGAGGCGCTGACGCTTGAAAAGATGACGGAGCTGAAGGCGCATGGCATCGAGGCGGTGGGACTTAGCCTGGATGGTTCAACGCCGGAGCGGCACGAGGCGGTGCGGGGTGTGGAAGGCTGCTTTGACGCGACGATGGGCGCGCTGCGGCATGCGGCGACCGTGGGCTTTTCAGTGCAGGTGAACACGCTGGTTTCGCAGGAGACGGTGGATGACCTGCCGGCGGTATATGAGCTTTTGACGAAGCACCAGGTGATGCGCTGGAGCCTGTTCTTTTTGATTGCCGTGGGCCGTGGCAAGGCGCTGCAGCCGGTTACGCCCGAGCATGGCGAGGAACTGATGCGGTGGATTTTCCGGCTGTCGCAGGAATCTCCGTTTGCGATCAAGACGACGGAAGCGCCGTCATACAGGCGGATTGCGCTGGACGAGATGCGGGCGGCTGGGATGCACGCGGCGGAGATTCACCGGACGCCGGTGTACCGAGGATTTGGGATTCGGGACGGACATGGGGTTGTATTTGTCTCGAATCAGGGGGATATTTATCCCGCAGGATTTTTACCGCTGGCGGCGGGCAATGTGCGGCAGAATCAGTTGTCGTATGTGTATCGCAACGCGCCGGTGTTTCGTGCCCTGCATGCGCCGGATACCTTTCGGGGCAAGTGCGGGCAGTGCGAGTACCGGGGAGTTTGCGGCGGCTCGCGGGCGCGGGCGTTTGCCTGCACGGGCGATCCGCTGGCGAGCGATCCATTTTGCCCGTATGTACCGGAGGGACTTACGGCTCCGCTGCAGGCGTAGCTTGAGGTTGTAGCAGAACAGGCAGACGGATGAGGCCCGGATTTGGAATGGGCCTCACTGCCGGCATGTAAACGAGGGGAGTGCAATCGCTGAGGAGGTTTCACAATGAAGCTGATCCTGGTGGGAGTTGCATGCATGCTTCCGTTGGTGTGCACAGCGGCTGTAGAGCAGGCGCAGAGCGGCACGAAACCACAGACGCAGACCCAGACGCAGGCGGCACCGGCTGCGCCCGCGGTGGTAGCGGGAGCAAATCTCATAAATCCGGAGAAGCCGACGGCGGCTTCGCTCGCCGAGGCCAAAGAGCATTACAGCTGGGACTGCGCGATGTGCCACGGCGACACGGGCAAGGGCGATGGCAGCCTTGCTGTGAGCGAGCACATGACGATGCCGGACTTTACGAAGCCGGCGACGCTGGCAAGCCTGAAGGATGGGCAGATTTACACGATCATCCGGAAGGGTTCCGCGAAGATGCCGCCGGAGGAAAAGGCGCGCGCGAATGACGCCACGGTGTGGAACCTGGTGAATTATCTTCGTTCGATGTCGAAGCCGGGCGGCACGGCGGGCAATTAAGCCGCAGGCGCGGGGTGTTGCGGAGCGGCGCGCAGGGAGACCTGTATTGAGCTGGTGGAATGCCCGTGTCGGCCTGGGTGTTCCTGCTGTGTTGAGCGGCGTATACTTGCGGCGTTGTAAGAGAAGGGGTGTGAAATACGCGCGAAGGACGAGGTGCGACGATGCCGAGTTACATGCTGCAGTTGACCTACACGCAGGAGATGATCAAGGCGGCGATTGCGAATCCGAAGGACCGTACGCAGCACATCAGCAAGGTGATTGAGAATCTGGGCGGAACGATGCAAGGAATCTGGTTCTGCCTGGGGGATTATGACGTGGTGACGATTTACGATTTGCCGGACAACGAGGCTGCAGCAGCGCTCTCGCTGGCGATTTCCGGGGGCGGCGCGGTGAGAGAAATCAAGACGACGCCGTTGTTGAGCGTCGCGGAGGCGTTTTCTGCGATGTACAAGGCGCATGACTGCGGATACGCGCCGATGAAGATCGACAAGCAGGGATAAATTTTTTGATGAGCGCGTGGCCGGGCGCGCGGATGGCGATTTCTGGTAGGAATGTGCGATTTCTGCGCGCCAGCAGGGGCATTACAATAAGACGAGGGCAATTCCCCTGAGAAACGAGCAGGAAACGCATGTACGAAGTTACAGTTGAGCGCGGGTTTTCGTCCGGGCATTATCTGCGCAACTACAAGGGCAAGTGCGAGAATCCGCACGGCCACAATTACAAGGTGAGGATTACGCTTTGCGGCGAGACGCTGGACGCGGCGGGTCTGCTGCTGGATTTTAAGGATTTGAAGCACGTGATGCGGCCGGTGATCGACCGGCTGGACCACCAGATGCTGAACGACCTGGAGCCGTTCACGGTGCTGAATCCCTCGGCCGAGAACCTGGCGAAGTATTTCTTCGATGAGACGAACCGGCAGCTTGCGGAGATGACGGCGAACCGCGTCCGCGTAAAAGACTGCACGATCTACGAGACAGACACCACGACAGCCACCTATTATGAGTAATCGCCTTGCACCTGATTGAGATTTACAAGTCGGTGCAGGGCGAGTCGTCGTTTGCGGGACGGCCATGCATTTTTGTGCGGCTGGCGGGATGCAACCTGCGCTGCAGCTGGTGCGACTCGGAGTACACGTTTCAGGGCGGGATTCCGTTTACGGACGAGCAAATTGTGGCCGAGCTTGAGAAGCTGGCCCCGGTGCGGCTGGTGGAGTTTACCGGCGGGGAGCCTCTGCTGCAGGCGCGGGAGCTGATTCCGCTGATGCAGCGGTTGCTGGACGCGGGTTACGAGTTGATGATCGAGACGAGCGGGGAGCGGCCGCTGGAGGATGTTCCCGCAGCGGTTCACAAGATTGTGGACGTGAAGTGCCCGGCGTCGGGTGAGGGCGGTTCGTTCCGGATGGAAAATCTGAACACGCTGACGGCACGGGACGAAGTGAAGTTTGTGATCCAGAACCGTGAGGATTACGAATTTGCGCGGGCGTTTATCCGGGAGCACAAGCCGGAGGAAACGGCGGGGCAGATTCTGCTTTCGCCTGCGTTCAGCAAGATGCCGTCGCTGGAGCGGAGCACGCGGAATGCGGTGCTGGATCCGCGGGTGCTGGTGGAGTGGATGCTCGAGGATGGGCTGGAAGCGCGGCTGAGCCTGCAGATTCATAAGTACATCTGGGAGCCGCAGAAGAAGGGTGTTTAGAGGAATCTGTTTCAGGGAGGAAAAGGAGAAGCCGCGCAGAGGACTGCGCGGCTCTTTGATTTCTGGTGCGTGCCGGCGACTCAGCGGCCGTGCTCTTCGAGGTATTTTTCCACTTCGAGCGCGGCCATGCAGCCGGTTCCGGCGGCGGTGATGGCCTGACGGTAGCGGCGGTCCTGGACGTCTCCGCAGGCGTAGACGCCGGGAACGCGGGTGAAGACGTAGTCGTGGGTGCGGATGTAGCCGTCCTGGTCGAGGTCGAGCTGCCCGGCGAACATTTTGGCATTGGGCTCGTGGCCGATGCCGAGGAAGAGGCCGCTGATGGGCAGGGTGGATTCTTCGCCGGTGACGCGGTCGCGGAGGCGAACGCCCTTGACTTCCTTTTCATCGACGCCGAGAACTTCTTCCACAATGACGTTGGTGAGGAATTCAATTTTGGGGTGGGCCATGGCGCGTTCGAGCATGATGCGAGAGGCGCGGAACTCGTCGCGGCGATGGAGCAGGGTCACCTTGGTGCAGAAGCGGGTGAGGAAGAGAGCTTCTTCCATGGCGGTGTCACCGCCGCCGACGACCGCGATTTCCTTTCCGGAGAAGAAGAAGCCGTCGCAGGTGGCGCAGGAGCTGACGCCGTGACCGATGAGGGCCTGTTCGGAGGGCAGGCCGAGCCAGCGCGCGGAGGCTCCGCTGGCGATGATGAGGGTGCGGGTGTGGATCTTCTCGTTGCCGAGGTCGAGCTCGAAGGGATGCTTGCTGAGATCGGCCTTGACAAGGTGACCGAGGCGGAACTCGGCGCCAAAGCGCGAGGCCTGCTTGCGCATGTTCTCGATGAGCTCGGGACCCTGAATACCCTCGGGCCATCCAGGAAAGTTTTCGACGAGCGTGGTGATGGAGAGCTGTCCGCCCGGCTCGTGGCCTTCGAGGACGAGGGGCTTGAGGTTGGAGCGCGCGGCGTAGATGGCTGCGGTAAGCCCTGCGCAGCCGGAGCCGAGGATGACGGTATCGCGAACGGTTTCAGACATGTATGTACACTATGTTACCTGCTGTGAGATTCCGTGGAGCATCCTTGCGATGCAATGGAATCGGACCGAAGGGGCGGTTGGCGAGCCGGTAGGATGAAGTCATGGCAAATTTAACGCTGGTTTATGGACTCAGGCTGCTTCCCGCAGAGGAAGTGGCATCGATTGGCGACGCTCCTATTGAGCTGAAGAACGGCAACCAGGCGCGGGTGACCATGCACGTGCTGGAGGGAACGCGCGAGGAGATAGAGGGGCAGCTGCGGCAGAGTATCGACGCATTTTTTGATTTTTTCCCTGAAATTTAGGGGGTTTGCGGACTCTGCGCGAATTTTGCGCGGGGTTCCGAAACGGGAAAGCAAGGAAAACTGGAATTTCAATCTGAAAACGGGCTGCAGAAAGAGAGCGGTTTAAGGCTCTAGAGTGCGGCCTGGCATGGCGAAATAAGAGCGAAGCTTGCCGAAAGAGTGGCAGGCGGAGAGCTTGCCATGCGATTGGAAAAACTGTTCGGCTGGGTTTTGCTTGTGGCTGCAGGGCTGGCAATGACGCCGCTGGCTGTGGCCGGTGGGCCGCGCTGGTACGCGGGTTCGGCTTATTTTGATCCCGCGGTGATGGGCCAGCCGGTGGTGTGGCATAACGGGCAGGTGGTGTATTACACCGACCAGGGTGCGCTGAGCCCGATTGTGAGCAACGCGCAGGCGAATGCGATGGTGGCGACGGCCGCTGCGGTGTGGAGCGCGGTGAATACTGCGGCAGTTTCCATTACGAGCGGCGGCAGCCTGGCCGAGGACGTGAACGGGACAAATGTAACGAATGGCGCGAGCGGGCTGGTGGAGCCCGCGGATATTCAGTCGACGGATACGAGCGTGCCGGTGGCGGTGGTGTACGACGCGGACGGTTCAGTGATTGACGCGATCTATGGGCAGGGGGCGAGCGATCCAAAGGCTTGCCCGCGCAATGCGGTGCTGACCGATGTGGACAATTTTTCGACGACGGGAAACATTGTGCATGCGGTGATGCTGGTGAACGGGCTGTGCGCGACGACCAGCACGGAGCTGGAGAATTTGCAGTACGAGATGGTGCGGGGTTTTGGGCGCGTGCTGGGGCTGGACTGGTCGCAGGCGAATGAAGAGATGTTTGCGACGAACCAGGTCACGACGGCGGGCCTGGCGGGCTGGCCGATTATGCATCCGGTTGAGAGGCTGTGCAACGGGGGCGGCGGCACCTGCATTCCGAATGGAACGACGCTGCGCTATGACGATATATCCGCGCTGAACCGGGCTTATCCGGTAACGGCGGCGAACCAGTCGTTGTATCCCGGCAAAACTGTAACTGCCACGGCGACATTTTCGGTGCATGGAACGATTGCGTTTAAGCGCGGGCAGGGAATGCAGGGTGTGAACGTGGTGCTGCGGCCGCTGACGAGCAGCGGGCCGGATATCCAGTACACGGTAACGGCGGTGAGCGGGGCCAGCTTTGAGGGGGATGCGGGGAATCCCGTGACGGGATACACGGATGCGAGCGGCAATGCGCTGAACCGTTTCGGCAGCAACGACCAGACGCTGGAGGGTTACTACGATTTGAGCGGCGTACCGCTGCCGCCGGGGATGACGCAATCGGACTATCAACTGACGTTTGAGCCGATCAATTCGCTGTATGCCGATGAGCAGTCAGTGGGCCCGTACACGCCGGGGCAGGTGACGCCATCGGGCACGATGCCGGTGATTACGATTCCCGCGGTGCAGGCGGGGATGAGCGTGCAGGAGGACGTGACGATTGGGGATTCTGCCGATGAGTTGCAAAGCGGCAGAGATGGCACGGATGCTGCGCCGGTGGTGGTGAATGGATCGGGGCAGTGGACGGGGCGCATCTGCTGCTACGGGCACTCGGGGTGGTTCAAGTTTTACGCGCGGGCGAACCGCGAGTTTACGGTGGAGACCGAGGCGCTGGACGAGACGGGTGCGGCGACGGAGAATAAGGCGCGTCCGGTGATTGGGCTTTGGAACATTACGGATGCGGTGGGCACTGCGCCAGTGACGGCAACGGCTCAGCCTTTCAACGGCGATGAGGTGGGATTGACGACGCTTTCCGCGGTGAGCACGGCGAGCAATTTTGTGCGCATTGGGATTGCGGACCAGCGCGGCGACGGGCGGCCGGATTATGCCTACCTGGCGCGGGTGCTGTATGCGGATACGGTGAGCCCGTCGCGACTGCCGGCAGCGGGTGGAAAGATCACGATTGTGGGCATGGGGTTTCGGCCTGACTCGGTGGTGTATGTGAACGGTCTGGCGGCGCAGGTGACGTCGGTGACGGCGACGCGGATCGAGGCGATTGCTCCGCCGTCGAATGGAGCGACGGGCACGGTGCTGGTGGAGGTGGAAGATCCGCAGACGCTGGGCGTTGCGATGATTGCCGATGGTCTGGGATATGAAGCGCAGGGCGGCGACGCGCTGACGATTTTGACGGCGCCCTCGGGGACGATTCCTGAGGCGGTGCCGGTGAACTTTACGGTGCGGGCGCTGGGCGTGGACCTTTCGGCGGCGGCAGGGATTCCGGTGACCTTTGCGGTGACCGAGGGCAGCGCCGCGCTGGGCTGCGGTGCGGCCACGTGCACGGTGGTGACGGACGGAAACGGCGTGGCGACGATGGCGGTGACGCCAAACTCGACGGCGCTGGCACAGGTGACGGCCTCGCTGTCGAATGGGGCCAAGGTGCTGGCGGAGTTTACCGGCGCGGCGCCCTCGACGCTGTATGCGATGACGCCGAACCTGTATGTGGCGATTGGTGGTTCGACGACGTGGTCTCCGCAGGCGCTGATGCTGGCCAGCGGGCAGCCGCTGGCCGGCGGGCAGGTGCTGTGGCAGACGACCAGTCCCGGCATTACGCTGGCCACCCAGGCCACGACGACTACGAATGCGAGCGGCATTGCGACGGAGCAGGTTACGGTGAGTCCACAGATTGGGACGAATGCGGGAACGGTACAGGCATGCACGGTGGGCACGACGACCTGCGTGACTTTCAACGTGGTGCCGGTGCATTTGGAGACGGCGGCGATTGTGCCTGTCTCCGGCACGACGCAGAGCGTGACGGCGACGCAGGCGTTAACGCCGGTGGTGCTGGAGGCGACCGATGCGATTGGCAGGCCGATGGCAGGCGCGACGGTGACCTTCCACGAAACGATGTTTGCGTGGACTCCGGCGTGTGTGGGGAGCGAGCCTTGTCCTTCTCCGCCGGTGCTGGGGCAGCAGACGGTGGATGCCGTGTCTGCCAGCGACGGCACTGTGAGCCTGACGCCGATGGCGAACGCGGGTGTGCCGGTGCGGATTGTGGTGCAGGCGATGGTGGGTCCAAATGCGGCGTATGACTTTGAGCTGGAACAGTATCCGGGCAATTAGGGGGTGCGGTTGATAGGTTGTTGACGCGAGAAAGCTGAATGAAGTCTTAAGGTTGCGGGTGGAATAAGACGATATTTAGCAACTTCGGAATGGGCTGGAGTGTCTTAAAGGGGTATTCCTGGCAGTGCCTGCAGAATGTTGACGCGGCCACAGGGATGGGGTGCATTTATGACGACCAGTTCCAAGACTGTTGGCAGCTATGAGCGCAGTTCGACCCGGTTCGGTGCGGCAGGTTTGCTGCGTCGCGGGCTGGCACTGTCGCTTGCGTATCTGATGGTCCCGATCGGGATGGGCGATGTGTACGGTCAGAGTTATGGGCAGGAGGCTCCGCCGCCTCCCGATCAGCAGTACAACCAGCCTTATAACCAGCAGTATGGTTCGCAGTACAACCAGCCATACGGCCAGCAGTACGGACAACCGAATGGGCAGTACGGGCAGCCGTATGGGCAAGCGGGATACTACGAGCCGCTGAGCCCGGACCAACTGGATCAACTGGTGGCGCCGATTGCGCTGTATCCGGATGCGCTGGTGGCGCAGGTGCTGGCAGCGGCGACGTATCCCACGCAGGTGGAGGATGCGGATCGCTGGATGAATTCGTACGAAGGGTACGGACCGGAAGAAGTAGCGCAGATGGCCAACGGCATGCCGTGGGATCCGAGCGTGAAGTCGCTGACCGCGTTTCCTTCGGTATTGAACAATCTTGCGCAGAACCTGGACTGGACGACGCAGCTTGGCAACGCCTACTACAACCAGCCGCAGGACGTGATGGAAGCGGTGCAGGCCATGCGGCAGCAGGCCTATGAGTCGGGTTATCTGCGGTCGACTCCGCAGATGTATGTGAACGACTCGCCGGAGTACATTTCGATTCTGCCGGCGAATCCGAGCGTGGTGTATGTGCCTTACTACGATCCGTGGAATGTATATGGGCCGGTAATTCATCCCTGGTACCAGTACTATGCGCCGCCACCGCCTCGGGGTGTTTACATCAGCGGTGTGGAGATTGGATTCGGGTTTGGCATTTCCGTGGTGGCTTTCCGGCACTATGGATGGGGCTGGGGGCACTGGGATCCTGACTGGCGGCGGCATGAGGTGTATTACGACCATGACTGTTACATTTCCCGGAGCCGCTCGGTGTACAACCGCGGGCACTTCGGGGATTTTGACCGGCACTATGACCGGACGGATTTCCGGCGGGACAACGAGGGGCATGCACGTGGATTTGACCGGCAGGATCAGTTCCGCGGACGGCAGAATCCGAACTTCCAGCGTGCGCCGGAGTACCGGCAGTTTGAGAATGGGCGTCCGCAGGATACGAATCGCGGGCGGCAGAACCAGAACCAGCGGCAGCAGGATTTCCAACGGAATCCGCAGTACCGCAACCTGCAGTATCGGAATCAGCCGGAGATCAACCATGCGCCGCAGAATTCGAATCGTCCGCAACAGCGATTCGAGGGGCGTCCTCCGCAGAACTTTCACCCGCAGCCGTTCCAAGGCCAACCGCCGCAGGATATCAATCGGCAGCCTCAGTTCCGGAATCAGAACGGTGTAAACCATGCGCCTCAGGATTTCAACCGTCCGCAGCAGCAGCGGTTTGAGGGACGTCCTCCGCAGAACTTCAACCGGCCGCAGCCGCAGCAGAACCGGCCGCAACAGAACTTCAACCGCGGCGAGCGGCCACAGAGCCAGGCGTGGCAGTTTCAGCAGCGGCAAAACAACCGCCCGCAGAACCAGATTCGTCCGGCGGATCACCCGCATGGACATGCAGACAACTATGACAACGGACATTGGCACGGACGGCGGTAAGCCGGAGCATTAACTGGAAAGAAGAGCGGGAAGGTTTTCCCGCTCTTTTCTTCTTGCAGAAGCGGGTTGCCCTTTCTGTTCTTGTGTCGGGGGCTGTGAATGTAACTGGCATCGCTACACAAACGATTACCTGCCGGGTGGAGCGTGTAAATACAGAAGGGAAGAACGGATGGAAAATGTATTCTGCACTGGAAGCTGCATCGGCGGCAGGTGACAGAATCTCTTCGGTCCGGCATGCTAGCTAAGGAATGAGAAAAATCTGGTATCTGCCGCTGCTGGCGGCAGTTTCTGTCTGCGCGCAAAGTAAGCCGTTGAAGAAACAACACACTCCCATCTCGCCGGTATCGACGACGGTGGTGGTAGTGGGCAACCCGGAGCCCGTGACGCTGGGCGAGTCCAACCGCTCGACGGCGGTTTTGAACACGGAGAAGCATCCGCTGGCGTACTCGACGGTGGAGGATTATCTGCGGACGGACGCATCGACGTTTGTGGAGCAGCGCGGCGGCGGCGGCAGCCAGGCGGATATTTCGATTCGCGGGACATCGTTTGAGCAGACGCTGGTGCTGCTCAACGGGCTGCGCATCAATGATGCGGAGACCTCGCACAACAACATGGATATTCCGGTGCCGCTGGCCGCGGTGCGGAGTATCGATGTGCTGCATGGTGCGGGTTCGACGCTGTATGGATCTGATGCGATCGGCGGCGTAGTGGATTTTGTAACAGCGACGCCTACACATGACACGCTGCTGCTACGCGCCGGGGGCGGCAACAACGGCGAAAACGAGCAGGCGGCCGTGGCGACGGTGGTGGGGCGCAAATGGAGCGAGATGCTGGCCGGGCAGAGGAATTTTTCTTCCGGGTTCATGTACGACCGCGACTATCGCAACGAGGAGGCCTCCTCGGAGTCACGCTGGCAGAGCGCGCTGGGCACGACGGACATTCTGCTGGCGGGGGACGATCGCGCGTTTGGCGCGAACCAGTTCTACGGCAATTTCCCTTCGTATGAGCGCACGAAGGGTTGGTTTGCCTCGATCGAGCAGGGCCTGGGACGAAAGACGCAGGCGGCGTTTGGGTATCGGCGGCACACGGATGAGTTTGTGCTGTTTCGCAACCAGCCGGCAATTTATGAGAACAACCACATTGACACAAGCTGGGAGGCGGCGCTGCGGCGCCATGACGAGATTGGCTCCAGCCTGAAGCTGTTTTACGGGTTGGAGAGCGATGGGGACAGTATCCACAGCAACAACCTGGGCGTGCATGCACGGAACTGGGGTGCGGGTTACCTGGATGGAACGTGGAGCGCCGGGAAGGCGAGTGTGAGCGCGGGACTGCGCCAGGAGATTATCAGCGGCGGATACACGGTGACCAGCCCGATGATCGAGGGCGGCTACTTTGTGCGGCCGCGCGTGAAGTTGCGGGCTGCTGCGGGGTATGGGTTTCGGCTGCCGACATACCTGGACCTTTACTACAGCGATCCGGCGACGCTGGGGAATCCGAATTTGAAGCCGGAGTCGGCGTGGAATTTGGAGGGCGGTGTGGACTGGTTTGCGAGCGCGAAGTTCTTCCTGGAGTCGACGGTGTTCACTTCACTGCAGCACGAGGCGATTGACTACGTGCGCGCGAATGCGAGTGAGAAGTACCAGGCGACGAACCTGAGCAACTTTCAGTTCACGGGATGGGAGAATGCGGCGGACTGGCGGGTGAACGACGCGAATGAGATCAAAGCGTCCTGGACACTGCTGACCGGGGCGCAGAGCGCGCTGCACGGGCTGCAGTCGCGATACGTGTTCAATTATCCGGTGAACAACGCGAGCCTGGTGGGCACGCACGTATGGAGCGCGGGATATTTGCTGGAGACGCGGATCGGCGTGACGCAGAGGTATCAGCAGAGTCCTTATGCGGTTTGGGGGTTGGCCTTTGCCAAGGAGAGTGGACGGCTGAGGCCATACGTGCGGCTGAGCAACATTACGAACACGGGCTACCAGGAGATTGAAGGCGTGCAGATGCCGGGCCGCGAAGTGGTGGCCGGGCTGGAGTTGTCACTGGCGCACAAAAAAGGAGACCGGTAGAGGCTGGCGGCTCAATGCGGTGCTGGCTGCTGCGGCTGGTACGGCTCGATGGAGAGCAGGTTGCTGAGGATATGGCGCTCGCGCGGGGAGTACTGAGAGCGGAACTGCGCGGAGTTGAGAATTTCGTCGCGCTGGCCGGGCGGGAGCATGCGCAAGGTGTTAAAGGCGCGGCCGAGTTGCTCTTTGCGTGAGTGGGACATGTGCTGGAAGGCCTGGGCGGCTGCGCGTACTTCCTGCCTGCGCTCCGGGGAAAGGCGCTCAAAGGCCTCGTTGCGCGCCATGATGCGTGCGCGGACGGCTGGCGGCTGGGCGTCAAGGTAGCGGAGACGATTGAGCACGCGCCGGCGCTGCGCAGGGGTGAGCTTGTTGAAGCCAGGCTGGCGGCGCAGGGCACGCTCCTGCTGCTGGAAGTTCAAGTTCTGATGCTGCCGGTACCACTGGGGCAGGTGCTCGCCACCGGGATGCTGCTGGGGGCGCATGTAGTAGCCGCGGTTCTGATGGTATTGCCGTTCACGAGGAAAGTTCTGATGCTGGAAGCCTGCGCCGCTGTTCCACTGGCCTGGCTCGCGCATCTGAGGATGGGGCCCAGCCTCGCCGTGCCGCTGCCAGGGCCCTGCATGAGCGGGCAGCGTCAGCAGCAGTAGAAGCGGGAGTGCGGCCGCCGAAGCCAGGAGCCGGGAAAGGCCGCGGGTATGCCACTGGCCGAGATTATGGCGCATACTGGTTTTCGCCGCCTGGGTGAAACGGGCTATGGCGCATCCTTTCATTTCATGTGGTCTCCGATGGAACCAGGCTCAGTGTAAAGCTTTCGGCCTCTTGTTCGCGGGCCTTTCCGTGCGGGTAAATGTACGCAATAAAGTTACATACTGCCGGTGTTGGAGGAATTGCCGCCGGCGTCGTACTGATCGATGTCGTTCAACTGCTGGAAGACCTCGGCATTCTGGTCGAGGGATTGAAGATCGCGCAGGGTGGCCGATTTGGGCACGACGACAGCCTGCTGGCTGGCGATGGACTGTATGCCGGCATAGGTTCCGCCGCCGATGAGCAACGCGAGAACCAGCGCGACGGCAGCGACGGGCCGTGCGGTGCGATTGGTGAGAAGCACGCGCATGCGAAGGCGTTCGAGCCAGCCGGCGGGTTGCTTTGCCTTTTCCTCGCGCAGCAGGGCCTGCATGCGGGTGGTGAAGTATGGGTTTGCCGCAGGAGCCTGCCACTCATCGAGCAGCGCGAACGTAGCCTGCATCTGGACGAGTTCACGCCGGCAGGCTTCGCATGCGGCAAGGTGTTCGCGCACGGCCTGCGATGCGTGTTCAGGCTCGAGCAGAATCTCCTCCAGGTCGGATTTTATATTTCGGCAAGTCATGGTATTCCTCAATTTTCTTCTACAAATCCTTTGAGCCGCTCTCTCAGCGTCTGGTAGGCGCGGAAGAGCAGCGATTTTGTGGCGGACTCGCTCAACTTGAGCACTTCGCCGATCTGGCGATAGTCAAGCCCTTGATACTTGTGCATGAGCACGGCGTTGCGCTGGCGTTCAGGCAGCGCCATCACGTGCCTGCGTATAGCCTTCATGCGCTCCTCGCGAACGAGATCCTGCTCGACGGTAGGGCTGCTGTCGGCCACATCGGGGGTGGTGCCGGTCTCGGGGTCGCGCTCATCCAGGTACACGGTGTGGGCGGTGCGCTCGTGGCGGGTGTCGCGCGCGTGGTTGACGCCGAGATTGGTCGCGATGCGGTAGAGCCAGGTGGAGAAGCGGGCTTCAGCCCGGTAGCTTTCGCGCGAGCGGTAGACGCGGAGGAAGACCTCCTGGGCGAGTTCCTCGGCGATGGCCTGGTTGTGCGTCATCCGGTACATGTAGTGGATCATTGGCCGGTTGTACTTTTCGACGAGGAAGCTGAAGGCTGCATCGTCGCCGTCGCGGACGCGGAGCATCACGGCCGAGTCGCTGTCGAGTTCGGCGGCGTGGGCTGTGGCGGAATGGGCGAGGTCAGATTCCTGGGGTTTTTGCCCCGCGGGCTTGACCCGGTCCAGCGCGAGGGTTGCCATACTCGTTTCAACCCTGCCGTCTGGCTGGAGTTGCGGCGAATTAGTATCGTTTTCTGACAATTTCCGGTTGGAATTGACCGAAAACTGGGCATTTTCGGGTGCGGGACGACCCTTTTCCCCTGTTGCAGGGGAGGGTTTGCCGTCCGAGGCCTCCTGATGCACGCGATCAGGCAAGTTTGGAGCCTGTTCCGCCTCCGCGTGGGGAGGGCGCGGTGCATCGTTCTGACCGGAATGGGGGTCCCTTTGGGTCATGGGATCAGCCTCTTGATTTTACAGGCCGGGGAGATTGGCAAGCAGGATCTTGGATGCTAAGCTAAGCATGGCCGGGCGGTCTGCCTGGGGTCCCTCTTCGGGCGCATAACTCAGCGGTAGAGTGCCACCTTCACACGGTGGAAGTCGTAGGTTCGAATCCTGCTGCGCCCACCAATCAAAATGTCTTTGTGTTGCAATCGGTTACGCGTCCGCTTCACTCGAAACTTGCCCTGATTGAACGCGAGACAAAGCCCGAAGTGTTCGTTTGATCTGGGGATGATTGATCGTCAAGTCCGGATTTCTCTGTCA
This sequence comes from Acidobacteriaceae bacterium, assembly GCA_049965615.1. Lineage (GTDB taxonomy): Bacteria > Acidobacteriota > Terriglobia > Terriglobales > Acidobacteriaceae > Acidobacterium. Next base: position 56,352 of record JBMFWD010000017.1, read on the forward strand.
ATGGATGCTCTTCAGGGTTTGAGTTTTTGGTTGGCCGACCGTTGGTGCGCGAAGGTCGTAGCACGAAGCGATCCGGCACTCAGGCGGCATCCGCCGCGATCGTCGTCTCCATGGTTGACTGCTGGAGGGAGAGCCGTTGCCGACGAGTTACGGGGAAGATTTTTACAGAAACATTTTTGAGCATTAGCCGGCAGCGAGCGGTTCTGCGAGTAGATGAGGCGGATTATGGATGCGATTGCGACTTTATCCGCGGATTAAGAGCAAACACAAGTCCAGCGATCATCAGGACGGCCTCAATGATTGGGACAAAGACTCTTTCCGGCAGACGGTCCACGACGCGCTTGCCCAGAAAAGATCCGGCGATCATGACGGGACCGAGCGCAAGTCCGATGAAACTATCGGAGATCGTCAGTACCGATCTCTGTCCATAGGCAACGAGTTCCTCTTCCAGGTCATCGCAGAGCGAGCGGAAACGGTCGCCGTCATCCCCACCTTTCAGGACCTTGCCCCGCATATAGCAGTTTCGATGCGTTGGCCCTGCAAGATCTCCGCTTTCCACAGGAAACGACCGCGGATGCGCGATATGCTTAACGAGAGAACGGTCATTCTTTCTTTTTCTTTTCAGGTTCTCCATGGCGCAAAAGCACAAGCAGCGATCGGCCAAGTCTCCCGTTGCATCGACCGATGCGGGATTGGAACGTTTGTCGTCAGAGGCAGCCGAGCGGGTACGGGAGATGATTGCCGGTCGGCACTCCAAGGCGGCTCTGCAGCTAGCCAAGGAACTGCACAAGCGTGAGGCCACTATTGAGTCGGAGAATCTTTTAGTCGAGGCATACTGTGCCCGCATAGAAGATCTTCTCAACTTGGCGATGACGGTTGAGGCCAGAACCCTGATTGCAATCGTGCGCGAGCGGTTTCCAGCAGCCGCTCCGAGATTGGCGTATCTCGATCAGGAAATGTGCCTCCTTGATGGCCGTCTGGACGGGATAGTGGGACCGCTGGGAAACCCGGAACTCGCTTCGGAAGAGCGCGAGCGCATTGAAACCTTCATCCGTCAGCGGATCGACGACCTGCACGCTCTTGCCTCTGTACCGTCGCTGCCGCCGGAACATCCTATGCGTCGCGCTGCAGCCGCGCTCGCCGCAAAGTTTCAGGCCGTCACAGAAGGGCCGACAGGCGATGACCTGTTGAAACTCCCGGAGGTTTCGCGCCGCAGCCCATTGGCGTCATGGAAAGCGCTGGTGCTGGCGATCGCCTGCTATCACCGTTACGAGGATGCGGAATGCAGGAAATGGCTGGGGGCAATCGCTGAGGACTCGATGCCGGCGCGATTGATTCGTCCTCTCACCGCGATGATGGGTGAACAAAAGGACGGCGACTTCAGCCGGGCGGAAAGCAAGTTGGTAGCGGCGGCCGGCGATCGTGAGGAGGCTCTGCGTTCCTCCCTCGCGGCGCTGCAGGCTGCGTTCGCTTCCACGCGGCGGCAACCGATTCTTGATGCGATCCGAGCATTTTCCGCAGTGAGCCTCGGTGCGGATGCTGCTCTCCGCGAGCGGCTGCGCCAGCATATTGCGGTGCGCTGTATTATGCTGCACATTCCGCGATCGGCCGTCGATAGTGTGCTGGCGGGTCCTCCCAGATCCGACGCTTATTTTTACCGCTTGCTGGCACGATCGCTCGAAGAGTCGCGCGACGTTGAGAGCGCCGCCGACGCCGTCGCGGTGTGGGAGGCATTTCGCGGCGCGGCCATCCGGGAGAAATGGTTTACGGAGGGCGGGATCGAGGACGGAGTTCTGTCGCTGCACATGGCCGAGCTTGTGGCGACGCTACCGCTGGACTTGCAGGCGGATGTGGCAGCCCGCCAGATTTTCGCGCCAAAGGGCGGCAAGGAAAAAAGCAGAGAAGAGCAGAGTCTGGCTGAAGTGTTCTATGAGCGCGCCTGCCAGGCTGACCCAGGCGCGGAAGTTTTCGAGGCGTGGCTGCGTTGGGCGAAAAAGCAACAGAGCGCCAAAACCGCCGACAAGGTTGCCGAGCGATGGCGAGAGGCGCGGGTAGGAGAGATTCAGCCGCTGCTCCACCTTATGGAATCGGCTGAGAAGCGGAACGCGTTGAAGAAGGCGCTGAAGTATCTGGAAGAGGCCGAAGCGATTGATCGCCTGAACCCAGCAGTGCGCCGTGCCAAGGCCCGCCTGCTGATCTCCTCAGCTTCGCGGCATCTGCGCGAGGGCAAGACGCACCTGGTTTCGGCTGAAATCGAACATCTTCTTTCCGTGCCGGAAGTGCGCTCGGGGGATATTGCCGCACTGGCGGCAGCCCTGCGATGGAGCTGCGCCGCAGTGGACGGAAACATCGCGGTCCGGCAAGAAAAAGAAAACGAATTGGCGGACGCGATTGGCCCCGTGACCGCAGAGCTTCTGCTGGCGGCATTCATCGGATCGCTACAGCTTTCGGCGAAGGGTTTTACTCCGCTGATTGACGCGAAACGCACGCCGCCGGAGGAACTGCTTCGCGGCGCGATTCGGGCTTGTTTGTTGGGCAATTGGGTAGGTCTTTCGATACCTCTTCTCTTCGGCTGGACAGGGACAATGATAAAGGCTCTGGAACAGCCCAACCCGTCCGTGGATACCGCACAGCTTCTTGTTCTTGGCGAGGCGGCGCTAGCCGATTCAGCGCATGAGCTTGCCTATGCCGTTTCCAGCGCAGGATTGAGGCTCGGTACTGCCAACGCCCAGTTCCTGTTTCTGCGCGCCTGTGTGTTGCCCTACAGGGTCAGCCTGCGGCAGAAAGCCTGCCTGCGGGCTGCCTTGGAATTGGCGCGACGGGACCGCGATACGGACCTGGCCGGAAAGATTCTGGATTACCTGGATCGTTGGCCCGATCCAACCATGGAAAGATCTCCTCTTTCTCCGGAATTGCTGAACGCAATTCTCGACGAGGAACGGCAGTTTGAGAGATTCCCCAGGAACCAGCGCAACGATCAGCCCCGCTATGCCGCGCAACTGGCCTCGCAAAGTGTGGGTAGCTGCGACTGTCCTGAGTGTCGCGCCAGGCGCGGTGAACCAGTAAGCGACTGGGACGACGACGATGAGGACGATGAAGAGTTTGACGACTCTGCTGTCGAAGGCCTTCCGGGCGTATTCGCATCGATTGTTGAGATGCTGCCGCCTCTGGAGCGACAGCGGATTGTCGAGATGATAGAAAGCGGGGCAGATCCCCTCGAAGTTATTGACCGGATCGATGAGGCTGTCCGCAAAATCTCTTCCCGCGCAGGATTCGGTCGCGGAAAGCCGAGTTCATCACCATCTTCGACGGCGAATAGAAGTAAGAAGAATCGACGGAGTGTTGCCGGCCAGACCGGTTCCGCGCCCGAACAACAACCCGAACAAAGCAAGCTGTTTTGAGCCATTGCGATGTATTTTAAGTTTAAAGCGGATTTCAATCCTTACGCCGTGCTGGGCGCAGACCCGGAGGCGAATGACGATCAGATTCGGGCTGCTTATCTGGCCCGGCTCAAGCAGTTTCCGCCGGATCGTGCCCCGGTTGAATTCGAGCGGGTTCGTGATGCTTACGACCTTTTGCGTGACCGGCGCAGGCGGGCGCAGTACAAGCTCTTCGCTGTCGATCCGGATGCGCCGCTCCAATCTCTGCTGGAAGACATGCAGCAAAAGAGACCCTTTGTCGGCCCCGCTCCGTGGCTGGCGGTGCTCAAGGAGAGAAAGACGAATGGAAATGGACGTTGATGCCGCCGCGACGAAATTGTCTCATGAGGAACGCGAGCGATTGGTGAGCAACTTCGCCGTCTGGCTGGACCGCGCACTGGAAAACGAGCATGCTCCAGAGGGCCTCATGCCTGAGGTGCTGGCGGTCCTGCGGGACGGCGAACCACTGCCGCCGCTCCATGGGATGGATGCTGCCGGTCAGGGCAGCGATCTATATTCGCTGTGGTCGTCCATCGTGACCCTGACTCAGGAAGTGCGTGTGCAGGGGCGTCTTTTTAAGCAATTGAACGAAACTGTGGCGCAGAGCGTTAAAAACGGGTCAGAGTCGGCTGACGCGCAAATGTCTCGATCAGAAACCGGTGCCGGAGGACGGCCCCGCAAGCAGGAAATCGACCTGCTGCTCGATTTGCGGGACCGGATCGATCGCGGAATCGGCACCGCGCGCAATGCCTCTGCTGAGTTGGACCCGGCCAGGCTTCCACGTCTGGCGCGCTGGCTGGGCGTGGGCCGTGGATATGCGCAGCATGCGCAGGAGGTCTTCCACGCTCTCTCTCATGGATACTTGCTCACTCTGGAAAGGCTGGATGAAGCGCTGGTGGCCTGCGGTCTTGACCGGATCGTTTGCCTGAACCGCATCTTTGATCCGCAATGCATGACCGTGATCGACATTGAGGAGACTGGCGCCATACCCGAAGGGACCGTGGTTGAGGTCTATCGTGACGGGTATGAGTGGAACGGCAAAGTCTATCGTAGTGCGCAGGTTAGAGTTGCGCGGAATTTGGAGACTAAAACTCAATGAGCAATCCAATTGGGGAAACAGTGAGCGCTTCCATCGCTGGATCGCAAGAGGAAGTGGTGGTCGGCATCGATCTGGGCACCACCAACTCCGAGGTTGCGGCGTTCGTCGATGGCCAGGTGATTATTCTCGGCTCGGGTGACAAAAATATTCTGCCTTCGGTCGTGGGTATTTCTCCCTCCGGCGAGCTTTTGGTGGGCGAGGCAGCACGCAACCAGCTCTTACTCTATCCCGAACGCACCGTGCGCAGCATCAAGCGCAAGATGGGCGGCCATGAGACCGTGTTCCTCGGCGATCGCGAGTTCACGCCGCCGGAGATTTCTGCGCTGATCCTGCGAGAGCTCGCTTCCTGGGCGAGTCGCAGGCTGGGCCGAGCGGTCCAGAAAGCGGTTATCACCGTTCCCGCTTATTTCTCTGATGCGCAACGCCAGGCAACACGCGAGGCGGCGCGGCTCGCCGGCCTCGAAGCCGTGCGCATCTTAAATGAGCCGACCGCCGCGAGCCTCGCTTACGGAGAGGGAACCCGCCACACCGCGATGGTCTACGACCTGGGCGGCGGCACATTTGACGTCTCGGTCGTAGCTCTGGAAGGCGACGTCACAGAGGTACTTGCAAGCCATGGCAACAACCGACTCGGAGGCGACGACTTCAACGACCTGCTTGCCGATTACCTGCTCCGCGAGTTTCAGTCCAGGCACGGCATCGATTTGCGGACCGGCCATCCTGTTGCCCATGCACGGTTGTGGTGGGCGGCTGAAGAAGCCAAACGCCGTTTAAGTTTCGAGCCTGAGGTCACCGTTCGCGAGGAGGCGCTGGCCACCATTGACGGAAAGCCCCTGCACCTGGACCTGGAGATTACTCGCGAACAATATGAGGAGATGATCCGCCCGCTCATCGAACAAACCCTCGAACATCTTTCCAAGGCGCTCTCCGATGCCGGCAAGGGCCCCGGGGATCTGGACGCAATTCTGCTGGTTGGTGGCTCGACCCGCACGCCCCTGGTAGCCCGCCTGATTGAGGAACGCACCGGCCTCACGCCACGCGGCGAGGTCCATCCCGACCTATGTGTGGCGTTGGGCGCCGGTGTAATGGCCTCACGGCTGGCCGGCCATCAGGTCGAGCGCGTACTCGTCGATGTGACTCCTTATTCCTTTGGAGTTTCGTTTCTAGGCGAACGCGGCGGCGTTCCTTACCCGCATTGCTACAAGCCGATCATTCGTCGCAACAGCCCGCTGCCCATCACCCGCACGGAGCGGTTCTATACCAGCCATCCCTACCAGGAGGAGGTGGATGTGCGTGTCTACGAGGGCGAGGACGAGGACGCGCTGCGGAATATCCTTGTGGGCGACTTCAGGGTCCAGGGCCTGACTCCGATGCGCGACGAAAACGAAGTTCTATGCCGCATGAGTCTGGATCTGGACGGCATTCTAAACGTCACCTCTATCGAAAAGCGCACCGGCCTGTCCAAGCAAATCACCATCGCGCGGGCTCTCGAATCGAAGAGTGAGGCCGAGATCGCCGCAGCGCGTAAGCGCCTGGAAGCTCTCTATGAGACCCGCCGGGAGGAAGAGCCTGACGATGAGGAAATGGACGGGAGCTATGATTTCGATGACAGCCTGCTTGAATCCGAGGAAGATAGCGAAGCAGTCAGCATGCCTGTGCAGGTTCTGACGCAGCCGCCGAACGGGGAAGCCTGGAGTGCGGCTGCTGCCGAGGGACGGCAGATGATCGAGCGGTCCCGTCACCTGCTCGATCATGTCCATGAAGAAGATCGCGAAGAATTGATCGACCTGAATCAGACGATCGAGTCGGCGATGGAAAGCCGCGACACTGGCGCGCTGGATCAGGCGCTCCACGACATGCGCGAACTCTTGTTTTTCATCGAGGGTCGCTCATGAGGAGTGATCCATCGCCTGCCGGCTCGTGTCCGGCGTGCCGCGCGCGCTTTCGCGGCGTGGCCGCGTGCCCGCGCTGCGGCGCGGATCTGAAGGCGTTGATGCTGCTTTCCGCCCACGCCTATCGGCTGCGCCAGCAAGCACGGAGAGCCTTGCTGCGGGGCGAGTGCCGCACGGCTCTGGCGTGCGCCGCGAAAGCTCAGCAATTGCAGTCGACCCCCGAAGGCAGTATTTTGCAATG
>JBMFWD010000018.1:0-61589 GCA_049965615.1 Acidobacteriaceae bacterium
TGAAGAACTCATTGCGCCAGCTTTAGCAGGGGCTAAAGCCCCGGTTGTTTTGCTGCACTTACGGCCCGACTAAAGTCGTGCCCTTGTTACGAAGCCCGCAGCGGAAGACGCAAAAGCGAGCCTGCCGCAGTGTGCGTTCAGGCCCCTTTGAGGGGCCAATCGCATAGAGCCTCCGGCTTTGCCGGAGGATAGTTACTTTCAGGCTATCGAGGGTCGCTGCTCCCTGCTGGTCGCATCGACTGGAAAGTTGCTGCTTCGAGGACAGCTATTCTGAAATTGCTTTAGCCGCCGATGTGTACCATGCTGCGCGAGGGCTTGAGGAATCCAGGCTCGCCGATGTGATGGCGGGCCTCTTTCTTTTGGATGGTGGCCTGGATGAACTGGGCGAGATCGTCGTCGCTGCCGCCGGAGTTCATGACGGCATAGAGGTCGTGGTCAGACTGGGAGAAGAGGCAGGTGCGGATTTTGCCGTCGGAGGTGAGGCGCACGCGCGAGCATTGTCCGCAGAAGGCCTGCGAGACGGGCGCGATGATGCCGATTTCGCCGCGGCCGTCGTCGAAGGTGAAGCGGACGGCGGTTTCGCTGGCCACGTTGGGCGTGAGGCGCACAACGGGCCGCAGGGTGGCGAGGCGGTCGACGACTTCGCGGAAGGGGACGACGACTTCGGGCGTCCAGAGTCGGTCTTCTTCGAGCGGCATGAACTCGATGAAGCGCACGATGACGCCTTCGTTGCGGGAGAATTCGGCGAAGGGGACGATCTGGTCTTCATTGAAGCCGCGCAGGAGTACGCAGTTGACCTTGACGGGCTCCAGACCTGCGGCCTTTGCGGCGCGAATGCCGGCGAGCACCTGCGGAAAGCTGCCGGGGACGCGGGTGATGCGGTGGAATGCGTCGGGATCGACGGCGTCCATGCTGACGGAGACGCGCTGCAGGCCGGCGTCGCGCAGAGGGAGAGCCATGGATTCGAGCAGGTGGCCGTTGGTGGTGAGGGCGAGGTCGAGGGGGTCACCGTCGAGGGTACGGAGAGTCGATAGCTCGCGCAGGAGGTCCATGAGGCCGTGGCGCAGGAGCGGCTCGCCGCCGGTGAGGCGGACTTTCTCGATGCCCTGGGAGACGAAGACGCGGATGAGCCGGAGGTAGTCGGCGATGGGCAGCTCAGAATAGAGCGCGCCCTGATTGCCGGTGCGGCAGTAGACGCACTTGTAGTTACAGCGGTCGGTGATGGAGACGCGCAGGTCGGTGATGGTACGGCCGTGGCTGTCCGTGAGGCGCGTGGCGTGGGTGGCTGCCGGGATGGGGACGGACGCTGGCATTATCAGTAAGGCTAACTGATTCGATGCAGCAGCGGGAGAGTGGTTACTTTTCAGCGGGCAGATTGGCTTTGGGTGGATGAGAGTCAGCGGCCGTGGGAGGGGTCGGGGCTGGTGCTGGTGTCCAGGTCGAGGGCGGTGCGCTCGTTTTGGGGCAGGCCGGGCGGGTAGCAGTTGCCGTCTCGGGCGTAGGTTTCCGCGCAGGCGCGGGTGTACCGGCGCCGGCGGGGGGACTGGGAGAACTGCCAGACCAGCGCATCTTTGAATCCGCTGCGGGCGGGCCGGATGGGGTGGGCTATACAGCCGGGGGCGGGCGGGCACGCGTCATTAGCGACCCAGATGGCCGTGCCGGGAAAGTGGGCGGAGATGTCGTCGGCGGTGGTGAGGGTTACGCCGCCGTCGCGAAAGGGGGTTCCTGAGCAGTAGACGCCGGGGCGGTAGCCCTGCGCGCGGAGAGCGTGAATCCATGCGCCGATGTAGGCCAGCTGCTCGGGGAGCATGCGACCGCCCTCTTCAAGATCGAGAAAGAGGATGGCGTTGGGCGGGAAGCCTTCGGTTTTGGCGGCGCGTGCTGCCGCGATGCCATCGGCTGTGCCGAGGGCGGCGGCGTCAGCGTGGCGGAGTTCCTTATCGAGGCGGCCGTTGAAGAGGATTTGAAATCCAAAGCCGGCTTGGATGACGGTCGCTCGCTTGCCCACCCACTCGTTGGTGGAGGTTCCGGGAGGGTTGTTGAGCCAGTAGCCGAGGTAGGCGAAGTGTTTGCGCAGGGCGGGCAGGACGGCGTCGCCGGGGTAGAGGTTGGTGTCAAAGCCGAGGTAGCTGCGGTGCAGCATGGGGCTGAAGCTCGCCCGGGCTGGGGCGGAGGGGCTTTGCCCGGCGGCTGGCCGGAGCAGGATAGTGAGGAAGGCGAGCAGCAGCAGGGTTCCGGCGGCTCGCCTTTGGAGGGTGGAGATCATATTCTAGGCCGACTGCAGGAAGGCCACCGACTGCAGCGAGGTGACCTCAAACCGCTTGCGGCAGCGCATGTTCTTGCAGGCCAGCATATCGTCGCGGCGCACCATGTAGGACTGCGCCTTGGCGAAGCGGGCGCGGTCACGCTCATCGGCGTGGCGCGGCAGGGAGTTCTTCTTGCGGCGCACGAGCCAGCTGACCTGGTACTCGCCGGGCTGGCCGCAGTGGGGGCAGGTGAGGTTGTGGGTGCGCATTTCCTGTTTTTCATCGAAAAAATCGCGCTCTTCCATGGCCGGTCTCCAAAAGGGGGAGTGTGACGCAATCACCTGTACATAAGTATGTCACGGCGCAGGGGGATGAATGGATGCTAACTTGTAAGCCACGATGCCAAAGCGGGCTAAAAAGCGTTTGTTCTCAAAGGTGAAGGCGGTGAAGGCCAATGCGCGGGAGCGCGTGGGGCAGCCGAAGCCGGAGCGGGTGATCGACGCTGACCCGCGCGAGGCGACGAAGCGCAAGCCGAAGCACAAGCCGACTCTGCAGGAGATTATCGACCAGGTGGATTAGCGCAACGACTAGAGCAACGGCGCGCCCGGTGAGAGCGCGCCGAAGATTCTAGTGGGTGACTGTGAGTGCCGCGAGGCGCTCGGCGATCCGGGTGTGGCCGCGTTCGCGGGCCAGGTCCACGGGCAGCTTGCCGTCGTCGGTTTGCGCTGTGGGCAAAGCGCCCTGCTCGATGAGGAGTTCGACCATCAGCGGCTTGCCCTGTGCGGCGGCCAGGTGCAGCGGGGTGATGCCGCCGGCCTGCGTGGCGTTGACGTCGGCTCCGTACTCGACGAGGTCGCGCGCCGAGGCAACGGAACCCTGCATGGCGATACAGGCGTGGAGCGGCTGGTTTGCCAGGTCGTTGTGCGAGCGGGCATGGGCGTCCGCGCCCCGCTCAAGCAGGAGGCGGACGGTGTCTTCGGCAGCAAAGGCCGCAGCCAGATGGAGGGGTGTCCATCCATCGGTGGAGTGGGTGGCGACGAGCGAGGGGTCGAAGAAGAGCAGTTGCTCGATGCGCCCGGTGTCGCCTACCGCCGAGGCGTCGAAGATGTCGAGCTCGGGCAGGTAGGGCAGGAGCAGGTCGCGGATGGCGGGCTGGTGGTGGTAGACGGCGGCGCGGAGAGCGGAGATGCCGTCATCGTTCTGAGTCTCGGCCAGTTGCGCGTGATTGGCGAGCTGTGCGGCGAGTTCTGCCGCCTGGCCGTGCTGGATCATCTCAAAGACGAGGCGTTTCATTCGTATGGGCCTCCCGGCACGCATTGTAGCGCCGGTTGATCCGATTGATCTGTGATTTTGAACCGTCGGGGCGGATGAGGGGCTATGGCTCGGCGAGGAGCCCGAGGAGGCGGTCGAGGAAGGGGATTTGCGCGGCGAGGATTTTCTGGCGTGCGTCGTCGAGGGAGAACCATTCGGCGCGGTCGATCTCCGGGACTTCAACTTCGCGGCCGGAGCGGGGCGGCCACTCGATGGGCGAGGTGTTGCTGACGAGTTCGGCGGGGTCGAATTCGCCCTCGAAGGCCCAGGCGGTGACGATTTTGCCGCTGAGTTGCTGGACGTCTCCGAGGGACAGGTAGCGGCCGGGGGTGCTGGGCGGGGGCGTGAGGCCGGTTTCTTCGCGGAATTCGCGGCGGGCGGCTTCGAGGACGTCCTCTCCGGCGATGACGTTGCCTTTGGGGATGGTCCAGGCACCGAGGTCGCGGTGGGTCCAGAAGGGCCCACCGGGGTGGGCGAGCAGGACCTGCGGGCGAGAGCCGTGGTTGCGGCGGTACAGGAGGAGTCCGGCGCTGTGTCTGGGGGGCCGAGAATGGTGGCGGGTCGTCTTCAGGGTGTACTGCCGGGTGAGAGTGCTCTTTTGACAGGATAACAAGCAGGGTGGGGTGAGGAGGGGAGTTGAGGATCCGATTTGCGCCGGTCGTGGCGCGGGATGGGGCCGTTGGTAACCAGCCCTTGCGGCGGGCCGCGTTTTCGTTGACTCTGGAGCGAAATCTGGTTATTCTAAAGTCCTTGCGCAGACTTCTGTCTGCCCGCCTTTGTTGTGTATCCAGGCTGGGAAGATGGAATCCCGGAAGCTCTGACCCGGAAGTATTGAAAAGACTGGCTCTTATGGGCCGGACGGGTGCAAGAGAACGCTGCGCGCACTCACGCGAAAAGCTGTGGTGAACCGCGGGATGAATGGAAGTATCGCGGAACGCTTTGGCGCGAGCCTGATCCCGATGCGAAACCCGGTGGAAGGGTTTTGGAGGGAGCGGAAACGGGCGCGCGAAGAGTGACGCGGGCAGAGGTTTTTTTGAGTAGTGCGCGGTATGCGCAAGGGCCGAGTGCCTGAGGAGAGAAGGAACGATGTCGACGTATTTTCCGAGCTCGCACGATATCAGTCGCAAGTGGTTTGTGGTGGACGCCAGCGGCAAGACGCTGGGACGTCTGGCCACCGAGGCGGCCAGGGTGCTGAGCGGCAAGAACAGTCCCAAGTACACGCCCTTTATGGATATGGGAGATCACCTGATCGTGATCAACGCCGAGAAGATTCGGCTGACCGGCCTGAAGAGCCAGCAAAAGGTATATCGCCGCTACACGGGTTTCCCGGGCGGTCTGCGCGAGGAGTCATTTGTGCGCCTCCTGCAGCGCAGGCCGGAGAAGATTGTGGAAGAGGCGATCAAGGGCATGCTGCCGAAGACAAAGCTGGGCCGCAAGATGGCATCCAAGCTGAATGTGTACAAGGGCGACCAGCATCCGCATGCCGCGCAGCAGCCGCAGCCGCTAGAGATTAAAGCTTAGTTTTAGAGAGACCGAGGATTCATGGCAGATCTGATTCAGTACTACGGAACGGGACGCCGCAAGTCGGCGATCGCCCGCGTTTTTCTGCGTCCGGGCAGCGGTAATTTCACCGTGAACGGCAAGCCGTTTGAGACGTATTTTGTGACCGAGCAGCAGCGTGTTTCGGCCAGGAAGTCGCTGGCTCTGACCGAGACACTGGCGACCTTTGACGTGGTCACCACCGTGAACGGCGGCGGCGTGGCGGCACAGGCCGATGCGGTGAAGATGGGCTCGGCGCGTGCGCTGCTCGAGTTCAACGCCGAGCTGCGGAAGACGCTCAAGACCGAGGGTCTGCTGACGCGGGATTCGCGCATCAAGGAGCGGAAGAAGTACGGCCAGAAGGGCGCCCGCAAGCGGTTCCAGTTCAGCAAGCGCTAGTCGCTTCGCAGTTCACGGTTACCAGTCCACAGTCCCCAGTATTTTCACTGGCCACTGGAGACTGGTAGCCGGCTACTGGTAAAGGTTTATGGAAGCAAATCTTCCCTGATTGGGAAATAAATCCCGGCGGACCCGGGATGCAGTTCAAAAAGGAGGCTGTTTGGCCAACATCACCATGAAGGAGCTGCTCGAAGCGGGTGTTCACTTCGGGCATCAGACGAAGCGCTGGGACCCACGCATGAAGGAGTACATCTTCGGCGAGCGGAACGGCATTTATATCATCGACCTGCAGAAGACCCTGAAGATGTTCAAGGACGCCAGCAAGTATGTGACGGACCTGTGCGCCGAGGGCAAGGTGATTCTGTTTGTCGGCACCAAGCGGCAGGCACAGGACGCGATCGCTGAGGAAGCGACGCGCTGCGGGATGTTCTACATCAACAACCGCTGGCTGGGCGGCCTGCTCACCAACTGGGTGACGGTGCAGAAGTCGGTGAAGCGCCTTCAGGAACTGGATGAGATGGCCACGGACGGCCGTTACGATCTGATGACGAAGAAGGAAGTGATTCGTCTGGAGCGGGAGCGCAAGCACCTGCAGGCGAACCTTGCGGGCATCAAGAACATGCGCCGCCTTCCGGACGCGATCTTTGTGGTCGATTCGAACAATGAAGCCATTGCCGTGAAGGAAGCCCGCAAGCTGGGTATTCCGGTGGTTGCGGTGGTGGACACGAACTGCGACCCGACGGTGGTCGACTATGTGATTCCGGGCAATGATGACGCCCTGCGCGCGATCCGGCTGTTCACCTCAAAGATTTCCGACTCGGTGATCGAGGGCGTGCAGATGGTTGGCGACAAGCAGTTTGCTGCTGAGATGAGCGGAGTCGAAACCGATATTCAGGCTGAATCCGGCGAAGAAGCGGCCGAGGGCGAAGGCGCGGAATTCGAAGCAGCGGAAGGCGATGCAGTCGAAGTACAGGGAGCCGAAGAGGAAGATATTGACCTGCGCGCGGCTCTTGGCGACGTGGTTCGCAAGTCTCCCTCGACGGTGAGTTCGGTAGACGACCACGAGGCCGCCGGCAGCCGATAAGGCCGTTCAGGAAGTTTCCGATAGCAGGAAAGCGTGGCTGCGGAAATACGGGCCACGCTTTCTTTATGTCTGTTTGATGGAAGGCGCCGGATGTGGCGTGAAAATAGTAAGAACCGCGCGCGAGCGCGAAGAAGGATAGGAGTCGATGGCGACTGTGAGTGAAAAGATTGATGCAAAGCTTGTAAAGGAACTGCGTGACAAGTCCGGCGCGCCGATGGGCGATTGCCTGAAGGCCCTGCAGGAGTCAAAGGGTGACATGGAAGAGGCGTTTGTGGTGCTGCGCAAGCGCGGCATGGCCTCGGCGCAGAAGAAGGCTTCGCGCTCGACGAACGAGGGCGCGGTGGGCAACTACATCCATGCTGGCGGCAAGATCGGCGTGCTGCTGGAAGTGAACTGCGAGAGCGACTTTGTGGCCCGCACCGAAGACTTCCAGGAGTTGCTGAAGGACATCTCGATGCACATCGCGGCGACGGATCCACGGTACATTCGCCGCGAGGACGTAACCTCTGAGGATCTGGAGCGCGAGAAGGAGATCTATCGAGCGCAGGCCGCTGCTACGGGCAAGCCCGCGCCGGTGGTCGAAAAGATCGTCGAGGGCAAGATGAGCAAGTTCTACGAGGAGGTTTGCCTCCTGGAGCAGCCGTTCATCAAGGAGCAGTCGCTCTCGATCAAGGACCTGATTGCGCAGAAGGTCGGCAAGCTGGGCGAAAACATCACCGTGCGGCGCTTTGCGCGCTTCAAGGTAGGCGAGCCCACGTGGACCGTGGCGCAGGTGAATGCCTCGGAAGATGCTTCGTCCGAAGCGTAAACAAGGCAGTTTGAATCGGGAAGGCCCGGCTTGATGCCGGGCTTTTTGTTTTGTGGGTAGATCAGCATGGCCGACATCCGGCGTGTTTATGCTGCGGTACATGGCTGTTGTGCTGAAACTAAGCGTTCCGAAGAAGTTTATTTTTATTTGCCGCCATGGGAGATGACCTTGAAGCTGCGTCCATTCGCTGCCTGTTTTGCTGTTTTGTTTGCCGGCTCGCAAGCTTTTGCCGCTGCTGCGCCGGTTCAGCCCAGGCCTTCGCTGGTGCAGCCTTCGCTTTCGCCGGACGGGCAGGAGATTGCGTTTGCCTCGGGTGGAGACATTTGGGAAGTCGCGGCGAAGGGCGGCGATGCGCATCTGCTGGTGAGCAATCCTGCGACGGAGTCGCGGCCGCTGTGGGCGCCGGACGGGAAGCAACTGGCGTTTATTTCGACTGCAGGTGAGCAAGGAGCAATACCTGGCGGAGTTTGAGAGCGCCCCAGCGCCGGATGGGAAGGCCATTGTGATGATGGCCAAGGGCATCAGCGACCAGCAGTGGTGGCGCGACGGACACAGCCATATCGGCGACACGGAGCTGTGGTGGAAGTCGCTGGCGCCGCGGGGACTGCCGGCGGCTCCTGCGCGGCAACTGCCGGGCCAGAGGGCACTGGGCAAGCCGACGGTGCTGGTGACGAACGGGTCCACGCTGTTGGATGGCGAGGACTTTACGCAGGGCTGCGAGGCGCTCCATCTGGGCAAGGTGGTGGGCACGCCGACGGCCGGATGGATTATCTACACCGGAGGCACGAACCTGATTGACGGCTCGTATCTGCGGCTGCCGATGATTCGCGTGCAGACCCTGAGCGGACAGACGATGGAGATGCATCCGAGGCCGGTGAACGTGGAAGTGGTTCGCAAGCCGGGCGAAACGGAGAGCAATACGGACTCGCAACTGCAGGCGGCGGTGAAGGTGCTGCTGGGGCTGATTGCACAGGAGAAGAAGTAGCCTCGGGTGGCGGGATTCCAGCAATCGCCCGGGGTATGCGATACTCCAGTTAAATGTACAAACGCATTGTGCTCAAACTCTCTGGTGAAGCGCTGGCCGCAGGCCGCGGCTTTGGAGTCGACACTGATCGTGTGCATGAGGTTGCCAGAGAGGTTGCCGAAGTACGCTCGATGGGTGTGGAAGTGGCCGTGGTAGTGGGCGGCGGGAATTTTTTCCGCGGAGTGGCCGAGCAGGCGCGGGAGATGGATCGAGTTTCAGCCGATCACATGGGCATGCTGGCGACGGTGATTAACGCCCTGGCGCTGCAGGATGCGATTGAAAAGCAGGGAACCGCCTGCCGGGTGATGTCGGCGATTGAGATGAACCAGGTCTGCGAGCCGTACATTCGGCGGCGGGCTGTGCGTCATCTGGAAAAAGGCCGGGTGGTGATATTTGCCGCCGGCACGGGGAACCCGTTTTTTTCGACCGATACGGCGGCTTCGCTGCGCGCCATGGAGATCAAGGCCGATGTGCTGCTGAAGGGCACGAAGGTGGAGGGCATTTACGACGCAGATCCGGTGCTGATGAAGGACGCCGTGAAGTTTGAGCAGATCACCTACATGGAAATTTTGCGGCTGGGGTTGAAGGTGATGGATCTGACAGCGGTAAGTCTTTGCAAAGACAACAACTTGCCCATGATTATCTTCAACATGAACGAACCGGGGAATATCCGCCGCGTGATCCTTGGCGAGCGGGTCGGCTCGCTGGTGACGGCCTAGAGCGATTCGCGGAATTTCCACAAGAACTATATTCCGATAAATGGCTTTGCATCCTATTGTTCAGCCCCGGTGGCAGGGCCTCATGGCTGGCGCCGAGATGGATGCATTGGCGCAGCATCTTCACAATTGGTAATCTCACGCAAGGCAGTTTGCCTTTATGGCCGTATCCCTACTTGTAGAATCTCCCTCCGTCGTTCCCTCTGAACCGAAGCCGGTCAAGGCGAAGAAGGAGCGTTTGCCTGCGTTGAGCGGGTTGCGCATCCTGGCGGCGCTGAACATTGTCTTTTTCCACTATTCCAATCCCAAGTGGTTTGGGCCGTTTGCGCCCATCGTGGCCAATGGCTACACGTCGGTGAGCTTTTTCCTGATGATGTCGGGTTTTATCCTGGCCTACAACTACGAGGAACGGGCGCGGGCCGGTAAGCTGAAGGCGAAGAATTTCTGGATTGCGCGATTTTCGCGGCTTTATCCGGTGTACATGCTGGCGCTGGTGGTTTCACTGGGCATGCTGGCGGACGAGTGGCACGCACGGACGCATGCGCAGTTTGCGCTGGGGATGGTGCTGACGCCGTTGATGCTGCAGGGCTGGAGCCCGTCGCTTTCCACGTTCTGGAATACTCCGGCATGGACGATGTGCACAGAGGCCTTTTTCTACATGATTTTTCCGGTGGTCATTCTGTTGCGTCGGCCGCAGCGGTTGAGTCGCCTTTTCCTATGGATGCTGGGCCTGTGGGCTGCGGGAATGGTGCTGCCGTCGCTTTATATGTACTTTCACCCGGATGGGGTGATGCATGTGAATCGGTATACGAACGGTTTTTGGATACGCGCGCTGAAGTTTACGCCGCCGCCGCATGTACCGTCGTTTATGTTCGGCATCGCACTGGCGGACCTGGACCGTCGCATCCGGCGCGACGCGCGGATCCGGCTATGGATGGGGCTGGCCGGGTGCGCGGCTGTTTACACGGTGCTGTATTACGGCGATTCTATGCCGTTTCCGATGATGCATGACGGGCTGCTGATGCCACTCTTCGGGCTGGCGATCCTGGGCCTGGCGGGGCACAACTTTCTGGCGAAGATTTTTGGGTGGTTCCCCTTCGCGGTGGCGGGACAGGCGAGCTATTGCCTTTACATTCTGCACTTTAATCTATGGATTTTGATTCACCGGTGGCATGTGTGGAATGACCTGGGTCTGGCGCGGTTCGATCCCTGGATCAGTTACGCGACGCTGGTGCTGGTTGCGGTCCTGGTGATGTTCTTCTTCGAGAAGCCGATGCAGAAGTACATCCGCCACAAATTTTTACCGAGTTACGAGCGTTCATGAAGCTGGACGATAGCCGGGCTCCCAGCGCCTGGATATTGCGCCTTTAGAGCCGTTTTGGGGTGTGGGCTGAGGGTTTGTTGCCTTCGGGCAGCCTATGCGGCTGCTGGAAGGCCATTTCTGCGCGAAGAGCAGGCCCTGGAAAGTTCGGGCTGCGGGGTTGGCGTTCCGATGGCGCCGGACCTGCCGACGCTTGCATGGCGAAAGGACTTTGAGTCAAAAAGCAAAAGGCCCGCTACGGCGGGCCTTTTGCTTAGAGGTGTGACCCTCCTGGTTTTTATGAGTTGCCGGCGGGAGCCACGATCACATTCTGCGTGGAGTGGTTTCCGTGGGCAATGGCCGCCGCACAGGTGGGCTGCGCCGGAGAGTTATACGGCGAGTTCTGGTCGGTGGTGAGGCTTCCGCTGACGGTATTCATCTCCGCGCTGCTGACCTTGTTCTGGAGGAAGTTGGCCGTGAAGACGAAGCGTGCCAGGGCAGGTTCCACGATGGGGCAGAGCGCGCCCGGACCAGCTTTGAGGGTCGGGGTAGCGTTCGAGGTAAGGATGCCCGAAGCGGAGTTGATGTTGTAGGAAGAGATGGTGCCGTCCGTGTAATTGGTCACGTAGACGAACTGACCGCGCGGATCCACCGTAATGCCATTGGGGAAGTTGCCGGTGGAAGCCAGCCCCTGGTTGATGGGGTTGAGCTGCCCGCTGGACAGGATGCCGTACTCGATGACTTGATTCTGCGCGCTGTCCGTGACGTAGAGGAAGCGGCTGGTGGGATCAATGGCGACGGCAGTCGGCGCAGTGCCTGCCGAGAACGGGCTGCCGGAAAGCTCTGACAGTGAACCGTCGCTGTTGATCTGGAAGCCGGAGATGGAGCCACCACCCGGGCTGGGAGAGACGAGGGGCACGCCCGCAGTGGGCGGGGTGGTGGTTGTGACGATGGAGCCGGTGTTGACGGCGTAAACGTAGGAGCCGTTGGCCGAGACCGCGACGCCACCCGGGTAGTTGCCCAGCTGCCAGTAGGACTGGTTGCCGTTGGCGATGGGGGTGCAGCTGGTGAAGGCATGCGTGGTTTTATCGAGGGAATAGGCCACCAGCGCGCCGGGGCCGGGGTTGGTTTGCGAATACGGGGCAGAGCCCGTGGGCGCCGGGGCGTAGGTGTCTACGACGAACAACTCGGTGCCGGCTGCATTCATGGCAATGGCTTCAGGATTTGTGCCGGGGGTGTTGCAGGTCTTCTGCGGATAGAGCTTGGCATCCGTGCCGATGGCGAACTGGACGATGGCATTGTCGTCGTGGTTCACGACGTAGAGCATGGCCACCGCCTTCCCGCTGCTCTGCGAGGTGGAGATGAGGGGTGAGGCAACTTCAGCCACGGGGTTTTCACCGCCGGAGGGATAGGGGGAGTCGGGAATGGCGTTGATGGCGCCGGATTCCTGGTCTACCCAGTAGACCCCGATCTGCCCCTGCGGGGTGTTCTTGTTGGCCGTGATGTAGAGAAAGTCGATGGTATTGCTTTGGCCGCACGACGTAAGGCCAAGTCCTACGAGGGCGGATGCAGCGACAGCCAGCAGAATCTGGCCCGGTTTCCTGAACTTCATGCGCTTCCTTCATCCTCGTCATTGCCGGGAACGGACGAGGTTCGATGGTGAATGGGTATCCCGGTCTGTATTGTAATGGTTCAAACGCCCTAGAAGCTAGATTGCGAAGGTGGGGGCGATTCGCAGTCAGAGTACGACGGCCTCCGAAGAGGCCGTCGCGGTTGTCTCTAGTCGGTGTGTCCGTCGATCACACCCCAGGTGGGCTGATCGACCGTGGGGTAGGTGGAAGTGACGTGCAGGTCGGTCAGCGTGCCGGTGTTCGGATTGAAGAGCCGTCCGGTAACGGTACCGCTGATGTGGTCGACGGTGTAGAGGTACTGGTTGGTCGGGTCGATCAGAATGGTGACCGGGCCGGAACCCGTGCCAATGACCGATGGCGGATCCGGAGTCAGGGTCTTGGTGCTCGGATCGATGGTGAAGTAAGAGATCGCACCGTTGGGCGAGTTGAGTGAGGCAGCCGCAGATCCATTCGCGAGGTAGAGGAACTTCTGCGCGCTGCCTCCGGTCACGTACAGGGCATCCGGATTGGCGACGGTGGCCTCGTTCATGAACGGGCTGCCGCTGATAGCCGTCAGCGAACCATTGCTGCCGGGCTGATAGGCATAAATCTCATTGGTCGCGCCGTCGAGCAGGTAGACGAAGTTTCCAGCCGAATCACCATCGATGGTGTTGATGTCGACCGCGCCCGGAACGGCGATGGGGCCGTTGGTGGTAATGGTCAACTGGCCGTTGGCGCCGCTCACCTGATACGGAAAGACGGTTTCAACGTCGTTATTGGTGCTGCTGCCTGCATCCATGGTGTAAATGACGCTGCCGGCGATGTGCATATCCACCGGGAAGCAGCCAACGGGGAAGTAGGTGATGCCATCCAGTTGCTGGTTTTGCAGCAGGGTGAGCACGCCGGTGCCGGAATTGACCTGGAAGGCCGTGATGGCGCCGACCGGGCGATAGACGTTGTCCTTGCTGTCATAGCAGGGGAACGCAGCGCTCGGGGTGGGCGAGGCATTGGCAATGGTCTGGGTGCCTGGCAGCAACGCAGGTGCGTACTTGTCGAGCACGTAGAGGTACGAACCCTGGAACTCAGCGACGCGAAGATCATCCGTGCCGGAGGCAGAATAATTCTGCTGGTAGGAGATGGTTCCGTTTCCGCCCACGCTGAAGACGGCCAGACCGTTGCCGGTGTAGCTGAGATTGCTGGTGGATGGATCGGTGGACGCCACGCCCTGATTCAGGACGAAGATGTAGCGTCCTGTCTGGTCGACCGCAACGCGAATCGGGTTGCTGCCGCCGGAGGAGAAAGGCTGTCCGGGAATGGTGAACAGCGCGCCGTTGGTGCTGTTTACCTTGAAGGCACCGATCTCTCCTGAGGCGCCGCCGGTTTTCACTCCGGTTACGTAGAAATAACCGACAGTATAGTTCTGCTTGCACGCGGAGACCCCAATGGTGGCCGCCAGGGTCGCCAATATAGCCAGAGAGACCTGGCCGAAATTCCTGAACTTCATGCGCTTCCTTTCCTGGCCATACCGGGGAGATGGCGCAGGCAAACTGGTAGGGATTACCCCCGATTGCATTGTAAAGCAGAGTTTTTACATCCGGCATCCCGCATGGGAGCCGGTGCTTTATTGTAAAGTCCCGGGGCGTTCAAGAAAAGGGAAGGGCCGTCAATACTGACGGCCCTGGAAAGAATAGTGCCGGAATTCTCCGACCCGGCGGTGGCGCAGGAGGATACTGAGGTTGTTATTTACGACCGAAGGCTTTTCCGAAGGCCGGAAAATTCCGCACCAGGCCGTCAGTGTGGAACTCCGCGGGCCAGTCCTGGCCAGGCCCAGCCATGCGGGCCGCCACAAGCTGAGTCTGGTTCACCACCCCGCAAAGTAGAACTGTTTGTGCGGGATGCGATCTGGCGGGTCACGATTTTCCTCGTCCCGATTACCATCCCTGTATTTCAGGGCGGCCACGGAGGGCGGGCAAGACAAAAGTCGGAGGCGAGGGCCTCCGGCGTTGTGTGGAGATGGGTATCGACTAAAAGATGTGCAGTTTGATCGAGAGGTACTTTTTGGGATTTTTGCGGATGGCGGTGACCAGGTCGCTGCTGTTGGCGGAGAGATGGTCGAGGTGGTTGTAGAGCGCCGGGTTCTTGATGAGCTGGCCTACCGTGCCCTTGCCCTCATTGGCCTGGGCGAGGATTGAGTCGAGCTGGCTGACGGTGTCATTCAGTTTCTTCGCGAAGGCTGGATCCTTGAGCAGCATGCCGACGGCGCCGTGGCTGTTGTTGACCTCGGCGAGCACCTGGTTGAGCTGCTGCGAGGAGTGTTCGAGGTTGTTGTAGAGGGAGGGATCCTTGATGAACTTGCCGAGCGATCCCTTACCGCTGTCAATTTGGGTGGCTACGTCGTCGAGCTTGGTGACGCTGTCGTTGAGGTGGTTGTAGAGCGAGTCATCGGTCATCAGCTTGCCGATGGTTCCCTTGCCGCTGTTGATCTGCTGGGCGATGGAGCTGAGCTGATCGACGGCCGTAACGGCGCGGTTGTAGAGCATGGGATCGTTGATGAGCTTGCCGATGGAGCCCTTGTTGCTGTTGAGGGTATTCACCAGCACGTTGACCTGATCGAGGATGGTGTTGAGCTTCTGGATCGTGGTCTGGCTGGACTGGATGACGTCCTGGAGGTTGGGCGTCTCGTTGGTTGGGAGGACCGCGTTGTCCTGGACCGGCTTGCCGTGTGCGCGACGGTTATCGATGTCGACCACGGTGTCGCCGAGAACGCCGACGCTGGTGAGGCTGGTCCGGGAGTCAGTAAGGAGCTTGCCGCGGTAGTTGTCGCTGATGGCCATGACGACCTCGACCGGTGTCAGACGCGGCTCAGAGACGATGTGAATGGCCTTGACGTTGCCAATGGTGACGCCATCGAGGTTGACGGGTGCGCCGACCTTGAGGCCCGCGGAGTTTTCAAAATACGAGCGAACTGTGATCTTTCCGACGAAGAAGCCGCCCCTGTTGCCGGACATGAGAAAGATGAGGGCAATCAAGGCCGCGATCGCGACGATGATCAGGACTCCGACTTTCAGTTGTGACCATTGAACTTCCTGGCGACTAGGCACGTGCCTCCTCGGCGATGCGACGGACTTGTGCAGAGGATAACAAATCGGTAGTCCGACGGCGGATGTAACTCACTGCAATACGTTTTGGATGTGCGGTTTGGGTTAGTCGTTGCAGGCATTTGCAAACGGATGCCAGGAATCGGGGGGTGGCAGGGGCTGAGGCCGGGCGGATAAATGCCGGGCTGAGTGATCAAGGTACGCGTTTTGTCCGATCAATACAGTGTGCTGATGACCTGGAACGATACGATGCCCGAGCTGCGGCTGATCTCGCGCTCAGAAGATTCACCGGAGAAGGCGGTGTATTTTTTGACGGGCGCGATTATGGCATGCGGCGGAATGATGCTGAGCCGCAGATTCCATTCCGATGGCTCGGCGGCAATCGAATGCGAGTTTCCCAGGGCTATCTGCGTAGAAATGTACAGCGTGCTGCTGAGCGCGGGGCTGCGCCTGAGCCGAAGTTCACACCTGAAGCTGTCTGAATTATGCCGCTGCACGCACGCCCTGCCGCTGAATTTTCAGCAGCAGATGGTCATGCTGGAGGTCGAAGTTTTGCAGCGGGGAGGCGAAGAGGAAGCCTTGAACCTGCTGGTGGAACGCCAGCCTGTGGCCTGATGCGGTGCGGGAGGTATGGGAGAACAAAGGCCGGTCCTGAGGACCGGCCTTTGGCGATGCAGCCAATCAGCGTAGCCTACCGCACCTGGAAGGACTGCTGCAGGGGCAGATGTTCGGAAGAGTCACCGACGTAGACGATGAACTTTCCGGGGTCGACCTCCCATCCGTGCTTCTGGTCGCTCCAGTAGGCAAGATCGCTGTGGTTGAGGAGCAGGACCACGTGCTCCGACTCTCCGGGCATAAGGCGAACCTTCTGGTAGCCCTTGAGCTCTTCGACCGGCCGCTTGATCTTTGCCGAGGGGTCGCCCACGTAAAGCTGGGCTACGTCGGCGCCTTCGCGCTGGCCGGTGTTGGTTATGTCAAAGGAGACGGTGATATCGCCGGAGGGACTGGCGTTTTCCGGGCTGACCTGCAGGTGGCTGAAGGAGAAGGTGGTGTAGGAAAGTCCGAAGCCGAAGGGAAACAGCACCGGCTTGTGGAAGGTGGTGTAGTAGCGATAGCCGACGTAGACGCCTTCGGCGTACTTGACCGGCTCGACCGTCCCCCACGGAACCTTGGGACCGTAGTAGTTGTGGTAAGTGGGGTTCTGGCTCCAGTCGGCCGCGTAGGAGGCGGGCAGGTGGCCTTCGGGGTCGTGCTCGCCGAAGATGAGCTGGGCGAGCGCGGGGCCGCCTTCCTGGCCGGGATAGAAGGTGTCAAAGATAGCCGAGACGTTGTGAATCCAGGGCTGCATGTCCACATTGCCGCCGGCGCAGATGGTCACGATGGTGTTCTTGTTGGCCGCGGCCACGGCGTTGATGAGCTCGTTCTGGCCGAAGGGCAGCTCGAAGGAGCGGTCAAAGCCTTCGCTCTCGCTGTGCTGATTGAAGCCGACGGAAACGATGGCGGCGTCGGCGAGTGAGGCGATTTGCTTTACCTCGGGATCGACGACCTGGTCGGCGGCCTCGATTCCCATGCCGAAGCGCGCCGAGTTGCTGACCGGCTGGTAGTCAGCCACGATATGCGCGGCCTGACCGGCTTGCAGGGAGATCTCGGTGGAGTGAGGCGCCTGGCCCTCGTGGGTGCTCTCGGAGAGGACGAGCTTGCCATTCACCATGACCTTGTACTGGTCTGATCCGCCGGCTGCGGCTACCACAATGTAGTTGCCGGAGGTCTTGGGCATGAACGTGGCCGAGTAGCGGATGCTCTTTGGGTGTTTGCTGCTCGGTCCCCACTCCGAAGGATGATAGCCCGCCATGTTGGAGGCCCAGGTGACCCTGGGCGTGCCCTGGAAGTTGGGATTGTCGAAGGTTTCCACCTTTACGGCCCGGGAGAAGTACGGATTGCTGCTGGGCGGCGCGACGAATCTGGTGTTCTTCATGAAGTCCGCGGTGCTGGGGATGCCTCGGAGATACAGCACCTTGATTTTGGAGCCGCCGTAGCGGACCAGCCCGGTGAGGAAGCTGGTGGCGTTGTAGGGGGTGACGTGCGAGCTTCCGCCGGCTTCGGGCATGGGCCAGGCATCCGGACCAATGATGGCGATGGTGTGCACGCGGTTGGGGTTGAGCGGCAGCAGGTGATTCTTGTTCTTGAGCAGGGTGATGCTTTCGAGCGCCTCGCGCAGGGCGACCTGCTGATTTTCAAAGTTGTCTTTGGGAATGGCGGGGTCGAGCTGAGGGCGGTTGAAGAAACCGAAGAGCACAGCCTCGCGCAGAATGTGGCGCACCTTGTCGTTGATGGTGGCGATGGAAACCTTGCCGTCCTTGATGGCGGGCATCAGGTTTTCCGGGTTCATGAATTTGCCGTAGGGCATTTCCAGGTCGAGGCCGCCGTTGGCCGCGCCCACTGCGCTGTAGGTGGCATCCCAGTCGGACATGACGATGCCCTTGAAGCCCCAGCGCTTGCGCAGGATGTCGATGTTGAGTTCCTTGTTCTGGGTGGAATGCTCGCCGTTGACGAGGTTGTAGGAGTCCATGACGGCGCCGGCGTGGCCGATTTGAATGGCGTCCTTGAATGCGGGCAGGTAGATCTCGTGCAGGGCGCGCTCGCTGATGATGGCGTTGATGTTGTGGCGGTTGTACTCGGCGTTGTTGGCCGTAAAATGCTTGACGGTGGCGATGACGCCCTGGTTCTGCAGGCCGAGGATGAAGTTGGCGGCCATGTGGCCGGCCAGGTATGGGTCTTCGCCCATGAACTCAAAATTGCGGCCATCGACGGGGGCGCGGTAAATGTTGACACCCGGTCCGAGCAGGAAGTTGACGCCACGGGCGCGGGCGTCGCGGCCCAGCGCTTTGCCTATCTGGCGTGCCATGGAGGGATCCCATGTGGCGGCCAGGGCGATGTTGGCGGCGTAGGAGGTGTCCGGACCCCAGGTGCGCACGCCGAGCGAGTCATCCGACATTTTGAGGCGGGGCAGGCCGATGGCAGGCTCGGCGCGGATGTACATGCTGTCGACGCCGCCGATCAGTTCCAGCTTCTGCTCGAGCGTGAGCTTGTTGACCATGGCGTCAACTTTTTTCTCGACGGCCGGGGTGTCGGGCATGGGGCCCTGCGCGTGCAGCGCGAGCGGGGCCGCCAACGGCAACAGTAAGGTCAATGCGATGAACTGAATCGATTTTTTTAAGGCAGGTTTTGACACGGAAAGACTCCTTGGAATGTGGCGAAAACACTTTATCAGACTGAAGGTCTCATTGAACAGGATGAGACAAACGTGTGTCTATTCTGGCGCTGCAGGCAGGTAGAAGAGAAAAAAATGCGCCGGGGATTCTGGGAATCCCCGGCGTTTGGGAGGACAACAAGCCTGAGCCGGAGCGGAGCGCTCCGGAGAATGGTTGCGAGACGCCCTGGCTACTGTGGAGAGGCCTCGAGCACGGCGACACCGTATTTGGGCAGCGCGACGCTGGTGACCCGCACGGACTGATTCTTGAGCAGGTTGAACATGGGGCGGCGCAGCGTGATGGTATGGGCCGCGGTGTCATGGTTGATGAGGATGATGATGTCCTTGGCGGCGTTGGAGCGCTGGCAGACTTCGACCCCCTTGGGCACGCTGGGCAGGATGGGGCCCACGCCGGCATTGCGCAGCGCCCAGGCGGCGAGCTTTTCCATCAGTGGCGGATTGAGCCAGGCCCCGACGTAGGTGATCGATCCTGTGCCGTAGCGTCGGGTTACGATGGCAGGCTGGCCGTCGAGCCAGCCGTTGCTCTTTCCGTAGCGTTCGAGCACCTGGATGTGGTCAGCTTCCGGTGTCTTGTCGGTTACGGTAAGCTGCTCGGCCCAGATGTTGGCATCGCCGGGGCCAAAGAATCCGGCGAGAGGCACGTTGGAGTCGAGCGCGTAGAACTGCTCGACGCGCGCGCCGAGGAAGGGTTCGAGCGGTCCGGGCTGGTCCTCGGGATTGAGGCCGTTGTACTGGTTTTTCATGCCGCTGCGAGGGCCGAGGATGAGATGACCGCCGCCCTTGACGTAGTTCATGAGGTGCGCGGCTTCCGCCTTTG
This sequence comes from Acidobacteriaceae bacterium, assembly GCA_049965615.1. Lineage (GTDB taxonomy): Bacteria > Acidobacteriota > Terriglobia > Terriglobales > Acidobacteriaceae > Acidobacterium. The sequence goes on from JBMFWD010000018.1 coordinate 19,224, forward strand.
TGAGCACGTTGAGCGCCGGGGCGACGACCAGCTTGTAGCTGCTGAGCGGAGCCTGCGCGGAGACGATATCGACGGCCTGGGAGATGGTCCGGAGGGGATCGTAGAAGGCCAGCATCTCCTGCACGGGGTCAAACTTGGCGCTGTGACGCTGGAAGTCGATGGCCCAGCGGCTGTCGTAGTCGTTGATGATGGCCACCTTGGAGTGCGGCGAAGTGCCTTCGATGGCGCTGCCGGTTTCGTCGAACTCCTTGCCGAGCTTTTGAATCTGCCAGTAGACGGGTACGGGTTCGCCGTCGGCGCCGACGAGCGTGCCGTGGTATTCCTCCTGACCGTTGGGCGCGCTGCGCCATTGCCAGTATTCGACGGCGTTGGCGCCGTGGCCGATGGCCTGCCATGCCATGTCGATGACCTGTCCCTTCTTGAGGGGGGTGTTGGTCTTGCGCCAGTCCACGAAGACCGGTTCGGTTTCCATGACCCAGAAGTCCTTGCGCTTGTAGCCGCGGGTGAGGTCGTGGCGTGCGCCGTTGTCGAGGTAGTTGTAGTGATCGCTGGAGATGTAGTCATCCCATGCCGCCATGTCGAGGATGGTGTGGAGCTCGTACTCGTTGAAGCCGTCAAACCAGCCCATGGTGTTGGTGGTGATGAACTGGCGCGGGTCGATATTCGGCCTGAGGGCGTTGATCTGGTTCTGCGCGTAGCTCTTCCAGGTGTCGGAGACGAAGCGCTTCCAGTCCAGCAGCAGAGCGGGGTTTTCATGGTCGGCGCGGACGGGAATCTGGTCAAACGTGCTGTAGGTCTGGCTCCAGTAGGCGGTGGCCCATTTCTGGTTGAGATTGGCGATGGTGCCGTACTTGTTTTTGAGCCAGGCATGGAACTGCACCTGCGCGGTGGGGCCGAAGTCGGGCACGGCGAACTCGTTGTCGAGCTGCCAGCCGACGACGTCGGGGTTGTCGCCGTAGCGCTTGGCCATTTGCAGCACGATGTCATAAACAAATTTGCGGTAGACCGGATCGGTGAAGGAGAACTGCTGGCGGTTGCCGTGCTGAGCGCGGACGCCGTCTTCGCTGACGCGGAGGGTCTGCGGATATTTGCTGGTGAGCCATGCCGGCGGCGCGGCCGAGGGCGTACCCAGCACAACGCAGATGTTGTGGGCGGCGGCCATGGCGATGGCCTTGTCCAGCCAGCCGAAGTTGTACTGGCCTTCGGCCGGTTCCATGGCGCTCCATGCGAATTCGCCGATGCGAACCAGGTGGATGTGCGCTTTCTGCATGCGGTCGAGGTCGGCGTTCCACTGCGATTCGGGCCATTGCTCCGGGTACCATGCAGCGCCGAGGAGAAGGGGAGGCTTGTCAGGAAAGTTGGTGGCCTGTGCGCGGCAGAAGGTTCCGGCCGAGGCGATGAAAACGGTGCCAATGGCGGCGGCAGAGCAAAGCATGCGGCGAAGAGAGGACATGAACAGTCTCCGGAAATGGGGGAAAGCTTGCGATGCCAGCGTAACGGAAACGATGCCGGGATGGGAATGGGAGATTCTGTTGCGCGTGCGGAATCAGCTTGCGGGTTGAGGCAGCGGCTGGGCAGATTCGACGATGCAGAGCCGGATCGACAGCAGGAAAACCGCGACCCAGAGCAGGTCGGCCACGAAGAGGTGGGTGAGCTGAATCCAGGTGGGCGCGAGCAGCAGAACGTCTGTGATGCCGAGGGCATATTGCAGGCCGAGCAGGGCGAGGACGACAAATCCGAGTCCGCGCAGGGCGGGCTTTTGCACCGCGCCAAAGACCAGCCACAGCAGGAAGGCTCCTGCCAGCAGGGCAAAAGCCGGGTGCAGCCAGCGGAGGCGGATGAGCCAGGAGCCGTGGCTGGAGAAGTCGGCCAGGATGGCGGCGCGCAGATTGGTGGAGGGGTAGACCATATCTCCCAGCTCGGCCACCGAGCCGCTGACGGCGACGACGAGCAGGGCGAGCAGTCCGGGGAGGCCGAAGCCGAGCGACCGGAAGCGGACCTCGCCGCGCATGAAGCCGGATTTGCGCGTGAGGAAGTGCGCGGTTCCGGCAACGGCGGCCAGCAGCAGAAAGGTATTGGTGAAGTGCAGGGCGAAGTAGAGAACGCGCTCCGGCGTGATGCCGCCGGTGGTGAGGCGCAGCAGCACGAGGCCCGCGCCCAGCAATGCTTCATTGATGATGAGGATCGCCGCTGCCACTGAGAAGATGCGTGCGATGTGACGGCGGCGCGTGGCCCTCCACGTCCATACCAGCAGGGCGAAGATGGCAATGAGCACGAGACCGCTGCTGAGGCGATGCGCGTACTCGATCATCATCTTGAGGTGCGGATGGCTGACCACTACCTGGCCGTCGCACAGCGGCCAGTGGTCGCCGCAGCCGTTGCCCGAGCCGGTGGCCGTGACGGCGCCGCCCCAGATGATCACGAGGATGGTGTAGATCGTGACGATCCAGGCGTAGATGCGCAGGCTGCGGGGAGCCTGTGCGGTGCTGGTGGGTGCGCTGCTCGTGGTGGCCATCTGTTTTTATTTTACGGAACCGGAGGGGCTGGTGCGGGTACCGTCCGTCACCGGGTTTGGCGTCATGCAATCCGGCGCTGTCGCATTACTGCGCTACCAGTTCGCGTTCGACGATGGGAGTCTGCGGCGGGCCTGGATTCTGCGCGAGGTCCTTGAAGGCGGAGTAGACGAACTTGCCGAGATACCAGCCATCGAGATAGTTGAACGGGAATTCGCCGGTGGTGTAGTGGCCGCAGGGCAGCACTTTGGACTGGAAGCGGATGCCGGCGGCCGCGAAGCTGCGCAGCACCTCCTGGGAGAACTCGCGCAGGAAGGTAAGGTCGTAGGTGGCGTGGACGACGAGAACTTTTTTGGGCGTGGCGGCAAAGCGGTCGATGTAGGAGACGGGGCTGATGGCGCGCCACAGGCCGTCGAGGCGGGCCTGGGTGAGACCTTCGTTTTCGAGCGCGGCGCGAATGTGGCGGGTGCTCTGGCCGGTCCACACCACGTCGCCAAAGCTCATGGAGGCATGGTTGAAAGCGTTGACCTGCAGGCGCGCATCAAAGGCGGAGGCCACAAAGGCGTAGCAGGAGCCGAGGCTGGTGCCGAGGATGCCGAACTGCTCGTAGCCCTGCGCCTGCAGCCAGTCGAGGCAGCAGCGAATGTCCACCACGGCCTGCCGGCAGGCGGCGATGGTGCGTCCGATGTTGGCGCTCACGGCGTAGTCAGAGCGCTCGAGTTCTGCCGGGCGGCGAATGTCGTGGTAAGGCTTGCTGAGGCGCAGGGCGGAGATGCCGAAGCGGTTAAAGAGCGTGCAGAGGGCGTTGTGGCTGAAGGCGTCGGCGTTCCACTGGGGCATGACGATGATGGCCTGCTTCGGTTTACCTGCCTGCCGCTCGGGTGGCGCGGGAAACCAGCGCGCGTTGACGAGGTCGTTCTCGGGATATGGGGTGCGGAGGGGCGAGGTGAAGCGGAGGAACTCGGCGGGCGCGAGTTCACCGTTGGCGGCCTGTTCCTTCAGCTTTGCATCCTGCGCCAGGGTCTCCGGACGCACGTTGGTGGGGAAGAGTTCTGGATGGCGGGTTTCCAGGCGGTAGTCAGAAGGCGGGTCGTAATCAAAAAAAGAGGGCGTGCGGATGATCGCTTCGTTGAGCGCGAGAAATGCGTCTTCTTCGGCTTGCGGATGGCCGCAGGAGGCGGCAATGCGCGGCGCGAGTCCGGAAGAGAGAACAAAGTCGTTGAGCCAGTCGAAGCCCCATTCGAGGGGGCGCACCACGCGGTTTTCATCGCGGGTGGTGAGGGCGGTTTCCCATGCATACATCCATTTTGCGTAGCGCTTGCCGAGCATATTTCCATGGTATCCGCTGCGAGGGCAAAAGGCGGTCAGCGGCCGTCGCGCAGGCGGATGGCGAGCCGGTCGGGCAGGCCTGCGCCAAGAATGCGCATCTGGGCAAGGCGCACGTCGTAGGGGACGCGATAGTAGGTGACGGTGCGAGCTTCGTCGTCGTAAAGAGCGAATGCGGCGCGCCAGTCGCCGTCGCGGGGCTGGCCCACGGAGCCGGGATTGAGCATGTAGCGCGCGCCGTCGCGCAGGGTAAGCTCGTAGTTTTCCACCAGGTGGCGTGTGCCGTACTGCGGCGTGAGGCGAAACCACTCTTCGCCGTTGGTGGCGAAGCCGCCCTGGACGTGGGTGTGTCCAAAAAAGTTGATGCGCGTTTCGCTCTGCGAGAGCGGCTTCCAGGCGTCGCGCACGGTGAGCAGGTACTGGTCCTCATCGAGAGGTGAGCCGTGCACGCAGATGACGCTGGGTCCGTCCGGGCGAACCGGTCCAACGGCGAGACCCTGCAGCCAGCGGGTGTGGTCCTCCGTGAGAATGGCACGGGTCCACCGGGCGGCACGGCCTGCGATGGGGTTGAAGTCTGTTACGTCAGAGAGGCCGCAGCAGGCGCGATCATGATTGCCACGCACAATGGTGCTGCCCAGCTGCTGCACGCGGTCGATGACCTCATTGGGATTGGCGCCGTATCCGACCACGTCACCCAGGTTCCAGACCACGTCATAAGCCGGCGCGGCGGCGAGGACGGCGGTGAGGGCCTCAAGGTTGGAGTGGATGTCGGATAAGAGAAGCGCTCGCATGGACTACCCGTTCCTACTTTACCGGCAGGGGTGCGTCGATTCCAGTCAAAGGCTTTCGGAAGTCCGGGGACAAATCTCAATACGGAACGATTCAGGCTCGTTTCGGGCTAACTGCTGCTGGCCAGGTGCGATGCGGCATCCTTGCCGCCGGGCGATTGTGGGTCGACGCGCATGGCCTCTCGAAAGGCCTGCTGCGCCTCGGCGTGCCGGCTGCGGTTTTCGAGGATTTTTCCGTAGTAGTCGAGCGCGGCTGCTCCGAGTTCAGGAGGAAGCATGCCGTCTTTGACAGCCTGGGTGGCGCGCATGGCGACGAAGGTAAGGTCCTGCTCGGCCTGCTGCTTGCGGTGGAAGAAGAACGGCAGATGCCAGCAACTGGCGCCTCGGATGAAGCGGGCTTCCAGGTTGTCCGGGGCCATGGCGACGGCCTTGTCCATTTCCGCAAGGCCCTTTTGCGACAACGACTGCTTGTTCCAGAAGGCCCAGGTGCGCGCGGCTTCGAGCAAAATCAGGCTGCCGCTGTAGGCCATCACCACGGGATTGTCGGGCGCCTCGGTCTGGAGTGCGCGGAAGTCTTTTTTCGCGATGCCTGCCGCATCGGAGTCGCCCTGCAGGTCGCGAAAATAGGCCGCGCGCGCTTTGGCAAGCTGTTGCTGGAAGGTGGTGGTGGAAGCAGGCTGTGCGGCAGGCAGCGGCTGTGCCAGAGCCGTTGCGGCCACGAGAAAAAAGGTCAGAATGATGGTTTTAGAGGGTTTGGCCATAAGCATTCGTATTGTGGGATTATCCGACGTTGTAAGCGCGTTGTTTCCAGGTTGCCTGCACTCCAAGCAGTTTGCGCGTAAGGGCCGTCCACTGCAGGACGAGCAGCACGGCAATGCCGAGCGGATGCAGCAGCGCGCCGCGCCAGGACTGGCGGTAGCGGGCCGCGGCGATCATGCGCGGCAGGTATCCTGCGATGACGGCGATGGCGAGCAGTGCCCCGCTGAAGGGCAGCGTAAAGAGCGACGGATGCAGCGCCCAGAGCGCGAGCAGCGGGAGCGGCAGCACCTGGCCGAAGGCGAGCATCGCGGTGAAGGGCACAATGCGCGCGGGCGCGGCCATGCCCTCGGTGGCGTTTTTGCTGAGGCCCTGCCACACCTGCGTGGCGTTGCGATACATGCGGCAGGTGGCCAGATGGGAGAGGTCTGCAAAGGCGGTGCGCAGGCCGCTGGCGCGAAAACGCTGCGGCAGCAGCAGGCCGTCGTGCATGGTGGCGCGGATGGCGGCGTGACCTCCGCTGGCGCGGTAGGCATCACGGCGGGCGAGCAGAAATTGTCCGCATCCGGCGGCGAGTCCCGGCGAATAGGGCTGCTTGCGGGCAATGGCGAGGGGCAAAAATCCAAGCAGGATGAAGTGAATGAGCGGGAGAAGCAGCCACTCCAGAAAAGTGCGCGTTTCCTGCTCGGGGAAGCCGCTGACCAGGGACGAGTCCGTCTCATGGAGGAAGGCGATCATGCGCGAGAGAGCCGCGGGCGCGAGTCGAACGTCGGCATCGAGAAAGCAGAACAGGTCGTGCTGGGCCAGGCCGCTGAGCACGTGACAGGCATGCTGCTTGCCGTTCCAGCCGGCGGGCAGGCGGGGCGCGGTAGCCAGGCGCAGGCGTGCATCTGTGGCAGCGCGGGCAGTGACGATCTCGGCTGTGCGATCGGTCGAAGCGTCGTCGAGGACGATCAGTTCGAGGTCTACGCCTGTGGATGCCAGCACGGAATCCATCGCTGCTGCGATGGAGAGCTCCTCATTGCGGGCTGGAATCAGTACGGAGATTTTTGGCAGCGAATCGACGCCGCTGGCCTGCGGCGGTTCCGCGAAGTAGCGAAGGTTCGCAAGGAAGAGCGCGCACGGCAGCAAGGCGAAGCAAACGGCAAGGATGACGAGAAGGGTCATGGAATGCGATGGCTCCTTGGCTCGCGGCTGTAAATGCGCGGCTTGCTGGTGGCGCGCAGGCGCTGCCAGAGCGCGTAGAGATTACCGGCGCCGCTTGCTCCCTCAAGAATGGTGTCAAAGAGCGAGGTGTCGCGCTCGTGCGCCAGCGCGGCCAGCTCATCCTGCGCATTGGCAAGCGCTGTGGTCAGTCGCGCGTCGATGGCGTCGGCCTCGGAGACGCCGTCAATTTGCACGGGAGCGCCGGCGTTGACCAGAATCTCCGGCAGCCGCTCATTCCAGTAGGTGTACTCAATGGCGAGCGGAATCACGGTGGCCTGCGGCAGGCGCGCGACAAGCGCGCTGAGCCCGGGCCGGAAGACGACGGGCCGCTGCCGTGCGTCGGTGAAGTCGCCCTGGGGCGTTACCCACAGCAGCGACTGCGGCCGCGAAAGAATCTGCTGCCCGGCGCGCAGGAATTGCGCCGCGCCGCGCGGCGAGCCTTTATCTACGGGGAAGAGCCCCATGTGCGCGAGGATGCGGTAGCGCTCGACCTCGGATGCGTCCATGGGCGCGTAGTGGTCGTGGCGGGGCAACAGATAACGCGAAACGAGGATGCAGGTGAGCGGGTCCCACCAGGAGGGATGATTGAGCGCGACGATGACCGGCTTCCCGGAGTCTGCTCCATCGAGAAACCGCGCGGCATGCGCCAGTCGCAGCGCGTGGAAGTGACGGGGCACGTACCAGCGCAGGTAGAGCGAGAACCATGCCAGCATGGCGCGCGATGGTCGCGGCGCGCTTGCCGCTTTTCCCGGGTTGCTGCGGGTCCGGATCATGCGGTGGTGAGCATCTCCTCGCTTTTGCGGCGGGCGTCGGCCGCGGCTTCTGCGCCACGGTAGCGCTGGTCGAGGGCGTCGGCGGCGATCCAGCCGGACATCATGACCATGGGCATGCCCGGACCGGGATGGGCCGCGCCGCCGGAGAGGAAGAGACCGTCCACATCGCGGCTGGCATTGGCCGGCTTGAAGGCGCCGTTGAATCGCCCATGGCTGGAGAGCCCGTAGATGGCGCCGTTCAGCACCTTGTAGCGGTCGTGAATATCCTGCGGAGTGAGTGCGCGTTCGAAGACGATGCGGTCTTCAATGTCGGTGAGCCCGGCCGTGCGCTTGAGCTTGTCGAGGATCACCTGCCGGTACCTGGGCAGCATGAGATTCCAATCATGATGCGGCCGCAGGTAGGGCGTGTGCACCAGGATGTAGAGCGCGTCGCCGCCTTCGGGCGCGGTGGCCGGCTCGGTGCGCGTGGTGGAAGCCAGGTAGCAGGTGGGATCTGGCGCCGGCTCGCCGAGGTCGTAGATGTGGTGGAACTCTTCGTGGGGGTCGCGCGAGAAGACGAAGTCGTGATGCGCGAGGTGGTCGTAGCGCTTGTTGAGGCCCAGGTAGAGCACCACGCCGGAGCAGGCCGGCTCGTACTCACGCTGACGGTTGAACTTGTCTGCGATTTTGCCGCCGAGCAGCTCGCGGTAGGTACGCACGGCGTCTTCGTTGGAGACGATGGCGTCAAAGTTGTATCGCTGGCCGGCCGTTGTGGTGAGACCGGTGATGCGGCCGTTCTCGGTGTTCAGCCGTTCTACTTCCGTAGAAGTGTGGTACTCGACGCCGAGCTCGCGGCCCAGCTTGACCAGCGCTTCGGGCACGGCGCGTGTGCCGCCCAAGGGATACCAGATGCCTTCCTCAGCCTGCATGTGGCCGATGGCGCACAGGATCGCGGGCGAGGCGTCGGGCGAGGAGCCGACGTATTGGGTGTAGTGATCGAGCATCTGGGCGACGCGGTTGTCGGGGATGAAATCGCGGATGGTCCCGGCCACGGTTTTACCGAGCCGCATGCGCATGACGTCGCGCAGTACGGCGAGCTGGAATGCGCCACCGATCTCGAAGGTGTCCTTCATGGAGCCGACCGAGCGCCAGAAGAAGAAGCGGTTGGAGATGGAGTGCAACTGCTCGGACATCTGCATGAAGTTGCGGAAGCCTTCGCCCATGCCGGCCTGAATCTGATCGAGCGACGTGGCCATTTCACCCACATCGTCCTTGAGGTCGAGGACCAGGCCGTCATCGAAAAAGCAGCGCCACTGCGGGTCGAGCTTCACCATGGTCAGGTAGTCGTCGAGATTGCGGCCGGCTTCGGCAAAGACGCGGCGCAGGACCGAGGGCCGGATGAGGATGGTGGGCCCCATGTCGAAACGGAAGCCTTCTTCGGCGAGCACGGCCGCCTTGCCGCCAAGCCACGGGTTCTTTTCAAAGACGGTGACCTTGTAACCGCGCGCGGCCAGCGTGGCAGCTGCGGAAAGCCCTCCAAGCCCTGAGCCAATGACTGCAACTTGCATCGATTTCTGATTCATCACGAGGGTCTCTTTCTATCTGTAACTGTTATTGAGCTTTTCGTTTTCGGGCCGCCCGCACCACGGCGCGCAGGCTGGACGGCAGGCGCTTCCATCCGCCGTGAAACAGCCGGATGCCGGCGGCAAAAAAAGGCGCGTGAGCCGGCGTTACCGGCTGGTAGGGCAACGGGTTTCTGCTTCGGTTGCGAATGACGGTTTGCGGGGCGGTCATCTCCAGCAGCCCTTCCGGGCCGCGTGTTACGCCAAATCCGCTGAGCGCGCGCCCGCCGAAGCAGACGCGCGGGTCGGCGGTGGAAACGATGACGTCGTTGAGCAGGATCGTGCCGCAGTCCAGCTGCGCGGCAAGGTTTTCCGCCTGCCGGGTGGGGCCGAAGATAGCGGCGGTGAGCCGGTAGCGGCATTCGGAGTGAAGCCTTGCAGCGTCCGAGGGGGAATCCATGGGAATGATGCTGGCGACGGGCGCGAAAATATCCGCGCAGGTAATGCGCATGGAGGGCCGGGCTTCGGTCAGCAGCGTGGGGCTGCACAGTCGCGTGCCGGTTCCGGTTTGTGCCGGGTCGCCCAGGCCGTTGCGCAGAATCTTTGCGCCGTAGAGGGTCGCCTCGGTCATGAGGTCACCGAGCAGGGCTGCGGTTTTCGGTGTAACGGCAACGGGAGCTGCGTCACTGAGACGAGCGAGCAGGGCGTTGCTGAAGGCTTGCAGGTTTTCGCGCGTGACGAAGAGGCGGCGCGGCGCCATACAGGTGAATGATCCGTTGAGCCGCAGGCCGAAGGCGACGGCGTCTGCTGCGCGATTAAGATCGGCGCCGGGCAGGATCAACACTGCGTCGCAACCGGAGAGCTCCATGACCGAAGGAGTGACGGTTTGCGCCAGTTGGCCGAGGACGGCCTTGCCGGTTTCCGCCGAGCCGGTAAGGAAGACTTTGTCGACGCCGGCCCGGATGGCCTGCTGGGCTGCCGCGGGCGACTCGGACAGGATGAGCAGCAGATCCGGATCGAGGCCGCTGCTGACCAGCATGGCGCGCAGGGCATGAGCGGGCGCACTGGTTCCGGGCGCAGGCTTCCACAACACGGCGTTGCCGGCGACGAGCGCCTGCAGCACCTGCACACCAGGCAGGAAAAGCGGATAGTTGGCAGGCGCAAGGATGAGAACGATGCCGAGTGGGAGGCGGCGGGTTTCCACGCTCACCCCGCTGAGCCAGAGCGGTCGCGCGCGTTTGCCGGCCAGGTTGGATTCGAGAATCTGCGGCGCTTCTTTTTCCAGAAAGCGGCAGGCTTCGGCCAGTGGCAGCACCTCTGCCGTGAGGGTTTCGGCCAGCGAGCGGTGCAGCGCTCCGGGCAAATTTGCTGGCACGGTAGCCGCCAGGTCGGTTGCGGCGGAGGCAATCTCCCGTCGCAGCCGGCGCACCACGGCAAGCCGGCGGCGCAGCGGTGTGGCCCTCCAGCCGTGCTGGGCGGCGCGCAGGCTGAGCAGCTCGTCGTGTGAAGGCGCGAGCTTTTCGGCGGCGTTCATGATGACCCTAAGAATACGCTTCCGCCACAGCAGGCTGGGAGAGCGACTTGGCCGTATCCCACTGCGGTTCTACATTGAGGTCTTGCAGCAGCAGACGCGAGCTGATGCGCGCGGACTCGAAAATGACTGGCAGGCCGCTGCCCGGGTGCGTGCCGCCTCCGACGAGATAGACGCCGTCAAGATCTTCAAAGCGGTTGTGCGGACGCATGTGCAGCATCTGCGTGAGGTTGTGCGCCATGCTGAAGGTTGCGCCCTTGTGCAGCGCGAACTCATGGCCCCAGCTTTGCGGGGTATAAGACTTCTCCACGCGAATGCGGCTTTCCACGTCGTGAAGGCCAATCTTCTCCAACTGCCGCAGCGCCAGCTTGCGGAAGCCGGCCTGCTGCGTGGACCAGTCGACATTGGGGTGCTCGTGCGTAACCGGCAGCAGCACGTAGAGGGTGCTCATGCCGTCTGGAGCCAGTGTGGGATCGGTGACGCAGGCATTCTGCACATAGAACGAAGGATCGTCACTGAGCTTGTGCTGCTTCTCAATGTCGCGCAGGTTCTGCTGGTAGTCCTTTGCAAGATAAATGGTGTGGTGCTCCACGTTGTCATAGCGTCCCTCAATGCCCAGGTAGAGCATGAAGGTGGAGCAGGAGTAACGCTTGCTCTCGATGCGCTTGTCGGTCCACTTGCGGCGCAGGCGGTTGGGCACCATGCGTCGCATGGCCTCGGCGAACTCCGCATTGACGACGACGGCGTCAGCACGCAAAGTGCGGCTGGCAGTGCGCAGGCCAACGGCCCGGCGCTGCTCAAAGAGGATCTCTTCCACCGGCTCATCGAGCAGGACTTTCGCGCCCAGGTCCTGCGCCACGCGCGCCATGGCGGCGGTAACTGCGCCGCAGCCGCCTGTGGGATGGAAGACGCCGTGCTCGTACTCCAGGAACGAGAGGATGCTGAAGAGGCTGGGGCAGGAGAAGGGCGACATGCCCAGGTATTTGGACTGGAAGCTGAAGCCGAGACGGATGCGCTCGTCGGAGAAGAAGGTGCGCAGGTCGTCGTCGAGCGAGCGCCAGGGGCGCAGCAGCGGCAGCAGCTTGAGCATGTCCGGTTTGGCGAGATCGCGCCAGCTTTCAAAGGGTGATTCGAGGAAGGGCACAAAGCGCTCGAGTTTCTCGCGGTTCTCGGTGAGAAAGTCCCGGAAGCGGAGCGCGTCGGCGGGCGACAGGGCGGCGACGGCCTTTTCCATTTTCTCGACATTGGGTGTGGCCAGCAGCTCTCCGCCCGAGCCAAAGACGAGACGGTACTGTGGGTCGAGCCGCTTGAGTTCCACTTCCTGGTCGAGATTGCGCCCGGCGGCCGCGAAAATTTCGCGGAGCACGCGGGGGTAAAGAAAAAAGGTCGGCCCGGTGTCGAACTTGAAACCCTCGGCTTCGATCGTGGAGGTGCGTCCGCCCACGACGGACCGCTTTTCGACTACCGTAACTTCGACTCCGGATTTTGCCAGCAGGATGGCTGCCGCCAGTCCTCCAGGGCCCGCTCCTACAATGACGACGCTGCTGGTTCGCTTCATCTGCTTATCAGATTTCCTTCGGAGAACAATCTTACGTCCTTTTAGATTCCCAAAGATGAACGAATTGCGCGGATTGCGATTCCAGTTGTTTGGATGCTGCCGACTCCACCTTGGCCGGGTTTTATTGTCATGAAAAAAACCTTGCAGAATAGCGCAAGCAGAGGGTGCCGGGAAGATCGGGAGACGCGGCTGTGCGGAGTGGCCGATGCCGAAGTCGGAGGTCAGTTTGCGCCGGCGTCTTCCGGGAAGAACGGCGCGAGCTGTTCCCGGCGGGGCGGGCGCGTGGCCACGCTGACGACGACCAGGCAGATCACCGCGGCGGCCAGAGCCGGGAAGATTGCGTCCAGCTGGGTCCAGGCAGGGGGAAAGAGACGATGCGCAAGGGGAGTTTCCCATCCCACGGTGACGATGGTGCCGGCCGCGATGGCGGTGACGGCGCCGGCGGCGGTGGCGCGCTTCCAGTAAAAGGTCGCCAGAATGACCGGGGTGAGGGCTGCCGAGTAGACGGTGTACGCATACAGCGCCTGCTTGAGCACGGACTGGGTGTGCATGGCTTCATACAGTGCCCACAGCCCGAGCACGGCCACCATGAGGCGCGAGACGATCAGCGCAAAGCGATTGGAGGCGTTGGGCGCGATGTAGCGCACAAAGACGTCGTTGACGAGATTGCTCGCGGGCGAAAATAGGTAGTTATTGGCCGTGGAAATTATTTTGGCGAAGACCGCGCCGACCAGCAGCGATCCCAGTAGCGGAGGAACGCCGTGCAGGCCGATCCAGGCGATGATTTCCCGTGGGCGCTGTTCGACTTCGCCACGGGGAAACATGGCGGAGCCGAAGACGGCGAGCGCGACGATGACGGTTTCCAGAATCACCGTGCCGACGACCCAGCCCACCACGGCGATGCGTGCATCGCGTTCGGATTTGGCCGAGAAGAACTTCTGGTACATCGACTGGTTGCCGAGCATGAGCAGCATGGTCGGGATGAAGAGCTCCATCGCGTCGGCCCAGGTGAAGTCGCCGAAGACCTCAAAGTGGGTGGCGGGCAGCCGGTGGGTGAGCACGGTCCATCCGCCGACTGCGTGCAGCACGAAAAAGCTGGCGACAATCAGCGTGATGGTTGCGAGCAGGCCGATCACCACGTCCATGTAAGCGACTGAGGCCATGCCGGCAATCGCGGTAAAGACCACGACGAATGCGGTGATGATGTACTTGCCCAGGCTGGCGTCCAGCCCCGGAAAGATGAGGTGCAGGATGTCTCCGCCGCCGATGATCTGGTAGCTGGTGATGGCGGTGTAGGCAAACAGAATCGCGATGACTCCGAGGATGCGTGCGGTCTGGTTGTAGCGGGTCTCCAGCAGATCGGGGATGGTGAACTGCGCGAAGTGCCGCGCGCGCGGCGCGATGAAGTAGATGAGCACCAGGCCCGCCCATCCTCCGGCGGCCTGCCACAGCGCGGCAAAGCCATGGCGGTAGGCATTCTCCGCGCCGGCGAGCAGCGAGCCGGAGCCGATCCACGAAGAGAGCAGCGTGAAGACCAGGACAAAGGCCGGCAGCGTGCGGCCCGCGACGAGATAGTCTGCGCGGGTCTTGATGGTGTGCAGGCGGCCGAGCGAAACGGCCAGCAGGGCAATCACGATGGCGCCCAGCACCACGGTGTAAAGAGGAGACATGCTATGGCCTCAAACGGGAATGAAGGTAAGCGACAGTGTACGGGAGCGGGGCGGGGTTGTCAGGCAGAAGTGGGCAGCAGACGCCGCAGGATCGGCTGGAGCGTATGGCTGAGATCGTCCGCGCTGACGCCGACGGCGCGGACCAGCTTGTCGCGGGATTGCAGCCCGCGAATGACTTCCAGCGAAGACCTGGGAAGGTCAAATTGCCGTGAGAGGAACGTGATGAGCTCCTCGTTGGCGCGACCGTCAATGGGCGGCGCGTGCAGCGCGATGCGCAGCATCGGCTGGTCTTCTTTGACGAGCACGCCCTGGAACGACGAGCGGCTGGCGCGCGGGGTGACGCGTACGGCGAGCACCGCGCCGGTGGGCGTATCGCGGATGAGGCCACCGGGAATCATGGTCGGGCCTCGCGCGCGCCGAAGAGCGCCGTGCCGATGCGGACGCAGGTGGAGCCTTCTTCGATGGCGATGGCGAAGTCGCCGGACATGCCCATGGAAAGCTCGGAGAAGTCGAGGCGCGGATGCACTGCAGCCAGTTTGTCGCGAAGGTCGCGCAGCTTGCGGAAGCAGGCGCGGGTGACGGCTTCGTCGCTGGTGAAGGGAGCGATGGTCATCAGGCCGCGCATCTTCAGGTGCGGCATGTCCGGCAGATGTTGGAGCAGCTCGCGAAGGGAGTCGCTCTCGGGACGGAGTCCTGTTTTGGCGTCTTCCTTGCTGAGCTTGATCTCCACCAGAACGGGAAGAGTTTTTTGGATTGCCGCAGTTGCAGTTTCCAGACGCCTCGCCAGAGGCAGTGAGTCGAGTGTGTCGACGGCGGAAAAAATCTCCTTGGCCTTGGCGGACTTGTTCGATTGCAGGTGGCCGATGAGGTGCACCTCGGCGTTGCGAATGCCGAGGGCGGCCAGATCCTCAGACTTGCGCTGGAACTCCTGCACGCGGTTTTCGCCGAAGAGCGTGATGCCCGCGGCGACGGCTTCCGCGATGGCGGTGGCCGGGTGCGTCTTGGAGACGGCCATGAGGCGCACGGCCTCGCGCGGCCTTCCAGCGTGGCGGCAGGCGGCGGCAATGGCATCTTCCACCCGCGCGAGGCGAGTCGCAAAAGTCTCCGTGGGATGAGCGAGCGAGGACATCTCTCTTTTGGATGTTAGAGCATTTCCGAAGTTGCGTAACGGCCGGCCGCGATGAACAGATTGTTTATTCCAGCAGCGCGGCGGTGATGGCCATGGCTGCCATGGCTGCGGTTTCGGCGCGGAGGATGCGCGGACCCAGGCTCACGGCCTTCCAGCCTTCTGCGTCGAAGAGCGCTTCCTCTTCGGCGGTCCATCCGCCTTCCGGACCGACGGCGATTTCTATGGGTGGCAGGTCGTCTCCGGCTGCGGCCAGTGCTTCTGCCAGGGCGAAGCGAAAGGTGGTGGAGCGCTCCTGCTCGGCAAGTACAAAGCGGAGTGACGGTGCAGGCTGGCGCGCGGCCGTTTTGAGCGGCATGGGATCTTCGATGGCGGGGATGTCGGATCGTCGTGACTGCTTGGCGGCCTCACGGGCAATGCGCCGCCAGCGCTCCACGCGAGCCTGCGCTGACTGGCCCAGGTGTTTTTCCGTGCGGCGGGCGATCACCGGCTGGATGCGCTCGACGCCGAGTTCCGTAGCTTTTTCGATGGCCCACTCCATGCGGTCGAACTTGAAGACGGCCAGCAGCAGCGTGACAGGCAGGGCCGGATCGGCAGTGACTTCCGCGACGAGATTGAAGCGTACCGCATCGCCGGTGATGCCGGCGATGACTCCGTGCCAGACGCGCGGACCGGCGACGATGTCGAACTCCATGCCGGGCTGCGCGCGCAGCACGCGGATGAGATGAGAGGCCTGTTCTCCGGTAAGGGACGCGGTGGCTTCGTCCCATGTGTCGGCGATCCAGCGGCGGCGTGTCATAGGGATATTCTCGCGCACCATGCGGTGAGGTTTCTGCACAAACTACGAAGGGGGATGCAATTTGCATCCCCCTTCGTGTTGCCTTGTACTGCTGAAGATCGCTTACTTCTTTGCGGTCTTTTTAGCGGCCTTCTTGGCCGGGGCTTTCTTGGCTGCCTTCTTGGTTGCCATTGTCTATTCTCCCTTTTCGACTTGCGTCGGAACTACAGCTTTTCTGCTGCAGTTAACCGAATGTATAGAGTTGCGCAATCACGGTGTCAAGAAAAAAATAGAAAAATTGTTGCAAAGTTTTGTGCCGAAATTCGGTTCTAAAAGCGCTGCCGGTTTTTGACGGAGACTCAATGGAGGTGACGGAGGTTTTCCAACTGGGGCAGCTTATGAAAATGGCGCAGCAGACCGATCTGTACCGCGGTGAAAAAATCGAACCAGGCATGCCCGATGATCCCGGGTCGCATGCTCTTGCTCTTGAGAAGCAGCGCGCAGAAGAGCAGGCCGAAGATGGAAATCTTGATCATGTTGGCGATGCCCTCATAGCCGTGGCCGCAGCCGAAGATGAGGGATGAAATGACGACGCCGAGCCAGACTTTGCCTCCCAGGGAGGAGAACTGCCGCAGCAGGTATCCGCGGAAGAGCAGCTCTTCGCAAATGCCGGCGGAGATGCAGATGCAGGCCCAGAGCGCGAATTCGAGCAGAGTGCGCGGCGCCAGGTTGATGACGTCGATGGGAGCTGCGGTGGCGCCGACATGCAGGCGCTGCAGAACCAGGCCCACGCTGGCCAGCACGACGAGGGAGAGAATCCAGAAGACGCCGGCGTAAGCCACGTCACGCCAGAATCCTCGCCAGCCCCGGTGCCGCTCGCCCAGCAGCGACGAGAGTGGAACCTTGCGCAAGCGCAGGCCCCACCACACGAAGGCGAGCATCAGCCATTCCTGAAAAATGATGAACAGGTAGTTCGGGATGTGGTGGACTGCATAGCTCTTGGGTTTGGCGACAAAGGCGCCGAGGACGGAGAGTCCTGCGAGGAAGGCGATGAAGATGCTGGTATGCCACCACGGCGCCACCTGCTGCGTAAGGCCGAGGGGATCCGCCGGGGAAGGGAACGATTCAGGGGCAGGAGCAGCCGGAATGATGCTGGTTTCCGGCGGAGTCAAATCGGGCTCGTGCATGCAAACCTCGTGATCTGGTATCTTCTCAGGTTCGACTACTGAGTGTAGCGGCAGGTTTGCGGCACGCGACACAAAAATTCGCAGGAAGGGCAGCGGGTGCATGCTGCTTTGTTCCATAACGGGATGGTTCCGCGAAGCGAACAGATTGCATCCATTGGAGTGATGGAGATGATGGAGGAGAGATGGAAGAGATCGTAATCGTATCGGCGGTGAGAACGGCGGTGGGCAGGTTTCAGGGATCGCTGTCAGGATTTACCGCGCCGCAGCTGGGCGCCATCGCGGTGCGCGAGGCAGTGAAGCGCGCGGGCATCGACCCGAAGAGCGTAGACGAGTGCATCATGGGCAACGTGATCTCCGCCGGGCTGGGGCAGAACCCGGCGCGGCAGGCTGCGCTGTTCGGCGGGCTGGATTCGGAAGTCAGCGCCCTGACGATCAACAAGGTTTGCGGCTCGGGATTGAAGGCCGTGGCTCTGAGCCAGCAATCGATTCTGGCCGGTAACGCAGAGGTGGTTGTTGCGGGCGGCATGGAGTCGATGACGAACGCGCCGTATCTGCTGCCGCAGGCGCGCTCGGGCTACCGCATGGGCAACGGCACCGTGGTGGACTCGATGGTGCACGACGGGCTGTGGGACGTTTACAACGACTACCACATGGGTGCGACGGCCGAGAACGTGGCCGAGAAGTACAGCATCACACGCGAGGAGCAGGATGAGTACGCGCTGAACTCGCACCGCAAGGCGGCCGAGGCGCAGGCCGCAGGGCGCTTCAAGGAAGAGATTATTCCGCTCGATATTCCGGGCAAGAAGGGGCAGCCCGTGACGGTGTTCTATGCCGATGAGTCTGTGCGGCCGGATACGAGCATGGAAGCACTGGGCCGGCTGAAGCCGGCCTTCAAGAAGGAGGGAGGCACGGTGACGGCGGGCAACGCGCCCGGAGTGAACGATGCCGGAGCGGCGTTCGTTGTGATGAGCGGGAAAAAAGCCAAAGAGATGGGAGCAAAGCCGCTCGCGCGGATCGTGGCGCAGGCCTCGAGCGGCGTGGAGCCCAAGTGGGTGATGATGGCTCCGGTGACCGGTGTCCGCCGCGTGGCGGAGCGAGCGGGATGGACGCTCGACAGCGTGGACCTCTTCGAGCTGAATGAAGCTTTCGCCGTGCAGGCGATTGCGGTGACGCGCGAACTGGGTATTCCGCTGGACAAGGTGAACGTGAACGGCGGCTCGGTGGCGATTGGGCATCCCATTGGCGCGAGCGGTGCGCGCATTCTGGTGACGCTGCTCTATGCCATGCAGCAGCGCAACGTAAAGCGCGGCGTGGCGGCACTTTGCCTGGGTGGCGGCAACTCCGTAGCGCTTGCCGTGGAGCGGGACTGAAGCGGAATCGACATCACCGCGCGCTTGAACATGCTCGCGGGGGAGATGCGCCTGGAATGTGGGCTGAGTTGTGGAGGGGAACGCTTAAGCCTTCAACACTCAATCACATTCAGTGCCAGTCCGGCGAGAGAGGTTTCCTTGTAGCGTGACTGCATGTCGAGGCCGGTCTGATACATGGTGCGAATCACCTGGTCGAGTGAAACCTTGTGTCCGTCGGTTTCGTTGCGCGCGATGCGGGCGGCCTGCACGGCTTTGACGGCGGCGGTGGCGTTGCGCTCGATGCAGGGAATCTGCACGAGGCCGCCGATGGGGTCGCAGGTCATCCCGAGGTTGTGCTCCATGGCAATCTCGGCGGCGTGCTCCACGGCTTCATTGGTGCCGCCGAGCGCGGCGACGAGTCCTCCCGCGGCCATGGAGCAGGCTACGCCCACCTCGCCCTGGCAGCCGACTTCCGCGCCGCTGATGGAAGCATTCTCCTTGTACAAAACGCCGATGGCCGCCGAGGCCATGAAGTAGCGCACGAGGCCTTCCTCGTCGGCATCGTCGTGGAAGTCGAGATAGTAGCGCGCCACGGCGGGGATCACTCCGGCAGCTCCGTTGGTGGGCGCGGTGACGACGCGGCCTCCTGCGGCGTTCTCTTCATTCACGGCCATCGCGTACACGGTGATCCAGTCGAGCGGGGCGAGGGGATCGACGGAGCCCTGGCTGCGCAGCCGGTGCGCCAGCCGGGGGGCGCGCCGCCGAACATTGAGCCCGCCCGGCAGAATGCCTTCCGTGCGCATGCCGCGTGCGATGCAGTTGTTCATCACGTTCCAGATGCGCAGAATCTCGCGCTGCACGTTCGCTGCGGCGTCTTCGCGCGATACACCAGTCTGTCGCATGCGGAGCGCGATTTCGTTTTCCAGCATGAGCCCGGCGATGGTGAGCCCGGCTTCGTTCGCCATGGCCAGCAGTTCGGCTCCGCTGGTGAACGGGTAAGGAACCGGAGTGACCGCGGCGGCGGTGCTTGCGGCCCCCTCGCCGTCGTTCACGATGAATCCGCCGCCAATGGAGAACATGGTCGCCGAGTGCAGCTCGCAGCCCTCCGCATCGAACGCGGTAAAGTGCATGCCGTTGGGGTGTTCGGTGATCGCGCCGGGCGGGTAGAGCGTGTCGCGATGCAGCAGCAGGTCGTCCTCTTCCCGAAAGCGAATCACTCTTTTGCCCAGCAGCGCGATGGAATGCGAGGAGCGAATTTGCGCGAGTTTGTTGTCGATGGTGTCCGGGTCGAGTGTGGCGGCCTCTTCGCCGCTGAGCCCCAGCAGCACGGCGCGGTCGGTTCCATGGCCGATGCCGGTGAGCGCCAGCGAGCCGTACAGGTCGCACTGGACGCGCGCGGTTTGTGGCAGCAGGCCGGCGTCTGCCAGCTCCAGGCCAAAGCGCCGGGCAGCACGCATGGGGCCCATGGTGTGGGAACTGGATGGGCCGACGCCAATCTTGTAGAGATCGAAAGCGCTGGTTTTCACGACAAAGTATTGTAAGCGCACCGGAGAGGCGCAGCCAGCCATGCAGGCGGAAAAGAAAACAGCCGGAGCAAAGTTGCGCCTGTGGCGCTGCTTGCCTCCGGCTGGCCTCAACTTTTAAGAGCGGTCTCTCAGACCTGCATGATTTCGGCTTCCTTCCTGCGGGCGATCTCCTCGATGCGCTTGATCTCCTCGTCTGTCAGCTTTTGAATTTCGTCGAGGGCGCGCTTTTCTTCGTCTTCGGAAATCTCTTTATCCCTGGCTGCCTTCTTGATGGCGTCGTTGCCGTCGCGGCGGATGTTGCGGATGGCGGTGCGATGCTCTTCGAGCACCTTATTGAGGTGCTTGACAACCTCTTTGCGGCGCTCTTCGGTCATGGGCGGAATGGGGATGCGGATGACCTTGCCGTCATTGGACGGGTTGAAGCCATTGTCCGAGGTGCGCAGCGCATTCTCAATTTCCTTGATCACGCCTGGGTCCCAGGGCTGGATGACGATTGAAGTCGCGTCGGGCGAGTTCACCTGCGCCAGCTGGTTGATGGGCGTGGGCGTACCGTAGTAGTCCACGCGAACGTTGTCCAGCATGTGAACGGAGGCGCGGCCGGTGCGCAGCGCCGTGATCTGCGTCTGGAAGTCGTGCACTGCCTTGTCCATGCGCGCCTTCAGCTGGGTGTAGGTCTCTTTGAGTGCGGGGATGGCCGCCATGACGGATGCTGACATTGCTTTGTTTCCCTTCTGGTCCGTTTCGAAACTGTATTTTACATTTGCGCAGCGGGCTTCTGCCCGCCGGGGGCGCGGGTCTAGCTCTCTTTGCGGTAGAGCATGTCGCGGATTGCCTTGCGGCGCTCGGAGTCCAACTCGCGGTTGCCGCTGGAGAGATCTTTGGGGTCTCCTTCGTTTTCCGGCTCGCTGCACTCCGGGCAACGATTGGCAAAGCCGGGTTTGTCCGGGCGCAGTTCAAACTCTTCGCCGCAAACAACACAGGTTTTGATTGGAAATGCCATAACAGCCTCTATGGTAGCGAGGTTCGATGGGTGCGTCATCCCCCGCGAAATGGAACCAACCATGAGATGCAGGATCAGGTTGTGGAGAACAGTTGCGGCAAAGCTTCTGCGGCCGTGCCGAGCACCATTTCGCGGAACGATATTGCATTGAGAGGCTTTTCCGGGCCGACGTAAACCGTGCGGACGCCGCTGCGCCGGGCAATCTGTACCAATCCGGCGGCCGGATACACCGAACCCGAGGTGCCCACGACCAGCAGTACGGTGGCGCGGTCGAGTTGTTCATGGATTCCGTCCATATCCAACGGCATTTCGCCGAACCAGACGATGTGCGGGCGGACGGGATTGCCGCAGTCGGCGCAGAGGGGCAGGGTATCGGCGGACTCGTAAAAGCTGCGATCGGGAAAGGGCCGGTTGCAACGGACGCAGCGCGAGGCAAAGAGCGTGCCGTGCATGTGGTGCAGGCGGCGCGATCCGGCGCGCTCGTGCAGGTCGTCTACATTCTGGGTGCAGAGGTAGAAGCGGTCGCCCATTCGCGCTTCGATTTCGGCGAGGGCACGGTGCGCTGCATTGGGCTCCGCGGCCATGGCGTCGCGCCGGCGCATGGAGTAGAAGCGCCACACCAGCTCGGGGTTGGCGATCCATGCTTCCGGCGTGGCGACTTCTTCCACGCGATGCCCGTTCCAGAGCCCGCCGGAGCCGCGAAAGGTGGCAAGCCCGCTTTCGGCAGAGATGCCGGCGCCGGTGAGCACAAAAAGATGATCGTCCTGAGTGAGCCGCATACCCCTATTCTAGGCGGCGGTCAAAGCCTGCCGGCCCTGGCGTGTGTATCCTGATTGCATCCCTTTCATTCCGCCGAAAGTTACAAAACGCAGCTATTCATGAAAGAAGCGTCTGGTCCATCGCATCGGGTTTACATTGGTCTTGGCGGCAACCTGCCCTCGCGCATCGGCTCGCCGCAGGAGACGCTGATGGCAGCTCTTCGTGCGCTGGGCAACCTTGGAACGGTGTCAGCGCAATCTTCCATGTATGAGACTGTTCCGGTGGACTATACGGACCAGCCGCGATTTGTGAATGCAGTGGCCTGCCTGGAGACAGTGCTGGAGCCGGAACCGCTGCTTGACGCGCTGCTCGAAATGGAGCGCCGCTTTGGGCGCGACCGGGCGAAGAGTATTCCCAAAGGGCCTCGCTCGCTTGACCTGGATTTGCTACTTTTTGACGAGGACGTCATCCAAACTAACAGGTTGACGGTGCCTCATCCCGAGATGGAACGGCGGCGCTTTGTGATGGTTCCGCTGGCGGAGATTGCGCCGGAGCTGCGTCACCCGTTGCTTGGCCGAACCATGATCGAACTTCTGGAGGCATTGCCCGACGAGGGCGCGAACCAGATGCAGGCCGTCCGGCGATTGCCGTAGCAGCCTGGAACGAAAGAGGCAGCGCAAAATATTCTGATGTACTTTAAGGAGCCGGAACGATGCCGTTACATTACTTTGCGCAATGGTGGGTATGGATGCTGCGCGGAGCATTGGGCATCATTTTTGGCCTGCTGGCGTTCTTTTTGCCCGGGCTTACGCTGGGGCTGCTGATTTTGCTCTTCGGTATCTGGGCTCTTGTGGACGGTATTACGCACCTTGCGCTTGCGCTGCGCGCCGACGCGCTGCACCCCTGGTTGTTTGGACTGGAAGGGCTCATTGGATTGGGCACAGGCCTGGTTGCGTTCTTTTACCCCATGGCTACCGCTCTGGCGCTGGTGTACGTGATCGCGGTGTGGGCACTGCTGATCGGCATGGCGAGAGTTGCGCTGTCCTTTCTGCTGCGCAATACCTCCTCCCGCGACTGGATGATTGCCCTGAGCGGGGTGCTGGCCGCCTTCTTTGGCCTGCTGCTGGCATGGGAGCCGGAAGCAGGTGCGCTGGCGCTGACGATGTGGATTGGTGTGTATGCCATCCTGGCTGGGCTGGTTTTTGTGGGCCTTGCGTTACGCATGCGCAGGGTGCACTACCTGTACTCGCAGGAGCTTTAGGCGAGGGGAGTTCCCGTCCGCGCTCATTCTGCTTTTTTTCGGCAAAGCAAAAGCGCCATCCCGGAGGATGGCGCTTTTGCTTTGCAACCGTTGTGCCGGATTCGCGACGCTTACTGCTCGCGCTTCCAGTTGACCAGGTCACCGAGCGTGGTGGTCGAGCTGCTGGAGACGGGAGCCTTGTAGGCTTCCACATCGGCGCGGCTGGCTTCTTCGCCCACGGCGCGGATGCTGAGTCCAACCTTCTTCTCATCAGCGTTCATCTTGATGATCTTGAACTCATGCTCGTCGCCCTGTTCCAGGCTGATGGCAGCGCCTGTCTGGTCGACAGCCTCCGAGACGTGGCAGAGGCCTTCGACGCCCTCGGCAATCTCGACGAATGCGCCGAACTGCGCGGTGCGGAGCACCTTGCCGTGCACCACATCGCCGACGCGATGCTGCGCAAAGAAGGTATCCCACACGTCAGGCTCCAGCTGTTTGATGCCGAGCGAGAGGCGGCGATTTTCCGGCTCCACGCCCAGAACCACGGCGCGAACCTTTTCGCCCTTCTTCAGCACTTCAGAAGGATGCTTGACGCGCTTGGTCCAGCTCAGGTTGCTGACGTGCACCAGGCCGTCGATGCCGTCTTCAATCTCGATGAAGGCGCCAAAGTCGGTCAGGTTGCGAACGCGGCCTTCCACGGTGGCGCCGGTCGGGTATTTGTCAGAGAGCGACTCCCAGGGATTTTCCTGCAGTTGCTTCATGCCGAGCGAAATGCGGCGATCGGTGGGGTTGACGCTCAGAACCACAGTCTCGACCTCGTCGCCGGGCTTCACCAGCTTGGAGGGGTGCTTCATGCGCTTGGACCAGGTCATTTCAGAAACGTGGACGAGGCCTTCGATGCCCTGTTCCAGTTCAACGAAGGATCCGTAGTCGGTCACGCTCAGCACGCGGCCGCGAACATGCGCGCCAACGGGGTAACGCTCGGTGGCATCAAGCCACGGGTCAGGCGTCAGCTGCTTGAAGCCGAGCGAAACGCGCTGCTTGTCCTTGTCGAACTTGAGCACTTTAACCTGGATTTCATCGCCGACGTTGACCAGGTCGCGCGGATGGGTCAGGCGGCCCCAGGACATATCGGTGATGTGCAGCAGGCCGTCAATGCCGCCGAGGTCGACAAATGCGCCGTAGTCGGTGAGGTTCTTGACGGTGCCGGTGAGGATCGAGCCTTCTTCCAGGTGCTCCAATGTTTCGGAGCGCTTGGCCAGCTGCTCTTCCTCCAGAATTTCCTTGCGCGAAACCACGACGTTGCCGCGCTTCTTGTTCAGCTTGATGACGCGAACTTCGATCGGCTGACCGATGTAGGCGTCGAGGTTGCGCACGGGGCGAACCTCAAGCTGCGAACCCGGAAGGAATGCCTTGATCCCGATGTCAACCGTCAGACCGCCCTTGACGCGGCCGACAACGATGCCTTCCACGATGGACTTGCTGTTGTGCGCAGCCTCGATGGTGTCCCATACCCGAAGGCGCAGAGCTTTTTCGTAGCTCAGCAGGTAGCCGCCTTCGGCCTCTTCGCGCTCAATCACAACTTCAATGCTGTCGCCAGGGTTCACCTTCGGCTGCTGGTTGTGGTCCAGCACCTGTTCCAGCGGAATCAGCCCTTCGGACTTCATCCCGATGTCCACGACCACATGCTTGTCCGTCAACTTAATGACGGTGCCGGTCACGATCTGGGTGTCGTCGAAGGCTTGAGCCGCGGCTTCTGCCGCCTGCTCGTTCTCAAAGGACTCGAGCACGGCACCAAAGTCCATGCTGTTCAAGTCGCTGTTGAGATCAATCTCGTCTGCGGAAGGTGTTTGTGTTTTCTGCGGGGCAGCTTCAGAAGTGGTGGATGCTTCCTGAGCGGTGGCTTCGGCGGGCGCCTCAGCTTCGGCCGGTTGTGCTTGAGCAACTTCAGCGTTTGCTTCCACAGCTTCCGGGTTAGGGGTGGTTTCGAGGGACGAAGCTTCCTGCTCCGCCGCGGTTTCCAGCGTAGGGGTTTCCAGTTCGGTGTTCAGAGGTTTGCTCTCGGTGTGATCAGGATTCAAGACGTTTGACATGACGGTCGGTCTGGGGATTTTCCGGCGGCCTCCCGGTTCCGCCTCTGCCCGCCGTAACAGGCAGCTCTCCCTGCGAAATCTGCAATGGACTGCAGTCTTGTAGGGAATTGGAGATCGCGCTGTTTCTGATAAATCCCGCATCGCCTGCCTGTTTTCGAGTAAGTCTGGACTGGAATCTCAGGCAGGCTTCTCGCAAACTCGGCGTGTGGGAGTCAGAGAGCGGATCACAGACTCACGCTATTATCCCTGAAGCGCGAGGCTACCTCTCAACTATAGGACTGTTCTCAGGCCGCCGTCAAACCACGGCAAGTGCTGAAACCGCTGCAAATCCAGCATATTTATCCCACTGCAACAAACCCTGAAAATCGTTCTTTCGGTTCGGTGGAAGGTAAGGCAAAGGCTGGATGAAGTTAGCGCCGTGGAAGCTCCTGTTCGACGGAGCCCGCATTTCTATCTCACCCGGGCTGCGGTGGGGAATCGGGAACTTCCCCTCCGGTCCGCCATTCCGCAGGCAGCGCAACCTGTTTATCTTGATAAGTGGACTGCCCGATCTGTCCGCGCCATGGCCGGCGGTACCTCTGGCCTGCCGGAAGGAAGCTCATCGATGCCCGAGATGGAAGCCATCCTGAACCTCGCCGCGCTCGCCTCGGTGCGTGGCGAAGAAATCTGCCTGGTTTCGGTGGTCGGCGTCGAGGGCTCGTCCTACCGCAAGCCGGGGGCTCGCATGCTGCTCACCCGCGGCGGACTCCGCGCCGGGACCATCAGCGGTGGATGCCTGGAAGCCGAAGTGAGCAAAAAAGCGTGGTGGCTCACGGAAAACGGGGCCAGCCTGCAGCGGTATGCGAGTTTTTTTGATGAGGACTCTGGCGTGGCCTACGGACTGGGCTGCGGCGGCACGGTCATCCTGCTGCTGGAGCGTGGACCGGCGGCGCGGACGGTACTTGCCGGGCTGCGGCTGACCGTGGAAGCTCGCCAGCCCGTGGTGGTCGTTACGGAACTGACGGAGTCTTCGCCGGGCACGCGCCTCGTGATGAATGCCGCAGGAGAGATTCTCTACGCCGCGCCCGGATGGAGCGAATCGCAACTGGCCCGTATCGAGCAGCTTGCGCGCGAAACCCTCTCCGGCGGTACGCGCAATGCTTCGATCGCTGCGGAAAATTCATCGACGGAAACGCACGAAATTCCGCTCTTCTGCGAGAGAATCGCACCGCCCCCGGCCCTTTGGATCTTTGGTGCCAGCGACGATGTGCAGCCGCTCGTCGAATTTGCCTACGATCTTGGCTGGCGCATCACGGTGGCCGATGGCCGCTCGCATCTCGCCCGCCAGGAGCGATTTCCTCACGCGCACCGGGTGCTCGCCATCAGCCCGGGCGACTCGGCGACGCTGATTGGAGAAATGGGACCGAACGACGCCGTGGTGCTGATGACGCACAGCTACGAGCAGGACCGTGCGCTGCTGGCCCAGCTCTTGCCCAGGCCGCTGGGATATCTCGGCATCCTGGGACCGCGCAGCCGGACCATGCACATCCTCAAGCAACTCATCGGAGCCGCAAAGGGAACGGGGCCGGGAACCGGCACTTTGCCCATGACCCTCGATGAGGCCGTGGCACGGCTTTATTCTCCCGTTGGGCTGGATATTTCCGCGCACACCCCTGCCGCCATCGCTCTCTCTATTGCCGCGGAGGTGCAGGCGGCGCTTGCGACTGGTGACCATCCGCAACCGCGCCGTTCTGTCTCAAACGGAGCGGGCCCATCCAAATTCGGCCATGCTCCTTCCTGACGAGACCGGCACCGGAAAAGCACCGCAGCTTGCGGCCATCGTGCTTGCGGCCGGAGCTTCCACGCGGCTGGGCCGCCCCAAGCAACTGGTGGCTTTCTGTGGGAAATCCCTGCTGCGCCGTGCCGCCGAGGCAGCCCTGGCCTCGGGCGCCTCGCCGGTTGTCATCGTGCTGGGTGACAAGGTCGACCAGTTGAGGCTGGAACTGGCCGGGCTTCCCGTTTTGTCTGTCATCAACCCGGACTGGCAGCAGGGAATGGGAAGTTCGATGCGCTGCGGCGTAGATGCCCTGCGGGTTGCGGCTCCATCATTAAATGCCTTGCTGTGTATGGTTTGCGATCAACCTCGAATCACTGAGGTCCATCTTCGGACGCTGTGGGAACGCTACGCGGCCTCAGGCAAAGTCGTCGCCGTCCGGCATGGGACCCGGCCTGGGGTGCCCGCGATTTTTCCGGCAAAGTATCTGCCGGATCTGGCTGGAATCACGGGCGACAAGGGTGCCCGGAGCCTGCTTGGCCGTCTTTCAGGCGAGGAGATCGAGCTTTTTGATCTGCCTGAGGCCGCTTTTGATCTCGACACGCCGGCAGACCTCCATCGCCTGGGAGGATGAGGTCAAAAAAACCGGCTGGTTTGTGTGACATTAAAAACTTTTTTGACTCTGGCAATAGAAAATTGGTGCACAAACGTAATTTTTGTGATTTTCGTCACACACTTCTGGACAGTTCTTACGTCTGGCGGCTAGCATCGCAAGCAACCGATCAAGAAAACCACCTCAGGTTTCGGGCCGCTGTACCTGCTGTCAATAAGAAATCACTTTCTCTTTCTCCCCCCGGATGCTGTTCTTACTAAAACTTTTATGTAGTACCAGCTTGTGGAGCGATTCTCTATGGCGTGGTATGCCTACTGTGTAACTGAAAAAGAAGCGTTTCCTGAACTCCTCCGTCATCGCAAACCAATTCCGCTGGATTCGGTTTCGGGCATTCAAGGAAATCAGATCTTCCTCTATCCAGCCAGTGACCTAGCCGTCATCGTCAGCGAGCACTCACCCCAGGAAAAATTCAATCAGAAGGCAGCCGTCGAGCATGCCCGGGTGATTTCAGAGTGTTTTAAGGTTTCCACTGTACTTCCGTTCCGCTTTGGAACCATTTTTGGAGATGACGACGCCCTCCGTCGTTCGATTCGATCCAACCACCGGCAATTTTCCACCAACATCGAGCGCCTGCGCGGCAAGACCGAGATGCACCTGAAGGTCACGCTGGAGGACTGCGGCAAGGAACTGGGCTATCGTCCGTGCCTTGAGAAGAACGCAGTCGGCAAGGCGTACCTGGAAAATCTGCGTGAAACCGCGGCCCTGCAGCGGGAGCGCCAGACCAAGGCACGCTCTGTCTCAGTGCAGATGCATCGCATGTTTACGCCGCTGGACGAAGAAGTAACCTGCCGGCGCACGGACACCGGCAAGATGCTGCTTGACATCGCTCACCTGATCGATACGCGCAGCGTGGAGCGCTACCAGAACAAGTACTCGAGCGCCAGCAACATGATGAAAGACTGTCAGATGCAGCTCTCCGGTCCCTGGCCGCCTTACCACTTCGTGCATCGGCTTACCCGCCACAATACGGCCCAGGCCTGAGTTGGCGACAGCCTGAAAAGAATGCAGCCCGATGGACCCACAACCATCGGGCTGTTTTGTCGGATGTCGGCGAGGGCATCGTTTGCCGGAGTCCCCTCAGCTTCTGACCGGACAGACTGTATTCATGCTGAAAAGTTGAAACGGCCCCGAGCCAAAGCGACCGCATGGACTGTATGTGCGAAGATGAGCTTTGGTTCCCAATATGTCTTCGCCTTATTCCCAAAGCCGCAAGGGCGGCACTTCCAAAGCTTCTTCTCCGCAGGTTCTTCCGGCAGCGTCTTCCGAGCTTTCGCTGCCGGGCGTGGTGGTCAGCCGCCGCGCCGCTGACCGCCTGCGCGCCGGGCATGTGTGGGTCTACCGGTCCGACATTGCCGCCGTCAATATGGACGAACCGAAAGCGGGCCTGACGCCTGTTTACGACCAGAGTGGCGCACTGCTCGGCACGGCGCTGTTCAATCCTGCATCGGAAATTATTCTGCGCTGGATCGCGCCGGAGGCCATCGAGTCTGAGCCGGAGTTTCTGGCACTCGTGCAGGCTAAATTGCGCGCGGCCATTGCATGGCGGCAAGAACTACTGGCTACCGGGCCGGACTCCGCCTGCCGGCTGGTCTTCAGCGAGGCGGATGCTCTGCCCGGTGTCATCGCGGACAAGTATGGCGAGCTGGTGATTCTGCAGTTAGCCAGTAAGGCACTCGACACGGCAGAAGTGCGTGCGGCGCTCGTGGAAGTGCTCAAGGATCAGTTGGCGCCCGCAACCATTTTGGAGCGGCCCAGCCCGCGCATTCGCGAGTTGGAGCAGTTGAGCGCACCGCCCAGCGCGGTCCTGTATTCGCGGGTGGATCCGCCGCTGGCGTCCACCAGCTTCCAACTCAACGGACTGGTTTTCCGCTTCGACGCCGAGGCCGGGCAAAAGACCGGGGCGTTTCTGGACCAGCGCGAAAATTACGAAGCCGCGGCTCGCTATGCGCACGGCCGCGCTCTGGACGTTTGTACCTACCAGGGTGGTTTTGCGCTGCACCTGGCCAAAGTGTGCCCACGTGTCACGGGCGTGGATATCTCCCGTGCCGCGCTCGAAGTGGCGGACCAGAACCTGGATGCGAACCGCGCTGCGCTGTTGCCCGGCTGCGAAGTGGACTGGCTGGAGGCGAGCGCCTTTGATGTGCTCCGCGACTGGAGCGATGCTGGCGAGACCTTTGACACCATCGTGCTCGATCCGCCGGCGTTTGCAAAATCCAAACGCGCGGCCGACGGCGCCATCCGCGGCTACAAGGAGCTGAACCTGCGTGCCCTCAAGATGCTTGCGCCCGGCGGAGGGCTCGTCACCTGTTCCTGCTCCCACCATGTCTCGCTTGCCGAATTCACGGATGTGGTTCGCGCAGCCGCGGGCGATGCCGGACGCCGCGTGCGGCTGGTCGAGCGCCGCAGCGCATCGAGCGATCATCCCGTCATCCTCAATATTCCGGAGACGGAGTATTTGAAGTGCCTGATTCTGGAAGTGGAGTAATATCGTTGCCGTATGCGGCAGGTGGATTCGATCATCCGCATCTCCAGACTGGGGGAAGCATGAAGAAGCTGGCGTTATTCGTTTTCATCCTGTTGTTTGCGGGGGCGGCGGTTTCTGCCTTTGCGCAGCGCTATGACCAGGACGACCATGATGGAGGTTACGGTCAGCGTTACGACCGCCGGAACGGTGGTCCGCGCGACGGCGCATGTTTCTACATGACCGCGCCATTTCGTGGTCAGAGTTTCTGCATGCGCGCCGGCGATCGAATGCCCAGCCTGCCTAAAAACTATGACGACAACATTTCCTCGATGGAAGTTTTCGGCGACGTGCGGGTGCTGATCTTCAACGACAGCGATTACCGCGATGGAAGCGCGGAGGTCTGGCGCACGATTCCGGATTTGCGGGATCTGCCGTTTCGCGACGGACACACCTGGAATAACCGCATCTCTTCGATCATGGTGCTTCCCGGCGGGGAAGCGAGTTTCCGGTACGGGCAGCCATACCCCGGGGACAATCAGGATCGCGGCTACGGAGACAATCAGGGCTACAGTGGGCAGTATGGTCCGCCGGACAGCCGCCCCAGTTCGCGCGACGGCGCCTGTTTCTATATGACGGCGCCGTTTCGGGGTAAAAGTTTCTGCATGCGGGCGGGTGAACGCATGCCCCACCTGCCGGAAGCGTATGACAACAATATCTCGTCGATTGAAGTCTTCGGCAACGCGCGGGTGCGCATCTTCAACGACAGCGATTTCCGCAACGGCAGCGCGGAGGTCTGGCAGACGATTCCGGATTTGAGAGACCTGCCGTTTCGCGATGGGCACACCTGGAATAACCGGATATCGTCGATTATCGTGTACTGACGCTGAGGTGATAATCCGCGGGCTCAGGCCTTGCGGAAGCGAATCGCGCCCCGGGCCCGCGACGGGTCCGCGACCTGCCCGCGCTGCGTGATGACAATTTTGCCCTGCGCCACCAGCCTGCGCCCGGCTGCGCGGGTGCGCGCCATCCATTGCTCCCAGTCTTCGGGATGGAGCGCGCGAGCGACTTCTGACGGGCAGATGGTTTTGCCTGCCCCTCGCCGGGCCAGCAGTGTAAGGACGGCTTCCTCCAGCGCGGCATCGGCTGCGTCGATCTTGCGCTTGCGGCAGGCGTCGCTGCAGTAGCGCACGTGATCCCAGTCGCGCTCCCATTTTTTGCGCCACTCGATGGTGCGCCCGCACACGGTGCAGGTCTTTGATTCTCGCTGCAGGCTCCCTTTGTCCGCCAGGCCGATCCGCCTCCGCTGCCACCTGCTCTTATACTAGTGACACGCATGAGCCAATTTCTTCCTGTCGATGAGCAGATGGATCTGCTCGAAAAAGGAGCTGCGGAGATCATCCGCGTCTCAGAGCTGCGCGAGCGGCTGGAAAAGTCACGCCAGACCGGCGTGCCGCTGCGCGTCAAGGCCGGATTTGACCCCACCGCGCCGGACCTTCACCTGGGCCACACCGTGCTGGTGCGCAAGCTCAAGCACTTTCAGGATCTCGGCCACCAGGTCATCTTCCTTGTCGGCGACTACACGGCGCTGATCGGCGACCCCACAGGCCGCTCGGCCACGCGCAAGCCGCTTACCCGCGAGCAGATTGACGAAAACGCCAAAACCTACACCGAGCAGGTTTTTCGTATTCTTGATCGAGAAAAGACCGAGGTGCGCTTCAACTCCGAGTGGCTGGGCGAGCTGAGCTTTGAGGACATCATCCGTCTCGCGGCGAAGTTCACCGTTTCGCAGATGCTCGAGCG
Source organism: Acidobacteriaceae bacterium (assembly GCA_049965615.1). GTDB lineage: Bacteria > Acidobacteriota > Terriglobia > Terriglobales > Acidobacteriaceae > Acidobacterium. The sequence continues at coordinate 50,634 of JBMFWD010000018.1, forward strand.
CGCCGAATTCCACGCGCGGTTTGAGAAGGAGCAGCCCATCTCGCTGCACGAATTTCTGTACCCGCTCGCACAGGGCTACGACTCGGTTGCGCTCAAGGCCGATGTGGAGCTGGGGGGCACCGACCAGAAGTTCAATCTGCTGGCCGGGCGCGAGCTGCAGCGCGACTTCGGCCAGCAGCCGCAGATCGTCCTGATGACGCCCATCATCGAGGGCCTCGACGGCGTGCAGAAGATGTCGAAGTCGCTCGGCAATGCCATCGGCATCCACGAACCCCCGCAGGAGATGTACGGCAAGCTGATGTCGATCAGCGACGAGCTGATGTGGCGCTACTGGACGCTGCTGACCGACCTGCGCCAGTCGGAAATCGACCAGATGCAGGCCGATGTTGCCGGCGGCGCGCTGCACCCCATGGAAGCCAAGAAGCGGCTGGCCCGCACCATCGTCGCCGGTTTCCATTCGGAAGAAGTTGCGCAAACCGCCGATGAGAACTGGGCCAGGCAGTTCCAGCAAAAGGACCTGTCTATCGATCTTGAAGAGGTTTCGGTAAGTTGGCTGAATGTAGTCGTTGCAGATGCTCCTTCGCTACAGCAATTCAAGGCGAATCCGACGCTTCCATTTCCAATCAACGTCGCTAAATTGTTAGTCGCAATCGGGATCTCAAACTCTCGGACGGCAGCAGAACGGCAGGTGGAAGTTGGAGTTCAGATAGATGGAGCTAAAAGGACAGACCGCTGGATAAAAGTAACTCGTCCATCTCGTATTACCGTGAGCGTTGGCAAGCGCGCCAAGGTTGCGGTCATCGACTAGGTCAAATTTTTCAGAGGGAAATCGGGTGCCCTCAGCGGCACCCTTTTCTTTTCGTCCTACGCCGGAGCCAGCCGCTGCCGCGCTGCCGTTGCCGTGGCCCCAGCAGGCACTTTGTCGCCGCGCGTCACCAGTTCCCAGGCGGACTTGTCCTTGAGCAGCCGCGAGACCAGAGCCGTGTGCATGGCGTGGCCCGCGCGCTCGGCCTTGACGTGACCCAGAATCTGGTGGCCCACCAGCGCCAGGTCGCCAATCAAGTCCAGCACCTTGTGGCGTACAAACTCATCGTCGAAGCGCAGCGGCCCATTCTCCACGCCGCGCCGGGTGAGGATGATCGCGTTCTTATCGGATGCGCCGCGAATGAGACCCATGTCGCGCAGTTTGCTTTCGTCTTCCTTGTAGCCAAAGGTGCGTGCCGGGGCGATTTCTTTTCCGTAGTTGCGCGAGGCCAGGTCCACCACAAAGCCCTGGCGGCCTATGGGAGCAGGAAAGTCGATCTGGTAAGAGACGCGATAGCCGTCGCCCGGATACACGCCGATAAACTTGTCGCCGTCGCGCACTTCCACATCCTTGAGCACGCGCAGGTACTGGCGCTTGCGGCGCTGCGCCTTCAGGCCCACACTGCGGAAGGCCTCCACGTAGGGCAGTGCGCTGCCATCCAGAATCGGCAGTTCCAGGTTGTCGAGTTCTACTATGACGTTGTCGATGCCCATGCCCACCAGCGCGGAAAGCAGGTGCTCGGTAGTCGAGATCAATACGCTCTGGCGCATCAGGCTGGTGGCGTAGCTCACCTTGGCCACGTTGCGCCCGGTGGCGGCAATTTCAAATCCTTCGAGGTCGGTACGCCGAAAGACGACGCCGGTTCCGGCCGTGGCGGGCAGCAGCTTCATTTTTACTGGCGCTCCGCTGTGCAGCCCAACTCCGGCAAACTCTACGGGTGTCTCAATCGTCTGTTCGTGATGTGCAGCAGCTTCTACCAAACCGGGGCCCTCAATGAAGCAATAGACTATCCCCGCAGGGTAAGGTTGCGCTGTGGTATTTTTGCCACAGTCAGGAGTGGCATCGGCACAGTAAACTGCGCCCTTGCAGAGGGGTTAAGGCATGCCCAAAACAGGTGTAACTCATTCATTCCAGGCGGCTGCGTTGCTGCCCATGGCAGCAGAAGCCGAGCCTGTGCTGCTGGCGCGGCTGCGTCGGCTGGTGGAGATCGAATCTCCCTCGCACGACTTTGCCGCCGTGCATCGCTGCATGGAGGCCGCCGAGGAAATGGCCACGCGACTCGGCGCAACAGCGCGCCGCCACCGGTCGAAAATCTCCGCCGACGTGCTGGAGCTTCGCTTTGCCAGCCGCAAAAAGGGCCGTCCGCTGTTGCTGCTTGGTCATCTGGACACAGTGTGGCCGATGGGAACGCTGGCGAAGATGCCGTATCGGCACGCGCCAAAGGACGGCGAGGAACGCGGCGATGAAAGAATTTGCGGCCCCGGCGTGCTCGATATGAAGTCGGGTGTGGCGATGGCGCTCACCGCGCTGGAGATGCTGCAGCAGGCGGAGTTGCTGCAGCGCCCGGTCACGCTGCTGCTGGTGGGCGATGAAGAGGTTGGGAGCCAGTTCTCGCGGCCCATTACCGAGCGGCTGGCGCAGCAGTCCTCGGCGGTATTTGTTCTGGAACCGGCGCAGGGCATGGTGGGCGCATACAAAACTTCGCGCAAGGGTGTGGGCGACTACACGCTGCGGGTGGAGGGCGTGGCCGCGCACAGCGGACTCGACTTTACCAGCGGGCACTCGGCAATTCATGAGCTAGCGCATCAGATTGAGAAGATCCGTGAGTTTACGAATCTCAAGCGCGGCATTACCGTGAGTGCCGGCGTGATTCGCGGCGGCAGCGCGCGTAACGTGATTGCCGCGCATGCCGAGGCAGACGTTGATGTGCGTGTGACCCGTGCCGCCGACGCTGTGCGCATCGACCGGCAGTTTCAAAAATTGCGCCCTCGCGACTCCGGCTGCGTCTTATCAATAGACGGCGGGGTCAACCGCCCACCAATGGAGCGCTCGCAGGGTACGGTCACGCTGTTCCGGCAGGCGCAAAAGCTGGCGCGGGAACTCGGCTTTGCTTTGGGCGAGGCGGCCAGCGGCGGAGGGTCGGACGGCAACTTTACGGCGGCTCTCGGCGTCCCAACACTGGACGGCATGGGCGCGGTTGGAGAGGGCGCGCATGCGGTGCATGAGTCGGTGGTCCGCAGGCACCTGGCTCCGCGAACCGCACTCCTCGCGGCGATGATTGCGAGTGCAGAGAGGTAGGGGGTTGGCATGCTGAAGATCATGGAGTTCGTGCTGCTGGGCGCATCGGTGCTGGTTATCGCCGGTCTGGTGTTCGCCCAGCCGAAGTCCGCGCCGCCTGTGGATGAGCAGCCCCCTCTGGGCGCAGCCGAGCACGAGCGTACGTCGCATGAGGAGAACGGCAACCACACCGTTACCTCATAGCCTCGAAATGCCTTTGGGGCAGCGCATCCCGTTGCGCCGCCAGCCATCTTGATTTATCTGAAAAATCTACCGGGCAGCTGTCTCGGTAATCTTTGTCTCGATACCTTCGAGCATAGCCGTCACCAGCGCCAGCGGCAGGCCGACCACGTTGAAGTAGCAGCCATGAATGCGCGGAATCCAGCGCGCGGCGTAGCCCTGGATGGCATACGAGCCTGCTTTGTCACGATGCTCGCCGGTGCGCAGGTAGGCGGCAATTTCCTCTTCGCTCAAGGTGTGCATGGTCACGTAGGTCACTTCGGCGGCCACCTCGGTGTGGTCTCCGGCAACCAGCGCGACTCCGGTGATCACCTTGTGCGTCGCTCCGGCGAGCAGGCGCAGCATGCGGGCGGCATCGGCATCGTTCTGGGGCTTGGCCAGCATTTCTCCGCTGGGCGCAACGACGGTGGTGTCGGCGCCAAGCACGACCGCGTCCGGGTGGGCGGCGTACTCCGGCAACCGGGCAATGACCTCGGCCTTTTCGCGAGCAAGGCGCGTCACGCAGGCGATGGGGTTCTCTTCCGGGCGCGGATCTTCGTTGATCTCGGCGGCAGCAACGTCAAACTGAAAACCAGCCTGCGTCAGCAATTCGCGCCGGCGCGGGGAAGCGGATGCAAGTACGAGCATGAGAGTCATTATTTCAGACAACGCGCTGGATGCTGGAAGATCTGCTAATCGGGAAACTTCATCCCAACTCGCGGCCCCTCGGCATCCCACACGCCCCAGGCCATGTGCGGCGTGTTGTGCGCGATGCCCCAGCGCCCGTCGGGACCGAGCAGGATGATGCCGGCGTGCCCGTTGAGCCGCTTTGCCAGGTAGGCCATGGCGGCCTTGGCCGCGTCCTGCGGCGCGCTGCCTGCCTCCACGCGATCGGCGGCCCACTTGCCCAGCACCAGCTTCATGAGGGGCTCACCCCAACCGGTGAGCGAGGTGGCCGCGCTTTGATTGTCGGCAAAGCAGCCGCAGCCAATCAGCGAGGAGTCGCCCACTCGCCCCGGCATCTTGTTGAGCGTGCCGCCGGTGGAAGTTGCTGCCGCGATGCGCCCCTCGGCATCGAGCGCTACCGCGCCGACGGTGTCGTGCGAGTCCATGGGGTTTTCGTAGACGGGGTACACCGGGGGCTCATCACTGCCGAGACCATCACCGGAGAAGCTGGCATCCGGCAGGCCCGCCCGTTCGCGCTCCTGCGCCTCGCGCAGCCGCTTGCGCTCGCGGTCGATCACCAGCTCCGCGTTGTCGATCAGTTGCATGCCGTGGTCGCGCGCAAACTCCTCCGCGCCCGGGCCGACAAAGTAGACGTGGTTGCTCTTTTCCAGCACCAGCCGCGCTGCCTGGATGGGGTTCTTCAGCCGCTCGACGCAGGCTACGCCCCCGGCCAGCATGCGCGCGCCGTCCATGATGAGCGCGTCCATCTGCACGCGCCCATCGCGAGTTAAAAAGCTGCCCGTGGCTGCGTCAAATGTGGGATCGTCTTCGAGCAGGGTAACCGCCTGCTGTACCGCGTCGACCGCAGCGCCACCTGCTTCCAGCACGGCGTAGCCCGCCGCCAATGCCTTTTTTACGCCTGCACGATGCGCTTCCTGCTCGTCCGCTGGGATCGCCCAGGCCCCGCCATGTACCAATAAAACCGGCTTCATCTCTGCTCCTGCCAAACCAGTGAGTATACGGGATGGCAGCCTTTTGCGGCATTGTGGACATCTATCTGAATATCACCCGACACTTCAGTGGCTGCGCCTGCACAGGCTGGGTGTATGCCTGTCTTGAGCCGAAAACAATATCAACAGGAGTTCCAATGCATTTGCTGGCCTCGTCTTCACTGACCTTTTTTGCCATCGTTGGGCAGGTTTTCAAGAATGCTCAGAATCCCTTTCACAAAGCCGTACTTGGGACAGCGGTTCTGCTGGGCGCCATCTTCGTCAGTCTTGCCATTTACTTTTTTATTTTTCGATTCGTGCTTCGCCGCAAGCTTGCCATCAATCACCATGACTTGCTGGGCCGATTTACCAGGCCCGCCTTCTGGCTCTTTCTGATCGCAGCCACCATGAGCGCCTTGCCGGCCTTTGGCTTCAACACGCCAATTGAGGCCGTCACCGAGCATGCCCTGCACATTTGTCTGTTGCTCATCGTTGGATGGCTGCTGGTCGCCGCGGTTTATGCGGTGGAGGATGTCCTCGTCAACCGCTACGACATCAACGCCGCAGACAATCTCAGTGCCCGCCGCATCCGCACGCAGATGGCCGTCATCCGGCGCCTGGCCATGTTTTTCATCTTCATCGTGATTGCCGGCCTCATCCTCTATACCTTCAACCACACGCGCGTGTGGCAGTATGGCGCGGGCCTCATCGCGTCTGCCGGACTCGCCTCCTTTGCGCTCGCCTCCGCCGCGAAAACCACGGTTGGAAATCTGCTCGCCGGCATCCAGATCGCCCTCACCGAGCCCATCCGCATCGACGACGTCGTCATTGTCGATGGCCAGTGGGGCCGCATCGAAGAGATCACCAGCGCCTACGTTGTCGTCCGCATCTGGAACCTCGAACGGCTCATCGTCCCCCTCACATGGTTCATTGAAAATCCCTTCCAGAACTGGACTCGCACTTCCGCCGATCTGCTCGGCACCTTCTACATGTATGTGGATTACAGCTGCCCCGTCGAGCCGCTCCGCGAGGAGTTCGCCAACGTGCTCAAGGGCAGCAAGGAATGGGACGGCAAGGCCCAGGCCGTGCAGGTGACCGACCTGTTCAAGACCACCATGCAGATTCGCTTTCTGATGAGCGCCGGCAACTCCGGCGACCTCTTCAACCTGCGCTGCTACGGGCGCGAAAAAATGATCGCCTTTGTCCAGAAGAACTACCCGCAGCACCTGCCCACGCTGCGCTTCGCCGACCGGCCCGACAAGGCCGACGGCGAAATCAAAAACCTCACCAGCGGCGAGTCGCCCCACCAGGGTTGAGTTGCGGTTGAGCGCATCGCCGCAAAGCAAAAGCCGCCGGGGAATGCTCCGGCGGCCTTTGCGTCTGGGAAACAGGACAGCTACTTCACAGCCGCCAGCATCAGCTTGGCAATCGTCGCCAGCTGCATGTTCGACGTTCCTTCGTAAATCTTCCCGATCTTCGCGTCGCGATAATACTTCTCCACCGGGTAATCCTTCACAAAGCCCGAGCCGCCGTAAATCTCCACCGCCAGGCTGGCCACGCGCTCGGCCGTTTGCGAGGCAAAATACTTCGCCATGGCCGCCTCGCGCACAAAGTTGTGCCCGCCGTCCTTGAGCCGCGCCGCGTTGTAGACCAGCAGGCGCGCCGCCTCAATGTCGGTCGCCATCTCGGCGATCTGGAACTGCACGCCCTGAAACTCCGCAATCGGCTTGCCGAACTGCTTCCGCTCCTTGGCGTAGCGGGCCGCATGGTTCCACGCGCCCTGCGCGAGGCCGAGCATCTGTGCGCCAATGCCGATGCGCCCTTCATTCAGCGTCTCAATGGCAATCTTGTACCCCTTGCCCACTTCGCCGAGCACGTTTTCCGCGGGCACCCGGCAATCTTCCAGAATCACCTCGCAGGTCGATGACGCCCGAATCCCCAGCTTGTTTTCTTTCTTGCCGATCGAAAGCCCCGGCGCGTCGCGATCCACCAGGAAGGCCGTAATCCCCTTGTAGCCCTTGCTCAAATCCACGCTGGCGAAGACGATAAAAATTCCGGCTTCCTTGGCGTTGGTGATCCACAGCTTTTGCCCGTTCAGCACGTAGTGGTCGCCCTGCAGCTCGGCGCGGGTTTGCAGCGCAAAAGCGTCTGAGCCTGACGAGGCCTCGCTCAGCGCGTAGCTGCCGACCATCTTCGTGGCCATCTCCGGCAGGTAGCGCTTCTTCTGCGCCTCGGTGCCCCACTTCAAAATGGCGTTGATCACCAGCGTGTTCTGCACGTCCACCAGCACGCCCACCGCCGGGTCCACGGCGGAAATTTCCTCCACAGCCAGGCACGCCTCAAAAAACGTGCCGCCCGCGCCGCCGTACTCTGCCGGAACCTCGATGCCCATCAGCCCCAACTGAAACAACTGCGGCAGCAGACCCTTGGCCAGTTGCTGCTCCTCATCCATCTGGTGCACCAGCGGTCCAATCGTCTCCTCCGCAAACTCCCGCACCGTGGTTTTGAACAGCCGCTCATCTCCGCTCAAATGCGTCAGCGGAGCCGGCACCACTTCCTCAAGCGTATCCATTGACATGACCATTCCTCACTTCTTCAAAACAGAGGAGTTTAGCACTCCGGCACAACCGCAGAACAGGGCCGCCCGCGCACTCGTTTCATCGCATCCCAACCTGCCGCTCTGCGCTGTTACGATGATCCCGTGGCGCTGCTCTCCATCCGTGACCTCACCATCCGCTTCGGTGCAGACGATGCGAACCCACCCGCGGTCGACCGGCTCAGCCTCCAGCTCGAACCCGGCCAGGTCCTCGGCCTCGTTGGCGAGTCCGGCTCCGGAAAATCCGTCACCTCGCTTGCCATCCTGCGATTGCTCGACCCTGCCGCGCGCGTCTCCGGCCAGATTCTTTTTGACGGCACCGACCTGCTCCAGCTCGCGCCCGAGCCCATGCGCCGCCTGCGCGGCCGCGACATCGCCATGATCTTTCAGGAGCCCATGACCGCCCTCAACCCGGTCATGAAAATCGGCGAGCAGATTGCCGAGGCCATCCGCATCCACCAGCCCCGGCTCAGCCGCAGGCAGGTGCGCGCCGCCGTGGTCGAGGCCATGGAAGCCGTCGCCCTGCCCGAGCCCGCGCGCCGCTACGGCGACTATCCCCACCAGTTCTCCGGCGGGCAGCGCCAGCGCATTCTCATCGCCATGGCCATCGCCAACCGCCCCCGCCTGCTCATTGCCGACGAGCCCACCACCGCGCTCGACGTCACCGTGCAGGCCCAGATTCTGGAGCTGCTCGCCACCCTGCGCAAACAGTTCGGCCTGGCCATGCTGTTTATCTCGCACGACCTCGCCGTCGTCTCCCAGGTGGCCGACCGCGTCGCCGTCATGCGCCACGGAGTGCTGCTGGAAGAGGCCTCACGCGAGCAGATCTTCCGCGAGCCGCTGCACGCCTATACGCGGGGGCTGATTGGAGCCATTCCGACCATGCGGACAGACCGCGAGCAGCCGCTGGCTACGCTGCCTCCGGGTGGAGTCGAGGCGGGCGTCTGGACCGAGGCTCAACCTGGGCATTGGGTGCGGGGCTGAGAATCACGGCAAATGCGCCGATAATGTCGGAAGAGGGGAGTATGGACTCACCGAATCAGAAAAATGCGGATACCGAAGAGCCCAAGAAGCCCTACGAACTGGAAGACCTCTGGAAAAAGGCTGATGAAGGCGAAAGGCGCAGCAGAGTGATGACCTTCGAGGAAATGGACGAGGCCAAGGCCATGAGGCCTTCCTTGGAATAGCGCCACACTTTGACATGGGACAAGTATGAACTGGAGGCTTGCCTCAGATCCGTCGAATTTAATTCGATCCGCATTCTCACAGTCGTAAAATCTAGAGTTGGAGCTATGGCACTGAATCCTCAGGTATTAGCATGGGCACGCGATAAAGCAGGTTTATCGGCGGAGGATGCTGCTGCGGCCCTAGGGTTTAAAGACGCCCGGGATAGAACAGCACTGGATCGACTCCTTGCAATCGAGTCAGGAAGAGAGGAGCCGTCGAGAAGCGTCCTTCTTAACATGGCGCGGAAGTATCATCGTTCTTTGCTGGTCTTTTATTTGCCGGAGCCGCCTCTCGCTGGTGACCGCGGGCAAGATTTTCGAAGGGCTCCCGGTGTGAAGGCTCCTGAATTCGAACCGACGCTTGATGCTCTTATCCGCGATATTCGCGGGCGGCAAATGATTGTGAAAGATCTGCTGGAGCAAACCGATTCTAAAAAGATCGATTTTGTTGGATCGGCCACGATGGATGTGCCCCCGTCAAAACTGGCTGGCTTAGTTGCCGAGAGAATTGGCTTTTCGCTGGACGAATTTCGGCAATGCGCGACTGTACAAGCAGCCTTTAGCTATTTACGAGGAAAGGTTGAAGACGCTGGCGCATTCGTGTTGCTGCTCGGAAATCTTGGTAGCCACCATACGAACATCCCAAGCGTGGTTTTCAGGGGATACGCAATCGCCGACGCAATCGCACCTTTCGTTGTCATTAATGACCAAGATGCCCAAGTCGCTTGGTCATTCACTGTGCTACACGAGCTAACTCATTTATGGCTTGGGACGACAGGCGTAAGCGGAGAAGAAGCCGATACGCAGCTTGAAATCTACTGCAACAGCGTCGCGGGAGAAATCCTCTTGCCTGAGCACGAAATGAGCGATCTGCGCTCTTTGCGCCGTGCGCCTTTTGATTCAACTGTCGAAACGATTGCTCAATTTGCTAATGAACGCAAAATCAGCCGCGCAATGGTTGCGTATAAATTATTGCGGATAGGGGCCATTCCTCGTGCGCGTTGGGAAGAGCTACGCGAACACTACAACAAAGAATGGGAGGCAAAACAGGCGCGGAAACCCCCCAGAAATAAGGAAGAGGGAGGCCCAAACTACTATGTCGTAAAGCGTCACCGGCTCGGACACGCCCTTTTAAACCTTGTGGGCAACTCACTTGCCGAGGGACTTCTAACCCATTCCAAAGCAGGGCAAGTGCTTGGCGTCAAACCTCGCAATGTAGACCCTCTGATACATATGGCCGGAACTGGGGGAAGACGGTAAGTGCTCTACCTACTTGATGCGAACGTTCTGATCACTGCCAACAGTGCATATTATCCGCTCGATCAAGTTCCGGAGTTTTGGGAGTGGATTCACGATCAAGCCGCATCCGGACGAATCAAGATTCCACGGGAAATAATGGAAGAGATTAAGGCTGGCCGAAAAGATGATGATCCACTTCTTGATTGGCTCAAAAAAGTGGAGATAGAGACCAGCGGTTCTAAATGAAAAAGGAACCCAGGTAGCTATTTCGCTGGAAGTTGTCCTGTGGTTTGTTGAGGCATGGAGATATTGGAGTCGCTTTTGGGGGGATTGCGCGCAGTTTGCGCTGGTTTTACCGACACACGACGCAGCCGGAACCCGGATGTGGACTATTCCATGGCCGATATTGGCCTGTCGGCGTTTTCACTGTTTTTCATGCAGAGCGAATCGTTTTTGTCTCACCAGCGGCGGCTGGAGCAGGGCCACGGCGTCTCGAATTGCCAGACGCTGTTCGGCATGAAGAAGATACCCACCGATAACTACATTCGTCTGATGCTGGACCAGGTTTCTCCAGAGGCCTTGCAGCCCTGTTTCGATCAGGTGACCGAGCAAGTGCGGCAGCGCGACGGTCTGAAGGTCTTTCAGCGGCTGGCGGGGCGGACGCTGGTGGCGCTGGATGGAACCGAGTATTTCTGTTCTCAAAAACTGAGCTGCCCGCAGTGTCTTACGCGCCGGCGGGCCAACGGCAAGACAGAACATTATCACGCCATGCTGGCGGCTATGATCGTCGCTCCTGGCCATAACATGGTGCTGCCGCTGATGCCCGAGTTCATTACCCCGCAGGATGGAGCCGGGAAGCAGGATTGCGAACGTAACGCCGCCAAACGCTGGCTGAGCGCGCATCAGGCGCGGGTTGCCAGCTTGCATCCGGTCTATCTG
>JBMFWD010000019.1:0-59957 GCA_049965615.1 Acidobacteriaceae bacterium
CGGCTAAACGTGCCTCGGGGGAGGAGGGCCGCCTTCGCTACGCTCCGGCGCCCCTCCTCCCCCGAAACACCAGTTCGCGCCTTACAACTGGCTCCCTTTTACTCCGCCCCAGTGGTCCCCTTTTACGCCGCCCTTGACACCAGGTGTGACTCAAAATGGAGACGTAAAATTTCGCGCAATTTTCTCATTGGTAACCGTCTTTCGGGCAACATGTTCTCCTTTGCCTTCAGGAAAACATCTGCCTCAAATTACCAACGCCGATCCGCCAACCCTGCCCACTGCCACCGTTACGTTCGATGTGGGCACCGATTATGCCATGTGGGCAGCCGTTCCATTCCATGTGGGCACTGATTGCGGTGAAACCCGGAATCCTGCCCACATCGCGGCGTAATTGCTGCCCACATCAGAGCGTTTTCGGTGCCCACATCCACTGGAATCACCTGCCCACATGGACCGGAATCCGCAGCAGCAGCCCTATGTGCTGGCAGTCGGTTCGGATCAACGGTTGTGGCAGCGGGATCTGCGCCAGCACCGCGTAGATGAGATCGCAAGTACTCTGCCGAAGCGAGCGTGGAAGCGTCTATCCGCCGGGCAGGGCGCCAAGGGTGAAAGACTCTACGATTGGGCGCTTCTGCCTTGGTCAGAACATGAGGGCTGGGAGCATGCGCTGTTGGTACGACGCAGCTTGGAAGCCGAGCCCAAGTACGCTTTCTATTTCACCTATGCTCGGAACAAGCAAAGCACCTTGAAGACACTGGTGGCCGTGGCGGGACGGCGCTGGGCCATTGAGAGCGCCTTCCAGATGGCCAAAGGCGAGTGTGGACTGGATCACTATGAAGTTCGGCACTGGCAGGGCTGGTACCGACACATCACTCTTTCGATGCTGGCCCTGGCGGTGTTGACTGTGCTGCGCGCCGAGGAGAAAAAAACTCTCTCCGCGCAAAGTTCCACTCAGCGTGCCGGAAATCCGGCATTTGCTCGTTTTCGTGCTGCGCGGGGGGTGGCATAGCCTGGAGCATCTGCTGCATTGGTCTGAGTGGCGACGACAGCATCAATTCCTCGCCCGGTTCTTCCACTACCGAAAACAAAACACTTTTCGCTTCGCTACTCAGTTACAACTGTAGTACTAACAACCTGAACGATTTCGGCCTCAAAAAGGGTCTGGAACATCTGGCCGCGGCGCGCCAGAAGTTCCTCGCCGTCACGGATCGTTTCGCCACCTTCCAGGCCGAGTGCCTTAACGTGCACGCCGACTTTCCCTTGTTGCAAAGACTGGCCCTGCCCATCGCTGCCGGAACCACGCGTTATCCCGGCATCAAAATCCACGACACCCGCATGATCCGCCTTATGGAAGTCCTCCTCCACGGCAGCACCCTCGTAGGCGGCTGGCGAGCCCGCGACATCCATCGCGCCGTCCTCACCACCTTCCGCATCGGCGAGGACCGTTATGGGCTCAATCAACTCCGTTATGACCTGCGCAAGATGAAAGCCCATGGCCTGCTGCAACGCGACGGAACCAGGTATGCCTACCGGCTCAGCGATAAAGGAACCAAAGTCGCTCTCCTGTTCGTGCTCTTCCACAAACAACTCTGCGGACCGCTGGCCAACAGTCTCTTTCATCACCGCCCCGCCGCCACTCCGCGCCCCAAAAGTAAACTCCAAACCGCCTTCCACAAGGCCGATGACTCCCTCTCTAACATCATCCAGTTATTGGAGGCCGCTTGAAATCTTTAAGTATTTTTGTTTACGAATGAAACGGTAAGAATCTAAGAGCTAACAGCTAAAAGCTGCCTTCCAATGCGATACTGCTACCATCCCCCAACAAGCAATCATGACCACCCTCGAAGAAATCCGCGCCGCCCACCAACGCATCCACGGCCTCGCCATCCACACCCCGCTCGTCCCCATCCCCATTCCCGGACTCCCCGGCCAAATCCACCTCAAGGCAGAAAGCCTCCAGCCCATCGGAGCCTTCAAGCTCCGCGGAGCCGCCAATAAAATCGCCCAACTCACCCCTGACCAGCTCCGCCGAGGCGTCATCACCTACTCCAGCGGCAACCACGCTCAGGGAGTCGCCTACGCCGCCCGCGCCTTCCACTCCAAAGCCGTCATCGTCATGCCCTCCAACGCGCCCGAGATCAAACGCCGCGCCACCGCAGCCCTCGGCGCAGAAATCGTCACCGTGGGCAACGCCAGCTCCGAGCGAAAATCCAAAGCCGAAGAACTCGCCGCAGAGCACGGCTACGTTATCATCCCTCCCTATGACGACCCCGACATCATCGCCGGGCAGGCCACCTGCGGTCTCGAAATCATCGAGGATATCCCCAACGCCGACCTCGTCCTCGCTCCCGTCAGCGGCGGCGGACTCCTCTCCGGCGTCGCCGCCGCCGTCAAGCATCTCCGCCCCCAGTGCCGCGTCATCGGCGTCGAACCCGAACTCGCCGCCGACGCACACGAAAGCTTCCGCGCCGGTCGTCTCCTCTCCTGGCCCGCGGAAAAAACCTCCCGCACCATCGCCGACGGACTCCGCACCCAGAGCCTCGGCCAGCTCAACTTCGACCACATCCGCGCCTACGTCGACGACATCATCACCGTTTCCGAAGACCAAATCCGCGCCGCCATGCGCCGCATCCTCCTCGACGCCCGCCTCACTCCCGAACCCAGCGGAGCCGTCACCACCGCCGCGCTCCTCTTTCACGCCGACCGGCTCCTGCCCTTCCAGCAAGCCGTCGCCATCCTCAGTGGTGGCAATGTCGAACCCGATTTGCTCGCCAGGGTGATCCTCGCCTGATCCCTGGTCTATCCTGATCTCAGCAATTCGGACCCCAACCCCGGGCAGGCAATCATGCGACGTAACTTTCTCCTCCCGCTTCTCCTCATCGGCGCACTCAGTTCCGCCGCCCACGCCCAGCGCCAGTCCCAGCCCACGCTCCCCAAAGGAACCCTCGCCGTCGTCATCCCCGTATCCAACCTCTACGTCCAGCCCAGCCTCAACTCCCAGCGCCTCACCCAGATCCAGCCCGGCCGCGAGGCCGTCATCACAGAGAAAAACGGCAAATGGATCCGCGTCTTCGCCAATGTCGATGAAGGCCAATCTCACGAAGATCAGGCCACCCTGCTCGGCCCCGAAAACCCGCCCCAGCCCGTCTCCGGCTGGATGCTCGACAAGGGCCTCGTCACCGAGGACACCCCCCACGCCGACCAGATCCTCTTCGGCGCAGCTCAGGAACAGGAAGACGCCGCCACACAGCCTGACCCGCCGCCACACGCCGCCCAGGCCGCTCGCCGTCTCTACCTTCGCGTCATCCAGCTCTTCCCCAAATCCAGGCTCGTCGCTGACGCAATGTGGCGCGCTGCCGACATCCGCTGGCAACTCCAAAAGGCCGACGCCGCCACCCTCCCGTCCGCCCACACCAAACAGCCCTACATGCGCGAGCTCCCCGACGAAAACGAAATGCACGCCATCATGCACTACTTCCCCAAAACCAAATGGGCCGACTTCGCCGCCTTCACCCTCATCGAAAACAAACTCTGCGGAGACTGGCAGGGCGACGAAAAATGCCCCGAAAAAGAGGCCCAGTACTACCTCGACTACGCCCACAAGTACCCCGACTCACCCGACGCACCGGAAGCCCTCTACAAAGCCGCATGGCGTGAAGCCGCCGCCGGCGACATGTGGCAGGCAGACGGCAACAAAAAGTTCGCCGACCGCGACCGCGGCTACGTCGCCGGCATCGTCGACCAACTCGATAAAAAATACCCGGACTCCCAGTACGCCACCCGAGCCGCCACCCTCGCCTTTGAAGTCAATCAGGGCATCCAGGTCTACGGCACAGGCACCCAGTAACTTTTCATCTCTGGAAATATGGGTGGTAGCCCAATCAATCTCAGCTTGAGTGGGAATAGACAATCTCCACCCCCGAAAGGGTCATCGCGACCGGAGCCGAAGGCGAAGCGGAGAAATCTGCGGTTCCCTGCCCTCCGGGCACGCTCAACCCAACCCACAGCAGAATGGCGCGCAAAGCGCGCGAACGCCCGTGCGGCCAGCACTTACCAGGGTTGCTTCGGCAGTGTCGTGGGCGGCGGAACCTGCTGCTGATAGCTCGGCTGCACATTCCACTGCGAAAACGCCACAATGTACAGCACCACCAGGTTCAGCAGAGGAACCAGCATCAGCAGAGACATCCATCCCGAAAACCCTGCCTTGCTGAAAATCTTCCAGTATGGAATCAGCCCTACCACCACCATGATCACAACGAAAAGAAACACGAACGGGAGAACCGCAGGCGAAATAGAAGGGTTATTCAATGGAGTCAGCTCCTTGGCCCAACAGGTTAGCCCGAAAACTCTCCCGCGATCAACAACACATCACAAAATTCTTCGTAAATACCAGGGCCCCCAAACAGGTATTCTTCACAGGTGCCCATCCAGGCTCCGCTTGCGTGGGAATCCCACCAAATGCGCGATTGCCCACGCGGTGAGTCACCAATCCCAGCCGCCACCAAAGATGCTCTAATAGAGAAGACAACCACCCCGCGCACCCTCCGTGCGCCACAATCCAATAGAGAGAAATCCTTACCAGCATGGCCCTCAACTGCGGAATCGTCGGACTGCCCAACGTCGGCAAAAGCACCATCTTCAACGCCCTCACGGCGGCCAAGGCCCAGGCGGCCAACTATCCCTTCTGCACCATCGACCCCAACGTCGGCGTCGTCACCGTGCCCGACTCCCGCCTCGACCGCATCGCCGAAATCTTCAAGCCCAGGCGCACCGTACCCACCACCATGGAGTTCATCGACATCGCCGGCCTCGTCGCCGGTGCCTCCAAGGGCGAAGGACTCGGCAACCAGTTCCTCGGCCACATCCGCGCCACCGACGCGGTAGTCCACGTCGTCCGCTGCTTTGACGACCCCAACGTCATCCACGTCTCCGGCGGCGTCAACCCTCTCAGCGACATCGACATCATCAACACCGAGCTCCTCCTCGCCGACCTCGAATCCGTCGAAAAGCGCCACGCCAAAGCCGAGAAAGCCGCCAAAGGCTCCTCTGACCACAAAGTCAAAGTCGAAGCCTCCTGCCTCTCCAAACTTCTCGCCGCCCTTCAGGAAGGCAAGCCCGCCCGCACCGTCGAGCTTGACGACGAAGAAAAGCCCGTCGCCCGCGACCTCTTCCTCATCACCGCAAAGCCCATGCTCTACGTCGCCAACGTCGACGACGCAGGCCTATCCGGCCACAACCCCTACGTCGACGCCGTGGAAAACCGCGCCGCGGAAGAAAACTCCCAGGTCGTCCGCCTATCCGGCGCCATGGAAGCCGAAATCGCTCTCCTCGACCCCGCCGAGCGCGCCGAATTCCTCGCCGACCTCGGCCTCGCCGAACCCGGCCTCAACCGCCTCATCCACGCCGGCTACCGCCTCCTCGACCTCATCACCTACTTCACCGCCGGCCCCGACGAGTGCCGCGCCTGGACCATCCGGCGAGGCACCAAAGCCCCCGGAGCCGCCGGCGTCATCCACTCCGACTTCGAACGAGGCTTCATCCGCGCCGAAGCCTACCACTGCGACGACCTCTTCAACTTCGGCTCCGAACAGGCCATCAAAGATAAAGGCCTCTACCGCTCCGAAGGCAAGGAATACATCGTCAAAGACGGCGACGTCCTCTTCTTCAAATTCAACGTCTAGTCCTCTTTCCCAAACCCCTCTTTCGAAATTTGTCATCCCGAACGAAGCGGAGGGATCTGCAGTTTTCTGCGCATAAGTAAAAACGTCAAGTCCTCCAGGACCAAGCCAGCAATGGAATGGCGCCGAAGGCGCGTACGCCCGTGCGGCCGGCACCGGCCGGCACCTTATTGGCTATAAGTTTTTCTGCTTGGACACACTTCCCTCCACTCCCTGACACTAATCCTGCCGAAACCATTCGCATGCGTCCACCGTGACCATCATCACGGCGAGGCGCATCTATCAACATGCATGACGGATACAGGTGGTCGCCCTATTTCGCTGAATCCCCCATCGCCCGGCAGTTCTCCGCCATCCCAACCCAACATCCGTGCAACAGCAAAGTGAGGAAAGTAGAACAACCATGAGCACAAACAAACTGAGCCGTCGTTCCTTCGTCACCACCGCCGCCGCCAGCGTCGCCGCCATGTCCGCCGTAGGCGCCATCACACCTTCCGCAGACGCACAACTCGTCGCCACCACTTCCACCCTGAATGACTCCGACTTCAAAGCGCTCGTCAAAAAACCCGCCCGCATCAAGCAGGTCTATGACATCATACCCATCGGTGGCGGCCTCTTCCTCAACAACATCAAGAATTCCCTCAACGGACTGCACTACGGCTTCGGCTACCCCGCCAGCCAGGTCCAGATCGCAGCCGCGCTCCACGGCCCATCCAACATGCTCAACATGGACGACTACGTCTGGAAGAAATACAAAATCGGCGAGTGGTTCAAGGTCACCGATCCCAAGACCGGCCAACCCGCGGAGCGGAACATCTTCTTCCCCAGCAAGCACAACCTCAAGTACCCCTCCACCAGCCCTGACAGCGAAGACTCCCTCTATCAGGACACCAGCATCCAGGCCCTCATGCATCGCGGCGTAAAATTCCTCTGCTGCCACACCGCCGCCGAAGAGCAGGCCCGCAAGCTCATCAAACTCCGCGGCCTCACGCAGAAGCCTGAAGAAATTGTCGAGGACTGGCTCGCCCACACCCTTCCCGGCGTCCTGGTCGTCGCCGCGCAGGTAGCCGCAATCGCAATCCTCCAGACAGAAGGCCATTACAGCTACATCACCATCGGCTAATCGCAAATGCATTTGCCACACCGTATCGCCTCATACGTGCCGGATGACATCACCATCCGTCATACTGGTCTGCAGATTAACAATCCATATCTGCCATCCGGCACCCTGAGGAGAAGCATGAAACCCATCCACCCCATCTCTCGCCGTTCCTTTGTCACCACTGCCGCCGCGGGCCTGGCAGCCTTCGGCGCTATCGGCCCCATCGCGCCCGCCGCCCGCGCGCAGGAAATTGAAACCTCCTCCGAGTGGCCCATCGGCGACTTTAATCAACTCGTCCACCATCCCGCTGAAGTCAAGCAGATGTTCGACCTCACCAAGGCCGACGGCGGCGGCTTCCAGCACATCCAGAACTCCTTGAATTCGCTCCACTTCGGCTTCGGCATCCCCGCCGATCAAATTCAGATTGTCGCCGTCGCCCGCGCGATGGCCACCGTCCTCCTCTTTGACGACTACGCCTGGAAGAAATACAGCCTCGGCGTCATGGCCAAAATCAATGACCCCAAAACCGGCAAGCCCGCCGAACACAACATCTTTTACCCCAGCAAAACCAATCTCAAATACGCCTCCGACGACCCCAATCACGCCGACTCTATCTACCAGGACTCCAGCATCCAGGCCCTGCAGCATCGCGGCCTCCGCCTCGTCGGCTGCCATATGGCCACCTGGTTCGTAGCCAGGTACTCAGCCAGAAAGAACCATCTCACCCAGCCCACCCAGGAGATATACAACGACCTCGCCGCGCACACCCTCCCCGGTGTCCTCCTCGTCGCCGCCGCTGTTGGCGCCATTGGTCTCCTCCAGTCCAAAGGCCATTACAGCTATCTCTACGTAGGCTAGAAAGAACTAGGAAATGAAGCTCCATCGGAAGCTACTCCCTGCGCTGCTCCTCTTCGCTGCAAGCTCCACCTTCGCCCTGGCCCAAACCGCTCCGCCCTGGTCCAAAGGAGCCAACGATCCCGCCGCGCAGGGATACGTCTTCCACGTCCCTGACGTGGATAACGTCCCCGACCTTCACGGCAATCCCTGCAACGCCAAACTCGTCCTCTTCATCGGCGGCAACCAGTTCTTCGTTCTTCCAAAGCTCGTCGCTGCCTTTGAGCAGCAGCACCCCGAGCTCAAAGGCCGCATTTATTACGAAACCCTCCCGCCCGGCATCCTCCGCCGCCAGATCGCACACAACAACACACTCACCCTCGGCAACCTCTCCATTCAAGTTCGCCCTGATGTCTACGAAGCTGGACTCCGCGTAGCCCACCAGATGGAAGCCTCCGGTCAGCTCACAGGCGTTGTTCCCTACGCCACCAACGATCTCGCCATCATGGTCGCCAAAGGCAATCCCAGGCACATCCACTCGCTCCGCGACCTGGCCCGCCCGGACGTCCGCCTCTCCATGCCCAATCCCGAGTGGGAAGGCGTCGCCAAACAAATCGAAGCCTCCCTCCGCAAAGCTGGCGGTCAGTCCCTTCTCAACACCGTCTATCACGCCAAGGTCAAATCCGGCCAAACCATCCTCACTGAGATTCACCACCGCCAGACGCCCATGCGCATCATGCAAGGCAAAGTCGACGCGGGCGTCACCTGGGCCTCCGAGGTCCGCTTTCAGGAGTCCATCGGCAACCCCATCCAGGGTGTTGCGATATCTCCAGCACACAACGTCACCGCCATCTACGCCGGAGGCGTCCTGAAAAACGCGCCCCACCCGCAGGCCGCCGCCGCATGGCTCCATTTCCTCACAACCCCGCAGGCGCAGGCCATCTATCACCAGTACGGCTTCCGCTCCCTGCCCTCCAACGCATCTCAAAAATAAGGAAGGCTATGTTGCCCGCAAGCCTTCGCAAACTTCGCACCTGGTTCCTCGTTCCCTCCCTCGCAGTCGGTTGCATTCTCGTTGCCGCCGGCTTCACCGGAATCCACGCCGCACAGCAAACTGCGCCGCCCGTCGGAACCTCACCCGTCCTCACTCCGCAGCAGCAACTCATCCACCAGGGCAAGCTCATCTTTGACTACACCCCGCAATACGCCGCCCAGTGGACCGGCAACACCCTCACCTGCACCGACTGTCATCGCCTCAGCGGAACCGTCGACTATGCCTCGCCCATGATCGACGTCGCCGGACTCTTCCCCATGTTCAGCAAGCGCGCCGGACACACGATCACACTCCAGCAGCGTATTCAGGAGTGCTTCGTCCGCAGTGAAAACGGCAAGCCAATGCCCGCCGACAGCCCCCAGATGAAAGCCCTCGTCGCCTACATGAACTCCCTCTGGACCAACGGCGAAAAGAATAAGCCCTACAAGTACCGCGGACTCGAACCCATTGCCCAACTCACCGGCAATCCAGCCCGGGGCAAGACCATCTACACCGCCCAGTGCGCCGCCTGCCATCAGGACAACGGCGAAGGCGTTCCAGACGCCTACCCGCCCGTCTGGGGTCCCAACTCCTACAACGACGGAGCCGGCATGGTCCACAACGCCAAGTTCGCCGCCTGGGTCCAGCACAACATGCCCCTGCAAAATCCCGGCATCCTCACCCCGCAGCAAGCCTGGGACGTAGCCGCCTACGTCAACAGCCAACCCCGCCCCCACTTCAACAAAGCCTACAAATCCTACTGACCCCCGTGCCTCATACAAACCTCCCGAACTGTCACCGGAGTTTGGCGCGAAGCATCGCGCCAAACCAACCGGAAAATGCCAAGTTTACCTCAGCCTTGCCTCCAGAAACTCTCCCAAACGACCCCCATAACCGATAACCGACCGGCGGACCACCGCTTTTCCTTGAAGTCTGGTTTGCTCATCCCGCTGCCGACCGTGCCTACTCACCCGTCAGCCTGAGGTTCACCCCACCCCCCGCATCCGACATCGGCTGGCTCTCTCCTCCACTCGGGATTTTCAGCTCGCAATAATATATTTCGCGTTGGGCAATCCAACCTCGCGTCCCAGGCCGTACTCAGATCAAATACCGGCTTGCTCCGGCCGGACTGCAAGCTGTCCCCAGGCGAGCCACCATTCCCCCGCTCAACCATTGCCCTTCCACGCGAAATGAGGTAACTGAATGAAAACCACAGAGGTACTCGAAACCATCGACCCCGTAGGACGCGCCCGTCTGGCCAGGCGCAGCTTTCTAGGTCACGCGGGCATGCTCGGCATCGGAGCCGCCGCGGGCCTCACCATGGTCGCTTATCCAGCCCATGCCGAGTCCGACTCCCAAATGGAGGCCGCTCAGGAATCGGAACAGTCCCAGGACACGGTAAAGGAAATCTTCACGGCAGCCCTCATCGCCGAAGACCTCGCATCCGTCTTCTACTTCAACGGCCTTGTTGGCAGCGTCATTCAGGATCCAAACCTCGCCGGTCCCGGAGGTTCCGCCACGGACGTCACCAGCGGCGGCAACTTTGGCAATGTGGACTATCTCCGCGCTGCCCTCACCGAGGAAATCGCGCATGCCAACCTCTTCCGATCCCTCCTTGGCATCTCCTCTCCCGCCGGCGATCCCGTTCAAACCTTCTATTTCCCCGCCGGAGCTTTCGATACCCTGGGCGCATTCACTGGACTGCTCGATGCCTTGGAAAACGCCTTCATCGGCGCTTATCTCAACGCCATTCAGGAGTTCTCGGTCAAATCCGTTCACGCTCGGCAGGCCAGAGGCGGCGCAACTGCATCCTCCAGCCGCAACGATCCTCAATACACCGCGGAACAGCTTGACTACTTCGCGAAAGTGGCGGCTTCCATCATGGGTGTCGAGGCGGAACATCGTGTCCTCGGCCGTGTCATCAGCAACACCAACCCAGCCAACAACCTCATCTATGAGCAAACCGACGGGCTCAACGCTGTCTACAACGGACCCCACTCCGCCGTGGCAGCCCTGACACCCTTCCTCAGCCCCAAAACCGGCCCCGGCTACTCTTTGGCCACCACACTCGCGAATCAGTCCGGCGTCGCCGCGACCAACGTAACCGGCAACCCGCCGGCCTTCTGAGCAGAGTCTTTTCCGCCGTGAAACGCTTCAAACCTGTGTGGCGCGAATCTTTTTAACCACGAGCATAGCGCCACACAGCCCACCTCGCTTCCCTCTATGAAATCGCAGGCAGAAGTACGTCGTCCGCGGCAAATTTCATCGCCAAAAGCTCGCGCGTTCCCAAACCACTGAGCACGAACGAAAGAGAATCCACGACCGGTGCCGAAGGCGCGAATACGCCCGTGCGCCAGCACCCTGATAAACTCTCCCGTTCGGGAGATTCTCATGACCTACGAAACCCTGCTCGTCGAAATCCAAAACCACATCGCCACCCTCACCCTCAATCGCCCCAAGGTCCTCAACGCCCTCAACGACCAGCTCTTCCGCGAGCTGGACGCCGCCCTCGACACCCTCCGCGACGACGACCAAGTCCGCGCTATCCTCATCACCGGCGCAGGAGAAAAAGCCTTCGCCGCCGGAGCCGACATTCAGGAACTCGCCTCCGTAACCGCCGCCGAAGGCCAGCAGCTCGCCCTCCGCGGCCAGCGCGTCTTCAGCAAAATCGAATCCCTCGGCAAGCCCCTCATCGCCTGCATTAACGGCTTCGCCCTCGGCGGCGGCTGCGAGCTCGCCATGGCCTGCACCTTCCGCATCGCCAGCGAATCCGCCCGCCTGGGCCAGCCGGAAGTCAAGCTCGGCCTCATCCCCGGCTATGGCGGAACCCAGCGTCTCCCCCGCCTCATCGGCCACGGAGCCGCGCTCCGCCTCCTGCTCACCGGAGAAATGGTGACTGCCACCGGAGCGCTCAGCCTCGGCCTCGTCGAAGAAGTCGTCCCCGCCGATCAACTCATGCCCCGCGCCCGCCAGCTCGCCGAAACCATCGCCTCCATGGCCCCGCTCGCCGTCGCTCACTGCATCGCCGCTGTCAACGAAGGTGCCGACCAACCCCTCGACCGCGCCCTCGCCCAGGAAGCCGCCCGCTTCGGCCTCTGCTGCGCCACCGCCGACAAAGCCGAAGGCACCGCCGCCTTCCTCGCCAAGCGTCCACCCACCTGGTCCGGAAAATAGTCCAGACCAGGAAGGCTCCACTATAAGAGCCCTCGTTCCCGCCTTTCCTTTGGCGCGCCGCGCGCGCGACCGCCCGTGCGGCCAGCACCTATTTGCTATCCTTTTCCTGTGTCCAGGTGGCTCATGCTCAAGTCATCCCTCATCCTCTCCACCCTCGCGCTGTCCTTCACCCTCACCGCTTGCTCGCCCTCATCTCCCGCCAAATCAACCACATCGCAACAGCCCACCCCCCAGACCACTCCATCGCCCAGCGCCCACGCCGCAGCCCTCGCACGCGAGCAGCAACTCGAAAACTACGCTCAGCAGCTTGACGCCATCCCGCCCCCGGCCAAAACCCGCTACATGGCAGTCACATCCAGCTCCCGCTGGCAAAACCCCTTTCTCACCATCCATCCGGACTCCGTAGATCTCCGCATCCCCGCTCCGTCCGCGCCGCCGGCCAAACGCACCCGCCGCAGCCGCCGCAAGCACACTCACCGCCCCACAGCCCCGCTCTGGCAAACCACCACCCTCACCCTCGACGCGCTCCCCGCAGCCCTCGCCGCACTGCCGGAAACCAACTGGCCCTATGGCCGCGTCATCGCCACCGAAGACGACCTTTCCGGCACCTCCAGCAACAAAGTCCAGGTCCGCCGCAACGAAGAAAAAGTCCTCAACCTCCTCAACAATCTCGGCGTCGTCACCTACGAGTGGCCCCAAAACCATAAGCGTTGACCCGCCAACGCTGAGCCCACCCCGCGCTGCAAGGAGCCTCAATGCCCGCCTCGCTCCCCATCCTCAACCAGCCTCAGCACGAGCACTTCAGCGCCGCACGCGAACTCGAAACCCGCCTCCGCGCCACTCTCCGCGGGGAAGCCAGGTTCGACCTCACCTCCCGAGCCCTCTACACCACCGACGCCTCCAACTACCGCCAGGTACCCATCGGTATCATCACCCCCCACGACGCCGACGACGTCATCGCGGCCGTCGAAATCTGCCGCTCTCTCAGCGCGCCAATCCTCGCCCGCGGAGCAGGCACCAGCCTCGCCGGACAAACCTGCAACACCGCCGTCGTCTTCGACTTCTCGAAGCACATGCGCCGCCTCCACTCCCTCGATCCCCAAAACCGCTCCGCCACCGTCGAGCCGGGCATCGTCCTCGACCGCGTCCGCGAAGCCGCCGAACTCCACAACCTCACCTTCGCGCCCGATCCCGCCACCCACTCCCGCTGCACCCTCGGCGGCATGATCGGCAACAACTCCTGCGGAACGCACGCCCTCATGGGCGGCAAAACCGTCGACAACATCCGCGCCCTCGACGTCCTCCTCTATGACGGAACCCGCCTCACCGTCGGACCCACCTCCGACGACCAGTACCGCGCCATCCTCCAGCGCGGCGGCCGAACCGCCCAGATCTACCAGGGCATGCGCCAGCTCGTCGACCACCACGCCGACGAAATCCGCCGCCGCTTCCCGCGCATCCCGCGCCGAGTCTCCGGCTACAACCTCGACCAACTGCTCCCCGAAAACGGCTTCCACGTCGCCCGCGCATTAGTCGGCAGTGAAGGTACCCTCGCCACCATCCTCAGCGCCACACTCGACCTCGTCCATAGCCCGCCCTGCCGCCGCCTCGTCGTCCTCGGATTCCCAGACGCATTCCTCGCCGCCGACGCCGTCCCCGCCATCCTCGAAAACCACCCCATCGGCCTCGAAGGCATCGACAGCACCCTCCTCGAAGGCATGCGCCGCAAAAACCTCGCCCACGCCGAACGCAAAATGCTCCCCGCCGGCAACACCTTCCTGCTCGTCGAATTCGGAGCCTCTACCGACACCGAAGTCGACGTCATCGCCCACGACTTCCGCTCCGCCGCGCAATCCATCCCCCACGCGCTCCAGGCCGCCATCTTCTCCGGCGAAGACGCCGCCCGCATCTGGCGTGTCCGCGAGTCCGCACTCGGAGCCACCGTCTTCGTCCCCGGCCTGCCCCACCAGTGGGAAGGATGGGAAGACGCCGCCGTCCCGCCCGCGCGCCTCGGCGAATACCTCCGCAAGCTCTTCACCCTCATGCGCGAATACGGCTACACCAGCCCCCTCTACGGCCACTTTGGCCAGGGCTGCGTCCACATGCGCATGAACTTCGACTTTGAATCCGAACCCGGCCTCCAGGCCTATCGCAGCTTCATCGACCGCGCCGCCGACCTCGTCGTCTCCCTCGGCGGCTCGCTCTCCGGCGAGCACGGCGACGGCCAGTCCCGCGCCGCCCTGCTCCCCAAAATGTTCGGGCCACAAATCATGCAGGCCTTCCGTGACTTCAAGCGCCTCTGGGACCCCGAAAACCGCATGAACCCCGGCAAGCTCATCTCCGCCGAAACCGAAATCTACCAGCCCACGGACAATCTCCGCGTCGGCCCCGGCTACCAGCCCGCGCACCCTGAAACCCACTTCTCCTTCGACCGCGACCACGGCTCCTTCGGCGAAGCCACCCTTCGCTGCGTCGGCGTCGGCGCATGCCGCAAAACCGACTCCGGCGTCATGTGCCCCAGCTACATGGCCACCCGCGAAGAGCAGCACTCCACCCGTGGCCGCGCCCATCTCCTCTGGGAAATGCTCCAGGGCAATCTCCTCCAACCCGACTGGAACAACGAAGGCGTCAAGCAAGCCCTCGACCTCTGCCTCTCCTGCAAAGCCTGCAAATCCGAGTGCCCCGTCTCGGTCGACATGGCCTCCTGGAAAGCCGAATTCCTAGCCCACTACCACGAAACGCAGCCCCGAGAGCTCCGCCACTACCTCTTCGGCTTCATGGACCGCTGGGCCGCCCTCGCCGCCACCGTCCCCGGCCTCTCGCAGCGCATCGCCAACCTGCCTCTGCAAATCCCACCCATACAATCTGCCCTCAAATCCATCCTCGGCATAGCGCCCCAGCGCCGGCTCCCCCAATTCGCTCCACGCACCTTCCAACAGCAGTGGCGTGCACAAAACGCATCACCATCCCCCACCCTCCCGCAAGCCATCCTCTGGCCCGATACCTGGAACAACTACTACCACCCGCAATCCCTCACCGCCGCTGGCCAAATCCTCCACACCGCCGGATACGCCGTCCAGGTCCCCCGCCAGCACGTCTGCTGCGGCCGCCCGCTCTACGACTTCGGCTTCCTCGACGCCGCCCGCAACTACCTCCGCCGCATCCTCACCCAATTCGCCCCGCAAATCGACGCCGCTCTGCCCGTCATCTTCCTTGAACCCAGTTGCGCCAGCGTCCTCCGCAACGAGCTCCTGGACTTCTTCCCCCGCGACGAACGCGCCCGCCGCCTCGCTGACCAGACCCTCCTGCTCAGCCAGTTCCTCACCCGCTACGCGCCCCACTACCAGCCCGCCCAGCACCCCAACACCCGCATCGTCCTCCACGGCCACTGCCACCACAAAGCCGTCTTCAACATGGAAGACGAGCTGGCATGGCTCCGCCGCACCGGCGCACAAGTCGAACTCCTCGACGCCGGCTGCTGCGGCATGGCCGGCCCCTTCGGTTTTGAACGCGAAAAATTCGAAGTCTCCCAAACCCTCGCCGAACGAGTCCTCCTGCCCGCCGTCCGCAACGCCGCCCCCGCCGACATCCTCGTCACCGACGGCTTCAGTTGCCGCGAACAAATCACCCAGAACACCCCCCGCCACGCCCACCACTTCGCCGAAGTCCTCTGCAACCCAAACCCACCCAGCACTCCATAACTACATCTCGCTCATGCAACCACATTTCGGGGAGTCATTCTGAGGCGAAGCCGAAGAATCCCGGGAATGCCTCGGCCGAAGTTGCACTCAAAAGTTTCTCCCATGAGCGCCCGCTCTCCAGCGCAGCAGCGCTGGACCAGTAGAAGCCACGGGCTTCAGCCTGTGGATAAGATTGAAGTGAGAGTGACGTCCTCATTCCAATCACATTTTTTGTGTTGTCATGCTGAGCAAAGCATCCCGAAGAATCTTCGGTTGCAATTGCACTAAAAAGCTTTTTCCAGAATTCCCTATCAATTTCGCGACAGCCGCAAAGCCCGCGGCGCCGCCCAATCAGTCACTCCATCCACAATAACTAATGCGGCATAAAGAATTGCATCACTCCAGTGAATCGAGCTATCGATGCCTGGATTCGTTGATGGATGCGAAGCCTGGACAATAGCTAGACCAATAAATCCAGCGACCCACAGCGTAGCAAGGATCTCCCCAACCAATCCGACCTTCGCTGCAAAACGAGTCATCAGGTTCAAAAAATACAGCAAGCCACCCGCTAAGAACATCACCGGACCCACCATGGCGGACCCAAAGTCAAGAATCACGGAAACCCACGACACCGGCGGGCTGATTCCAGACAGAGCAATCCGGACAGATGCAATCAGCGCAAGCCCCAGCAATCCAACAAAGGCCATCGCGAGGCCACATAGCGAAAGTCTCAAGTCATCACGACTCATCCCGCGCCTCGTGTCTCCCGCCTCAAACTGATGTCACTTCACCCCAACCCACAAACCACCCGAAAACCATAATCCGCATACTGAAACTCCGGCGGAATGCTCGACCGCGCCGAGCACCGCGCAATCTTGATCTGGTGCCGCCACGATCCCCCACGCGAAGCCTTCCGCTTACCCTCCTCCGGCCCACTCGGATTCCGCTCCGGCGACACCCGGTAATACTCCGGATCGAACCAGTCGCTGCACCATTCGTGCACGTTCTCGCACATCTCAAACAGCCCGTACCCATTCGGCTCCGACTGCCCCACCGGCTCCGGCCCCGTCTGCCAACGCCCCTCATAATTAGGCCGCGACATAGGCATCTCATCGCCCCACGGAAATAAATTCCCCTCCACGCCGCCGCGCGCTGCCCGCTCCCATTCCGCCTCCGTAGGCAACCGATACCGCGCCCCCGTCACTCGCGAGAGCCACTCGCAATACGCCACCGCCTCAAACCAGCTCACCGCCACCACCGGCTGCCGCGGATCACAAAACTCCGCATCGCCCCACTTCGGCGGAGCCTCACGTCCCGTCGCCGCCAGAAAACGCCCGTACTCCGCCACCGTCACCTGCGTCGCCGCCATCGCAAACTCATCCACCCACACCCGATGCACCGGGCCCTCCACATCCTGTCCCGCCTCCGACCCCATCAAAAACCACCCAGCCGGAATACGAATCAAAGCTGTCTCAGCAATCGCCATCACGCAGGCACTCATCAACCATTCACAAAATTTCTTTCCCCTGAATGGTATCGTGGTCGGTCAAAGGAAAAGCCCCCATGCGCAACCTCTACGATCCCGCTTCCGCAGCAGAAATCCGCCGCCGCATCGAAAGCCTCACGCCACAAAGCCCAAAGCAGTGGGGCAAAATGACACCCGCCCAGATGCTCGCCCACTGCACCGCATGGTTCGAAATGGCAGCCGGAATCAACACCCCACCCAGGGTCTTCCTCGGTCGCATCGTCGGACGATTCGCCAAAAAATCCATACTCGGCAAAAAGCCCATCCCGCACAACATGCCAACAGAGAAAAGCCTCTTACAAACAGAAGACCGCGACTTCAACCACGAACAGCAGCGCCTCCTCGACTGGCTCGATCGCTTCTCCTCAGCAGGCCCGGCCGCCTGCACCACCCATCCCCACTGCTTCTTCGGCCCCATGACGCCCGAAGAGTGGGCCGCCATTGGATACAAACACCTCGACCACCACCTCCGGCAATTCAACGCCTGAGCCCGGCATTAAAACGTAGCCCGAACCCCCACCTGCGCCGCAAACGGAATCCCCACCGTAGTCCCCGGCCCAAAGAAATCCCCAAACGCACCCTCCGGAATCTCCAGTTGCTTCAAACTCGCAATTGGCTTCGTCTGCGAGCAATCCGCATTCGCGCAAACACGCGTCAGGTTCGTCACTCCGTTCCCATCCGGCTGCATCTCCGCCGCCGGAACCGGCAGCTGCGCTACGTTTGCCGCAAAGTTCGCTCCCGGATTATTCCGGTTGAACAAATTGAAGAACTCAATAAACGGATTCACCTCAACCCGCCGCCGCACCTTAAACGGTCGCGCCACCCGCAAATCCGTCTGCAGGTAAGGCGAACCCCGAAACGCATCGAGGCTCGTATACTTCCCATTCACCCAGATCCGCCCCGACCCATCCGCCGTCGTAATCGTGAACGGACGCGCGCTTTCCATCTGCGAAAGCCCGCTCAGTTCCACTCCGCCCGGAACATGCAGCGTCCCCGCCAGTACCAGCCGGTGCCGCACATCCTCGCCGCTCGGCCCATAATCGCCCGGACCAAACGCATCCAGCTGCCCCGCATGGGGCCCGCTCTGCGCCACGCAAACCCCATCCACATAATCAAACAGCTCACCCAGCACGCAGCCCCACGTCATCGCTTTCGCAAACTGGTAATTCGCGATAAAACTCAGCCGCCTCGTATTTCCCTGCAGATGCAGCATCAGCGCGTTGTAGCTGGACCGGTTGTCTGACCGAAACACATTCACATTCGGCACCACCGCCGCCTCGTCCGCCGCATAGCTCGGGTCGCTCGCCGGAATCATCGGAGTCACCAGCGTCGATCCGCTCGCATAAGGAAAAGCCCGATACCCGTGGTTCCCCTGCTCATGCACATACGTCGCGCTCGCCATCCACTGCCGGCTCAGTTGCCGCTCCACTCCCGCCGTTACATGCACCGCATACGGCGTCTTGTAGTGCGAGCCAATCACGTTCCCCGTCGCCCCCGCACCGCCCTGCAAACACCCAGAACCAGTCAGCGAATAATTCCCCTCGCCACCCGTCAACATGCAGCTTCCGCTCGTCGCGTTTCCGTCATTCACTGCCTGGAAAGCCGTCGCCCATCCGTTCTGCGCCAGGTCGTCGTAGAACAAACCAAACCCCGCGCGAAACACCGTCTTCTGGCTCCGCCCCAGCGACCACGCCAGCCCAATCCGCGGAGCAATCTGGTGCCGGTCATCCTTCGGCAGTCCCGTCACCAGTGGAATCCCCAGCGCCCGCAGCGTCGTATACGCCGCATTCTCCCGCTGGCTTCGCCCCGAAGCCTCAAACAGCCCGAAGCTCGCCTGGTACCGCAGCCCATAGTTCAGCGTCAGCCGCGGCGTCACGTGCCACGCATCCTGCCCATACAACGCCAGCCGCTGAATATTCTGCGAAAAATGCCCATCGCTCGCCGGAGTATAAGTACACCTGATCCCCGAGGCCTCGCCCGGAGCAGGATCACACGGCGACCCCGGCCCCGCAAAATAAAACGGCAGCGCCGTCGTCATCCCGCCGCACTCCGCGCCCGTCGGGTCCACATAGCAAACCGGGTTGTACGGATACTGAATCAACTCCTCCGCATTCGAAGCGAACGCCCCATCCAGCACCGGCTCATGGATTAAATCCACTCCAAACTGCGGAGCATGCCGTCCCGCCACATGCGTCACGTCATACCGCAGTTGATACTTCTCCTGGTTCCGCAAATCTGGAAACAGCGTCACCGGCGTCGCAAACTGGTTGTCCCCAAACGTCTCAAAGCCGCTCACCGTCAGCGCCGTCGAACTGAACGGGAACGCCAGCGCAAACCCCAGATGCGAGTTCCGCGTCTGCGTCAGGTGCAGCAGGCTCGCCGCCATCACCAGGTTTCCCACCCACTTCGAATCAAACGCAAACGTATTGCCCACCACCGCATTCCAATAATTGTTATGCGTCGTCAGCCCCGTCGAAGGCAGCGCTCCCTGCGCCACCAGCGCATTCCGCGTCAAATACGAATCCTGCGACACGCGCATAAACCAATGCGACCGCCCTGACTGCTTCCAGTCCAGCCGCAGCGAACTCAAATAATCGCCAAACGGAACCGGCACCGTCCCCGGAACCGCAATCGATCCCACTCCCGGAATCGCCCCCTGCGCCGCCAGCTCGCTCAGCGCCGCAAACTGCGCCGTGCTCGCCGGGCTGTAAGCAACACTCGCCCGTTCATGCACATGCTCAAACGAGGCAAAAAACCACGCGCGGTCCCGCACCAGCGGACCACCCAGAGTCCCCACATAATTCTGCCGCGAAAAAGGCTGCTTCGGATTCCTCACGCAAGCCCCGTTCGCACAAGTCTCCGCCGGATTCTCAATCGGGAACCGCGCATTCAACGCCGCCGCCCGCTCATAAAACGCCGCATCGCCATGCCACTCGTTCGTCCCGTGCTTGGTCGTAATCACCACCGAACCCGCCGTCGTCCAACCCGTGTCCGCCCGCTCGTTCGATGTCCGCACCGCAAATTCCTGAATGTCATCCGGCGAAAAATTCTGCAGAAACCCGCCAATCCAGTCATCGGAATCGTCCGCCCCATCCACTGACAATTCGTTGTTCAATCCCGAGCTCCCACCCGTCGAAACCGCCGTAATCCGCGCCTTCGTCGGATCAGACGGCTCCACCGGCTCCGTCCCCGGAACCAGATAAGCCATATTCGCAAAACTCCGCGACGGCAGAGGAAACGTCTCCAGATCCTGCCCCGTCACCACCCCGCCATTCACCGCCGTCGTCGTGTCCATCGGCTGCTCGGTAATCGAGGAAGCCGCCCCATGCACCCGCACCGTCTCCCGCGCCGCCTCTGGACGCAGCTTCACCCGCAGCGTCGCCTCGTTGCCAATCGTCACATTCACGGTCGCAGCAGCCGGAGCAAAACCCTTCGCCCTCACCGTCACCCGGTAACTTCCCGCCGGCAACCCCGGAATCACAAACACACCCCGTCCGTCACTCACAGCCGCGCGGGAAAGCGATGTCCCAGCCTCAACCGCAACCACGCTCGCACCCGGAACCCGCGCGGCGGTCAAATCCTCCACCCGACCGCGCAGCGCCCCATTCGCATCCTGCGCGCGCGCCACAAACCCACTGCTCACCACCAGCGAAACCAGCAGCAGAACAACACGCCCTTTTCCCAGGCGACTCCCACAAAAAGAAAACGTTTCGTACATAAAAGAAAAGAATCTGCCTCTCAGCCTAAAGATTGCATGATTCCAGCGCAACCACCGGCCTCATGCCACCAGTCCCGCAACGGTACGCCTTGTCAGCAGCTCACACAGTGAGACGAAAATTTCACCGCCACAGTTTCGCCCCCCGCAATCATCCAGCGCGCAAAACGCAGCGGGGACCATCTCCCGGCCCCCGCGCGCACGTCCATCCACCAGCCGCACCTCAGTGATGCAGCACCGCGTTCGCGGCAGCCACATCCGCCTGCAGACGAATCACACCCTCATCCGCATCCTGCATGTAGCCATGGGCCACCTGCACCATCGCAGGCGTAGGAGCAACCAGCGCCATCGCAATCTGCCCGGAAATCGAACTCAGCCACGACCGCAGACGCGGCGGATACACCAGCGCGCCCTCGTCGGACTGAATCTTCAAATCCACCATCGCATCGATGTCGCCATTCAGCTTCTCCATCGCCGCACGCGCCGCCGTCGCATCCGCTCCGCCCTCCGCAGCTTCCTTCCTGAGCGCATCGCGAGCGTCAATCGCCTCGTTCAGGTGCGTATCCAGCCGGTTCAACGTCTCATGCAGTTGCATCAGCAGGTCAAACCGCTGCTCCAGTTCCGCCCGCGTCGTCTTCCACCGAGGATCAAGCTTCACCTCCAGTGGCTCCGTCTCCTTCACCTGCCCATACTGCAGCGTCACGGTATAGGTCCCCGGCATCACCAGCGGCCCAACCGGCACAGCCGCGGAAAATTCCGAGTTGTAGACGCCCTTCACATCCATCGCGTCCGGGTACCGCAGATTCCACTGGAAGTGATTCATCCCCGGCCCAACCGCGGTCAGCTTTTCTTCCGCCTTCTTCCGCGCCACCGCCGGATTGCTCGGCTCCGGCTCCTTCTTCGCATCAGCCTTCTTTTTCTTCTTCAGGTGCAGCGTAAAGCTCCTCACCAGCTTCCCGTTCGCATCCGTAAAGCGCAGCGTCACCGGCGTCTTCCCGTCATAATTCGCCGGCAGATGGAAGATCACCGTCGCCCCCGGAGCCAGGTTCTTTCCGCCCACGCCGCGCGCGCGATATCCGCCTCCTCCGCGGGTCGTCAGCCACGCCTGCTGCGGCCGGAAAAGATACGGACTCCCGCTCTCCACCTTCGCACCACTCAGCTGCTCCAGAAATTGCAAATTATCCATCACCCAGAAGCCGCGCCCAAACGTAGCCAGCACCACCGCATGCTGCTCCGGCTGAATCTCCACATCGCTCACCCGCACCGCCGGCAAGTTCAGGCGCAGCGGTTGCCACATCGCCCCGCCATCCAGGCTCATGTAAACCGTATCGCTCGTGCCCGCCAGCAGCAGGTTCGCGTCCGCGGGGTCCTGCCGCACGCTCTCCACATACTGGTCATCCGGCAAGCCCTTTGTAATCTCCGTCCAGTGCTTGCCGTAATCCGTCGTCATGTACACGTAAGGATGAAAATCATCCCAGTCATACCGGCTCGCGGAAACATACGCCGTCCCCGCGTCCCTATGCGAAGCCTCAATGCACGTAATCGTCGACCACTTCGGCAGCTCCGGCGGACGCACCTCGCTCCAGTGCCCGCCCGCATCCTCGGTCACATACACCAGCCCGTCGTCCGAGCCCGTCCAGATCACCCGGTCCGTCAGCGGAGAAACCGCAATCGATGAAATCGTGTCGAACATCTCCTCGCCCGTCACGTCCGCGCTGATCGCGCCTCCCGGCCGCTGCTGCTTGCTCTTGTCGTTGCGTGTCACGTCCGGGCTCATCACCTTCCAGTGAATCCCCTCGTCCGTCGTCTCAAACAGCACGTTCGCGCCCATCAGCAATTCCTTCGGGTTCCCCGGAGCAAACACCACCGGGTGATGAATCCACCCATACCGATACTTGATCTTCGACCCCGCCAGCCCAAACTGGTACGAAGGCCACGGGCTCACATTCGTCATCAACCCAATCCGCCGGTTCTCCTTCCACTCCATGCTGTAATACCCGCTGCCGTACGTCACCCAGGGCCGCCCCGGCGTGGGAACCACCCAGCTCATCTCTCCGCCCAGAATGTCCTTCCACACCGGCGGAATCATCCCCCCATTCACCGCGCTCGGACCATCCACAGATCCGCGATCCTGCTGCGCCCCGTAAATGTGGAACGGAAACTGGTTGTCCAGGTTCGCGTGATAAAACTGCCCCGTCGGCTGGTTGTCCTCCGAGCTCCACGACTTCCCGCCATTCAACGTCACCGTCGCCCCGCCGTCATTGCCTTCAATAAACAGCTTCGTGTTCTCCGGATTGATCCACAGCACATGGTTATCCCCATGCGGCGGATGCAGCCCCTTCAGCGTCTTGCCTCCGTCATGCGAAACAAACAGACCCGTATTCGGCAGATAGATCGTGTCCGGATCCTTTGGGTCCACAAACACTTGCATGTAATAAAACGCACGCTGCGTTATCTTCATGCTGTTGTTCATCAGCTTCCAGCTCTGCCCGCCGTCTTCTGACCGGAACAATCCGCCCGCCTGCCCCTTGTAATCCGCCTGGATCAGCGCATAGACCACATCCGGCTTGCTCGGCGCGACCGCAATCCCCTCCATCCCGAAGATCCCCGTCGGCAGCCCGGGCCGATGCGAAATGTTCAACCACTTCGCCCCGCCATCCGTCGTCTTGTAAATCCCGCTCCCCGGCCCGCCGCTCGAGAAGGTCCAGTGCGACCGCGACGCCTGCCACATCGTCGCGTACACCACATCCGCATTCCCGGGCTCCATCGCCATGCTGATCGCGCCCGTACCGTCATTCACATACAGAATCTTCTTCCACGTCTTGCCGCCGTCCGTGCTCTTAAAGACGCCGCGCTCCGCATTTGGCCCAAACAGGTGCCCCAGCGCCGCCACGTACACCACGTCCGGATTCTTCGGGTCCACCAGGATCTTGCTGATGATGTGCGTCGCCCCCAGCCCGATAAACTTCCACGTCTTGCCGCCATCGGTCGACTTGTACATCCCCTTGCCCGTCAGCACCGTGTTCCGCGGAGCCGAATCGCCCGTGCCCACATAAATAATCTTCGGATTCGACGGCGCAATCGCCATCGCCCCAATGCTCCCCACCTGGATGTCCTTGTCCGAGATGTTCTTCCAGTGCTGCCCATAGTCCGTCGTCTTCCAAACGCCGCCGCCCGCCGTGCCCATGTAAAACACGTTCGGCTCAGCCGCAATCCCGGCCACCGTCGTCACGCGCCCGCCCGAGTAAGGCCCCACGCTCCGCCAGCTCACCGCACTGGCAAGTTGAACCGGCGACAACGAAGCCGCCACCGCTCCCGGCAGAACAAGGGCAAACAACGAAAACAGCACCACACGGCACGACTTGAACATCATGAGGTTCCTCTCGATTGCGTCCACACCCTGCGCCCAGCCCGGCAAGAGCGGTCACAGAGGCTTCGCTTCAGGCTTTGTAGAGACCGAACCCGGAATTGTATCGCGAACTCGTTGAAAAGAGAGCGGCCCCACCCCAGGCACCCGCCGCCGCCCATCCAGTCCACAATCAAACTGCCGGAAATTAACCCTCAAATTGGTAAACTGGAATCAGGGACAAGTAAAAGGCAGCCGCTCCAAGGTTGCCTTTTTCCTCTCCACCGGGAGTTTTTCACAGCAAACCGCCCCTTAGAACCCTAACCTGTCCAACAGAATCAACAAGATACCCACAAAAACAAGGGAGACGAACCATCCTTAGATGGTTAACCTATCCCATGGAATCAACTACTTACCCACAAAAAACCGGGGTATCTCGAAACTCTTTTTTTTGAAGCACCCGCTCGTACAACGGCCATGTGGGTGCCCCATCCAGGCTCAGCCTGGGTGGGACAGCAACGCCCTCCGAAGTGGAATGGCGCGCAAAGCGCGCGACCGCCCGTGCGGCCGGCACTTCAGTACTCCCCGGTCACAATATTGATCGGCGCCTCACCCCGCTGCATGCGCCGAATCTGCTCCCCGGCCAGGTCCATCGCCCTCGGCATAAACCCGGGGCTGCTCCCGGCCACATGAGGCGTAATCAGCGCATTCGGCGCCGACCACAGTGCATGACCATCCGGCAGCGGTTCCGGATCGGTCACATCCAGCGCCGCCCGAATCCGTCCCGCGTGCAACGCCGCCAACAGTGCATCCGTATCCACCACAGGACCCCGAGCCGCATTCACCAGCAGCGCGCCCTGCTTCATCAGTCCAAGCTCTTGCGCGCCCATCATCCCCCGCGTCTCGCCCGTCAGCGGCACAATCAGCACCACCACGTCGGCCAGCGGCAGCAGCTCCGGCAGTGCGGCCAGCGTCCGCACGCCCTCCCGGGCCGTCCGCGCAATCCGGTCCACGCTCACTCCAAACGGCTGCATCATCCGCTCGATCATGCTGCCAATCGACCCATAACCCACAATCAAAACCCGCTTCCCATGCAGGTCCTCCAACATCACCGGCGGATAAAACTCCCGCTCCGCCCCATGAATCCGGTTGTAAAGCCCGCTCGCCTCAAACCGCCGCTTCCACTCCCCGGCCCGCTGCACCCCGCCGTAGAAAGGCAGGTACTTCACCATCGCCAGCGTAGTCGCCACCACCCACTCCGCAGTGGAAATGTCATGCACCCCGCGGGCATCGCAAACCGTCACCTCACCCGGAACCAGCCGCACCAGCCAGTCCACCCCGGCCAGCGTCGACTGCGCCACCCGCACCCCGCGCAGGTTCCGCCACATCGCCTCCGCCGCCTTCTGGTAAGGAGGCACAACCCAGAAGTCCACCTCCACCGGCCGCGGCATCTCCTCCGCCAGAACCACGACATCAACATCCTTCGGCAGGCTCGCCTGCAGCGCGCGATCAATCGTATCCGGTACTCCAACCTTCAGCATCCCGTCCACTCCTTCCCTACCATGC
This sequence comes from Acidobacteriaceae bacterium, assembly GCA_049965615.1. Classification (GTDB taxonomy): domain Bacteria; phylum Acidobacteriota; class Terriglobia; order Terriglobales; family Acidobacteriaceae; genus Acidobacterium. The sequence continues at coordinate 25,654 of JBMFWD010000019.1, forward strand.
TAACCGCACCTCCACTCGCAAACAGAACAAGCCCGCGGCACACTCGCTGCCGCGGGCTCAGTCCAACCATCCTCCACCGCCGGCCCTACTTCAGAAAGCCGCGCAGCGCCTCCAGCCCGTCTTCAATCGCGGACTCAGGCACCGCATATCCAAACCGAACATGCCCCTCGCCCTGCGCACCAAACACAACGCCGGGAATAGTCGCCACATGAGCCTTCTCCAGCAACACGCTCGCGGCCTTCCGGCTGTCCTTGCTGATCTTCGTCACATTCGCGAACGCATAGAAAGCGCCCTCCGGCGGAGCGCACGTCAGGCCCAGCTCATTCAAGCCCGCCACCAGCAGATCGCGCCGCTTGCGATACTCCTCCCGTCGCGCATCCAGCTCCGCCTGCGGTGTCCGAAGAGCCTCGACCGCGGCCCACTGCGTCGGCGTGGAAACACCATTAGTCGAATACAGCACCAGCTTCCGCAGCGCCGTCATAAAAGGCTCCTTGGCCACGGCATAACCCACGCGCCAGCCCGTCATACCGTAGCTCTTCGAGAGCGTGTAGGTCGAAATCGTCCGCTGCGCCATCCCCGGCAGCGAAGCGATCGACACATGCTCGCCGTCATAGACCAGGTCCTCGTAAGCCTCATCGGCAATCACAATCAGGTCGCGCTCTATCGCAAACCGCGCCACCTGCTCGGCCTCCGCCCGCGAAAACACCACGCCCGAAGGGTTCTGCGGCGTGTTGTAGTAGATCGCCCGCGTATTCGGCGTCGCCAGCTTCTCCAGCATCGCGTGGATGCCGCTCTGTCGCGCGCTCGACGTAGGAACCAGCAGCGCCCGCGCCTCTGCCGCCGTGATCATGTCGCGAATCGGCGTCCAGTAAGGAGAAAAAAGCAGCACATCGTCGCCCGGATCGAGCACCGACTGGAACGCCGCATACAGCGCATGCGCTCCGCCCGAAGTCACAATCACATCCTCAACCGCAACATCCAGCCCGTTCTTCTTCCGCAGCTTCTCGGCAATGATCTCCCGCAACGGCCCAATGCCCGAAGAAGGCGCATACCGCGTCAGGTTGTCCGTCAGCGCGCGCATCATCCCCTGCTTGATCCGCTCCGGCGTATCAAAGAAAGGCTCGCCCCCGTGGAACGCATGCACCGGCTTACCCGTCGCCCGCAACTCCAACACCTTGTTGCGAATCTGCACGATGTCGGAGAATCCAACCTCATCCAAACGCTTCGCCGTCCGCATCGCACCTTTCCCAGTCATCTGCCTATGCCCCCTTTATCCGGATTTGGACCGCTTCATCACCCCACGCCCCGCGGAAAACGTGCCGGAAACGCGCAAGCGACTTTTCATCTTACCCCATGCACAGCAACCACAATCCGCATCGCTTCACCGATTGGAAAACCCACAGCCCAAACAAACCCGATATCAATTCCAGAAGACAAACCTCGAAAATCTGCCGGCAATGCTCGGCCGTCACGCCTGAAGATGCCCCGAATAAACCGCCATGCCCGCCACCGCATCCACGCCAATCCCGTGCAGACGATCAATCTCGTCCTGCTCGCGTATCCCGCCGGCAACAATCAGGTTCCTCGCAGTGGCGGCTCGCAACGACTCCGCCACAGCAAACGGAAACCCGGTCATCGTCCCCTCGGTATCCACGTGCGTGTACAGAAAACTGCCGCAGTAAGGCTCCAGCAATCGCAAAGCCTGCAGAGGCGAAACCGTGGCCTGCTCCTGCCATCCACGAATCGCCACCTTGCCCCCTTTCGTATCAATGCTCGCCACGAATGCCTCCGATCCAATCGCATCGGCAATCCCCGAGGCCGCCTCCACATCCACAGGACGCTCTGCATCCGCCCGAAACAGGACCGACCCGAAGATCACCCGCTTCGCTCCCATCTCCAGCAAAGCCCGAGCCTGCTCCGGCGTACGAACCCCTCCACCAATCTGGCACGGCAGGCGCCGCGTGATCTTCTCAATCAACGGCCGGTTATCGCCCTTCCGCATCGCAGCATCCAGGTCAATCAGCTGCACCAGCGGGTACGCCGAGAACCGCTCAATCCAGTACTCAAAATCGTCGAATGCCAGCTTGAGCTTCTCGCCCTGCACCAACTGGACAATCCGGCCTCCCATCAGGTCAATAGACGGAATCAGCATGGCAGCCTCACAGGAATGGATGTTTCAGCCAGTACAGCCTTGAGCGCCCTCACATCGGCAATCCCGAAGTGGAAGATACTGGCAGCCAGGGCGGCGTCTGCTTTACCCCGCTGGAATACTTCCACAAAATGCTCCGCGCTTCCCGCTCCACCAGAAGCGATCACGGGAATCTGCACGGCCTCGCTCACCGCCGCTGTCAATTCGCAATCAAAGCCCGCGCGCGTGCCGTCCGAATCCATCGATGTCAGCAGAATTTCACCGGCACCGCGCTGCTCCGCTTCCCTTGCCCACGCAACAGCATCGCGCCCCGTAGGCTTGCGCCCGCCGCTCACAAATACCTCTGCGCCTCCTTGGCCGCGGCGTCGCGCATCAATTGCAACCACCACCGCTTGCGCTCCAAACTTTGTGCCAATCTCGTCAATCAAATCCGGCCGGGCCAGCGCTGCCGAATTCACGCTGATCTTGTCCGCTCCAGCATCAAAAACCGCCGCGGCTTCCTCCAGCGTCCGAATGCCACCGCCCACTGTAAACGGAATGAACAACCTCTCCGCAGCTTTTTTCACCGTAGCCAGTAAGGTTCCCCGTCCCTCATGCGTCGCCGTAATATCCAGCAACACAATCTCGTCTGCGCCCGAATCCGCGTGTCGCACAGCCAGTTCCGCCGGATCGCCCGCATCGATCAGGTCAACGAACTGTACTCCCTTCACAACCCGCCCATCCTTCACATCCAGACACGCAATGATTCGCTTCGTCAGCATGCAAGCCTCACAAAGTTCTCCAGCACCTGCCGGCCGGCTGCTGCTGACTTCTCGGGATGGAACTGCACACCCATCACGTTGTCCCGTTCCACCGCCGCCGTGAATGGCTGACCATACTCGGCAACAGCCACACTGCTCTCCACAACGGGCGCGCAATAGGAATGGGTGAAATACACAAAAGAATGCTGCGAAACTCCAGCCAGCAGCCGGGACCCCTCACGAATCTCAAGAGAGTTCCAACCCACGTGAGGGACCTTCAACTCGGTAGTCCGGAAGCGGTCACACATCCCGTCAAAGGCGCCAAAACCCTGCACATCCGGCGCTTCAGAGCTTCCAGCAAACAGCCACTGCAACCCCACGCAGATACCAAGAAACGGCACACCTGTCCGCACCCGCTCACAGATCGCTTGCTCCAGCCCACGCTCCCGAAGAAACCGCGTTGCAGCAAAATGACCAACCCCGGGAAGAATAACCTTGTCCGCTTTCAATACCACCCCTGGTTCATCGCTCAGCACAGCATCAGCATCAACCGCGCGCAGCGCTTTCATTACAGAAGTCAAATTTCCTGCCTTGTAATCGACAACCGCAATCACAGCAATCCCTTCGTGCTCGGCAGCATCTCTTTCAATTGCTCATCCCTTGAACAGGCAAATCGCAAAGACCGGGCGAACGCCTTGAACAGCGCTTCTACCTTGTGATGATTGGAGCGTCCATAAACCGTCTTCAAATGCACATTCGCTTTCGCGCCGCGCGCAAAGCCTTCAAAGAAATCCTCGACCAACTCAGACTGCAGGTCCCCGACAAGCCGCGTCTTCACCTTGGTCTTCACAACCGATGCAGTACGCCCACTCAGATCCACCGCCGCCAGGCCTAAAGTCTCATCCATCGTCATCAAAAAGTAGCCGGCACGCAGAATCCCGCGCTTATCTCCGAGCGCCTTCTCGAATGCCTCGCCCAGCGCAATACCCACGTCCTCCACGGTATGGTGCTGGTCAACATCAAGGTCACCCTTGCAGCTCAAATTCAAGTCAAATGCCCCGTGCCGAGTGAAGAGCTCCAGCATATGGTCAAAAAACCGGATACCTGTCGAAATGTTGTACTGGCCAGTCCCTTCAATCGTGAGGTGGAGAGCAATCGCCGTCTCCGCAGTCTTCCGCTCAATCTTCGCAGTGCGCTTACTCGCCAGCACCTTGGCAACTTTCTTTCCTGCCGATTTCTTCATCTCTTCCCCTTCCAGCCAATCTCTGCCAGAGTCTCTTCCAACGCCCGGATGGCGTCCAAAGTCTGCTCACGCGTACCTATGGTGATCCGCACGCAGCCTTCACAGCCAGGATCGCCCGAGCGATCGCGCACGAGCACATTGCGCTCCCGCATATCTTCCACAAACCGACGATGTTGAGCGCCAATCCGCGTCAACACAAAATTCGCACGGGATGACCAGCGCGTGATTCCATGCCGATCGAGTGCCTCCTCAAACAGTGCGCGAGCCGCATTGACCTCCGCCACATACCAGTCCAGATAACCTGTGTCTTCTAAAGCTGGCGGAAGACACGCCAGTGCCAGAGAGTTAACACTATACGGAGAAATCACGCGCCGCAGCCATTGCATTTGCTCCACCGGCGCCGCAAGCATCCCAAGCCGCAGACCAGCAAGCCCGAAGGCCTTGGAAAAAGTGCGCGCCACAATCAGGTTGGGCACTTTACCCACAAGATCCATCACCGTCTCGCCGAAGAAATGGAAATAGGCTTCGTCGATGAGAACCGCGGCATGTGGCGCGGCTTCCAGCACCCGCAGTATCTGCTCCCGGGTCACCGTTTGCCCTGTCGGGCTGTTGGGATTGGCGATCGCAATCAAGCGCGTCTGCGGCGAGATGGCATCGATCAACGCATCCAGAGGGAATTCGAAATTCTCCCGGGCTGGCGCACGATCCACTTGCGCTTCCGCACCGGAACCATAGACCTCATACATCGAGTAGGTCGGCACAGGCAGCAGCAAAGCATCCCCGGGATTCAGATAGGTCTGGCAGAGCACATGTATCGCTTCATCCACACCATTCGTCAGCAGCACTTCTTCCGGACGAAGCCCATAATGCCGAGCGACGAAAGCTTCGACCGGAGCACGCTCTGGATATTTCGTGAGCTCCGCAGCTGAGATTGCACCAAGCACCTCTCGCACCTTCGGCGAGCAAGCTAACGTGTTTTCATTGAAGTCGAGTCGAAGTCCACTACGATCTCCCAGCGGAGGATGGTACTCCTTCATGCGCAGCACACCTGCGCGTGGCTGCACCTTATCCACGTCTGCCACCTGCCTTCTTCACTCTCACGCGGACTGCTTCTGCATGCCCCAGCAGACCTTCCGCTTCTGCCAGTAAAGTTGCTGCTGGTCCAAGCTTCTTCACTCCGTCGCTGTTGTATTCCTGCACCGTCACCAGCTTGACGTAATCCATCACGCTCAAACCTCCGCGCAATCTGCCGGCTCCGTTCGTAGGCAGGGTATGATTTGGACCGGAGACATAATCACCAAGCGGCTGTGACGACCAGGGTCCGACAAATACGGAGCCGGCATTTCGCACCCAGGCAAGATCATCCATGCTATCCACGGTCAGGTGTTCGGGGGCCAACTGATTCGTAATTTCGCGAGCCTGCTCGGCGCTCTTCGCAATAATCACCGCCCCGTTTGCTGCCAGCGCTTCTCTGGCAGTCGCATTCGACTTCACTCTTTCCTTAACACTCGCGGCTACCGATCGACCCAGTTCGCGCTGGCTCGTGACGAGCATCGCCATCGCATCAGGGTCGTGCTCAGCCTGTGCAACAATATCCGCGGCAATCCCTTCCGGATCCCCGTATTCACTGGCAACGACGATTTCCGTCGGTCCCGCCAGCAGGTCGATACCACAGTCAAAACTCACCAGCTTCTTGGCAGCCGTCACATAGGCATTTCCTGGTCCAACAATCTTATCCACCTTGGCGATGCTATCGGTTCCGTACGCCAGCGCGGCAATTGCCTGGGCGCCGCCAATTCTGTAGAAGGCGGTAACACCGCATAGATAAGCAGCTGCCAATGTCGCCTTAGCCGGCTTGGGAGACACGGCAATGATCCGGCGCACTCCCGCCACCTGGGCAGGAATCACGGTCATCAGCATTGTGGAAGGCAATGGATAACGACCGCTCGGGACATAACACCCCACCGAATCCAGTGGAATCACCTTCTGCCCCACCGTAACTCCAGCGACCATCCGCATGGTGAAGTCCCGAGGAAGTTGCTTCTCGGCAAAGCGGCGTGTGTTGTTGGTCGCCAGCTTCATTGCGGCCTGCAAGTCGGCTGGCGTCTCCTGCCAGGCCGATTCCATCTCCTCGAAGGTAACCTCAAGCGGCTCAGACGCCGGCAGTCCGTCCAACTTTGCGCGATGGCGCAAAAGGGCGGCATCGCCACTCTTTCGCACGCTCGCAACGATCCTCTGAGCGACAGGCATCACCCGCTCATAGCTGGCATTGCTGCGGTTCTGCAGGCGCGCCAGCAGCGCTTCAGCCTCCGTCGAGTTGCGCCCCTTCAAGCTCAGTACGCGCATAGTTACAGCACCACCTTGTTGAGCGGATACTCGACGATACCCGTCGCTCCAACCGCTTTGAGCTTTGGAACTACATCGCGAACAACACTCTCTTCCAGAATGGTATTGACCGCAACCCACTCGGAATTGCTGAGATCGGAAACTGTCGGCGAATTCAGCGCCGGAAGTACTGACAGAACCTGCGGCAGGCTTCCCTTGGCTACGTTCAGCATCAGCCCAACCTGTCCTTGCGCGGCTATGGCTCCGCGCAGCATCAGCGCAAGCGTATCGAGCTTGCTCCGCTTCCACTCATCGGCACACGCGTCACGGTTCGCAATCAAATGCGTCTCGCTCTCCATCACCGTGTCGATAATGCGCAGCCGATTCGCCCGCAATGAGCTGCCCGTTTCAGTCACTTCGACAATCGCGTCGGCCAGCGTGGGAGGCTTCACTTCCGTCGCGCCCCAGCTGAACTCCACATGCACCGGAACGTTCTTCTCTGCGAAGTAGCGTTTTGTCACTTCCACCAGCTCGGTGGCAATAATCTGTCCCCCAAGATCCTCTGCCTTTTGATACGGCGAGTCCTCAGGAACAGCCAACACCCAGCGAACCTTCCTTCGGCTCTGCTTTGCGTATACCAGGCTGGTAATGCTTTCCACTTCCAGTCCGCTTTCCACAACCCAGTCGATCCCGGTCAGGCCGGCATCCAGAACACCATGATTCACGTAGCGCGCCATCTCCTGCGCACGGATCAGCATGCATTCGATCTCAGGATCATCAATGCTCGGAAAATACGACCGGCCGTTCGCATAAATGTGCCATCCCGCACGCTCAAAGAGCGCAATCGTCGCATCCTGCAAACTGCCCTTGGGAATACCCAGTCGGAGTTTGTTCGCCATTAGCGCACCTCCTGCGCACTGGTCAGCGCGATGGGCCGGGTAAAGCAGCTCACGGTGCCTTCATGGCATACCAGGCCATCCCCCTCCACATCGACGCGGAAAAGCAGCGTGTCGTTATCGCAATCCGTTGCCGCTTCCACTACCCGAAGACGATTTCCGCTGCTCTCGCCCTTCATCCACAGCTTCTGGCGCGTGCGACTCCAGAACGTCACATACCCAGTCTCCAGGGTTTTTTGGTAGCTGACCTCGTTGAGAAAGCCAACCATCAATACCTGCCCGGTCTTTGCATCCTGCACGATGCCCGGCACCAGGCCCTCCATCTTTCCAAAATCAATCGTTGCGTCCGTCATTTCCGAATTCCTCTTCTGCATGTTTGTGGGGTTTGACGCAAAAAGCCCGCAGGCTCTTGCGCCGGCGGGCTTTTGAAATTCTTCGATCTGGCTCTTCAGCTACCTTGATCCAGACAGATTCGCCGGCACACTTGTCGCGTGATGATGATGGTGGCGATGGTGAAGACGAATCTGCATTCTGATATGAAGATATCGGCGCAGGTTCAAGCTGTCAACTAGCCCTGCAGCCTGGCCATTTCCGCTTCGCAACCTCAAATGACCGCATCCCCTGCCCCGCCGCTTCCGTCATCGGGTTCACGGCTGTGATTCAATACTGCGTGTGAGCCATTCATTTCAGGTTGGTCCCGTAACCGTGGGCCGTGGTGAGCTATTCCTCATTGCCGGCCCCTGCGTCATCGAATCCGAAACGCACGCCCGCAAAATGGCGGACGCCATCCAGCGAATCACCTCCGATCTCGGCATCGCATACATTTTTAAGGCCTCTTACGACAAGGCAAACCGTACTTCGGTGACCAGCTTTCGTGGCCCGGGCCTGAAAGAAGGCACCGCGATTCTTGGCCGCATAGCACGCGAGAACAAGCTTCCGGTGCTCACAGACGTTCATGAACCCAGCCATTGCACCGTCGCGGCCGAACACATTGACGTACTGCAAATCCCGGCATTCCTCTGTCGGCAAACAGACCTCCTGCTGGCCGCCGCCAACACCGGTCGCGCCGTCAACGTCAAAAAGGGCCAGTTTGTAGCCCCGTGGGACATGAAACACGCGATCGGCAAGCTGGAATCCACCGGAAACCAGCGCTACTTTCTCACCGAACGGGGCGCCAGTTTCGGCTACAACAACCTCGTGGTAGACATGCGCTCGCTGCCCATTCTGCGGGAGTTGGCCCCGGTGGTCTTCGACGGCACTCACTCGGTCCAGACTCCCTCGGCAGCCAACGGTGTTTCCGGCGGCCAGCCCGAGTTCATCCCCGTGCTGGCCCGTGCAGCGGTGGCTGCAGGAGTTGACGGTCTGTTTCTCGAGGTCCACGACAACCCGACTGAAGCGAAATCGGATGGCGCAAACGCCCTTCGGCTGGACCTGCTCAAATCCCTGCTCCAGAACTTGCTGGCCATTCATCGTGCGGCACACCCATCCCCGGAAGTTCAAAAACCTTGAAGCCGCCCATTTTGCCGGGGCGCGCCAACCGTGTATCGTGAAAGTTTCGAGGCTATTTCGAGAGGTTCAGAAGATTCGCGTGAAAATTCGTCGCTCCTTTTTTGCCACCCTGGCTGCCACCGTACTTGCGTTCTCTGCAGCATCGCTGCATGCACAGATTGTTGCCACGGCTCCGGTCACGGTCGCTCCTGCCTACAGCACCCACTATGACGTCTTCGGTGGGTTCATGTACTCGCACTTCAACCCCGCCCGCGGCACCCAGATCCACGCCATCAACATGTACGGCTTCAACGGTACATTCACGGACTGGGTCAAGCCGAGCTTCGGCCTGGAACTCACCACCCGTCACGTTTATGGAACCATCATCCCTCCCATCAACGGGTATGGGATTACGAACTATAAAGCCTCCCAGCACTTCTACATGCTCGGTGTCGCGGCGCGCTTCCTGCGTACGCCGAAATACGACTTCGGCATGCATCTCGATGCGGGTGCGGTATACGGAATCTTTGACAAAGGCTATCCGGCCAACGTCCAGCCAATCGATCTGGGCATCTACAACACGCAGCCGGCTGTAGCCATGGCAGTCGGAGCTTTCTCTGACTACAACCTCAAGCCGCATTGGGCGCTGCGTGTCTATACGGACTGGCAGCCCACTTTCTACGGCAAGACCCATCAGGACGAATTCGCAGGCTCGCTCGGCATCGTCTACAAATTTGGCGCCCGCAAAATCAAGTAAACTCGCCCAGCTAAAACGGCCGCCTGGAATCCAGGCGGCCGTTTCTATTTCCAGATAAACGCGATCTACTTACTGCTTCGTAGGACGAATGTGCAGCTCACGCAGCTGCGTATCGCTGACCGGCGTCGGAGCATCGACCATCAGATCGATCGCTTTCGCCGTCTTCGGAAAGGCGATCACCTCCCGCAAGCTGCTCGCCCCAGCAAGAATCATCACCAGCCGATCCAGCCCGAGCGCGATACCGCCATGCGGAGGCGTTCCATACTGCAAGGCTTCCAGGAAGAATCCAAACCGCTCTTTCGCTTCCTCATCCGACATGCCCAGCGCGCGGAAAATCTGCTGCTGCACGTCCTGCCGGTGAATACGAATCGAGCCAGAACCTAGCTCCGTTCCGTTCAGCACAATATCGTAGGCCAAAGCGCGAACGGCCTCCGGGTCGGATTCCATGCGTCCAGCCTTCAGGTCGTCTTCGTGCGGTGAAGTAAACGGGTGGTGCGCAAAAGTCCAGGTCTTCGTCTCTTCGTCCCATTCAAAAAATGGAAAATCCGTAACCCACAGAAATCTGTAATCGTCCGCGGTGCCTTTCCTCTCAAATGCTTTGTGCTCGTTCTGGTAACGCTTCGCTAGTTCCAGCCGAAGCTGACCGGCCTTCTTGTACAGCCACAGATGGTCCATCGGCGGAGCCGTGGTCCCAAGGCGCGGCGAAACAACAATCAGCCGGTTTTCCGGTTCCACTCGGTCCAGCTTGCAATGCTTCGCCGCGGCGGCGTCAATGCGCTGGGCAAGCGCCGCATATTCTGCACTCTTTTCAAGGCGCCGCACATCGAGGAAGGCCAGGTCCGGACCCACGGTCCTGTCAATCTCCTGAGCAAAGGCCTTGCGCTGCGTATTGCTCATCTCCACCTGGCCCGGAATCACAATAGCGATAATCGGAAGTCCCGCTTCAATCTTCAGCGATGCCAGTTCCTCCGCCGTAAATGCCTCGCGGACATCCGTCAAAGGAGGCAGGCGAAGGTCCGGCTTGTCGATACCGTACTGGCGAATCGCCTCATCGTAGGTCATGCGCAGAAACGGCGTCTGAATACTCTCCCCAGTCACGTCGAAAGCAGCTTTCAGGAAGCCCTCGACGGTATGAAAAATGTCCTCCTGCTGAGGGAAGGTCATCTCCAGGTCAATCTGGGTAAACTCCGGCTGCCGATCCGCTCGCAAATCCTCATCGCGAAAGCAACGCGCGATCTGAAAATAGCGATCCATCCCGGAGATCATCAGAATCTGCTTGAAAAGCTGCGGCGATTGCGGAAGAGCATAAAATTCGCCCGGGTGAACACGACTCGGCACCAGGTAATCGCGCGCGCCCTCCGGTGTCGAACGCGTCATAAAAGGCGTCTCAACCTCGAAAAATCCCTGTCCAGAGAGGTATTCGCGCACTGCCAGCGCCACCTTGTGCCGCACCTCGAAGTTGTGCTGCATCTCCGGGCGGCGCAGATCGAGATAACGATACTTCAGACGTAATTCCTCGTTGCCGATCGCCTCTTCCGCCGGTGAAAACGGCGGCACCTTCGAGTCATTCAAAATCAGCAATTCGCTCGCGGCAATCTCAATCCCTCCGGTTGCCATTTTGGGATTCACCGTTTCCGCGCTGCGCTCACGCACCGTGCCGGTCGCGCAAATCACATACTCCGGCCGCGCCTGCTCTGCCTTTGCGTGGCCCTCAGGGCTCAAGTCCTTATCCAGGACCACTTGAGAAATGCCGTAGCGATCGCGCAGGTCAAGAAAAATCAGGTTGCCATGATCCCGCCGGCGATTCACCCAGCCCATAATCGTGACCGTCTGCCCGGCGTGCGTGGGGCGCAGCTCGCCGCAGGTATGCGTGCGTTGTTTCGTGCCTAAAAAATCCAGCAATGCAATTCTTCCTTCTGTAAACAAGAATGGCCTGAGTGTTACGAACGCCCTTGAGACGGAGCGTCAACCTCGGCACTGAGGTAGTGAACCAACTCTTCGCGGGCCACCTTCACCTGCACTCCGGTGGCAAAATCCTTCACGGTCAGAATACCGGACTTCTGCTCGTCTTCCCCAAACAGCACTATCTTCCGCGCCAGCTTGTTTCCCATCTCGAACGACTTCTTCAGCCGGAATCCTCCATCGCCCAGTTCGATCCGCAAACCTGCCTGCCGCAGGTATCGCGCCAGTTCCAGTGCGGCGGCATTCATGGCTTCGCCGAGCGGAGCAACATAAGCATCCGCCAGCCCCTCAGCTACCGCCTCAGCCTGGGCCTGCAAGGTCAGAATCAGCCGATCCTCGCCCATCGCAAAGCCAATGCCCGGCGCCTTCGGTCCTCCGATGGCCTCGCTCAAACCGTCATAGCGCCCTCCCCCCAGCAACGCATTCTGGGCGCCAAGGCCACCGTGGCTGAACTCGAAGGTGGTTCGGGTGTAGTAATCCAGCCCGCGCACCAGCCGCGGGTTTACCTCATAAGGCACCTGACAAGCGTCCAAAGCCGCGCATACGGAGGCAAAGTGAGCCTTCGAATCATCGTCCAGATATTCGGCAATCTTTGGCAGAGTTTCGATGATTGGCTGGTCTTCCGGCACCTTGCAGTCCAGCACGCGCAGCGGATTCGTCTCCGCCCGGCGTTGGCAATCAACACACATGCTCTGTGCCTTTTCTTTCAAGGCCTCCCGCAGCGCCTCAATGTAGCGCGGCCGGTCACTCGCAGAACCAACCGAATTCAGTGTAAGTTTCCAGTCCCGGATACCCAGTTCGTTCAAAAAGCTTGCCAGCATCTCCAGCACTTCAGCATCGCGCAGCGGAGACTCCGACCCCGAACTCGGCGGCCCGATCACCTCGGCCCCAATCTGCCAGAACTGCCGGTAGCGACCCTTCTGCGGACGCTCCCGCCGAAACTGCGGGCCAATATAAAACAGCTTCTGCAGCAGCCCCTTATCACCCAGCTTGTGTTCGATATATGCCCGGACCACCCCGGCCGTGTTCTCGGGCCGCAGCGTCAGTGATTGAGCCGTCTCCGATTGCGCCCGAGCACGGTCCTCCCACGTGTACATCTCCTTGGAAACAATATCCGTTTCCTCGCCGACCCCGCGGGCAAACAGTGAAGTGTCTTCAAAAATGGGCGTACGAATCTCTCCGAAGTGATAACGCGCAAAAACGCGCCGCGCCGTCTCTTCCACGCGATTCCACAACTCAGTTTCCGGGGGCAGCAAATCGCGCGTACCCCGCACCGCTTTCAATGTACTCATAGGCTTAGGTTTCAGATTATCAGGGCCCACCGCTCCGCCTCCCACGCCAATGCCATCCAGTCGGAAAAATCGGAGCCATACCGCTAAAATAGGCGTTACATGCCGTTTATCGAACAATACGACGTCGTAGTGGTTGGGGCCGGCCATGCCGGCTGCGAAGCCGCCACCGCTGCGGCCCGCATGGGACTGCGTACGGCCCTGTTCACGCTCAACCTGGATCTCATCGCCCAGATGTCCTGCAACCCGGCCATCGGTGGCATCGCCAAGGGGCACCTGGTCCGCGAGGTAGACGCTCTCGGCGGCATCATGGGCGAGGTCGCAGATGCGGTGGGCATCCAATTTCGCCTTCTCAATACGTCTCGCGGCCCGGCAGTCTGGTCGCCACGCGCCCAGTGCGACAAACAGCAATATCGAGTCAAAATGCGCGAGGTGCTGGAATCCCAGCCCAACCTCTACATCAAGCAGGCAGAAGTCGTTGACGTTGTGATCGAAGGCTCACGGGTGACCGGAGTCCGCCTGCGCGACAATCGTGTCATTCACGCCGGAGCCACGGTCATCACCACCGGCACCTTCCTCAACGGCCTCATTCACTGCGGCGAAGAACGCATCCCTGCCGGACGCTCCGGAGAGCCGCCCTCGGTCCTGCTCGGAGAATCCCTCAAGCGCCTCGGCCTGCGAGGGTGCCGCCTAAAAACCGGCACTCCGCCCCGCCTCGATGGCCGCACCATTGACTGGGCACAGTTCCAGGAACAGCCCGGCGACGCCGATCCCACGCCCTTCAGCTTCCGGACTAAAAATCCTCCTATGCGGCAGATCTCCTGCCACATCGCCTTCACCACCCCGGAAACACTGCAGCTCATTCGCGAGAACGTGCATCGTTCGCCGATGTATTCCGGGCAGATTGAGGCCATCGGCCCGCGCTACTGCCCCTCGATTGAAGACAAAGTCGTCAAGTTTCCCGACAAGGACCGGCACCAGTTCTTCCTTGAGCCGGAAGGCCTCAATACCCACGAGGTCTACGTCAACGGCATGTCCACGTCCCTTCCCATGGACGTGCAGTTCGCCATCGTGCGCTCCATCCCCGGCCTGGAAAATGCCGAGATGCTGCGCCCCGGCTATGCCATCGAGTACGACTCCATCGATCCCACAGAACTGGATCGGTCGTTGCGCGTCAAGGCATTCGAAGGACTCTACCTCGCCGGACAAATCAACGGCACCAGCGGTTATGAGGAAGCCGCCTGCCAGGGCATCATGGCCGGGATCAACGCCGCCCTGAGCGTCAAAGGCGATGCACCCTTCACTCTGAATCGCACCGAAGCGTACACTGGCATTCTCATCGATGACCTCATCTCCAAAGGCACCAACGAACCGTACCGCATGTTCACATCGCGTGCCGAATTCCGCCTTCACCTGCGCATAGACAATGCGGACCGCCGGCTCACCCCTTACGGCCGTCGCCTCGGGCTTATTGGCGATCAGGCCTGGGCAGACTACGAGTCGAAACAGTCCCGTGCTGTCGCGCTGGAAAAAATATTGGTCACAACGCGCATCAAAGAGGGCAGCAACGCGGAATCTGCACTCGCATCCGCCGGTATCGCCGACACGGGCTCCATCATCGGCCAAAGCTATGCCCAGATTCTGAAGCGACCCGAAGTCAACATCGAATCCATCTGGTCCCTCATCAGCCAGGAGATCACCCAGGGGCCTGACGTACCCCTGTTCGCGCCATGGCTGCGCTCGCCTCACGGCCCCGTGCAAGAGGCTGCACCCGCGACGCTGGCCGCCCATGTTCGCAACGAACTCAAAACTGTTGAAACGGAAATCAAATATGCGGGCTATCTCGATCAGCAGCGCAAATCGATGGAAAAGCTGAAAAAAGCAGAATCCCGCACGATCCCTGACTGGTTTGATTACCAGTCAGTCAGCGGGCTTTCACGCGAAATGCAGGAGAAACTCCTCCGCGTGCGCCCGCAAACCATCGGCCAGGCCAGCCGCATCCCCGGTGTCACGCCAGCAGCTCTCTCGCTCATTAATGTCTACATCGAGATTCAGGGGCGGCGGCTTGCCTCCCAGTAAGCACTAGTCTCTGCAAATCGTGCGACTCGTGTTATTCTGTAAGAGCTTAGAACCTGCCACTAGATGCAGGTGCCGTTCCGGTCCAGATCTGAATCGGAATCCTCTCCGGGCTCTCACGCCCCGTTTGTCTTCGCAACATTCCCGATTGAGCAAACAGATCACGTGAATACCTCACGGCTGCCAATCCAAAGAGAGCAGACCGCTTTTTCATGCAATTTTCTGAACTGAAACTTTCCTCCTCCTTGCAACAGCAACTTACCCGTAACCAATTCGTTACTCCAACGCCAGTACAGGCCGCAGCCATTCCTCCAGCCATCGAAGGCAAGGACGTGCTCGCCACTGCCGAAACCGGTACCGGAAAAACCCTGGCCTTCCTGCTGCCGGCCATGGAGCGCCTGCTGGCGTCCACTGGCAAGCATCCGGCAGTGCTCATTCTCACGCCGACTCGCGAACTCGCCCTCCAGGTGGAAAAGCAGTATGCACAGCTTGCCGGCAAGTCGCTGCCACGTGCCGCAACCCTGATAGGCGGCGCAAGCGAGAACAACCAGATTCGCGATCTTAAGGCCGGCGCGCGGCTCATCGTCGCAACACCGGGGCGTCTGGAAGACTTCATGGAGCGCCGTCTCATCGACCTTCGCCGTATTGATGTGCTCGTGCTCGATGAAGCAGATCGTATGCTGGACATGGGCTTCATCCCCGCCGTTCGCCGTATCGTGGCAAGGCTGCCAAAGCAGCGCCAAACCATGTGCTTCTCGGCCACGATCGATCCGGCGGTAGCCCATCTCTTGGACGAAATCCTCCGCAATCCAGTCCGACTCTCCTTCGGCTCCACGCAGCAGACGTGCAGCAACGTTCGCCTGCTCGCCTACGAAGTCGATCTCGACCAGAAAGCTGCTCTCATCCATCGCGTTGTTTCAGAGGAGCAGGGGCAATCCCTCATCTTCGTCGGCACCAAGCGCCGGACCGAACACGTGGCGAAGCGTCTCAGCAAGGCCGGGGTCCCGGTGGCCATGATTCACGGCGACCGGTCCCAGTCACAGCGAAATCGCGCACTGGAAGACTTCCAGCGCGGTAAGGCGCGCGTGCTCGTAGCCACAGACGTCGCCTCCCGTGGAATTCACGTCGACAACATCGCACAGGTCATCAACTACGACCTGCCCAAGATGACCGAGGACTTCATTCACCGCGCCGGCCGCACCGGCCGGGCCGGGAATACAGGGATCGCGGCGACCTTCTACACGCCGATCGAACGTCGCGATTTCCTGCGTTTCGAGCGCGCTCTCAATCGCAAGATAGAGCGGGTGGTAATCGAAGGCGCAAACGAACTCGATCGGGAAGAACGCGGTCACATGGTCACCTCAGCGCCCACTCTCAAAATCGCCAACGTGGCCCCCACAACGCGCCAGGGCAAGTCCAGGAGCAAGACTCCGGCGCTGCCCCAGCAGCGTGTCTACCTCGAAGGCGAACGGCTCCAGCGCTACGCCAATTAATAGCGAGTGTTTGAACTACTTTCTCAAGCCGAACTCGGCAATCCGAGTTCGGCTTTTTTCATGTCTGACAATTGTCTAGGCACCGATAACATCTCGAACCTCTAAGGGCATCGTCTCCCACTGAGTGGTTCACTTACCTGCAATACGGTCGTACTCTCTTGAGTAAAGCGGGTTGGCTGGGAATTCTCTGGAAAGACCGCCGAGCAGCTTTCTGGCTCCCGCGTAATCCTTCGCGCGAAGGTCTGCAACCGCCAGCAGCAGACGTGCAAAAGGAGCCAGATAGTGTCCTTTCGCCGCAGCCAGCCTCAGTTCTCGAATACCGGTGCCCACATCGGTCTGGGCGCCCGTAAGACTCAAGAGCCACCGCACAGGCGCGGGTTTGATTCCCAGCAGATAGTTCTCGATTCCTTCCGCCAGGTAGGCGTCGTAACACTCTGGATCAATTGCCAACGTCTTCCCGGCAAGTCGCGTGGCCTCGTTGCTGTACTGAAGCGATTCGAAATCGCTCTTAAGGATCAGCGCCTCGTAATCACTTTTCAGTCCATAGGAGAGCGTACTGGCCAGAAGCGCAGAACTGTTGTCGGGCTGCTTCGCCAGAACTCGCGTCGCCAGTTGTTGGGCCTCAAGAATGCGCGACTGAAACTCCTGCTCAACCTTTGGGTCCGGCGTGGGGCGTTTGCGATGCTCGAACCGGCCGTTGTCGGAAAACAATCTCAGATCAAGAATCCCAAGCCGGTCCAGCTCAGAGAAAAGATAAGCCGCCGCATCGGATACGGGCCCCATGGGATCATCCGGATGTGCCGCAATATAGGCATCAAATGACTGATGGGCCGCCGCGAAGTTCACGTTGTACATCTCACCGTAACCCCGATCCAGCAGCGACGGAGCAACAGTGGACGCTGCACCTGCACTGCGGCAGGAAAACAGGAAAAGACCGGAAACTGCAACTAGAATAAGAAAACGCAAGCGCAAGATGATATCTGCCTCAATGTGACACCAGAGTAACGAATCTGCCCCGGCCTTGCTGTGCTGATACGAACACATTTGATCCGCACCGAAACTGGAATCGGAAGTTACAATCAGGTTGAATGGTGGTCGCGTACCCCAAGTCGGGCCTATAGCTCAATCGGTTAGAGCAGCGGACTCATAATCCGTTGGTTCCAGGTTCAAGTCCTGGTGGGCCCACCATTCCTCCTCACTCTAAGGACTGTTCCAGTGCACATCCAACAGATCCAGCTCCCTTTCCACTTCCCGCAAAGTATTGTCCCGAATCCTCCCCGCCGCTCGAAGCCGCATCAGCTCCTCTCGCTCGGCCTGGCGAAGACTGTAGGCAATCTGCTGCATATTCTGCTGTCGCTCGCGCTTCGACTGTTCCTTCTCTTCTTTATGGTCCGGCTCCAGTGCTCGAAGCCGATCCCTGTAAAAACGCTCCATCAGCTCATACGCAGTCCGGTTCGCCTCAATTTCCTGATCGTAATCACGGATTTGCTGCAGCCGTTCGAGACCGGCGCGCACAATGGCGGCTCGCGCTGCCAAGGCCACATCGCGCACGCCCTCTGGCTCAGCGACATGGAGTCGGCGAATGAGTGCTGGCAATGAAAGACCCTGCCCAAGAAGCGTTACAAGAATCACCCCGTAGGAGAAGAAAATGATGGCTTGTCTCTCCGGGAATGGCTGGCCATTCGCAATAACGCTCGGCAAAGACAGCGCCGCGGCAAGAGTGAGCACGCCACGCATGCCGCTCCAACTCACGACCGTCAATACCCGGTTGGGAATATATTCCCCATCCCGATGAAACAACTTGTTCCGAATCGCCTGTGCCGCTCGCGCACCGGCAAACACCCAAATAAACCGCAAGGAAATCAAAAGCGCGCAAACCATCGCGGCATGAAGCAGCTTCTGCGTCCAGTTTGAATCCCCCATCCCTTGAAGAATGGATGGCAACTGGAGTCCGATCAGAATAAATACCAGGCCGTTCAAGCTGAAATCGATGGTGTCCCACACAGCCTTGGACTCCAGCCGGGTTTGAGACGAGAAGGTCTTGGACTGCATGCGCCCGAAGTAAAGGCCGCAGGCCACCGTTGCCAGCACGCCAGAACCATGAAGACCTTCACCAAGCAGGTAAGCAAAATACGGAGTCACGATGCTCACCAGCAGTTGCAGAGCGACCGACCGCAACCTGCGCTCAAAATGAGCAATCGGGATTGCGACGGCCAGACCGGAAAAAATGCCGGCTACGATCAGCCAGATAAACTGACCAATTCCCGCAAATATCGTTGGAATCGTACCGGAAACCACCAGCGCCGAGGTGAACTGCAAAGCCAGCAATCCCATCGCATCATTGGTGAGGCTTTCCCCCTCGATCACCTGGAGGATGCGATAGGGGAGCCCGACTCGACGGGCAACGGCTCCCACCGCAATCGTGTCAGTCGTGGATAAGACAGCGCCCAGGACCGCGCCAACCCGCCAGTTGAAACCCGGCACAATAAAGTGCATCGCAGCGGCAACCGCAATCACGGTAAACGCCACCAGGCCGAGCCCCAGCATCAGGATATGCGCCGCATTCTCTCGCAGCTCTGCCCATCCAATGTTGATGGTGCTGGCAAACAGCAGCGGCGGCAGAACAACCAGGAAAATGAACGACGGGTCGATCGAGACCTTCGGGATCCAGGGGAAAAAGCTTAGAGTGAGTCCGCCCAACAGCAAAACAATGGGATACGGAACACGCAGTCGCTGCGCCGCCGCGGCCAGCAGGGCGATCATCGCGATCAGCAGCAGCAGGGTGATTTCTGTCTCGTGAATACCAGAACCGAACATAATTACTGGAAACTCAGATGCACAAAAGCGCGATTCCCTTTTCGGGGCCCTCATGCAGTAAACTGTAGGGTTTGGGAGCCGAGAGCGATCCAAGTCAAGACGCCCGACGACCTAACCAGCATCCCATTTATAATCAAGTTTCTCACGGCTTCCAGCCAGCATCGCGGAAAGGAATACGAATGCCGACCGACGTAGTCATGCCCCAGATGGGCGAATCGATTTTTGAAGGTACCATTACCAAGTGGCTCAAGAAGCCGGGCGAATCCATTCAGCGGGACGAACCGCTCTTTGAAATCTCCACCGACAAGGTCGATGCTGAAATCCCCTCGCCGGTCTCCGGCACGGTCACGGAAATCAAAGTCGCGGAAGGAACCACGGTCCAGATAAATACAATAGTAGCCACCATTAGTGAGGAAGGGGCCGCTGCAGCACCAGCCGCACCTGCAGCACCGGCCGCTTCGACTCCAACGCCAGCGGCAGGCGAGAGCAAACCAGCTGAATCCACCCCTCCGGCGGCGG
This sequence comes from Acidobacteriaceae bacterium, assembly GCA_049965615.1. Lineage (GTDB taxonomy): Bacteria > Acidobacteriota > Terriglobia > Terriglobales > Acidobacteriaceae > Acidobacterium. The sequence continues at coordinate 45,408 of JBMFWD010000019.1, forward strand.
CAGGGGAACGGCACGAAGTAGTAATGCCTCAGATGGGTGAGTCCATCTTTGAAGGCACCATCACCAAATGGCTCAAGCAGGTGGGCGACAAAGTCGAGCGCGACGAGCCTATTTTCGAAATCTCCACCGACAAGGTCGACGCCGAGATCCCTTCGCCCGTTTCTGGCACGCTGACTGAGATTAAGATTCCCGCCGGCAACACCGTTCAAATTAATACCGTTGTTGCTGTAATCGGCGGAGCAGCCGGAGCGGCAGCAACGGCAGCTGCACCAGCCGCTGCACACGTATCCACACCTGCGGCGTCCGCTCCAACTCCGGCGGCAGAAGAAGAAGTCTACGAAGCTGCCGAAGGGATACGCTCCTCGCCGTTGGTTCGTAAAATGGCCCGCGAGCACAACGTGGACCTGCATAAGGTCTCTGGAAGCGGTGCCGGCGGGCGCATCACCAAGGATGACCTGCAGGCCTACCTGGCAGGCAAACCCGCCCCGGCTCCCGCAGCAGCGGTAGCGGCACTCGCCCCGGCATCGCGCCCTGCAGCACCTGCTCCAGCCGCTCCGGCGCCCCAGCCCGGCGAGTTGGTCCCCATGTCGAAGATGCGCTCCATCATCGCGCAGCGCATGATCGATTCCAAGCACACCAGCGCACACGTACACACGGTCTTCAAGATCGACTTCACTCGCATTGTGAAGCTACGCGAAAAAGAAAAGAGCAAATACGAGCAGCGCAACGGCGTAAAGCTAACTTACATGCCCTTCATCACGCGCGCCGTCATCGCCTGCCTGCGTAAAATGCCCATCATCAACGCGCAGATCGAAGGCGACGCAATTCGCTACCCTGCCAACATCAATGTCGGCATCGCGGTTGCGTTGGATTGGGGTCTGATTGTCCCCGTCATCAAGCAGGCAGAAGAAAAGAGCTTCCTCGGAGTCGCGCGCAGCATAGCGGACCTCGCAGAGCGTGCTCGCTCCAAGAAACTCAAGCCCGATGAGGTTGGGTCCGGAACGTTCACCATTACCAATCCCGGAATCTTCGGCGAGCAGTTTGGCACGCCCATCATCAACCAGCCGGAAAGCGCCATCCTGGGTATTGGCGGTCTCTTCAAGGAGCCCGCCGTGGTCACCGACAAGGACGGTACCGACTCAATCGCGATCCGCCACATGATCCACCTCACCCTTGGCTTCGATCACCGAATCATCGACGGAGCCGACGCAGGGAAGTTTATGGCCGAGATGAAAAAATATCTCGAAAACTGGAACGAGGACATCGGATAGCAAAGCAAAAAACAGTCAAAGCGAAAGGCCGGCGCCTCGTAAAGCGCCGGCCTTTTCATCTGCCTCGTGCCCCGCTCTAAGTCCCCTGTTTGAGCCTTTGCTCCGCTTCCCTCACACGAGCCACCGCCTCATCGGTGGTTGCGCCCACAGCAGAAAGATGCCCCATCTTCCGCCCCTTGCGAGCCGTATGCTTCTCGTACAGATGCAGGCGAACTCCCGGCACCGCCAAGGCAAGATCAAAGCGAGGCACACGGTGTCCACCATCCACATCCAGCCATAAATCGCCCAGCAGATTCACAATTGCCGCAGGTTGGACGACAGAAACATCTCCCAGAGGCAAATCGCAAACCGCACGAATACCCTGCTCAAACTGACTGGTAACACAAGCGCGTTCGCTTGCGTGATAGCTGTTATGGGGCCGGGGAGCCAATTCATTCACAAGCAGATCGCCGTCTGTAGATACGAACATCTCGATCGCCAGCAGGCCCTCCAGCGTGAACTGGCCGGCGATCGCGCAAGCCAGTTCCTGGGCTCGCTTTTCCAACTCCGGCGCAAGACCTGCTGGGATTACGCTCCACGTAAGAATCTGATTTACATGATGGTTGCGTGCCGTTGGAAAGCTCAATGTCTCGCCACTTGGGCTTCGCGCCACCATCACCGAGACTTCGCAGTCAAGGTTCACAGCCTTCTCCACAATCACCGGCCGGCTGCCAAGCTCTCGCCAAGCCTCAGATCCCTGCTCATCAATCGATGCCTCCGATGGGGCAAATCCCACCTTCACCTGCCCGCGCCCGTCATAGCCTCCCTGGGCAGCCTTGATGAAGCACTTCCCCTCCAGCTCGCGAATCGCAGTGACCAATTCTTGCTCTGAGGTGGCAGTCCGATAGTCGCCCACCGGAAATCCATGGTCTCGCAGCCAGTTCTTCTGCAAAATTCGATCCTGGATAATCCCCAGCATCGCCGCACCAGGACGCACCGGAGCATGCTTGGCCGCAGCCTCCAAACAGGCCAGGGAAAGCTGTTCGATTTCCAGCGTGACTACATCACTGCCCCGGGCAAGATATCCTGCGGCACGCTCGTCATTCCACTGCCCCTCAAAGCACGCATCCACAACAAACCGCGCAGGGCACGATGGATCAGGATCCATCACCTGCACCCGGTAACCAAACGATCGGGCGGCCATCGCCATCATGCGACCCAGTTGTCCGCCACCTAGAATTCCAATCGTAGAACCAGGCAGAATCGGGCTCATGCGCGCGGCTCCCTTACCTGCAAAATTGGCAACTCCATTGCCAGCACTTCGTCACGCCGTGACTCACGCCACTGCTTCAGTCGAGCGCGCAAGTCGGCGTCCGTGGTTGCAAGCATTTCAGCGGCAAACAATGCTGCGTTGGCCGCACCCGGCTTGCCAATGGCCAACGTACCCACAGGAACCCCCTTCGGCATCTGCACAATCGAGAGCAACGAATCCATACCCTGCAGGGCAGTGGCTGGCACTGGCACCCCCAACACTGGTACCAGCGTCTTGGCCGCGAGCATGCCCGGAAGATGTGCTGCACCGCCCGCACCTGCAATAATCGCGCGCAAGCCGCGCACCTCCGCCTGCTCTGCATACTCATACAAGAGATCGGGGGTGCGATGCGCGGAAACAATGCGCGCCTCGTGTGCTATCCCCAGCTCAGTGAGAATCTCTACCGCCGGAGCGAGCACTTCAAAATCGCTCCGGGAACCCATGACGATACCGACCAGCGGACTGTCTGCCATAACTGCCGATTATATTCGGTTGTCACCCCCGGTATCGTAGAAACTCAATCAGCATCTCAATTGCGGTGACCACTCCTCCTGCAGCTAAAAGGAAACCCTTCGCCCGCTGCAAGGCCTGTTCATGCGCCGTAATCCGGCGTTCGATTGCCGCAATTCGTCCCGTTTCGCCATCACCGTACAAGGCGGCCATCTGGTGCTTCAGAACCGAAAGATCTGCCAGCACCTGCGCTTCAAACTCAGTCATAAATGGACCCATTCTTATAAAGGCAGATTGACGAAAACCGCTGCGGAAAATCGGGAGTAGTTCGGCGGCGTGGAACCGTCATACATGCGGATGTAGTACTGCTCCATGACAGCTTCGCGTGGAATCGTGAAGTTCGCTACCGGGCTTCTCAATACCAGGTCAGAATTTGTTCCGGGAGCAAAAGACCAGTCGCGTCGCCGAACCTCAAATCCACCTCCCGTCGGCGGCGTTACATTCGCACTCACGTTAATCTGCGAACTCGTGATACCTGTCACCGTAAGCGCATCTAGGCTGGCAAGCGGCGAGGCCGATTGTGGTTGCAGTGGCAGCCAGACGTCGGCCGGAACAGCCGCACTGGTTTTGATGGCAAGCGGCTCCGCCCAGTCGTTGGCGAACTGAATCGTGTACCTGTTCAGCCCCGGCTGGGAACACATCAAATCGATCTGCACAGCTCGAACGATGACATTGGCGGTCATCCCGGCAGACGCCGCGTTGATCGCCAGAATGTCACCCGGCCACACGTCTCCACTTTGCTCCATGTTCCAACCGGTGTATTTCCCCCTCCAGGCAGCGGACCGGCTCGTCCCAAGGGCGAGCAACGCATTCGCGGCGCTTTCGCAGTCAGCAGAATTCCGCGCTATCGGCTGGTGGGCCGTCCCAATCCAGGCTGCGGTGCCCGGGAGTCCCGCTGCGCTCTCGCTGGCGATACTGCTCGAACTCGCTACCCTGGCGACCGCTCGATGCCGTGTTCGGTAAGAGACCGCAATCACCTCCCCCGATTGAGGCACACAGGTCGGATAAAACCGCAGCTTCCCGTTACGCTCAACTCTGCAATTTGCTCCCTGGGCTGTTGTACCAATGCGTCGAATCACGCTGCCACCACCGGGAGGCGTGCTCACCACCCATGCAGGTCCCGTCTGCGTAACCGCTATGCTGGCGATGCTGCACTGAATATCTGCACTATTCAACGGGGCATAGACCGCTGCCGAAGGCGTCTGAGACAAGCTCCCCTCATAAAGAATGGTCGGTGCTCCGGCAACTCCATCCGTTGTGTCCTGCACCTCCAGCATCACGGTTACGTCGGCACCAAGGTACTCTCCGCCTATCCCCGTCAACCCACTGTTACTCAGGTAGTAGTAGCTCTGATTCACCCTTTGCAACTCGTTGGAGTACACACGCAACCGCAGAGTGTATACATGCCCCGCCGCGGGCACGAAAGAGGTACCAGAAACCGTCCCCATGATAAGTGGAGCAATGGAAGTCGCTCCGGAGGTCTGCGTAATCTGAAACCCGGCAACGCACAGAGTACTCTCAACGGATCCGTCGTAAAGACCGTTCAGTACTCCCAAGGTTGTCGAACCGAACTGCACGCCATTAGCTTCCAGGATCAGTGACCCGCCAAGCTCCATACGGCCTTGCGCAGCCACCCAGGACGAACCATCCGCACCATTGCCACCTATGCAGGTGAGGCCTTTCGAGGTAAGCGAGACATAACCGTTATCACTCACTTCCCAGAGGGTACTGTTGAGGGCCGGCTCCTGAAACAGATCAACAAGAACCTGCTGCTTGGAAGCGGGAGGAGTGTACGGCAGTTCAGTCAGATCAAAGAGCGTCGTGACTCCATCACCCTCAAAATACTCTGTGACAAATGCGGAAGGCTCCTGCTCCCCACATACAGTCACATCATTGGCAAGCATCTTTACCATTGATGCCTGCAGGTGCTCAACAGAAAGCGTGCCGTCCGATTCATTCAAGGTATGAGTTACGTATCCCACTGGTAGAACGCTGACGACTCCGTTCACGACTCGATAGGCAGAAGCACTTCCGCCGGCCAGTTCCGCTGCGTTGCCAGACCAGGCTGCACCGGGATTCATGACAAACTCACCCACCGCGGGTATCGGGTGTGGAATGTTAGTGGTAATTCCACTCACACCAAGGCCGCTGCTTAAAGCAGAAATGGTTTGACCCGCACTTTGCCCATAACTGAAAAACTGTTTTGCCAGAGCCGCCCTGTCTAACAGAATTTCGTCACTGACCGCAGTTACTTCCGCAACATAGATCTGCCCGGATGTAGCCTCGCCAGCCAGTACCATCTCCGGCTCAACAGCCAGGTAACCCGTGAATAGCAGGTTGCCAATGTCATCAGCACAAACTACGCGAGCATTCCGAACGGGGGTCGGAAGTGAAATAGCAGCCGGTACTAACGAAACATAGAACAGGGACGGCGCATTGAGAGTCCGCTCAATCCGAAAAGTTGAGCCTTCCACGATGCAGCCGCTGTAATCGACTGCCCCATTCCCATCGAAATTATTGATAGTAAGATTCACGCTGACTCCCTAAACAAGTGCGGAGGCGGTTGGGATATAAGTGCGAAAGCGAACAACTCGCTCTGAATCGTTCGCATCGGTCACTGGCAATGCGCGGAATGTAGCACTCAGCGAAACCCGCTCACTATCTGTCTTTCTGGTGGAGCCAGACTTGTGAGAGCTCTTTGTCACATGAGCCTTCGCAGGACTCTTCTGACTGCTCGTCGCCTTCTTCGGGCCAACACCTGCCGTAGCGCTCAAAAACCTGTTCACTGGATTCAAGGTAGTGCTCGCAGCTGTAGGTTCTACAGGCGTGGTTAATGGGATTGCTATCTCTTCCGCTCCGGCGATCGCCTGCAAGCGGGGATAATAGAAAATCACTCGGTCCCCCTGGTCTCCAGGTACTACAAAGAGCGCAGACCACTCCTGGAAGAAGCTACCGCCCTCACGATCTACAAATCCAAGAATCGGCTGCACCCGCATGCCACTGGTCGGAGATCCGGCGATCAATGGCTGAGATAACGTCAGCCCTGTCGAACTGACCGCCTGAACACGCGCGACATTGAATGACACTCTGCGAATGTAGTCGCCATCACTGTTCACGGCAGTGGCATTGCTGACATATGCAGCAGACACGCCACTGCCGACGAATCCAGTCTGCCCCGTGTAATCCACATCCACGGTCACCAACGATCCCGCGGCAAAAGTGGCTGCATCGCTGGAAGTCATTGCCAGAAAGCTTGCAGTTGAGCCAGTCGACGCAAGGTTCACCGCTGCCACGCCCTTACTCCCCGACCCGTTGCCGCTTCCGCTCGCTGGCGTCGCCGCTGCAATTACATTCATATGCTGCGAGCCCGTCGCAAGTGCCATCGTGAGTTTGGTCCAGGAAGTAAACTCCAGGGAAACAGTGGCGTCCAGGGATTCGCGGACCTGGAACTGAACGTTCGCAGGACTTCCGGCGGCGAGCGCTCCGTACTTGCTTTCCGACTTCCGCACGAATCCCTCAACCCATCCGAGATCCATCCACGGCGCAGGAGGGCTGTCGAGTTGGAAGCCGGAACTCAGAGAGGGATCGAAGACCGTAGGTTGTCCAACTGTACGATTCACTGGCGCAAAGTAGGCTCGTATCCGCCGCGTGGTCGGCGTCAGTGCTGGTATTACCGAGGATGTGCTCATTTCTCTCCTGCCTCCTGCCAACTCCACACGGTGACGGTCACAATTCTGCCGATCTGATCTCGCAAAGTATCCAGCGGACCATACTCGGGCTGATCCCAGAAGACGAAAGTCTGCATAGCGGTAGCCGGACTCGTTGAGTAATTCATCTTGCGTGTCGAGGCGAGGGCAAGCATCTGCAGCAGTTCCGCATCCATCTCTTCCAGCAGTCTGCCGCGGTCTAGTCCGCCCAGTGCCTGTGTCCCAGCCGTGGCATAGTGGATTTCACATCGCATCTGCACCAGTGGCAAAGCCAGGTGCGATTCCACTTCGACGTCGGTCCAGCGCAACACAAATGCATCCAGCGGAATCAGCGGAACCGGAGACTCGGCATCCTCGATCATGATTCCAGGGCGAGTCACCGACCTCAACTCCATAGTGCGTCCCGGATTCACAGATGTAAGCCGGTCCCGCAACGCTATGTAAAACGTATCTTTTGCATTCTGCATAAAGCTCCTCAGCCCAGGGCTCCCGCCTGTGGGTCCTGCAACGGCCAGCGGCTAGCGGCTTCACGTAACATCAGCCGGTACAAATACACCTCTCCCTCGTCTTCAAGCCATGACACTCCTTCGATCATGAAAAGCTCGCCGCCAATCACAACCCCTGACGCCATCGCAAACAGAGCCGATGCAGAGGTGAGCTGTAGTTTCGCTACTTGCACGGCAACCGCATCGGCGGAGATTCGCAGCTCGTGTCGCTGCTGTTGACCTTCAAGCAGGAAACTCCGCATTTTTTGAAAGATTGCCGGCGCCAGGGGCAACAGTTGAAGGTTCGGAGCATCAAGCCCAAGCTGCCCGCCATCATTTTGATCTCCAACCGCAGGCGGAACCTGAAGGTACGCAGTCGTGCCGCCGCAGGCCCTCAATAAAGATGCGGCGATTCTGCGTGCGCGCCCCGATGGTATGGATGTACTAAGATCAGCGCACATAATCAGCCCATCCTCGTGGACACCCAGGGTTGCAGTAGCGTCTGCACTGTAGCGTCGATCAAAGTGCTCTCAAAGTACTGCACCGCCATGTGATCAATCGTTGCGGACTTCACATTAAGGCCCGGTGTCGCCTGGGCATTCTTCACAATCTGCGCGCATGCCACCAGCACGGCATCAGGAATCGCCGCCAGCCCCCCCGTGTAAGTCACCATCACTTCGTTGTACGGAAGGCCAAGTATGTTAAGCGGAAAGATGAGTTCCCCAGTGTCCGCTACATAATCCACCGTTGCCGGATCGACGGCGCTCCACGCCCCCGGTAGGGAGAATGCGAACAGCACTTCATCCTGCAATGGAAAAAGCAATTGCCCGCGCCGAGGCTTTGCATATCTGGCCTGCACGCTGATCAATGGCAACGTCGCGGGCGGCACCGCAACCAATGGAAGATAACTGAGGCGAACCGTCTGCGAACCTTCCACAACGCGCAAGCGCTCTGTGTACTGTGTCGGGTTCAGACTCTCACGCCGACAATAGGAGTCAATCAGAGACGACGCAAGCGTGATCCAATCATCCGTCACATCTGCTGATAGCCCGTAGCTCACATATTGAGCTGGCTGTAGATATCCCATCAAACGCTCCTTTACAACAAAAATGGCCGAAGCATGTAGGCCAAGTTCAACCCACATGCTCCGGCAGTAAATGAATGCCGAATATCAGCTCCGCCCCTCATCTCATGCCCATGTCATGAAGGACGTTTCTCCATGCTAGCGATCGACCAGTACCTGGTAGTGGGCGTAGTTCGCGCCCTTGACTACCGGTGCCCCAAACTTCACCACCACATACTGCGACGCAAGCGATCCAGGCAAGCCAAGCTGGAAAACGCGAGGATTGGGATCGCTGAGCCAGTGGTACTCGATCAGGTCCTCCGTAACCACGTAGGCCGGAAGCACCGCCGTGCCCGATCCTGGTGTCCCGGTGTAGCTGAGTGACCAGTCAGGGATCAGCGGCAGATCGCCAGCCTGCGTGGAAAGCATCTTGACCGTGAAGCCCGCGTTAATCTCGCGCGTGTTCAGAACAACATTGAACTCCGACTTCATCTCACGATCAATCAGATCGAGCAGAACGGGATTTGCATAGATCGCCGTAGGACGAACCGCAAAGTTCGAGTTCGAGACCATCTGCGCAATCGTCGACTTCAGTCCGTCCACAATGCTTGCGCTGGTGCCGATGGTCGTCGTGTTGCCGCCTCCCGCGATTTGTGCCGCAACACCCATGTATTGGGTGGTCGTCGGCGAAGCCAGCGAAGTATCGTTACCGTTCCACAGACCCAGGTCATGCGAGTGCATAACGCCCTCAATCGTGTCCACCAGGTCCTTCGCCTGCAGGTAAGCAAACTGCTTCTGCTGCGTGCCAAGCTCCACGTCAAAGAGGTTGTAGTTCAGCTGAGCCACAATCGCCTTCAGCGGAACACTGCGCTCCACACGGGTCGGACTCACAACAGGCGCAACAATATTGCGGGGATCCACAAATCCAGCTGTCCCCGGGTTCGGGATCGCGGTCTCCTCAAAGTAGCGCGAAGGATGTCCGGTTGCCGGAACCTGCTTGATGCGCTGGCCAAAAAGGCTCCGTCGCCGCACGATGTCCGTGATCTCGGTCTGGTAAAACGGAACCTCGATCGCGCCAGGCCCGATGAAATCTGCTGCAGAGTGGATATCGTAAAAATTTGCCTTCATCGTTTTCTTTCTGCCCTCAGGGCGGGTAATAGAAAAGACCGGCAATTCGCCGGCCTCTTCCCAATCAAGACTTAGCAACTTACTCAACCAATCAAAGTGATTTCATCTCTGATTTGGTCAGTGTCGTTGCAACGGAATCCTCCCTTACTGCAGCAAGCCGGCGCGCAGCAACTGCGCCTTCACAGCGATCCTCTGCTCCAGGCTCAGTCCCGTAAGCGCAGCATCCACTGCGCCTGCTTCAATCGAGTCGAGCGTCGTAATCCCCTGCTTGGCCAGCAACTGGGTAGTTGCCGCAGGAAGAGTCTTGCGAGCTGCGGATGCTCGCTCCACAATTTTTGTCCCCTGCGCGCGCAACTCGGCAAGCTGACGCTCAGCTTCTTCCAGCTTGCGCTCCAACTCCAGCTCGCGTTCACTTTCCGCCGTCGCGACAATCTTCTGCGCTTCTCCGGCTTGCGCCATCAGTTCGGCCGTGCGCTCCATCGTGGCGGCAGCTGCACTCATGCGATCAAGGCCTTCCTGCATGGCATTCAGTACGTCATGGATTTCCATCTGGTTTCCTTTCCTGGTTGCTGTACAAAAGTTCTGCGCGACAGTTCACTGCCTCGCGTACGAAGTTGCGAACGCTGACCCTCCCGCCGTATCGAGCTAGCCGCAGCCAGGCTGCGACAACGCTTCGGCGACAGTGCAAAGTGGGTGTTCCGGTAAGCAGCCTTTTCCCGCAGCAGAATGGCTGCACCGGTGAAGGTCGCTCGCGTCAACGTCCAGATCTGGGCATTCATATCTTCCACATGTGCGTTGGCGAGTTCGTACGACATTCCCATCTCACCCGGCACTGTGTGCCTCAGTTGCCGTGTCACTTCCGGAAAATCTTTCGCAAAGAGGTACCCGTTTACCTGCAACTGCCTCCCTACCAGATTCGCTTCCGTGATGACACCGCATTTGCGCCTTGCATCATGCCCATCCCATGAAGGCGTAAAGTCCACCCCCATGCCCAGCAGCGAGGGCAGTGCAGCCAGTGCGGCCGATCGAGTCAGAACAACTTGATGTCCTCTTGCCCCGGCTGGAGGCTTGGAACTCGGCTCATCGACGACTGTCAAAACGCCCTCGAATGCCACCCGGTTTGGGTGCTCTGGAACCTCAGGCAGTTCCACTGCCATGGCTCTTAATTTCATGCGCGCTCCGTTATCTTTTCCAAATGCAATTCTTCCTACCCTGGTTACTCGACCACTGCCTTTTGCATGACCTCCTTTACCTTGGCGTCCTTCACCTCCTGCAACGACGCTGCATCCCCGCCTGCACTGCTCTCTTCTGGCAGCGGAGCCAGTCCTCGCATCGCGCGGACTTCGTTCACCGTCAGCACTCCCGCTGCAAGCAGCGCAGTCTGCACCTCCACCCGTTCCATCTCATCGGTAGCGTCCAACTGGTTGAACACAAACTCAAATTCTGACCAGCCAAGCCGCTTTGCAAAGAGGTCGCGCGTAATGTGCTCGGCAATCAACCTCGCCAAGGGCACAATTGCGGAGTGAAATGCCTCGTCCATCAGCTCGGAGGCAGTGCTGCGATTTACATCCTGCTCAAGCCCCAACAGAAGCGGAGGAAGCGAAAATGCATTCGCGATCATGCGAATCAGAAACTGCTGCCAGTTCATCCGCAGATCAGCGTCCGTGCCGGCTGCAAACCGCAGCACCTCCGGCTTCTCAGGCGAACTCAGTAAAGGAACACGTCCCGTTCCCTCCACTTCGTCCTGCCACCATCGGATCAGCCGCTCCTGCTGCGACGGCGTGGCATCATTCATCCACAGCGCGTATTGCACCACTGAATTGCTTGCCAGCTTTCCCGCAAAGCTATGAGCAGCGAGGAAGCTGTTTACGGTTTCAAACGCAACCTCTAGCGGCCCCAGTCCAAATGGCGTATAGCTCCTCGGGTTGGTCCGGAAATACATCAGTTCGTCATCCCGCAGGTGAATCAATGCATTAGTTCCAGGCAGACCGGTCTGCTGCGCATATCTCACGCTGTCAGAATTGCCATCCCACTTGGGGTCGATCTGGATGGTCGCCCCGTCCACCGGCCACAGCGCGAACGGCTGCTCCAAATCCCCGGTCGTCTCCATCTCAATGGCTCCAAACCCACCTACCAGGGCGTCTTCGATTACCTGTTCAATCAGCGTGCGGAACGAATCCGATGGATTCGGATGTTCGAGCGCGTGCCTGAGCGCTTTCAACCTCCGCTTCGCGAAGCTCACGTCTTCGGTGCGGTAGTCACGCTTCAGCCGAACCTGCCAGTCAAGACTCGCCACCCTGTCCTTCACAATGTTGATCGCCCGGCGAACCACCGGGGTCTCCGCAAATCGCCGCAAGTTCGCCGGCGTGGGCTTTGGCATGGCACGCGAAGGAATCTGATACGGCGAAAGGATGGACGGCAAGGCCTTGGTCTTCCGTTCAGCCATTCCATGCTCCCCGATCCTTCTCACGCCCGCCAGCAATTCCAGTGCCTGTTGCAATGTGTCTCGTAATTTCACCGCTGCCGCTCCCTCCCTTTTTCCCAAAAGCAAAGGACCCGCTGACAGCGGGTCCTGGTTGATAAACTCTCGTTTTTCGTTGGTGCTACCTGAATCGAAACAGCCTGTCCGGAAGCTATAAACGCAGTTCGCGCCGTGCCGTCTCCGCAACTCGTCCCAGGTCTGAAGTGGTCAGCACACGGATAGCAGCTGCCTCCATGGCTTCCACTCCGAACCTGTACTGCGCAATATCTTCCTCTTCTGTACTCTTCAACTCGCGCACAGGCTCCACGATTGCAGTCAATTCCAACTTTGCATCCTCTACTCGCCGCACCCCCGCGCTCAGGCTTGGCATGCTGAACGCAAGCACCTTAGCCAGATCGATGTCACCATCTAATGAAACGGCATGAAACATCTTGATCACTCCATTCGGGCGATAGCCGCAGTCCAGCCGAAGTGAATCACCGGGCTGCGTGTATTGTGACGCTGCGATCCGCTTGCTCATCATGTTCCAGACCCCGGCGCGCTCAAATTCCCGCCGCATGGCTCGGCTTACCTTCTGCCTCCCGCTGATGCGACTCACCGGCTCCCTTTTGCGCGACTCCACGTACATCTTCATCAGTCGCTCAAGCTCCACAGGGATAGATTCCGCCAGGCACCCCTTAGCCCCTGTAATCTGCAACCCGTTCGAGAGAGTATCTTCCAGCGTCTTGAGCACATAGGGCGTATCCTCTCTATGCTCAGTCAAACGCCGTTCAATCTCCTGCTCCAGAGCCTCCAGCATATCGATGTCCGCGCCTGGGTCAGCGCAACGTACGCGCGTCCAGTCGCGCGTAAATCTCACCTGCGCTGCGCTGCCGCCGGCCTCCCGCAACAGGACTCCAATATTCACAAACTCCCCCCGAACCGGGTCCGGAACATACCTCACGAGGAAAAACTCACAGAGACGGCGCTGCATTACACACCCCTCCCTTGACTAGCATCGTCAGTAATCTCTCTCCCAAGCATCCTGCCTGCCCCAGTCATCGCAACACCCTTCCAGTTCGGAAATGGTTCACGGGAAGATTCCCGAAATGCACTAATCCACTCCGGAATCCTTTCGCGACGGGAGTGAACTCGCTCCACCAGTTGCTCCAGGGCCTCCACATCCGCCCGATACCACTCAGGCGGAATCCGCTCCGCAATCTGCCAGATTCGGTCGATCGCCATCTCTCGAATTCGCGTCATCCAGGGCTCAAAGCTCTCCCAGCCTCGAATTCCCTCGTACACCAGGTTTCTGGCAAAGACACCTCTGAGCGGTGCATCGTGGAACTCCCATTCTCCCGCACCAAAACAAAAACCATGATCGATAAAGGTAGCGGTGTATTTCCGCTCCCGTTGCTTGCGATGAAAGACTGCCTGCCGTCCATTTGAGTTACATGTCCATTTATCAAATACCAGCATCCCGGCAAAGTCCCCTAGGTTTCGAACCTCGGCCAGTTGCTGCTCCGGCAGATAATCCACGCTGTTGCCGGGCATCAATCCACCAATAAATTGTGAACCAAAATGCAAGCCTGGCAAGCATGGCTCCACCCGCTCTCCAACAATGATGCTCAATTCCTGCGAATTCTCAATCAGCCATGGCGTAACTTCCACAACTTCACAAGGTGGTGAAGGCAATCCAACAATCCGAGCCAGGTGTGTTGCCAGCCACTCGTTCACTAGAACGCGTAAATCCTGGGGATTATTTTGAAACTTCACCACGTACGGGACACCGTCATCGCAATACATCAAATGACCTTGCGCGCCGCCCCGCATCTTCCTGATCTGTTGTATCGCCAGGACTGCCACATTTCCTCCGCAATTCAACATCGTACCCTGTACCGCACTGACTGCAATCACCGGCATACACAAAACATTTTTAGCGCGGAATTGACTGCCGTCCCGTCCATACCCCTATCGCCCCGCTTTCACAGCAAGCGCAATGGCCATTGCCAGAACGCAATCGTCATGCTCCCCCATCTGGGCCTCAATTCGACCATTCTCTTTCCGCACAAAGCTCCTGCATTCCGCAAGCAGCCGCCTGCTTGAAAAAATCCCGGGCGTTTCCACCAGTGCGGATGCCATAAAAGCCAGCATCTGGGGTCGCGATATCGAAGTCGTAAGCCATCCGTCCTGCCCTCCCTGCTGAAACAAGTAGCTGTAGCGACATACACTGCGAAGAAACGCAATGACTGCGCTTCCATGGTTATTTCGCTCCACAGCAACCAGGGCATTGCCATATTCCTTGGCCAGCTTCACCACTTCCTGCGCTGTTTCAAGCACCGTAAGGTGAGCCTGCAACTCAGCGCACTGCAGGCCCGTTCCAGCATCAATCACCTGCACCACCGAGTAGTCGCCCTGGGTACCTCCTCCTGCCGGGTCAACAGCCACAATGTATTTCCTCCCGCTTTGCGATGGATACCAGACATGCAATCGTCCGCCAAGCCCAGTCCATATCATTGCTGTCCAAAATAGCGGATAACTGCGGTGGCTTGGCGGGGGAGCGAGCAGGCTGATCCCGAATAATCTGGAATGGTTTCCTGGGCAAGGACCACTTTCAGAGAAGAGAGGATCAGC
>JBMFWD010000020.1:0-57629 GCA_049965615.1 Acidobacteriaceae bacterium
CTCGAAGACCGCAGCGATCATCTCTCCGAGCGGTTTGTCTGCTTGCCAGCTTAAGTGGATTTCGTTTAGGGCGCTGAAGCGACGGCGGAAGCCGTCCGCAAGCAATTGCCACTTCTCGATTGGTGGGGTGTCCTCAGATTGGCTCTGCTTTGACTGCGCTTTTCGAACTTTCTGTTCGTAAAGATTAGCGTTCTTCAGATCGTCGTATGCATTATCAACCACTATGTTGTTGAGCTGATCCGCAATCGTAAACATCTGTTCACTCGCATTTGGACACCAACGCATGATTGCTTCCCGCATCGTCAGTCTTTGCCATTTGGCCAGGTCGATTTCTACTTCTTCGCCGGCGCGGGGGCCTTTGGGAATGGGGAACTTGGTGATGGTGGTTCCGTTGACTTCTTTGGCGGCGTAGGCGATGTACTCCTCGGTGAGGTCCATGAGCTCGTGGTAGTTGGCGTAGGCCTGGTAGAACTCGAGCATGGTGAACTCGGGGTTGTGCTGGGTGGAGATGCCTTCGTTGCGGAAGTTGCGGTTGATTTCGTAGACGCGGTCGAGGCCTCCGACGACGAGGCGCTTGAGGTAAAGCTCGGGGGCAATGCGGAGGTAGAGGTCGATGTCGAGGGCGTTGTGATGGGTGGTGAAGGGGCGCGCGGCGGCTCCGCCTGCGATGGGCTGCATCATGGGGGTTTCGACTTCGATGAAGCCTCGGGAGTCAAAGAATTTGCGGGTGGCGGCGAGGAGTTTGGCGCGCTTGACGAAGACTTCGCGGACCTCGGGGTTCATGAAGAGGTCGACGTAGCGGCGGCGGTAGCGGAGTTCCACATCTTCGAGGCCGTGGTACTTGTCGGGCAGGGCGAGCATGGCCTTGGCGAGGAAGGTGAGGGTTTCAACGTGGACGCTGAGCTCGCCGGTGCGGGTGCGGAAGAGGTAGCCGGTGACGCCGATGTGGTCGCCGAGGTCGAGGAGCTTGTAGATGGCGAAGGGGTCGTCGCCGATGGCGTCTTTGCGGATGTAGAGCTGGAGGCGCTGGCCGTCCTGCTGGAG
The DNA here is from genome assembly GCA_049965615.1 of Acidobacteriaceae bacterium. Taxonomy (GTDB): domain Bacteria; phylum Acidobacteriota; class Terriglobia; order Terriglobales; family Acidobacteriaceae; genus Acidobacterium. Next base: position 1,045 of record JBMFWD010000020.1, read on the forward strand.
GTGCGCGAAGCCGGCCTTGCCCTGGCCGCGGATGGCCATGAGGCGTCCGGCGACGGCGACGGGGGGCTTGTCGGCTTCGAGCTGCTCGGCGGTGGCGTCGGCGTACTTGTCCCAGATTTGAGCGACGGTGTGGGTGGCCGAGAAATGGTTGGGATAGGCGGGCTGGCCGAGAGCCTCGATCTGCTGGAGCTTTTGCTGGCGGAGCGCGAATTGGTTGCGCTCGAAATCGGAGTCAAACACTGGCGTTCCTTGAGTGCGATGGGATCGGTCTTTTCTGGAGTATAAATTCGCGGGCGGCGGAAATTTGCGTGCGGGGCGGGTTTTGCTTTCTTGCCGTGGCTGCGATGGGGTATAAAAGCCGCTGGATATGGCCGACAAGAAAGAGCACGAGAAGCTGACGGGGCGCGAGTTTGCGCAGGCGGTTATGCAGATGGACCGGATGCTGGAGATTGTGCTGCTGCTGCCGGTTTCCGTGTTTGTGGGCTGGCTGCTGGGGTTGGGGCTGGACCGGTGGCTGCATCAGCATTGGATCTACCTGGCGGGGCTTGTGGTGGGGTTTGCTGCGGGCGGGATGCAGATTGTGCGGCTTTTGCGGGAGATGGAGAAGAAGCTGGACGGGAATCCGGATGGGCAGAGCGCGTTGAGCGATGAGAGAGGCGCGGGAGACGGTAAAATCGATGAGGAGCCCAAGTAAGTGACGGACGCGACGAATCCCCAGACGAGTGAGACGCCGATGACCGGCAGCCGGACGAATCCCGTGGAGGCGAGCGGGGCGGCAGCGAGCCAGGCGATGTTTGATTTTAACGATGCCCGGTTTCTGGGCGCGCTGCGGCGCACGATGTGGAATATTGCGGTGCTGGGCGTGGTTCTGGCGGGCCTGCTGACGATGTTTTACGGCTGGCGGACGGGACTGATGCTGCTGATCGGGGCCGGGATTTCGCTGACCGGGGTGTGGGAGTGGCGGCGGCTGATTGCGGCGATTAATGTGCGGCTGGATGCGCAGCGAAATCCCCTGTCGCTGGTGCGGACGCTCTTCACATTTGTAGTGCGGCTGGCTATGGTTGGGGCGGTCCTCTATGGTAGTCTAAGATACTTAGAGGGTTCACTTTATGCCCTGGTCGCCGGGCTTTCCCTGGCGATGATCATGCTCACGGTGGAAGCATTCAGACTGCTGAAGCAATGAGCCCCCTGAAGTACTTTTCCGACACACAAAATTTGCATTTGTAGAGATTTGAGAACCAGGATCGCTCGACCCGCATGCATGAACTGTTGAACCAACTGACGGCGCTGTTGAACCAGCTTTTTGGCGGCCCCCTGACGGATTTGATGGATAAGGCCGGAGTGCCTCCGGCGGTGGCCGGTGCGCCGATCCATAACCGGCTGACGCTGCAACTGATTGTGACCCTGGGGCTGGTGGCGTTCTTTATTTATGTACGGCTGCGGCTGAGTGTGGAGAAGCCTGCAGCCGGACAGCAACTGGCCGAGATCGTGTACGAGTTTGTAGAGGGCCAGGCGCGGGACATTATTCACCACGACTATGAGAAGTACCTGAGCTACGGGACGATGATTCTCGTGTTCGTGCTGCTGAATAATTTGATGGGGCTTTTGCCGGGGATCGATACGCCGACGTCGAGCCCGGTGGTTCCGCTGGGGCTGGCGATCCTCACGTTTATCTACTACAACATTCACGGGCTCTGGAAGCAGGGTCCGGTGGGCTACTTCAAGCACTTTCTGGGGGACGTGTGGTGGCTGACACCTCTCTGGTTTCCCCTGGAGATTGTGTCTCACCTGGCGCGCATGGTTTCGCTTACGATTCGTCTGTATGCCAATATGTTTGCGAGCGACCTGCTGACGCTGGTAACGTTTTCGTTTGTACCCGCTATTTTGCCGATTGTTTTCCTCGGGCTGCATTTTGGGGTGGCGGTGATTCAGTGCTATGTATTTATGCTTTTGACGTTTATCTACCTTTCGCAGGCAGTTGCCCACGAAGAGAAGATGTAAATCGGGTTGCTCCGGACGGGAGGCTTTTGACTGTCTGGAAAATTACCGCTGATCCGGGCGGGGAGAGGCAGAATCAATAGCCTCGAATGCACGGGAGCGACTATTGGGAAGCAGGAGAGAATATGCGTTATTTTCGGTATATCTATATGGCGCTGGGGGCACTTTTCATGGCCGTGCCGGCGTTTGCGGCAACCACTGGCGGCGGTAGTGGTAGCGTAGCTAACTTTGGGCCGTTGGCCGCCGGTATCGGCATGGGCCTAGCCTCGGCGGGATGCGGCATCGGCGAGGGCATTGCGGCGATGGGCGCGGCGCAGGGCGTGGCGCGGAATCCGGGCGCGCGGCCGATGATCCAGTTCATGTTCATCATGGGTCTGGCCTTCATTGAGTCGATGGCGCTGTTCACGATGCTGATTATCTTCATCTTCGTACAGAAGTAAGAGACGTCGCGAGAAGGGATATGGGAAAAGGCCTCCGGGAAACCGGGGGCCTTTGTGTTTTTGGTGTTGGAGTGCCGGGGGTGGAGAGACGCGTGTCGAACGCAGAGCTTCGGTTGGGAGCATGAAAAATCCCCCTGAGGTGATCCCGGTGGTCTGGAATCCTTCTTCAGGGGGATTGGATGGTGGAGCCTGCCCTGGCGGCCCGCTGATGGATCAGGGCTTGTGGTTGAGCGCCGCCATGGAGGATGCGCTGGGAGTGGCGTTGAGAGGCGGCTGCTGGCTGGAGAGGATGGGGAAGGTTTCTGCCGCGTTGCGCGCGCCGTTGAGGATCTTGTCCGGAACGATACCGAGGATAAGGGTGACGGCGACGGTGAGGAAGAGGGCGAGCAGCAGCGGGAACGAGGCGCGGGGAACGTCGAGGACCGGTGAGGTGTCCTGCGGCCTGGAGTAGGCGGCGGTGAGGACGCGGAGGTAGTAAAAGACCGCGATGCCGCTGTTGACGAGGCCGATGATGGCAAGCCAGATCATGCCGGAGTGAATGGCGGAGGCGAAGACGTAAAACTTGCCGAAAAAGCCGCCGGTGAAGGGGATTCCGATGAGGGAGAGCAGGAAGAAGGCCATGGCTCCGCCGAGGAGCGGGGAGCGGTAGGCGAGTCCCTTGTAGTCCTCGATGAGGGTGAGGCGGTCATCGTAACCGCCGGCGTGGCTGATGACGGCGAAGATGCCGACGTTCATAACGGCGTAGGCGACAGCGTAGAAGCTGGCTGCGGCGACACCGCCGGCGGAGAGGACGGTGAAGGCGACGAGCAGGTAGCCGGCATGCGCGATGGAGGAGTAGGCGAGCATGCGCTTGACGTTCTTCTGGCGGAAGGCGCCGAGGTTGCCGAGGGTCATGGAGACGGCGGCGATGATCCAGAGCAGGGGCATCCAGTGGCTCTGGAGCTGCGGGAAGGCCTCATAGGCGATGCGCAGAAGTACGGCGAATGCGGCTGCCTTGGGCGCGGTGGACATGAGCCCGACGACGGGGGACGGCGCACCTTCGTAGACGTCGGGCGTCCAGAGGTGGAAGGGCGCGGCAGAGACCTTGAAGGCCAGGCCGATGATGATGAAGGCGAGTCCGACGACGGCAATGGGCAGGGCGTGGCTGGTGGCCAGGTTGCTCGCAATGTCAGTGATACGGGTGGTGCCGGCGGCACCGTAGGTGAGCGCGACGCCGTAGAGGAAGAAGGCCGTGGCGAAGGAGCCGAGCAGGAAGTACTTGATGGCCGACTCTGGACTTTTGGCGGTCTTGCGGCGGAAGCCGGCGAGGATGTAGGTGGAGATCGAAGAGATCTCAAGACCGATGAAGACGAGCAGGAGCTCGACGCCGCTGGTCATGAGGAGCATGCCGACGGCGCCGAAGGACATGAGGGCGAAGAACTCGCCCAGGTTTTCCGTGTCGGGTTGTGACGCGTCCAGCATGACCAGAGCGGAGACGAGGATGATTCCGGAGATGAGGACGTGGAAGAAGACGCTGAAGGCGTCTGTCTGCACGACGCCGAAGTAGGCGGTGCCGTCCGGCAAGGAGTACTGATAGAGGCTTGCGATAAGCGCGGCGAGCGCGCCGAAGACGGCGAGCCAGCCGAGGGGCTTGCGATTGGCTTCGCGGGGCATCACGGGGTCGATCAGCATGATGAGGACGCCGGTGATGGTGAAGATGATTTCAGGAAGTATGCGCAGAACTGTCATCGATCCGTTCATTACTGCCTTCCTTTCAGGAGCATTGCCCTGGCGGGAAGGCTGGTGGCGTGAGATTGAGCCATGGGTTGAGTGACGGGGGCGTTGGCGAGCGGCCGGATGCCTTGTTCAATGCCGCGAATCCAGTAGGACGATGCGACTCCCATGACGACCATGAGCAGGACCATGGGCCAGACGGCTGCGAGTTCGCGGAAGCTGACATCAACGCCGCGTTTGTCTTCGACCATGGTAGACGGCGGGCCAAAGAAGATGCGCTGGATGAACCAGAGCATGTAGGCGGCGCTGAGGATGACGCCCAGTGTGGCGAAGACGACCCATTCGTGATGGCCGACGAAGCTGCCGCTGAGGATGAGGAACTCGCCGACGAAGCCGTTGAGAATGGGCAGGCCGATGAGCGAGAGGGTGGTGATGATGTAGAGGGTGGCCATGTGCGGCAGGTGCTTGGAGAGGCCGCCGTACTCGGAGATTTCAAAGGTGCCGTAGCGCTCGTAGAGGATGCCCATGAGGACGAGCAGCGCGCCGCCAGAGATGCCCTCGTTGAGAATCTGATAGACGGCTCCGTCGAGGCCTGTGATGGAGAAGCAGAAGATGCCGAGGATGACAAAGCTGACCTGGCTGAGAATGGCGTAGGCGGCCAGGCGCTTCATGTCGCGCTGTACGAGGGCGACGAGCGCGCCGTAGAGGATGCCGATGACGGCGAGTGCGATCATCCAGGGTGCGAACTCGCGGGACTGGACGGGGAAGAGGCCCAGGTTGAAGCGGATAAGAGAGTAGAGTCCAAGCTTACCGGCAATGACCATCGACATTGCGGTGGGGGCCTGGGTAAGACCGTCTGCGAGCCAGCCGTGCAGCGGGAAGACGGGGACTTTTACGGCGAAGGCTACGAGGAAGGCCAGAGCGGCCCAGAAGAGCGCCTGCGGGCCGAGTCCGCCGGCTGCGATGGCGGTCTGGAGGTGGCCGAACTCAAAGGTGCCGGTTTTGGCATAGAGCCAGAGGATGGCGACCAGGAAGAGCGCAGAGGGGATGAAGGTGTAGAGGAAGAACTTGATGGCTGCCTGAGGTCCCTTGTTGCGGCCATACATGGCGATGAGGATGGCCATGGGGACGAGGGTGAGTTCCCAGAATGCGTAGTAGAGGAAGAGATCGAGCGAGACGAAGACGCCAAGCATGGCGGTCTGCTGGATGAGGAAGAGGAAGTAGAACTCCTTGGTGCGGTTCTCGATGGCTTTCCATGAGACGAGGACACCGATGGGGGCGAGGAAGCCGGTGAGAACGACGAGCCACATGGAGAGTCCGTCTACGCCGAGGTGATAGCGGATGGTGGGGTGCGCGATCCAGGGGGCGTTGATGACGAACTGGAAACCGGACTGACCGTAGACGAAGTGCGCCGGTAGATGGAGGGTCGCGATGAAGGTGGCAAGCGAGACAAGCAGCGCCCACCACTGGATGATACGACCGCGCCGGGGCAGCAGGGTAAGGATAACGGCTCCCGCGAGTGGCAGGAAGGTTATCAGCGATAAGATTGATCCGTTCAGCACGAAGCCTTTCCTCTGACTACGCCGGTGGGGCAAGCCCATCGGCTGCGAAAAATGCGCTGTTTCCCGGATTCCGTTCGGCATGATGAGCCGAACGGAATCCTTGTGCGAAGCGCGAAGTGAAACACAATCCAAAAACTGTCTTGCAGTCCGCGATGAAGCGGGTGCGGACTGCTTAGTGAAGCATGAAGCTGCCCGTGAACACGAAGTAAGTCACGACCAGGACGAGTGTGGCTCCGAATGCCAGCCAGCCGGCGTAGGAGCGGATATTTCCAGACTGAATGCGTGCGACGAGCGAGCCGAGGCCCTGTGCTGTGCCGCCGGCGGCGAAGCCGGCGCCGTCGATGACGCCGCGATCGACGAGGAAATTGAGCACGAAGCGGGAGAAGAAGAGAACGGGGGCTGCGATGAAGCCCTCGTAGATCTCGTCGACCCAGTACTTGTGATAGAGCGTGCGATGAACGGCGCGGAACTTTTGGGTGAGCAGCTCGGGGAGTTCGGGTTTGGCGTAGTACATGAGGTGCGCGACGAACCATCCCGCGAGGGCAGTGAGCGTGGAGACGATGGCCAGGATGAGCTGGAGGCTATCGCTGCCGGCGCCGGCGGGGTCGTGGATGAGGTGCGGATTGATGGACAGGCCAGCGGTGTTGAAGACGGGGGCCAGAAAGTGTGTGATCCACTCGTTGCCGCCGAGGCCGGAGGGCCAGCCGAGGGCGCCGCCGAAGACGGAAAGGAGGGCGAGGATGGCCATGGGAATGAGCATGACCCAGGGGCTTTCATGAATGTGGCCGTGGCCGTGCTCTTTGGCTTCCTTGAGGATTTCGGATGTGCCGGTGCGGTCTTCTCCGAAGAAGGTCATGTACCAGAGGCGGAACATATAGAAGGAAGTGAAGCCGGCGGCGACGAGTGCGACGAACCAGAGGATCTTTCCGCCGGGGGCGATGAAGGCGTCGTAGAGGATTCCGTCCTTACTGGCGAAGCCGACGAGCGGAGGGAAGCCGGAGATGGCGAAGACTGCGGCGGTCATGGTCCAGAAGGTGACAGGGATTTTTTTGCGGAGGCCGCCCATGTGGCGCATGTCCTGTTCGCCGGAGAGCGAGTGGATGACGGCGCCGGCGGCGAGGAAGAGCAGGGCCTTGAAGAAGGCGTGGGCGACAAGGTGGAAGATGCCCGCGCTGTAGGCCGCGACTCCGCAGCCGAGGAACATGTAGCCGAGTTGGGAGACGGTGGAGTAGGCGAGGACGCGCTTGATGTCGTTCTGCGCGACGGCCATGGTGGCGGCGAAGAATGCTGTGGCGGTTCCGATGACGGCGACGAAGGCGAGGGCCATGGCCGAGCGGTCAAAGATAACGTGCGCGCGGGCTACCATGTAGACGCCGGCGGTGACCATGGTGGCGGCATGGATGAGCGCCGAGACTGGGGTGGGGCCTTCCATGGCGTCCGGGAGCCAGACGTAGAGGGGAATCTGCGCGGACTTGCCGGTGGCGCCGAGCAGCAGCAGCAGGCCGATGGCAGTGAGAAAGCCGCCCTGGAGTGCGGGCTGGGCGATGATCTGCGGGAAGACCTGCGAGTAGCTGAGGGAGCCGAAGTGCTGGATCATGAGGAACATGGCCAGCAGGAATCCGAAGTCGCCGATGCGGTTGTAGATGAATGCTTTTTTGCCTGCGTCGGCGGCGGAGGTCTTGAGGACATAGAAGCCGATGAGCAGGTAGGAGGCGAGGCCGACACCTTCCCAGCCGATGAAGAGCATGAGGAAGTTGTTGGCGAGCACCAGGGTGAGCATGAAGAACATGAAGAGGTTGAGGTAGGCGAAGAAGCGCCAGAAGCCATCTTCATGAGCCATGTAGCCGATGGAGTAGACGTGAATGAGGAAGCCTACGCCGGTGATGACGCAAAGCATGAGCAGGGTGAGCTGGTCGAGCTGGAAGGTAAAGCCGGCGTGGAAAGATCCGGCGGTGATCCAGTTGGCGACATGCTCGACGTAGGGAAGCTGAAGTGAGCCGAAGCGCGCGATGATGATCGCGACCTGGATCACGGGAATGGCGGTGGCGAGAATGGCGACCGCAGCGACCAGAGCCCTGGGCAGACGGCGGCCGAAGAGGCCGTTTACCAGGAATCCGGCAAGGGGCAGAATGGGCAGGAGCCACAGGTGCAGATTGGGGATTCCGTTCATAGCTTCATCAAATCCACTTGGTCAACGTTGAGGGTCTTCCGGGTGCGGAAGAGCGCGATGATGATGGCGAGGCCGACGGCGGCTTCCGCAGCGGCGACGACCATGACGAAAAAGACGAAAATCTGCCCGCTGAACTGGTGGTTGATCTGATTCCAGTAGTTGGCGAAGGCAACGAAGGACAGATTGACGGCGTTGAGCATGAGCTCAATGGACATGAAGATGGTGATGATGTTGCGCTTGATGAGGAACGCGCCGACGCCGATGGAGAAGAGGATGGCGCTGAGGATGAGGTAGTAGGAGATGGGTACCATTTAGCGCTGCTCCTTTCTCTGGTCTTTGGGATCGGTGTGGCGGGCCAGCGCGACTGCACCGAGGATGGCGATGAGGATGAGTACGGAGGTGACCTCAAAGGGCAGGAGCAGATTGCGGAAGAGGACTTCGCTCAACGCGTGGGTACCGACCATGCTGTTGGGGCCGAGGACGGCGAATCCGAGGGACTTGCCGTTTTGTACAAAGATGAAGGCCAGGATCGCGAACAGTGCCGCTGCTCCGGGAAAGCCGAGGATGTAGGCTGCGCGGCTGCCATGGGTGCGCTCTTCTCGCTGCGCGTTGAGCAGCATGATGACGAAGGTGAAGAGAACCATGATGGCGCCGGAGTAGACGATGACCTGCACGGCGGCGAGGAATTCCGCGCCGAGAAGCAGGTACAGCACCGCGAGCGATGTCATGACGACAATCAGCGACAGGGCGCTGTTAATCGGGTGGCGTTGCAGCAGGAGGTTTAACGCTCCCGCCACACAAAAGCCACCGAATATGAAGAAGAGAACTAGATGCATGCTTGCGTCGCCTGAAGTATTGAGAAAGAAGCGGAACGTTTGAGCAGCCGGAAATAATTGTAATTCACAGCGGCTTGACGAATCCGAGCCAGAGGCTTGTGACCACGATGTTTGCAATCGCTATTGGAAGGAGGACCTTCCAGCCAAAACCCATGAGTTGATCGTAGCGGAAGCGAGGCAGCGTGCCGCGCACCCAGATGTAGACGAAGAGGAAGAAAAAGACCTTTCCGACAAACCAGAGGACCGGGAAGATTGCGTCCGGAATAGGTCCAAAGGAGGGCAGAAGATGACCGAACGGGCTGGACCATCCACCGAGGAAGAGGAGGGTGGCCACGCACGAAACGGTGATCATGTTTGCGTACTCTGACATGAAGAACATGGCGAACTTCATGGAGCTGTACTCGGTGTGGTAGCCGGCGGTGAGTTCGCTTTCCGCTTCGGGGAGATCGAAGGGGGTGCGGTTGGTTTCCGCGTAGGCTGCTGTGAGGTAAACGAAGAAGGCGACGATCTGGAAGCCGCCGAAGATGTTCCAGCTGAGTGCGCCGTGGGTGGCCTGGACGTCGACGATGGTGCGCAGGTTGAAGGAGCCGGCGCGGAGGACGACGCCGACGAGCGAGAGTCCGAGTGCGAGCTCGTAGCTGACGAGCTGTGCGCTGGAGCGGAGCGCGCCGAGCAGCGAGTACTTGTTGTTGGAGGACCAGCCGGAGAGCGCGATGCCGTAGACGCCGACGGAGGTGACGCCGAGGATGACGAGCAGTCCGATGTTGATGTTGGCGATCTGGAAGAGATCAACGCCTTTGTATTTGATGTCCGCGCCGAAGGGCACGACTGCGATGGAGGTGAGGGCGCAGGCGAGCGCGATGCAGGGCGCGAGGATGTAGAGCGGCTTGTAGACGGAGGTGGGGATCAGGTCTTCCTTGAGGAAGAGCTTGACACCGTCAGCAAGCGGCTGCAGCAGGCCGAAGGGGCCTACCCGGCTGGGTCCCCAGCGATTCTGGATGCGTCCGACGACCTTGCGCTCGAGCAGCACGGTGTAGGCGACGGCCGTGAGCAGGATGAAGAGCACGACGGCGATCTTGAGAACACTGATTAGAAGAAACCACCAAAAATTCACGTCGATCAGGCCTTCCTGAGGATTAGTCCGCCGCTGTTTCGGCCGGGCTTTGTTTTCTTGACTCCATCACTGAGTGCAGTATTTCGGTGTACTCGCCGAGCGTGCCGGAGGTGAATAGTGTGTCGTTGGATGGCAGGACGAGATCGCGGCGGGATGCGCCGGTCTGAATCTGCACGAGGTCGGATTTGAGGTGCTCGTCGTTGCCCGCCATGAGGTTGAGGCGCGGCAGGTCGTAGGCGGGAACGAGTCGCTGAATTTCGTCGAAGATGGCGAAGGGATCGAAGGGGCTTGCCTTGAGTTCGAGCTGATGGGCGACGAGCCAGACGGCGTGGCGATCGGCTTCCCCGGACTGGGTGCCGCGGGATTGGCCGAAGTCTGCCGGAAGGCCCTTGCCGAAGGGCACGAGGGTCTTGATGTCGTGGCCCATGTGCCCGGCGAGGCGGACGATGAGGTCGAAGTCGGCGCGGACGCCAGCCTTGTCAGCAGCCTTTTTGACGAGTTGAAGGTCGCCGTAGGTGCTGGTGGCAGTGCCTGCCTTTTCGTAGAGGTTGGCGGCGGGGAGGATGACGTCGGCGAGTTTCGCGGTCTCGGTGAGGAACATGTCCTGCACGATGAGGAAGGTGTTCTTGAGTGCTGCTGGATCGACGCCATAACGCTTGACCGGGTTGGAGCCGGCGACGTAGAGGGCTGCGAGTTCGCCGCGACCGGCTGCGTCGAACATCTGGACCATGTCGAGGCCGGGTTCGGTGGGCAGATTTGCGCCGTATTCCTGGGCGAAGCTGCCGGCTGCGGTAACCGGAACGTAGCCGGGGAGCAGGTCGGGCAGCAGGCCCATGTCGGATGCGCCGCGCGAGTTGGCATAGTCGCCGAGGCATGCGAATTTGACGTTGGGGAAGCCGGAGCCGAAGGCGACGAGGGCTTCGATGTCTTTGCCGCGGAGTTCGGAGCCGAAGGCGATGACGATGGACTCTTCCTTGCGGAGAGCATCGCGGAAGCCGGTGGCTGCAGCGTTGGCTTCGAGCGCTTTGTCGTTGCCGGCGAGGAAGGCTACGAGCGCTCCGTAGTTTTCCTGCTGGATCTGGAGGAAGCTGGTGGCCTGGCGGCGGAGTTTAATGTTCAGATGGTTGGCGAGGTAGAGGCGCGCCTGATTGTTACGGACATTGTTACGAATTTGCCAGGCGAGGAGCGGGTGCTGCTGGGTTGGATCGTTGCCAACGAGGAGGATGGATTTTGCATCCGCGAAGTCGCGGATGGAGGCTTCCTTTTGGCCTTTTGCCTTGAGGGCGGCGAGGAAGGTCGGGTAGTCGGCGGTGCGATGGTGGTCGATGTTATTGGTGCCGAGGATGCTGCGGGCGAACTTCTGCAGGAGGTAGGCTTCCTCGTTGGTGATGCGGGTGGAACCGATGACGCCGATGGATTTGCCACCGCGGCTGTCACGAATTTCGCGGAGCCTGCCGGCGGCGAAGTCGAGGGCTTCGTCCCAGGTGGCAGGTTTGAATTCGCCGTTGGGCTGCTTGAGCAGAGGCTGTGTGACGCGGTCTTCGCGATTGGCGAAGTCGAAGGCATAGCGGCCCTTGATGCAGAGGAAGTCGTTGTTGAAGCCGCTCTTGTCGCGGTTGTCACCGCGAACGATTTCCATGCCATCGTCAGCGCGGCGGACGCCGAGGGTGGTCTTGCAGCCGTCGCCGCAGTGCGTACAGACGGTCGAGACGTGGCTCATTTCCCACGGGCGGGTCTTATAGCGATAGGGGCCGGAGGTGAGCGCGCCGACCGGGCAGATGTCGATGCACATGCCGCACTCTTCGCACTCGAGATGATCTTCCTTGTTGGGTGCAATGACCGAGCCGGAGCCGCGATTCTGGATGCCGAGCGCCCAGACGTCCATGCCTTCGCCGCAGACGCGCACGCAGCGGTAGCAGAGGATGCAGCGGGGGCGGTCAAAGTAGACGACTGGGGACCACTGCTGTTCTTCGCGGTGATTTTTAATTTCGACGAACTGGGATTGATGCGCGCCGTACTTGAAGGTCATGTCCTGGAGTTCGCACTCGCCGCCGGCGTCGCAGACGGGGCAGTCGAGGGGATGGTTGCCGAGCACCATTTCGACCATCGCCTTGCGGGACTGGGCAATTTCCGGGCTCTCCGTGGTGACGACCATACCCTCGGCTACGGGCGTGGTGCATGCGGTCTGGAGCTTGCCGATTTTTTCGACGCGCACGACGCACATGCGGCAGGCGCCCTGGAGCGAGAGTCCGGGGTAGTAGCAGAATGCGGGAATCTCGATGCCGGCCTTACGGCAGGCCTCGATGAGAAGCGTGCCCCTGGGGGCGGTGAGTTGCTTGCCATCGACGGTAAAAGTTACGTCAGCCATTCCTGTCTCGATTCTTAAACGGTTGCCAGTTCGTAGTCGGGTGCCGGGTGGTAGGGGCAGCCTTTGCCGTTGAGGTGGTCTTCAAATTCCTTGCGGAATTTTTTCACGAAGCCGATGGTGGGCATCGCGGCTGCATCACCGAGCGGGCAGAAGGTGCGTCCGAGCATGTTTTCGGCCAGGTACTTGATATGGTCGATGTCCTTGTCGACGGCACCGCCCATGTGTAGCCGGGTGAGTGACTTTTTGAGCCAGTCTGTGCCTTCGCGGCAGGGGATGCACCAGCCGCAGCTCTCATGCTGGTAGAACTTGATGGTGCGGAGGGCGAACTCGACCATGCAGACGGTTTCGTCGAGGACGACGACGCCGCCGGAGCCGAGCATGGAACCAGCCTTGGCGACCTGATCGAAGTCCATGCCGATGTCGATTTCCTCGGGGAGCAGGACGGGGACGGATGATCCGCCGGGGACGACGGCCTTGAGTTTTTTGCCATTGGGGATGCCGCCGCCGACCTCATAGATCATTTTCCTGAGGTTGTAGCCCATGGGGAGTTCGTAGACGCCGGGCTTTTCGAGGTGTCCGCTGAGGCAGAAGAGACGCGTGCCGCCGTTGCGTTCGGTGCCGAGAGCGGCGTATTCCTTTGCGCCGATGCGGAAGATGTGGGGGACGGTGGCGAGGGTTTCCGCGTTGTTGATGACGGTTGGTCCGCCGTAGAGGCCGGCTACCGCCGGGAAGGGCGGACGGATGCGGGGGACGCCGCGCTTGCCTTCGAGCGACTCCATGAGGGCGGATTCTTCGCCGACCTCGTAGGCGCCCGCGCCGGTCTGGACGACGATTTCAAAGTCGTGCTTGGTGCCGAAGATGCCTTTGCCGAGGAAGCCGCGCTTGTAGGCGTCGGCTACGGCCTTCTCCATGATCTCGATGAGGAAGCGGTATTCTCCGCGAAGGTAGATGAAGCCCATTTTTGCGCCGACGGCGAGGCCGGCGATGAGGACGCCCTCGATGACGGCGTGGGGGTCGTGCTCGAAGATGAGGCGGTCCTTGCAGGTGCCGGGTTCGCTTTCGTCGCCGTTGACGAGGATGTATTTGGGTTTGGCGGATTCCTTGGGCACGAAGGACCACTTCAAGCCGGTGGGGAAGCCTGCGCCGCCACGGCCGCGGAGGCCGGAGGTTTTGACCTCGTTGATGATGGCGTCGGGCTCCATTTCGAAGCACTTCTGCACGGCTTTGTAGCCATCGAGTTCGAGGTAGCGGTCGATGTCGGCGGCTCCCTTGCCGAAGCGGAAGCTGATGACCGGGACAACGTCAGGATGAGTGGTCAAATATGCCATGACTACTTGCTCGCTTTCGCGCGGTACTCGTCGAGTACCTTGTCCATTGTGTCGGGTGTGAGGTTTTCGTGATAGTCGTAGTTGACCTGAACGGCGGGGGCCCAGGAGCAGGAGCCGATGCACTCGACTTCTTCAAGGGAGAAGAGCCCGTCGGGGGTGGTCTGTTTGTGTCCGATGCCGAGGCGCTTGCTGCAGTGATGGAAGAGCTCGTTGCCGCCGCGCAGCATGCATGCGATGTTGGTGCAGACCTGCACATGGTATTTGCCCACCGGTTTGGTGCGCATGAGCGAATAGTAACTGACGACGTTACGAACATCGAGCTCGGTGATGCCGATGCGTTCGGCGACTTCGGCGACGACGGCGTCGGAGATGTAGCCGATCTCGTCCTGCGCGTAGAGCAGCATGGGAACGAGGGCGGAGCGTTTGACCGGGTAGAGGGTTACGAGGCGGTCAAAGCGTGCCGCGAGTTCGGGAGAGAAGATCGTCGTTTTTTCGGCTGCCATGCGCCGCTTGCTCCTCGGTTACAAAATCCTGGCGATGAGTGCTTCAGCAGCGGCATCCATTTCGAGGGGGCCGGTGGAAGCAGGGTCGTCCAGTTGTATTCTTCCATGCTCATCGATTTGGAACGAGCCGGAAGAGGCGGTTTGTGTCTGCTGCGCGGGGCTGACGGAGTAAACGCCATATCCGCTTTGGCTATGGAAGGCGATGTGAAGCGCCTTCGCCGCCGTTGTGATTTCAAGACCGCCGCTTGCACGGTCCGTGATGCTGATCGCGTTCCCGGGCAATGCGAGCGATGTGGCTGCCGCATAGGCTTTGAGGAGCGCAGTGAACGAAGTCCAGAGTTCCTGATGCAACTGCTGCGCGCTGCCTGACAGGTTCGTCATAGCGGGGCGCGATTATCGGTCGATCTCGCCGAGGACGATGTCAATGGAACCGATCACGGCGACGACGTCGGCGAGGAGTCTTCCTTCACACATGGCGGGCAGGGCCTGCAGTGTGGCGAAGGAGGGATTGCGCATGTGCACGCGGTAGGGCTTGGCGGTGCCGTCGGAGACGACGTAGTAGCCCATTTCTCCACGTGGTGATTCGACAGCCTGATAGACCTCGCCAGCCGGCACGGTGAAGCCCTCGGTGACGATTTTGAAGTGATAGATGAGGGCTTCCATCTCGGTCTTCATTTTTTCACGATCCGGGAGGACGACCTTGGGGGCGTCGGCGGTGATGCGGCCTTCCGGCATACCGTCGAGGGCCTGGGTGGCGATCTTGACGGACTCGCGCATCTCTTCGAGGCGAACCCAGTAGCGTGCCCAGACGTCGCCTTCGGTCGAAGTGGGGACCTTGAACTGGAAGTTTTCGTAGCCGGAGTAGGGCATGTCACGGCGGAGGTCCCAATCTACGCCGGAGGCGCGGAGCGGCGGGCCGGTGACGCCGAGGGAGATAGCCTGCTCGGCGGTGAGGTGGCCGACGCCCTTGAGGCGGTTGACCCAGATGGGATTTCCGGTGAGGAGATTTTGATATTCGTCGATCTTCTCGGGCATCTTCTTGAGGATGGCGCGGACGCGGGGGAAGAAGTCGAGGGGAGCTTCGAGGGAGAGGCCTCCGATGCGGAAGTAGGAGGTCATCATGCGCTGCCCGGAGATGGCTTCGAAGAGGCGGAGGAGTTCTTCGCGCTCGCGGAAGCAGTAGAGGAAGACGGTGAGTGCGCCGATGTCCATGGCGTGGGTGCCGAGCCAGACGAGGTGGGACTGGATGCGGGTGAGCTCATTCATGAGCACGCGCATCCACTGGGCGCGGGGCGGGATTTCAAGCTGCAGGAGCTTTTCGACCGCGAGGCAGTAGGCCAGGTTGTTGGTCATGGGGCACAGGTAGTCGATGCGGTCGGTCATGGGAACGACCTGCTGGTAGAACTTGGCTTCGCAGTTCTTTTCGATACCGGTGTGGAGGTAGCCGATGTCTGTGACGAGTTTGACGACGGTTTCGCCGTCGATTTCGATGACGACGCGGAGCACGCCGTGAGTGGACGGGTGCTGGGGTCCCATGTTGAGGACCATGGAGTGGGTCTGGGAGTCCTGCTCGTGCGACGGCTTGACGAGGCGTTCGGTGGCGACAAAGTCTGCGATTTCAGGCATCGAGCGCGACATTAGCGGTAGCCCTCCACGGGATAGGTCTTTTGCAGGGGGTGGCCTTCCCATTCCTCGGGCATCATGATGCGGCGGAGGTCGGGGTGGCCCTGGAAGCGGACGCCCATCAGGTCCCAGACTTCGCGCTCGTACTGATTGGAAGCGGGCCAGACGGAAGTGATGGACTCGACGGCGGGATCGTCGCTGGTGACGAGCACCTTGAGACGGACGCGCTGCTTGAGGCCGTGTGAGAGCAGGTGATAGGAGAGCTGAAAGCGGGGCTCGGCGGGGTACCAGTCGACGGCGGTGAGATCGCAGAAAAAGTTGTAGCCGGCAGCGCGAACGATCTCGCATGCCTGGCGGATTTTTTCAGCGGGTACGGTGAGGGTGAGCTCGTTACGGTCGAACTTTGCGTCGGTGAGGAAGTCGGGGCCGGCGGCGTTGAGCGCTTGGATGGCGGGGTTGCCGGGGAGTGCCTCGGAGACTGCTTCCTTGCCGGTAATGGGATCGTTAGCCACGCTTTTTATTGCCTCGGTAGATCGGTTAAGAGGTGTTTAGAGATCGCCGCGGTCGTTGGACCAGTCGAGGATGCCTTTCTTCCAGACATAGAAAATGCCTACGACGACGAAGCCGAGGTAGACGATCATTTCCCAGAAGCCGAACATGCGGGAGCCGGTGAGCACGGGGAGATGCCGGTAGATGACGGCCCAGGGAAGCATGAAAACGGCTTCGACATCGAAGAGGATGAAGAGCATGGCGACCATGTAGAAGCGGACGGAAAAGCGTCCGCGGGCGTCGCCTTCAACGGGTACGCCGCACTCGTAGGCATCGAGTTTCGCCTTGGAGGCGCGGCTGCGTCCGATGAGCCAGGAGAGGCCCGCAATGGCGAGACCCATGCCTGCCGCAATGACGACCTGGATCAGGAGCGGAAGGTAATTCCAAGTGTAAGGATGACTTTGCATAGTGACAGGACGAGGGTTGTGCCAACACCCTCATTTCGAATCTAGTTCTGCGACTGTCAAGAGTCAAGGGACGGGGGAGGGCCTCAAGTGGTCAATATGCGCTTGGGTTCAATATTTTAGGGGTGAATCGAGCTGTATGAAAAGAAAGGGACTCAGTTGTGATTTGTTGGTTGTCAGTTGTTCGTGGGGGTGGATGGTTCTGATCTCAGGCGTCAGGGGGAGGACTGCCTGGATTTGCCTTTGGTTCGCTCGGGGCGGGTCCAGCGCTTCCGCGCTGGAGAGCGGGGAGTTTCGGGAGAAACTTTTGAGTGCAATTTCGGCCGAGGCATTGTCGGGATTCCCTTCGGCTTTGCTCAGGGCAAGGCTTTCGCTTCGCTCTGAATGACACGTTCGGCTTTTTGGGCCCGGCGTACGTTTCTGCCGGGGTTTGGTGGTTGGAACTGTAAATCCCCCTCGGCTATGCTCGGGAAAGCTCCGGGGCTTCGCTCTGAATGACAGCTTTCCGGGGTACCGGCGTTTTCGGTCCCGCACACGGCAACGATTCGCCCATGGAGAACCCCCGGCTGTGCCGAGGAGGCAGCAGAAGTTTGACAATTCCGGGAATGAGCGCA
The DNA here is from genome assembly GCA_049965615.1 of Acidobacteriaceae bacterium. Classification (GTDB taxonomy): domain Bacteria; phylum Acidobacteriota; class Terriglobia; order Terriglobales; family Acidobacteriaceae; genus Acidobacterium. Next base: position 18,267 of record JBMFWD010000020.1, read on the forward strand.
GGCTCTTTCAGGCGGGCAATTTGCATAAGAGCCTGTTGAAGAACTCATTGCGCCAGCTTTTTGGGGGGCTAAAGCTCCAGTTTTTTGCTGCACTTACGGCCCGACTAAAGTCGTGCCCTTGTTACAAAGCCCGCGGCGGGAGACGCAAAAGCGAGCCTGCCGCAATGTGCGTTCAGCCCCTTTGAGGGGCCAATCGCATCAAGCCGCCGGCTTTGCCGGAGGATAGTTACTTCTCAAAAATTAAAGATGTTGCATCTGGACCTTGCATCCGGCCGCCCGGCGCTGGGATTTTCGAGGCAAAAAAGAGGGGAGCCTTGCGGCTCCCCTGTGAGTCGGATTTCCCGATGTGTTCGGTTTACTCGCGGGTGGGTGTTAGTTCCATGGGCTGGGTGAGGCTGAAGACGACTTCAGCGTTGCGGGGGAGGGTGAGCGAGCTGGGCGGCTGGATGAGCATGTGCGCACTGACGGCTCCGGCGCCGACGAGGGTGCCGATGAGTGCTCCTGCGGGGCCGAACTGAGCACCGGCGATGGCTCCGAGACCGGCTCCGGCGCCGTATTCGGCTGAGTCCTTGGCGAGGTGCATCCTTGGCTGGAAAGCGCCTTCCTGCGTGGTGTTTGCATGCGGTGCGGAGGTGTATACGGCTTCCGCGTCTACCCGGTAGGCGTTTCCGTCAGGGAGGAGCACGAACTGCGGGGTGAGGCGCAGAGTGGCGCGGGAGATGAGGTGGCGGCCGGGGTGGACGTCGGTGACGACGCCGCGCAGCTCAGAGCCGGCCGGAATGACGAGCTGTGATCCGCGGTAGACGGGGGAGACGATGGTTGCGCGGAAGGGTGTGCCCTGCGGCGTTGTGTTGCTGGAAAGCGGCTGGAGCAGGCGGACGGTGATGTTGGTTCCGGGATTGAGCGCGTTGGGGATAAACGGGATGACGCTGACGACGTTGAAGCTGGGATCGGAGTTGCGGCTTCCGAGTTGGGCATCCTGTGCCTGGACCTGTTGCACTGCGCGCTGGTCGGGGAGTTGCGTGACGATGCCAAAGTCGGTGTTGTCATAGTTGTCGGCGGAGTTGCCGGATGCGGTGGTGTGCATCTGTGCCGGCTGGGGGGATGCCTGCTCGCCGTAGTAGGCGGTTGCGGGTGGTGTGGAATAGGGCTGCTGTGCAGGTTGTTGGGGCTGGGCGGCGAGCGAAGGTTGCGCCGGGAGTGCGGCGGAGGGTTTTGGCTGCGTGGCGGCTGGGGAAGTGATATCGGGCTCGTTGGCGACGATGGGGGTATCGGGCGGATTGGACACGCCGGAGTACTGATTCTGGGTTTGCTGGGTTGAGCCGGATTGCTGCGCGAGGGCGGTTGCACCTGTGAGCAGGCTGCCGCTGATGAGAGCGACGGAGGCGAGCTGGAAGAAGTGCTTCATACAAAAAACTCCTTGAAGAGCCGGTGAAGGGGGAATTGGCCCTCCCGGGTGCGTGCTGAAGATTAGACGCATAAAGATGGCCCCGGATTGTGCTGAAAGTGTTGCTTTGTGGCTGCGCACTGGAACCTGGCGAGAAAACGGCGCAAGGCCCGATGGGACAAGGTTATTCGAGTTGCGGGCGCGAAGCCAGAGGATGCAAATGGCGCGAACCAGCGCGGTTACCGGAGCGGTCAAAAAAAAATCTGTGGGCGGGCGCACAGGTGGGAATCGATTGTCTTTGTTAGAATCGGCAAGGAACAAGAGGCAACTTTTAAGCTAAATGGGCGATTTTGTTGATGTTATTGGAGGCGTTCACGGGGGAATGATCCCCGTGGACCGACGCCCACGGCTCCAGGACCGTTTACAACACCAGATATTGAGGAATCAGATGACTGAGATTGCTGCGATTCATGCGCGCGAGATTCTCGATTCGCGCGGTAACCCCACAGTAGAAGCTGACGTTATTCTTGCTGACGGCACTCTTGGCCGCGCGGCGGTGCCGAGCGGCGCCTCGACGGGCGAGCACGAAGCGGTGGAGCTTCGCGACGGCGACAAGAGCCACTACCTTGGCAAAGGCGTGCTGCAGGCGGTAGAGAACATTGAGACCGCGATTGCGCCCGAGATTGAGGGCATGGACGCGGCCAATCAGCGTTTGATTGACGCGACGATGATCGGCCTGGACGGCACGGCGAACAAGAGCAAGCTGGGCGCGAACGCGATTCTGGCTGTGTCGATGGCTTGCGCGCGGGCTTCCGCAAACTCGCTGAAGCTGCCGCTGTATCGGTACCTGGGCGGGGTGAATGCGTCGATTCTGCCGACGCCGATGATGAACATTCTGAACGGCGGCGCGCATGCAGACAACAACGTGGACTTTCAGGAGTTCATGGTGATGCCGGTGGGCGCGGAGCGTTTCAGCGATGCGCTGCGGTGGGGCGCGGAGGTGTTCCACACGCTGAAGGGCGTGCTGAAGAAGAAGGGCTATAACACGGCGGTGGGCGATGAGGGTGGTTTTGCTCCTTCGCTGAAGTCGAATGTGGAAGCGATTGAAGTGATTCTGGAAGCGATTGAACTGACCGGCTACAAGGCGGGCGAGGATATTGCGATTGCGCTGGATCCGGCGGCGAGCGAGTTCTTCGACAAGGAGAAGGGCAAGTACGTCTTCAAGAAGTCGGACAAGAGCGAGAAGACTCCCGAAGAGATGGCGCAGTACTGGGAGAGCTGGACGAAGCAGTACCCGATTGTGTCGCTGGAAGACGGACTGGCCGAGGATGACTGGACGGGCTGGCGCTACCTGACGGAACTGATTGGCGCGCACGTGCAACTGGTGGGCGATGATCTTTTTGTGACGAACACGGAGCGACTGCAGCGCGGCATTGAAGAGGGCGTCGCGAACTCGATCCTGATCAAGGTGAACCAGATTGGCACGATCAGCGAGACGCTGGAAGCGATTGACCTGGGCCGCCGTTACGGTTACACGTCGATTATTTCTCACCGCAGCGGCGAGACGGAAGACACGTTCATTGCCGACCTGGCGGTAGGCACGGGCGTGGGCCAGATCAAGACAGGTTCGGCCTCGCGCACGGACCGCATTGCGAAGTACAACCAGTTGCTGCGGATTGAAGAGCAACTGGGGCAAGCGGCGGAGTTTCTTGGCCTTGAGGCTGTGAACTTCGGCGAGTAAGTCAGGCGGGCGGCGAACGGAGATTCGCCGCCCTTTCTTCTTTTGATTTGAGATTCAATGCAAGGAGTCTGCGTGTCTGTTCGAACCAAGCCTGTTGTCCTGACCATCCTGGATGGATGGGGTTATCGTGCCGAGACTGAAAACAATGCCATTGCGCTGGCTCGGAAGCCAACATATGACAAGCTGATAGCCGAGTTTCCGAGTACGCTGATTCGGGCGGCGGAGCACTTTGTGGGTTTGCCGGACGGGCAGATGGGCAACAGCGAAGTGGGCCACCTGAACCTGGGTGCCGGTCGCGTGGTGATGATGGACATTACGCGCATCGACAAGATGATTGCGGATGGGGACTTCTACAACGACGCTCAGATTGTGAAGGCGATCAAGCACGCGCTCGAGAACAATCGGGCGCTGCATTTGTTTGGACTGGTGTCGGACGGCGGTGTGCACTCGCACCAGAACCATCTGTATGCGCTGCTGAAGGCCGCGAAGATGCACGGGCTGACGAAGGTGTACGTGCATGCGTTCATGGATGGGCGCGATACGCTGCCGACGAGCGGGGCTGGCTATCTGGAAGCGCTGCAGCAGAAGATGCGCGAGTACCAGGTGGGACAGATTGCGAGTGTGAGCGGACGCTACTACGCGATGGACCGTGACCGTCGCTGGGAGCGCGAGAAGCTGGCGTTTGATGCGATGGTGAAGGGCCATGCCGAGGGTGGCTCGACGAATGATCCCGTGGCGAAGGTGCGCGAGTGCTACGGCAAGGAGATGACGGACGAGTTTATTGTGCCATTTGTAGTTACAGATGAGCAGGGCAAGCCGGTGGCTACGATTCAGGACGGCGATGCGTGCATCATGATTAACTACCGTGCGGACCGCGCGCGGCAGATTACGCGCGTGCTGGCGCGGAACAGCGGGCTGAGCAAGGAAGAGGGTCGCGACCTGCCGGGGGCGGAAGATCTGGATGCGACAATTCCGCGGAACGAGGTTCCGAAGGGTCTCTACTATCTGTGCATGACGCAGTACGACAAGCTGTTCACGCTGCCTTCGGTACTGCTGCCGCAGTCGATGGAGAACCTGCTGGCCGATGTGCTGGCGCAGGCGAATCTGCGGAATCTGCGCGTGGCCGAGACGGAGAAGTATGCGCACGTGACGTACTTCTTTAACGGCGGCGTGGAGAAGCCGTTCCCGGGCGAGGATCGGATCCTGGTTCCGTCGCAGAAGGTCGCGACGTATGATCTTGCTCCGGAGATGTCTGCGCAGGGGATTGCCGATACGGTGACGAAGGCGGTGAATGACACGGCGTTCGATTTGATTGTGGTGAACTTTGCGAATGCTGATATGGTGGGCCACTCGGGCAAACTGGAGCCGACGATCAAGGGCGTGGAGACGGTGGACACGTGCCTGAACCAGATTTACCAGGCGGTGAAGCAAAAGGGCGGTGCGATGCTGATTACAGCGGACCACGGGAATGCGGAGATGATGGTCGATCCGGTAACGGGCGGACCGCATACGGCGCATACGACGAATCCGGTGCCGTTTATTGCGGTTTCTGACCAGGTGAAGCAGCATCACCTGCGCGCGGGCGGATCACTGCAGGATGTTTCGCCAACGATTCTGCACCTGCTGGGGCTTGCGCCTCCGCCGCAGATGACGGGTAAGGACCTGGAAGAGAAGTAAGCTGGATTGGAGTTGGAAATGAGACGCCCTTGCGGCCTGGTCGCAAGGGCGTTTTTGATTCAGGTTGGTTAGAAGATTTTGTTTTTGCGGGGGTACCAGGTGAGGCGGAAGTCGGCGGTGGTGTCGCTCTGGGTTTGCGGATTGAGAAGTGGGATGAGGTAGTTTTCGTACTGGACCCAGACGTGGACTTCGAGGTTTTTGGCTGGGAGGAGGCGGCGGGTGAGGGAGAAGGTGAAGTCGTTCTGGGTGGTGCCGCCGTTCTGGAATGAGAGGTCGGTGCTGCGGGGGATGAAGGCGCTGCTGGCCTTGTCGCGGCGGTAGATGAACTGGGCTTCTTCTTTTGGAGAGAAGTGCCAGGTGAGCCAGGCCTGCCCGCCCTTGTTTTCGCGGCCGATCCAACTGCCGAAGGTGTTGCCCTTGTTGGTGGTGCCCTGTCTCTGGATGGTTTCGTATTCCATGAACTGGCCGCGCTGGTCGTGATTGCTGACGGGGTCGGTGGAGACGGCTTCGACGCGCATGCTGAGCTTGGGCAGGCCGGGGAAGTGAGAGAGGTAGATGCCGGGAGCGATGCTGGAGCGGCGTGGTGTGTCCACGGGGCTGACGTCGTCGTGGACGAGTGAGTCGGCGTAGATCGTGACCCAGTTGCGGAGGAAGGGCAGGCGGTAGTTGAAGTCGAAGCTGGAGAAGCGGGCACCGGGGTCATTGACGGAGTTCTTCTCGGAAGCGGGGACATTCTGGAAGCTGAAGAAGCTTTTGAGGAAGGTGTGGAGGGTTACGGGCTCGTGACCGAGGCCGCCCCAGATGATGGTGCGATCGAAGCCCATTTCAAGATTGCGGGTGGGCTTGAAGCTGAGTTTTTCCATGTGGACCCAGGGCTCATTCGGGTAGGTGTGGCCTTTCAGGCTGCCTACAAAGAACTCATAGCGGAAGGGGCCGGTGAGCAGGGAGAGGATGGGAATGCGGAAGGGCTGAATGTCGTTGATCTGGAAGGAGTAGATGTTTTCGGCGTTGTTGCTCCAGGACATGACGGTTCCCTTGTCGGGTCCGAGCCAGTGATCGGTTTTGCCGAGGGAGATTTCGTTGCCCAGGAGATGGAAGGAGAGATTGGCTTCCATGATGCGGAAGTAATTGGAGGCCGGGATTTGGCCTGCCGGGAGCCAGTCGTAACGGATATTGGGGTTATAGGGAACGTAGTCGATTTGTTCGGCGAGGTACTGGGCGAGGTTCTGGGAGTAGCCGGTGGTGCTGGGCGCATGCTGGAATTCGCCGCGGAAGTAGAGGGAGAAGCGTCCGGCGCGGGTGCGGGTGCTGAAGCCGGTGTAGTTGTTGAATCCTTCGGCGTAGGGGCGGCCGTAGTCATTGATGATGGTCTGGCCGAGGTGGTAGCTGTCGCGCAGGGGAGTGCCGGAGATGCCGCGCACGCTGGTGTAGACGCTGCCGAGAACGGTGCGGGGATGGAAGAGGGTGGTGGGGTGGGCGAGCGTTGGCTCGATGTTGTTCCAGACGGCATAGTAGATTTCGTAGGCCTGGGGGTCTTTGTTGGCGTTGAACTGGATTTTGGCGGCGTCCTGTTCGAGTATCCAGGCGATCTGGAGGCGTGTCCAGGGGCGAATGCCCATGAAGGCGGTGTCAAGGTAGCCCATGGCGTGGAGGCGGTCGAGGGCTGGGTAGATCCAGCTGTCCATGGGGACGTAGGTGGAGCCTTCCGTATTGGTGAGGTAGGGGGACGGCAGGTCTGAGGATTGCGGGCCTGGGATGGAACGGGCGGATGCGGCGTGGGCGACGGGGAGGACCGCGCAGACGGCGGCGGCGACGAAGATTCGCAGGAAAGCTCTCACTCAGGCCTCATAAAACACTTGCATAGGGGATTGGTTCCGGCGCGGTGGAGCGTGGCCGGCGTTCTGGGTTGATAACAGGCTATTGGAACGGACGTGCCGTGACAATAGCTGGATGGAGATATGGGGAAGTTAGCCGGGGAAAGAAATGGCTGGCAGGTTGGGCCTGCCAGCCATTTTGGAGCGAGGTTGGAGATCAGGCGTGGGCGGCGTCGACTTTTTCGGTGTCAATGCCGAGCTCGGTGAAGGCCTGCTGTGCTTTTTTGGCGTCGAATTTGCCTTCGCGGGCCAGGCGGGAGAGCGTGGCGGCGGCGATGGATTCGGCATTGACCTCGAAGTGGCGGCGCAGGTGCTCGCGATTGTCGCTGCGGCCGAAGCCGTCGGTTCCGAGGGAGGTAAGGCGGTTGGGGAGCCAGGGAGCGAGCTGATCGGGGACGACCTTCATGTAGTCGGTAGCCGCGATGATGGGACCCTTGGCGCTCTTAAGGGCTTCGAGCAGGTAGGGTGTCTTTTCCGGCTCGGCGGGGTGTAGGCGGTTCCAGCGTTCGACGGAGAGCGCGTCGCGGCGCAGTTCGGTGTAGCTGGTGACGCTCCATACGTCGGTCTGGACACCGTATTGTTCCGCGAGAATCTTTTGTGCGCGGAGGGTTTCAAGCAGGATGGGACCGCTGCCGAAGAGATGGGCGGCGGGCTTGCCCTTGATGGCGGGTGCGACCTTGTAAATGCCGCGCAGGATGCCTTCGGTGACGCCCTCGGGCATGGCGGGCATGGCGTAATCTTCGTTGTACATGGTGATGTAGTAGAAGACCTGCTCATTTTCCTGGTACATGCGGCGGAGTCCGTCTTGCAGGATGACGGCCATTTCGTATACGAAGGCGGGGTCGTAACTGACGCAGTTGGGGACGGTGCTGAAGAGCACATGGCTGTGACCGTCCTGATGCTGGAGTCCTTCGCCGAGCATGGTGGTGCGGCCGGCGGTTCCGGCCATGAGGAAGCCCTTGCCGCGTGCGTCACCGAAGGCCCAGATCATGTCTCCGACGCGCTGGAAGCCGAACATGGAGTAGTACATGTAGAAGGGAATGGTGGGGACGCCGTAGTTGGCGTAAGAGGTGCCGGCGGCGGTGAAGGAGGCCATGGAGCCAGCCTCGGTGATGCCTTCTTCGAGGATCTGGCCGTCCTTTTCCTCACGGTAGTAGAGGAGCATGTCCTGATCGTGAGGGGTGTACTTCTGGCCTTCGGGCGCGTAGATGCCGACCTGACGGATGGCCGATTCGAGGCCGAAGGTGCGGCCCTCATCGGGGACGATGGGGACGACGAGCTTGCCGAAGTCGGAGTCCTTGAGGAGGTGGCGGAGGATGCTGACGAAGCCCATGGTGGTGGAGACTTCGCGGCCGCGGGAGCCGCCGGTCCACTCGGCATAGTAGTCGAGTGCGGGGGCTTTGAATTCGAATTTGGGGACGTCGCGCGAAGGCATGTAGCCGCCGAGGGCCTCGCGGTGCTCGCGGAGGTAGGTGAGCTCGGGGCTGTCGTCGCCGGGGTGGAAGGGCTTGCCGTTTTTGGCGAGGTCTTCGGGCACGGGAATGTTGAACCGCTTGACTAAGCCGTGGAGGGCATCGTCGGTGAGCTTCTTTTCCTGGTGCGCGGCGTTGCGGGCCTGCGTGGTTCCGATGCCGTAGCCTTTGACGGTTTTGGCGAGGATGACGGTGGGGCCGCCCTTGTGCTCGGTGGCGCGCTTGTAGGCGTTGTAAATCTTGAGGGGATCGTGGCCGCCGCGATGGAGGTTTGCGAGCTGATCGTCGGTGTAGTCTTTTACGAGTTCGAGCAGCTCAGGGTACTTGCCGAAGAAGTGTTCGCGGAGATAGGCGCCGCCCTTGGCCTTGAAGGTCTGGAAGTCGCCGTCGACGCACTCTTCCATGCGCTTGAGGAGCAGGCCGGTGTGGTCGCGCTCGAAGAGCTTATCCCAGTCCGAGCCCCAGATGACCTTGATGACGTTCCATCCAGCGCCGTGGAACATGCCTTCGAGCTCGTCGATGATGCGCTTGTTGCCGCGGACCGGACCGTCGAGGCGCTGGAGGTTGCAGTTGATGACGAAGATGAGGTTGTCGAGTTTTTCGCGGGTGGCGAGAGAGATGGCGCCGAGGGTATCGACCTCGTCGGTTTCGCCGTCGCCGACGAAGGCCCAGACCTTGCGGGGTGTTTTTTCGAGCAGGCCGCGATTCTCAAGGTAGCGCATGAAGCGCGCCTGATAGATGGCGTTGAGTGGGCCGATGCCCATGGAGACGGTGGGGAATCGCCAGAAGTCGGGCATGAGCCAAGGGTGGGGATAGGAGGACAGGCCGGGCTGATCACGGAGCTCGTGGCGGAAGTTGATGAGATGCTGCTCGGTGAGGCGTCCCTCAAGGAAGGCGCGGGCGTAGACGCCGGGCGAGGCATGACCCTGGAAGTAGATGAAGTCGCCGGGCTGCTCGCCGTAGCTGGCGTGGAAGAAGTGGTTCAGGCCGACTTCGAGGAGGGTGCAGAGCGAGGAGTAGGTGGCAATGTGGCCACCGATGCCGTCGTCCTTCTTGTTCTGGCCGTGGACCATGGCCATGGCGTTCCAGCGGATGAGCGCCTCGATGCGATTTTCAAGATCGCGATTGCCGGGGTAGGGAACTTCCTCGTGTTTGGGAATGGTGTTGAGGTAGGGCGTGGTGAGCTGGCTGGGCGCAGCGATGCCGGCTTCGCGTGCGCGCTGGCGGAGCGCGTCGAGGACCTGACCGCCCTGCTCGGGGCCTTCGGCGACGACTATGTCGTCAAATGCTTCGATCCATTCGGAGAGTTCCTGCTGGAAGTCGTTCATTACGGGAGTCGGTGTTTTGGTCGTCATCGTTATCCTGTCTGATCGTAATTGGCGGGCACTCAGGCTAGCCTCGATGTTGCTGAAGTTGATTTTCTGGAAGCGCTTTGGAGCGCCGTAGGCAGGAGGCCTTTTCGGCGGAGGTGAGCTTCCAATCGGGTGACGGGGTTGGAGTCTCCGCGCGCGAGTGTAACCTGCTTGCAGTCGATGAGCGAGGGGCCGCCGTGGTTGCGGGCGCGGAGGATGGTTTCCTGCGCGACGCGGTAGAGGGCGACGGCATCGTGGGTGTCGACGGGGATGCAGGGGACGTCTTCGCGGATGGCGCGGGCGCTCCAGTCGAAGGTGGATGGAGCGGGAAGAAGAACGTAGAGGATGGGAACTTGGTGCCGGGCGGCTGTGCGGAGGGTCTGGCGGAAGTTGTCCTGCTGGAGGCGGCCGGCGCGGGTGAAGGCGATAACGAGGGAGCCGGGCTGATTTTGCGCGAGACCGATGGCGAGACCGGTTGCGATCTCCGGGCTGAGTTCGAGGGGCGCGGTTGCGGTGAAGGGCTCGAGGTGAAGGGGAATGTCAGCGGTGATGCGGTCCTGGGGGGTGAGGTCGGCGAGGAGCGAGGCGTAGACGGCGGGGAACCTGATGGCCGGAGCGGCTGCGGCTTTTGCCTTTGCGGGCTTGCTGCCGGTGGCTTGCAGAAGCGCTGCGTGCAGGTGGAGGAGTCGCTCGTCGCTGATGAGGGGAGCACCGTGCTTGCCGGCAACGATGGCGTCGGCGGAGTACTGCATCGCACTTTGGATGTTTTGTTTCATGCTGTGACGGCGGGCTGTAATCGTGCCCAGGGCTGACTCTAAATTCTATCGCAGACGCAGGGGCGGGACGAGGCGGGGTTTGATGGGAGGGAATGAGGACGGCAGCGCGCAGGCGCAAGTGAGTTTGCGATGAGGTGGGAACTGTTTCACGCGCGCTGGGAGATTGCAAGAGGAAAAGGCGGGTGGTTTTTCCTCAGAGTTGAGGAAATGCCTGTGCATATGTGGGGGCGAAAAGGCTGAAATGCAGGAACGAAGCGGGGTTAAGCGGATTGCACAATTTGTGGTGCAGGGGGTGAAATTTATGTGGAGTAGTCGGCGTTGATGTGGATGTACTCGTTGGTGAGGTCGGTGGTGAAGAAGGTGCAGGCGCCGGAGCCGAGTCCGAGGTCGATGCGGACGGAGAACTCGCGTTGCTGGAGGTAAGCGTGGGCTCTGGCTTCATCGAAGAGCGGGGAGCGGCCGCCGTTGCGGCAGATTTCGTTGCGACCAAACCATATGTTGATTCGGTTGGGATCGATGGCGACGCCGGAGTATCCGATGGCGGCCATGAGGCGACCCCAGTTGGGGTCGTTGCCGGCCCATGCGGTTTTGACGAGGGGCGAGGTGGCTATGGTTTTGGCGACTGTGAGTGCGTCGGCTTTGGTGGGTGCGCCTTTGATCTGGAGTTCGATGACGTGGGTGATGCCTTCGCCGTCGTGAACGATTTGGCGGGCGAGCGAGAGGCAGACGGCTTCGAGTGCGATCTGGAAGCCGGGGTTGTCGGCGGGGACCTCGAGGCCGGAGGCTCCGGAGGCCAGGAGCAGGACGGTGTCGTTGGTGGACATGTCTCCGTCGATGGAGATGCAGTTGAAGGTTTTGTCGACGGCGGCGCGGAGGTAGTTGTCGAGCGCGGCGGGGTCGATGACGGCATCGGTGAAGATATAGGCGAGCATGGTGGCGTGGGGGACAAGCTGTGGGCCGATCATGCCGGCGCCTTTGCAGGCTCCCGCGATGCGGATGGTCTGATCGTCAATGTTGACGGTGGCGGTGGCGACCTTGGATTTCGTGTCCGTGGTGAGGATGCCGCGCGCGAAATTGGAGAATGCTTCTGGCGTGGCTGCGGCCTGGGCTGCTGCGGCGGGCATGGCGGCGACGAGTTTTTCCGCAGGGAGCGGGACGCCGATGATGCCGGTGGAAGATGGGAAGACCTGGTAGTGGTGGCAGTGGAAGGTTTCAGCGGCAGCGGCGCAGACCTGTTCGGCGGCGCGGAGACCTGCTTCTCCGGTGGAGCAGTTGGCATTGCCGGAGTTGATGGCGACGACCTGAATTCTGGATCCGCTGCGTTCGATGTGTTTGCGATCGACGATGAGGGGCGCGGCCTGGACTCGGTTGGCGGTGTAGAGGGCCGCGGCGGGGATGGGCTGATCGGCGATGGCGAGCGCGAAGTCGGGTTTGCCGCTGGGCTTGAGTCCGGCGGTGACGCAGGCGAAGCGGAAGCCTGCGGGAAGTGCTTCAGCGGAGAGGAGCAGGTCAGTGTTGGACATTCAAAATTATTGTCGCTTATGGCGGAGCTTTTAGCTCTTAGCTTTTAGCCTTTCGCTCTTGGTTAAGTTTGTTCCCCTGTGCAAGGGAGATGATTGGGGCGGGGTGAATGCACGCTAACTTTGCGAGAGTGGGGATCCGGTTCGTCCCAAACCGGCGACGCGAAGACACTTGTCGAGAGTTTCGGGAGAAACTTTCAGCGACATTTCCACTCGAAATATCGCCGGGATTCTTCGGCTTCGCCTCTGAATGACCTTCCGTAACATAGAAAGTTTTGGGGCGGAGGACGTGTGCCGGTGCGTTCAGGAATGGGTTAGGCTGGGTTGGAAAGGATGAGGATGACGGACGAGGCACGGTTGATTGGCGAGGGTGTGGAGTGGTTTCTGGAGATGGAGCATGTGAGCGTGGCGCGTGGCGCTACGGTGGTGCTGCATGATGTGTCGCTGCGGATTCGGCGGGGGGAGCAGATGGTGATCCTGGGGCCGAACGGGTGCGGGAAGTCAACGCTGATCAAGACGATGACGCGGGAGTGCTATCCGCTGATGGAGCCGGGGATGCGGATGCGGCTTTTTGGATGGGAGCGCTGGGTGGTGGCGGATTTGCGGCAGCATTTTGGCGTGGTGGAGGCGAACTTGCCGGGGGAGCGAACTCCGCGGACGAATGGGATGGATGCGGTGGTTTCGGGCCTGCTGGGATCTTCGACGCTGTGGCCGAATTTGACGGTGACAGCGGAGATGTATGACCGGGCGGATGCGGCGATGAAGCTGCTGGATGCGGGGTATTTGAAGGACAAGCTGGTGGGGCAGATGTCTGCCGGGGAGCAGCGGCGGGTGATGATTGCTCGGGCGCTGGTGAATGAGCCGGAGATGCTGCTGCTCGATGAGCCTTCGAATGCGCTGGACCTGGCGGCGCAGGCGGAGTTGCGCGAGGCGCTGGAAGCAGTGACGGCGAGGGGCGTGGGGCTGATGCTGGTGACGCACCACATTGGGGATATTTTGCCGAGCGTGGAGCGGGTGCTGATGATGCGAGAGGGACGGATTTTTGCCGATGGGAGCAAGAAGGATTTGCTGACGAGGGGGAAGTTGAAGGAGTTGTTTGGGGTGGATGTGGAGATGGTGGAACGGAACGGATTTTTTCACGCCTGGTAGCGGGACGAGCGGAAGTTATTGGTTGTGAGCGAGTTGGTGGCGAGGGTTTGCGGGGGGATCAAATCTGGTTACGGGATGATGTCTTGACCTGCGTGGCGAGTGGGCTTAGTTTGAAGTCACACGGGAAAGGAGGTTGATCCAAATCTATGAAAAATTCTGATGGTAGTTGTATGACTCAACGTGAGGTGACTGAGGCTTAGAGCGCCCTTGCTCTAGTCCTGGCGTTACAGCGACATTCACGCCGAGGCCCAATCGGATAGCGAGGGCGCCTCAGGTCAAACTCAACAGATCACCGGCGATAAGAAGCCCCACCTGCTTTGCGGCAGGTGGGGCTTTCGCTCGTCTGGGTATGTGTTATGGGACTTGCGCTTCGAAGGTGGAGGCTGGGAGTCCTACTCCGTTGTAGAGGTTGGCGGTGGTGTAGTTGGCCCATGCGTAGCGTACGGCGGGGGTTTGCGGGAAGGACGTGGTGTCTACGACGACGGTGTTTCCCTGGATGACTGCGTTGACGTAGTGCCATTTGCCACTGCCGTCTTCGATTTCAAAGCCTTTGAGGGGGCCTCCTTTGCTGACGAGTCCCTGGGCGGTGTGGGTGAAGTAGATGCGGAGCTGTGCGCCCTGGGGGATGACCTGTTCGAAGAGCGGGCCTTCGTCTTCGATCTGTTCGCCGTAGGAGATGTGGAAGGCGGTGAGGGCGAGGCGCTGGGCTACGGTCTGCTTGTCGGCGGGGTGAATGTTGTGGGGTTCGCCAACGTCGGAGCTGACAGCCATGCCGGTGCCGCGGAGGTCGAGAGTGGTGCGCTGCGCGTTGCGGATGACTCCCCAGTGCTCTTTGGGTGCGTCGAAGCTGGAGATCTGGACGTAGAGGAAGGGCAGCCTGCCTTCGTTCCAGTGGGCTCGCCAGTTTTGGATCATGGCGGGGAAGAGCTGTTTGTAGAGGTGCGGGTTCCAGCGGTCAGAGCTGTCGGTTTCGCCCTGATACCAGATAAAGCCGCGGATGGTGTAGGGGGTGACGGGTGCGACCATGCCGTTCCAGAGCCAGGAGGGGTGCCAGGAACTGGGATCGGGCTGCCAGCCGCGCTTCTTTGGTTTGGTGGACTGCTGCCCGCCGAGGACGGAGACCTGCGGGAGGGACGCCTGGTAGGCCTTCCACTTGGTGTGAACGGGCTGGAAGTCGGGGTGTGAGGTGAGGAGGGAGTCGCTCATCCATGAGGAGATGGGCGTTCCGCCCCAGGCCGAGTCGATGATGCCGATGGGGATGTGGAGATGGGCCTCGAGGTCGCGCGCGAAGAGGTAGGCGACGGCGGAGAACATGGGCGAGGTGGTGGGATCGCAGGTGGTCCAGGTAGCGTTGACGTTGTTGGCCGGGGTGTCGGAGGCGGTGTTGGGAATGAGGAGCAGGTGGATATTGGGGTGGTTGGAGTTGGCGATTTCCTGGGCGGAGTTTTTGATGATGTAGAAGCTGTTGAATCCCTTGAGCGGGTCCTTCATATTGGACTGGCCGGAGGCGAACCAGACGTCGCCGACGAGGACATTGGTGAGGGTGATGGGCGGCTCGTTTTTGCTGCCGGTTACGGTAAGGGTGTATGGGCCGCCGGCAGGTTCCGGCGCGAGCCAGAGTTCCCAGTTGCCCTGGGAGTCGGCGGTGGTTTGCTCGGTCTGGCTGTGGAAGGTGACGGTGATGCTTTCGTTGGGGCTGCTCCAGCCCCAGATATGGATGGGGCGTCCGCGCTGGAGGACGGCGTTGTTGCTCAGGATGTTGGGCAGTCGCAGGGTGTAGGGGACGCTGACGGTCTGAACCGGTGTGGTTTGAGTGGTGTAGAGGCCGCTGGGGGCAGGGTGGATACCGGGTTGCGCAGAGTGGCTGGAGAGGATGCCGGTGGAGCCGAGGTCCTGGGCGCAGGCCGGGGAGACGGCGAAGGCGAGGAGCGCGGCGGGCAAAAGGAGCCGGTGGAAGCGGGCGAGTCGGAAATTCATGAGAAGCAGTGACCTCCAGTGGAGCGGCGAACGCGCGCTGTGAGTGATGGGAATGGTTGGCGTTCCGCGCGCGTGCCTGGGATGCATGGAAATGCCGTGAATGACAACGCAATGAGTATAACGATGCGAACTGCGGGTAACCAGCGGGGATGCATCCGGAATGGTACGCGAGGATGGGCTTGTGCGGGATTCCACAGCGGCTTATAGGGGAATTTCATGCGGGAGCCGCTAGACTGAGAGGGAATGAAAACGCGGAAGATCAAGCAGTACGAACTGGTGCGGAAGCTGGGCGCGGGCGGCAGTGGAGTGGTGTATCTGGCGGAAGATTCGCTGTTGATGCGTCCCGTGGTGTTGAAGGTGTTGCGGCGCGGGCTGCTGGACGCCGAGCAGATGCGGCAGACGGTTCTGCGGGAGGCTCAGCTGGCCTCGGCGATTGAGCACCCGAATGTGTGCGGTATTTACGAGGTGGGCGAGCAGGGGGAAGAAGCCTTTATTGCGATGCAGTACGTTCCGGGGCAGTCGCTGGACAAGCTGATTGCGAAGGGGCCGTCGAACGTGCGGCTGGCGATCTCGGTGGGTATCCAGATTGCGGACGGGCTGAATGCGGCGCATTCGCTGGGGATTTTTCATCGGGATTTGAAGCCTGCGAACGTGATGCTGACGGACGGGGGGCTGGCGAAGATCCTGGACTTTGGCCTGGCGCGCCGGCTGACGCGGGAAGAGGCGGAGTTCGACCCGGCGAAGCCCTCGGCGAAGAGCGTGGAGACGGCAACCTATACGGCGCGGGGCGGGACGATTGCGTACATGGCTCCGGAGCAGTTTGTGACGGGGCAGAGCAGCGTGCGGAGCGATCTGTGGGCGCTGGGCGTGATTCTGTATGAGCTGGTGAGCGGGCGGCATCCGTTTTCGCGGCCGAATACGGATGAGTTCCAGACGATTCGTGCGATCCAGTTTCTGGATCCGACGCCGCTTTCGGAGTGCTGCCCGGATACGCCGCAGGAGCTGAGCTCGGTGATCATGCGGCTGTTGCAGAAGACGCCGGCGGAGCGGTATGCGAGTGCGCTGGATGTGCGCGAGGCGCTGCGCACGATCATGAAGACGATGCAGTTTGAGACGGGAGTGATTCCGGGAGATGCGGGCGTGAACCTGATGCCAACGATTCCGGAGCGGGAGAAGCGGGCGGCGGGACTGCTGTCTCTGCTGGCGGAGCGGTTTCGGGAGTCGGAGGCAGGGCAGGAGAAGTCGCAGGCGATTCTGGTGCTGCCGTTCCAGAATCTGGGTGGCGGGGATGTCGCTCCGCTGTATGGGTTTGCGTTGGCGGATGCGATTGGGGCGCGGCTGGCGCGGATGACGTCGCTGGTGGTTCGGCCGTCGAGCGCGCTGATGCATGTTCCGCAGTCGCAGATGGATCCGCTGGCGATTGGGCACCAGCTGATTGTGGACTACGTGTTGACGGGAAGCTTTTTGCGGTCGGACAAGGGATTTGACCTGAACTGGCAGCTGCTGGATGTGGCGCGAGAAAGCGTAAAGGGCGGCGGGTCGATCAGCGTGGCATCGTTTGATCTGATTGCGGTGCAGATGGAGATTTGCAACGAGGTGTTTGCATCGCTGCAGGGAACGGGGCAACTGACGGCGCGGAATGAGCGGCTGACGATGCGTTCAGAGTCGCTGGGGGAAGGCGTGTCCGAGCTTTACCTGCAGGCGAGCGCGATGCTTTCGTCCTTCATGCTGCGGACTGGGAGCCGTGCGGACCTGGACCGGGCGCGGGAGATGTTTGAGCAGGTGACCGAGCGCGAGCCGCAGTTTGCGGCCGGATGGAGCGGGCTGGGCGTGACGCACGTGCAGTACACGCGGCACGGCCTGGGCGGACACATGCACGTGATGGCGGCGCGGAGGGCGTTTGATAAGGCGCTGGAGATCGATCCGGGATCGGTGGAGGCGAATTTATACCGCGTCTACATGTTGCTGGCGCGCGGAGAGAAAGAGAGCGCGCGGCACGGGATAGAGACGCTGCTGGGCAGCGCGTCGAAGGCATGGAATGTGCATGTGCTGGCCGGGACGATGCTGCGGCTGGACGGCATTTATGAGGTGGCGCTTAAGCAGTTTGGGGAGGCGCTGCAGCTGAATCCATCGAGCGCGCCGATGATTTACAACCACCGGGCGCGGGTGTACCACTACCAGAACCTGCTCGATCTGGCCGAGGGAGAGCTGGAAAAGGGTCTGGCGCTGGAGCCGCGTCATCCCCTGCTGCGAACCTCGCTGGGGTACCAGCGGATGCGGCAGGGGCGGCTGGACGAGGCGATCGCCATCATGGAAGCGGTGCTGAAGGACGATACGAGCTTGAGGATTATTTATCCGACGCTGGCGATGTGCTATGTGCAGATGGGCCAGCGGGACCGGGGCGCGGCGCTGATTGCCGAGGAGTCCATGGCGGCGGCCGAGGCCGACAGCGAGATGGCGTATCGGCTGGCGACGTATTTTGCGGTGGACGGGGATGAGAGCGAGGCGCTGCACTGGCTGCGGCGGGCGATTTACCTGGGGAATGAGAATTATCCTTGGTTTTCGCGGAATCCTGCGTGGAACCGGTTGCGGGGACATGCGGATTTTGAGCGGATTCTGGAGGATTTGAAGCGGAGTTACCGGAAGAACCAGAGGCAGTGGAAGCGTGTATTTGACGAGCTGAACCTGAAGTAGTGGTTGAGGATTTGGCGGCGGGATTGCGGGGTGTGTGATCTGGCTGGTGGGTTGGGGTGAAGTGGTGTGGTGCGGATGATTGGGGTTTTCCGCGAACATTTTTCTAAAGTTATTCTCGATTCCTCCGATGAATGCGACAGGAGGAATTGCTCATGGCCATTGGATCGCATTTGCCGGGTCAGGGGGATGGGGTGTCGCCCGGGTATAGCGGGAAGCCGCCGGCGAATGCAGTATTGCGTCCGGTGGGGTATGGGAATACGTCCGAGGAGTTTTCTGGGACGCCGTCGCGACTTTCTGCAATTGGGTCCGTGGGGGTTTCGGCGGCGGATTTTTCATTTTCGGAGCGCAGGCCCGCAGAGTGGATGGCCGGTGGCCAGGACCAGTTTTTGGCGCATGACGGTCTGGGTGCGATGCGTGGATTTGCGCTGGTGCTGGGTTTTTACGTGGTGATAGGCGTGATTAGCCTTAGCGGGTTGATGCTATGGCACTGGCTGAGGTGAAGTATGGAGATTTTGGCTGGTAGTAGTGCGGTTACGTTGTGCCTTTGTCTGCTGGGCGTGTGGTTTGCGCGAAGCTGATAGATTCAAGGCATGGAACTGGTGATCAACGGTCAGCGGCGGGAGTTTGCCGAGCTGAGTGAGAACTCTACCGTGAGCGATCTGCTTGCGGCGTTGCAGTTGAAGGGCGATCGAGTGGCGCTGGAGCGGAACGGTGAGATTGTGTCCCGGTCTGCGTGGAGCGAGACGCCGATTGCCGATGGCGACAAGATCGAAATTGTACATTTTGTGGGTGGCGGGAAAGGCAGCTTTTAGCTGTCGGCCCTTAGCTTTTAGCTGTGGTGGCGCCTGGCGGCGCGGCTTGAGACGGGAACCGCAGATTTCTCGGCTTCGCAGAGCGCTGGCGCGCACTGCTTCGCTCGAAATGACCCTTCAGGGAAGGGTGTTCTTTTCCTGGGTTGTATTGGGTCGGCGCTTTATGCCCATTCTTCACCCCACGGACAAAGACCTGTCTGTGGGGATCCCGATTTCCACGTCCCCTTCGTGCACCCATTCGACTCGCTTACAGCTCGCTCAGGGCGGGCGATGGTGCACCCCGGTTCGATTCTCGCTTTCAGGCGCTGGTTTAGAGGCCGATGGTTAGGCGGGTTCTTGGGTCGAGGTAATCGCGGAGGGCGTCGCCGAGGAAGTTGAAGGAGAGTACGCAGCACATTACGGCGATGGCGGGGAAGACGACGGTGTGGGGTGCGTCGAAGAGGTGGGCTCGTCCGTCGTTGAGCATGGAGCCCCAGCTTGGAGTGGGGGGTGGTACGCCGAGACCGAGGAAGCTGAGGGTGGCTTCGGCGAGGACGGCTCCGGCCATGCCGATGGCGGCCTGCACTACGATGGGCTGGATGATGTTGGGCAGGATGTGGCGGAGGAAGATGCGGAGGTCGCCTGCTCCGAGGGCGCGGGCGGCCTCGACGAATTCGCGTTCGCGGGCGGCGAGGACCTGGGCGCGGACGAGGCGGGCGTAGCCGACCCATCCCCCGATGGATAGAGCCAGGATGAGGTTGAGCAGGCCGGGGCCGAGGAAGGCCACGAAGGCGATGGCGAGCAGGATGCCAGGCATGGCCATGAAGGCGTTCATGGCGAACATGTTGATGATGGTATCGAGGATGCCGCCGTAGAAGCCTGCGATGCCGCCGAGGATGAGTCCCAATAAAAGCGAGAGGGTGACGACGGAGGTGGCGACTTCAAGGGAGATGCGCGAGCCGTAGATGATGCGGGAAAGGATGTCCCGGCCGAGTTCGTCGGTGCCGAACCAGTGTTGCGGGCTGGGGCCGGCGAGGCGGTCGAGAAGGTGGATGTGGTCGGGGTTGTATGGCGCGAGCCAGGGCGCGAAGAGGGCGCAGACAAGAAACAGGACCACGAGCGCCGCTCCGATATAGGCGAGTGGTTGTTTGCGAAAGCGTGTCCAATGGGAAGATGGATTCAAAGTTCGATAATAAAGCTCTGCGCGCCGGTTCGGGCAGAGTTTGATGGAAAGAGATTGCAGAGGATGGTTCGGATGCAGAAGCGGATCTGGTGGATGGTGGCGTTGATTTGTGGCGGGCTGATAGCGGCTGCGCCGGTGATGGCGCAGGCTTATGGCGGACGGCAGGAGGATGCGGCGCGGGAGATTTTCCGGCTGACGAACCAGGACCGGATGCGGCATGGTCTGGCTCCGCTGCGGTGGGATGCAGGGCTGGAGCGGTCAGCGGAGGCGCACATGGAGTGGATGCTGCGGGCGCGGGAGCTGGAGCATCAATATCCCGGCGAGGCTCCACTGGAGGAGCGGGTGCGGCAGGCGGGTGTGCATTACAGCGAGGTGGCGGAGAACCTGGCGGCGGGGTTCAGTCCGGAATCGGTGGAGGTGGGCTGGATGCACTCGCCGGATCACCGGAGAAACATTCTGGACCCAGGGCTGACGGAGGTAGGGATCGCGACCGCATGGCATTACGGGCGTCTGTATGTGGTGCAGGATTTTGCGCATGCGATTGCGGCGCGCGGGCCGGAGCAGGTGGAGCGGCGCGTGGGCGAGCTGTTGCGGCAGCAGGGGATTGATCCGGATGGGCCGCGCGGTCCGGCGGAGGATGCTTGCCGGTCGCAGCGCGGGACGCCGGGTGGGCCGGGTGTGCGGCTGGTGATCCGGTTTGAGACTTCGAATTTGAACCAGTTGCCGGAGCAGGTAGTGGAGGCGGTGCGGCGCGGGCACTATCGGCGGGCGGGTGTGGGTGCGTGTGCTCCGGAGCGGCCGCAGCCGGGGTTTACTACGTTTCGGGTGGCGCTGGTTTTGTATTGATGGGGGGCGCGGAGATTATTCCGCGCCTTCGCCGGGTTTGGTGGGTTCCAGCTGAAGTGCGTTGTTGACGCGGTTGAAGTAGTTGAAGAGGCCGATGGCGGAGAGGAGTTCGATGATTTCGCCGTCGGAGTAGTGGCTGCGAACCTCGGCGAAGAAGGTGTCGGAGATGCCATTGGAGTTGAGGGTGACTTCTTCGGCGAGGCGGAGGGCTGCTTTTTCGGCCGGGGTGAAGTCGTCGCGGTGGGCGTAGTGGGCGAGGTTTTCGATCTGGTCGTCGGACCAGCCGAGTTTGCGGCAGATCTGGGTGTGGGAGCCGAGGCAGTAACGGCATTCGTTGAGCTGCGAGGTGCGGACGATGACGAGCTCCTTGAGCTTGACGGGGAGGGTGCCGGTGTTCAGGATGGCCTGGAAGTGGGCGATCATGGTTTCGAAGATTTCAGGCCGCAGGGCGATGGTGCGGAACATGTTGGGGATGTTGCCGCGGGTCTGCATGTAGTGATCGAAGAGGGCGGCAACGCTTTCGGGAGCTTCACTGCGCTTGACGCGGGGCAGGCGGGGTTCGGTGCGTGTGATGGTCATAGTCATTTCCTCAACCTGACAGGGTAATTGTTTTGGCGGTGTAAATAGAAGCTCCTGAGGCGCGGGTAGAAACTGGAGCGAGGTGGGTAGTCTCAGAAATGTATGGGAATTTTTGAAGAGCAGGTGAGCCAGTTTGCGCCGGGGACGCAGGATGCGGCGTCGCGACGGTGGATTTATGTTCCGTATGACCGGCTGACGGATGCGACGGGGCCGCTGGCGGAGCAGGCGGCGGAAAAGACGGGGATTGTGATGATGGAGGCGCTGGCGAAGGCGCGGCGGCGGCCTTATCACAAGAAGAAGCTGGCGCTGATTGTGGCCGGGCAGAGGCATTTTGCGCTGGAGCAGGGACGGCGTGGCGTGAAGGTGATTTACGAATTTACGCCGGGAATTTTTGCCGATGGGCTGGAGCAGGCGGTGGAGCGGCATGGGTTGCGCGAGCTGACGATGATGGAGGCGGCGGAGCGGGAGTTGCGGCTGGATGTGGAGGAGGCGCAGCGAAGGGGTGTTCCGTTGAAGGTGGTGCGGGATACGACGTGGTGCTCGACGGCGGAGGATTTTGACGGGGTCTTCAAGCCGGGGACGACGCAGTTTCTGATGGACCGGTTTTACCGGCGGATGCGGCAGAAGACAGGGATACTGATGGGCGGGGATGGGCAGCCGGTGGGCGGGAAGTATTCGTTTGATGTGGAGAACCGGAAGCCGTACCGGGGCGAGCCTCGGGTTCCGGCGAGGCCGGTGTTTGCGCAGGATGCGATTACGCGCGAGGCGCTGGAGACGGTGGAGAAGGAGTTTCGGGAGCATTTTGGCACGTTGGAGGGGTTTGATCTGCCGGTGACGCAGACGGATGCGGATGCGCTGTGGGCGTTTGTGCTGCGGGAGCTGCTGCCGCACTTTGGTCCGTATGAGGATGCGATGGCGGAGGCGGAGCCGGATTTGTTCCATTCGAAGCTGTCGGCGGTGATCAACGTGGGCAGGCTGCTGCCGGGGCGGCTGGTGGAGGATGTGGCGAAGGCGGCGGAATCGGGACGGGTTCCGCTGGCGAGCGCGGAGGGGTTTATTCGCCAGATATTGGGGTGGCGGGAGTTTATGCGGCATCTGCATCGGCGGACGGATGGGTATCGCAGGCTGCCGGGCGGGAAAGTTGCGGCCGATGGGGACGCGTATGCGGGGTCGGAGATTTCTGCGCTGAATGCGACGCTGCCGCTGCCGGCTGCGTACTGGGGCAGGAAGAGCGGGCTGCATTGCGTGGATGTGGTGGTGGAGCAGGTGTGGCGGGAGGGATGGTCGCATCACATTACGAGGCTGATGGTGCTGAGCAACCTGGCGACGCTGTGCGGGGTTTCTCCGCGGGAGCTGACGGACTGGTTCTGGATTGCGTATGTGGATGCGTATGACTGGGTGGTGGAGCCGAATGTGCTGGGAATGGGCACATGGGCCGATGGGGGCGTGACGGCGACGAAGCCGTATGTGAGCGGGGCGGCGTATATCCACCGCATGAGCGACTACTGCGGGCAATGCGGGTTTGATCCGAAGAAGACGACGGGAAAGGACTCGTGTCCATTTACGGCGCTGTATTGGAGCTTTCTGGAACGAAACGCTGATAAGCTGGCATCGAACCGGAGGATGAGTCTTCCTCTGATGAGCATGCGGAAGAAACCGGCGGCGGAGATGCGGCAATTGCGGGAACGCGCGGCAGAGGCAATGGTGACCCTTTGCGGGGCGAAGAACAAAGCGAACAACGAAGCGAACAAGGAAGCGAACAAGGAGCGGTGAGATGGATGTAGTCATCGTAGGCGCGGGCATCGCGGGGCTGTACTGTGCGCGATTGCTGGAGCATTCGGGGTTGACGGTGCAGCTGCTGGAGGCGTCGGATGCGCCGGGTGGCCGGATTCGCACGGATGTGGTGGACGGGTTCCGGCTGGACCGGGGTTTCCAGGTGCTGCTGACGGCGTATCCCGAGGCTCGGCATGCGCTGAACTACGAGAATCTGAAACTTTGCCCGATGAAGCCGGGAGCGCTGGCGTGGAAGGGTGGGCGGCTGCATACGTTTGCCGATCCGTTTCGGGATTTTGGCGCCGCGCTGAAGCTGGCATTTGACCCTGTGATTACGCTGAAGGACAAGCTGCACGTGGCGCGGCTGCGCGGGCGGGTGATGAGCGGAAGCTGGGAGTCTCTGTTCAGTGCGCCGGAGACTTCGACGATCGATTTTCTGGAGGAGTTCGGATTCTCCGAGGCGGTGATCGAAGCGTTTTTCCGTCCGTTTTTCAGCGGGGTTTTTCTGGAACGAGAGCTGGTGACGAGCAGCCGGTATTTTGAGTTTCTGTTCCGGATGTTTGCGACCGGACCGGTGACGGTTCCGGCGGAGGGAATGGGTGCGATTCCCATGGATATGGCGGCTGCATTAAAGCCACGTACGCTGCAGATGCAGGCCAGGGTGCAGCGGGTTTCGCCGCAGTCGAACGGTGTGATGGTGGAGGCCGAGGGAGTGGGTTCGGTACTGGCTCGGGCGGTGGTGCTGGCCGCGGATTTGCCGCCGGCTGCATTTGGATTGCCGGCGCTGCCGTATCGCGAGCCGCAGATATGGAACCAGACGACGACGTTTTATTTTGCGGCGGAGCACGCGCCGGTGGATGAGCCGGTGCTGGTGCTGAATGGCGAGCCGGGCCGGGGTCCGGTGAATCATGTGGCGGTGATGAGCCGGGTATCGCGGGCTTATGCGCCGCCGGGGGCGGAGCTGATCTGCGCGAACGTGGTGGGCGATGCGCCGGATGATCCGCTGGAGATGGAGCGGCTGGAGGGGCAGGTGCGAGAGCATTGCACGGCACTGTTTGGCTCGCAGGTGAGGGACTGGAAGACGCTGGCGGGGTATCCGATTGCGAAGGCTCTGCCGCGGTTTACGCATACGGAGTGGAATCCGCTGCCGGAGCGGGCGAGGGTGTCGCAGGGGATTTATTCGTGCGGGGATACGCTGATGTTTCCGGGAGTGCAGGGAGCGCTGGTATCGGGACGGATGGCGGCGGAGTGCGTGTTGCGGGATCTGGATGCGTGCTGACGCTGGATGCTTGCTGAAGTCCGAGTGAGCGTTTGCAAGAGAAAGCCCGTTGACGGAAGGGTAATTCCGGCAACGGGCTGAGGGGTGCTGCTACTTCGGCGGCTGTACTGACACAGCCTGGTTATGAAGCGTGCTGGAGCACTTCCTCGGTGGACTTGTCTTCTTTTGGCTCGGCCGGTGCCGGTTGGGGCAGGTCGGGCAGGGCCACGGCGAGCACATCTTCGATGCGGCTGGCGTAGTGGATTTCTACGCCCTCGATTTGCTCGGGAGTGAGGTCCTCTTCCACGTTGAGGCGGTTTTCCTCGGGAAGAATGACGTGCTTGACGCCCGCGCGCTTGGCGGCGAGGAACTTTTCCTTGATGCCGCCTACGGGCAGTACGTTTCCGCTGAGAGTGATTTCTCCGGTCATGGCGGTGAGCGATTGCACCGGGTGGTTGGTAAGCAGGGACGCGAGCGCGGTGGCCATGGTGACGCCTGCGGAGGGACCATCCTTGGGAATGGCTCCGGCGGGGACGTGGATGTGCAGGTCCATGTCCTTGATGAAGTCTTCTTCGAGGCCGAGGGCGGCGGCGTTGGAGCGGACCCAGGTGAGCGCGGCCTGCATGGATTCCTGCATGACCTGGCCGAGCTGACCGGTCATGGTGAATCCGCCTTTGCCCTTCATGCGGTTGGCTTCGATGAAGAGGATGTCTCCACCTGCGGGGGTCCAGGCGAGTCCGACGGCAACGCCGGGGCGGCGGGTGCGCTCGGCGATTTCCGTATCGACGCGGACTTTGATGCCGCCGAGGAACTCCTTGATGACCTCAGGGGTGATGACGATTTTGTCGTGCTTGCCCTCGGCGATGCGGCGGGCCTGCTTGCGGCAGATGGTTCCGATGAGCTGCTCGAGCTTGCGGACGCCGGCCTCGCGCGTGTAGTGACGGACGATGTAGCCGATGGAGTCCTCGGGAAACTCGATGTCTTCCGGCTTGATGCCGTTTTCCGTGATCTGCCTGGGAATGAGGTAGCGGAAGGCGATGTGACGCTTTTCCTCCTCGGTGTAGCCCTGCAACTCGATGATTTCCATGCGGTCGAGCAGGGGCGCAGGGATGGGATCGAGCATGTTGGCGGTGCAGATGAAGAGCACCTTGGAGAGGTCGAAGGGCTGGTCGAGGTAGTTGTCCCGGAAGGTGTGGTTCTGTTCGGGGTCGAGGACCTCGAGAAGCGCAGAGGAGGGATCGCCGCGAAAGTCGCGTCCGAGCTTGTCGATTTCGTCGAGCATGAGGACAGGGTCGTTGGTTCCGGCGCGGCGGATGTTCTGGATGACCTGGCCGGGGAGCGCGCCGATGTAGGTGCGGCGGTGCCCGCGGAGTTCTGCCTCGTCGTGCATGCCGCCGAGGGAGATGCGCTGGAATTTGCGGTCGAGGGCGCGTGCGATGCTGCGTCCGAGCGAGGTTTTGCCTACGCCTGGAGGTCCGACGAAGCAGAGGATGGGACCTTTCATGTCTGACTTGAGGCGGCGGACGGAGAGATAGTCGAGGATGCGGTCCTTGACCTTCTTGAGATCGTAGTGGTCCTCGTTGAGGATGTCGTGCGCGGCCGGGATATCGACGGCGTGGCCTGAGGATTTGGACCAGGGAAGGACGGCGAGCCACTCGATGTAGTTGCGGGTGAGGGAGTAGTCGGCAGCCATGGGCGACATGCGCGAGAGGCGGTTGAGTTCCTTGAGTGCCTCTTTTTTGGTTTCCTCGGGCATGCCGGCGGCTTCGATTTTCTCGCGCAGGTCTTCGATGTCCTTCTGGCCCTCGTCGACTTCGCCGAGCTCCTTCTGGATGGCCTTGAGCTGCTCGCGGAGGTAGTAGTCACGCTGGGACTGCTGGACCTGATCCTGCACTTCGGACTGAATTTTGTTGCGCAACTGCTGGACTTCGAGTTCCTTGACGAGGTGCTTGTTGACGCGCTTAAGGCGTGCCTCGGCATCGGGGGTTTCGAGGAGTTCCTGCTTGTCAACGGTGGTTAGGAAGGGAAGCGACGAGGCGATGAAGTCGACGAGCCGGCCAGGATCATCGATGTTCATGGCGATGGTCTGAAGCTCGTCGGAGAGGGTGGGCGAGGCGGTGACGATCTGCTGGAACTGGGAGATGACGTTGCGCTGCAGGGCCTCGAGTTCGGCCTGTTTTTCAGGCTGGATCTCGGAGACGATTTCGACGTTGGCCAACATGAAGGGCTCAAGTTGCGTGAATTCGCCCAACTGGACGCGCTGAGTTCCTTCGGTGAAGACAAAGAGGCTCTGGTTGGGCATTTTGACGACCTTGTGGATGGTCGCGAGAGTGCCGTAGTGGTAGAGGTCCGAGGGGCCGGGTGCGTCCATGTGGGCATCACGCTGGGCGACGACGACGATGGTTTTTTCGTCGCCGAGGGACTGGATGAGCTGGATAGAGCTTTCGCGTCCAACGGTCAGGGGGAGGACGGCATGGGGAAAGAGGACCGTGTCCCGGACGGGGAGCACGGGGACGACGCGGCCGGATGCGGAGGAGCTTTCGGTGTCGCGTTCGCTGGGATTAATAACGCTGAGGAAGTCGCTGGACATGAGTCTACCTCTATCAACTTTTATTCATTAGATATATCAGGTTTGCGATAAGTTGCAGGATACCTGATGACATGAGGTGGAAAACTGTCACCTTCGTGTCTGAAAAATCGCTCCCATGTAGCTATACGCATCCGGGGCTTGAAAAGGTTGCTTGGAAAACCTGTACTTGGTGATTAGATCGGCTGGCGCGACTGGGACTTGACGACTGGGGGCAGGATTGGGAGGGGTGCTATTCCGCAGCGGGAAAACGGCCTAACTCTTTGACGGAGGGGCAGATGGCTGCGAGGCCGGCGAGTGCCTGGTCGGCTACGGAGGGGTTGGAGAAGCCGTAGTCGGCGTAAAAGACGTAGTGCCAGGGCTGGCCGAGGACGGGGCGGGATTCGAGGCGGGTGAGGTTGGCTCCGAGGGTGGCGAAGACCTGGAGGGCGGAGACGAGTGCGCCGGGCTGGTTGGGGAGGGTGAAGGCGAGGCTGGCCTTGTTGATGCCCTGGGGGGCCGGGGCGTAGACGGGGGTGACGGCGGCTTTGCGGAGGACGACGAGAAAGCGGGTATAGTTCTGGGGATTGTCTTCGAGGTTGCGGAGGAGGATCTGGCCTCCGTACTCGGATGCGGCGCGGGCGGGCGCGATGGCGGCCACGGAGGGGTCCTGCTGGGCGATGAGTTGCTTGACGCTGCCGGCGGTGTCATAGGCGGCGGTGGGCTGGATGGAGGGGTGTTCGAGGAAGAAGCGGTTGCACTGGGCGAGGGCGATGGGGTGGGAGAGGACGCGGCGGATGTGGCTGAGCGTGGCGCCGGGATAGACGATGAGGTTGTGCTCGATGCGGAGGAGCATTTCACGCTGGATGGTGACGGGGTGCTGGAGGAGCAGGTCGTAGTGCTCGAGGACGGAGCCGGCGAGGCTGTTTTCAATGGGGAGGACGGCTGCATCGGCCTGGCCGGAGAGGATGGCGTCAAAGGCGAGGCGGGAGATGGCGCAGGGGAGCAGGGTTGCGTCGGGGAAGAGACGCGTGGTGGCTTCGTGGCTGAAGGAACCGGGTTCGCCCTGAATGGCGATGATGGGCATGGTGTTCTTCCTGATGGGAATAAGGATACGGTAATCCGCGGGTTGCTCTCCACCGGCTTTGGGCCTGCGAACAGGCCCTAAAAGCGGTGGAGGAGCAGAGCGGCGGCAATGAAGAGGAAGAAGACGACGGAGATGACGCCGTTCATGGTGAAGAAGGCGGCGTTGAGGCGACGGAGGTCGCGGGGTGAGACGATGAGGTGCTCGTAGAGCAGAAGCGCGGCTACGAGGCCGATGCCTGCGTAGGCGAGGGGTCCGAGTTGGAAGAGAGATACGAGCCAGAGGAGGAGGCCGAGCATGGCGATGTGCATGGCGCGGGCGATGGCGAAGGCGGCGGGGATTCCGTAGCTGGAGGGAACACTGAAGAGTCCGTTGGCGCGATCGTGTTCGGCATCCTGGCAGGAGTAGAGGAGGTCAAAGCCGGCGACCCAGAAGAGGACGGCGAGGGTGAGGACGAGGATGCGGGGATTGAGGCTTCCCTGCACGGCGATGTATGCGGCGGCGGGTGCGATGCCGAGCGAGAGGCCGAGGACGAGATGGGACCAGCGGGTGAAGCGCTTGGTGTAGGAGTAGAGGAAGAGGATGACGAGCACGACAGGCGCGAGCAGGAGGGTGAGGCGATTGAGCTGCGCGGCGCAGAGGAGGAAGAGGATGGCCATGACGGCGGTGAATCCACCTGCGAAGCGGCGGGTGAGGAGACCGGCGGGAATGGCTCGGATGGCGGTGCGGGGGTTCTGGGCGTCGAGGTCAGCGTCTGCCCAGCGATTGAAGGCCATGGCGGCGGAGCGTGCGGTGACCATGCAGGCGATGATCCAGAGGAGCTGGGGAATGGTGGGGAGACCGTGAGCGGCGAGCATGGCGCCGACCAGCGCGAAGGGGAGCGCGAAGATGGAGTGCTCCCATTTGATCATTTCAAGCGTGGTGCCCACGCTGCGGAAGAAGCTCATAAGCCTTAGTTTATCGGAGAAAAAAACGGCGGAGTGGAAGCTCCGCCGCCTGGGTTTTTCGGGATGAATTTCAGTGTTCCTGACCGGCGACCTGGAGGTCGTTGGTGACGGAGAAGACTCCGGGAACGCTGTTGGCCTGGATGCCGGCCACTTCCTTGTCTGACTTGCTGTCGACTGTGCCGAACAGGGTTACGTGGCCGTTTTCGACCTGAATGCGGATGGGCTTTACCGGGTTGAGGGCGTAGCGGTTGAGCTGCTGCGCACCGTAGATGGCCCGGTATTCCATGCGGCGAATGCGGTCATCCTGGGGCGAGGGTGGGTCGACGTGGATGTGGTTGATGACTTCGCGCACGCCTTTGGTGTTGGCGGCAATGTTGAAGGCCGTGCTTGCGTCGACGGGTCCGTAGGCGTAGCCGCCGAGAACGACGACCCCGTTGCCGTGTACGGAGACGGAGATGGCGTTGAAGGCGGTAGTACCGTATCCGACGCGGGAGTTGTTGATGTCGCCAACGAGTTTTTCTTCGAGCTTGGCGTCGGAGACCTCAGGGGTATCGACCTGAATGGTATTTTCTATTACTGCGTTGTGATCGGTTTTTTTGACGCGCTTTTCGGCGTCCACCTTGTCAGAGAAGTACTTGACCGATCCGCTGAGCGTAACGGTGCCGTTCTGGGCGGAGACGTGAATATCGCGAAAGCGCTTGGCGTGCAGGGTTTTCTGCGCGCTGGACTGCAACTGGGCATCATTGGCCTGCGCGTGAAGTACCGGTGGTACAACGAGCAATAAGGCTGCCATGCAAAGAGAAGAGGCAAAGAGTTTCAGTTTCATTTTGAGTCCTCCCAGTACTGCTACTTAAGTAGATGCAAAACTCGGTAAAAATATGCGGGGTTCGGTGGAATGCACCTGTTGATTCGATGAGGGTAAACCCTGGGGAGGCTACTTGTAACGCTTGCGGATGGTGAAAATGAGGCTGAAGACGCCGGTTTCGTCGCGGACGGCGAGGATGGAGAGGTTGGGCGTGATATCGAGCTTGCCCTGGATGAGCTGCTCGGCGGAGGAGTTGACGTTGGTGGCGTAGGTGAGGGTGAAGTTCCTGCCGATTTGCTGTTGCACGGTGAGGCGGGCGGTGGCGTTGCCGCTGGTGGTGACGTAGGCGGGATTGATTTTGACGCTGCCGCCGCCGAAGAGCTTCTGGATGCGGCTGCTGACGGTGGCGTTGATGGCCGAGCCGAGGAGCGCGTTTGCGGCGGGGTTGATGCCGGCCTGGGATTGCTGCTGGGAGTAGATTTGCTGCTCTTCCTGGGTGCGGCCGAGGGCGAGGAGGGAGAAGATGTCCTGCTCGGAGAGCGGCGGGCTGGAGCGGAAGACGGGCTGGAGTTTGCTGGGTGTTCCGTGGAGTCCGATGGTGATGTCGTAGTTTTCGACACGGGTTGTGGCGTCGAGGTCGATGGTGGGTTCGATGCGGATGGGGTTGTTGAAGTAGATGACGCCGCGCTGGAGCTGGTAGGTGGTTCCGGCGAGTGTGGCCTGTCCTTCGGTGATGGTGATCTGGCCGAGGATGGAAGGCAGCGCGGCGGTGCCGCGGATATGGAGATTGACGGTGCCGGCGAGCTTGGCGAAGGAGTTCTGGAAGTCCATGGAGGGGGACGAGGTGACATGGATGTCCAGCCTTACGCGGTTGGCGAAGGATTTGGGGTTGGGGGGCAGGGAGGGTCCGGAGGAGGAGTTGACGATGGAGACCAGGTCCATGGTGGAGTTGACGGCAAAGTGGGTGACCTGTACGTTGCCGCTGAGCAGTAGGCTCTGGATGCCTCCCTGGAGCTGCATTTTGGCGTCAACTGTGGAGGTGACGCCAACGGGATAGCGGACCCGGACACCCTGCGCCGTGGCCTTGATGTTGAGGTAGAGGCCGGCGGCATAGGTGGCGCTGCCGGAGAGCTGGATGGGTCCGCCGCCACTGTATGCGGTGACGTTTTGGAGTTCGACGCGGCCTTCGTTGAACTTGAGTGTTCCGTTGATGCGGCTGAGTCCGTTGATGTAGTCGTCGGAGGCGAGGTTGACGTCTTTGATGGTGGCCTGGCCATTGAGGCTGGGATGGTGGACGGTTCCGCCGGCGCTGACGTTGAAGGTGACCATGCCGGAGGACGTGATTTCGTCGGAGAAGGTCTGGGCGACCTTCATGTTGATGCTTCCGCGGGTGTTCCACTGGATGGGATGGGTGTTGCCGGA
This sequence comes from Acidobacteriaceae bacterium, assembly GCA_049965615.1. Classification (GTDB taxonomy): domain Bacteria; phylum Acidobacteriota; class Terriglobia; order Terriglobales; family Acidobacteriaceae; genus Acidobacterium. Next base: position 49,140 of record JBMFWD010000020.1, read on the forward strand.
GAGCCCGATGGAGCCGTCTGCCTGAACGTCCACGTCAGAGCCCTTGATATGGAAGGAATCGAGGGTGAGCGTGCCGTTTTTGAGCGCGGCGTGGATGCTGGAGGTACTTTGCACGTCGACGTTGGCGAGGGAGAGAGCGATGGGCTGGATGTGAATGTCTCCGCTGAGGGCCTGCGGCGTGCGGAGGGGTCCGCTGAGGGTGGCGGTGGCGTTAATGGGGCGGCGGCTGGCGATTCCGGCGATGTGGAAGGTTTTGGCGAGGGGATTGAGGTCGAGATTGGTGATGGTGAGCTTGGCCTGAGCGGGGTCGTTGCCGGTGAGGGTGGCCTGACCGTGGAGCTGGACGAGGGACTGGTTGAGGTGCGCGGCGGCGTCGAGGGTGAGGGATTGATTTTGAAGCTGAGCGGTGGCATCGACCGAGCCGGTGGCGGCGTCTGCAAATTGTAACTGTGCGAGATGCAGATTGGCGGAGATGGAGGGATTCTGCAGGGTTCCGCTGCCCTGGGCCTGGAAGTCGAGTACGCCGCCGAGGGGATAGTTGGGCGTTTGCAGGCGGTGGACACGGGCAAGATGGAAGCCGGAGCCGGTGAGGTCGAAGTGGAATTGCCGGCTGTTGAGGTCGAGCTGCGCGGAGCCGTGGACCTGGCCGCCTACCTGCCGGTAGAGGATATTGGTGGCCTGGAGCGAGTGGTTGGCGAGGGCGAGATTGCTCTGCAGGTCGCGATAGGGTTCGCCGTAGACGTCGCCGCCGTTGACGGTAAGGCTGCCCGAGCCGTTGGGGTTGCCGAGGGTTCCGGCGAGTTGCAGCTGCAGTGCGAGTGTTCCGGTGACGGGAAGCTGGGTGCCGAGCAGGGGCATGAGCTGGTTGAGCGTGGCGTTATTGAGAGTGGCCTGGCCGGTGATGGGTGATGCGTTGTTGAGGGTGAAGGTATTTTTCCCGGTCTGGGTGGCGGTGATGGTAAGGGATGCGTTGGCGGTGGCCTCGCCGGCGCGGAGGGTGACGGCGGAGAGGGTGAAGTGACGGGGCGAGAAGTCGAGGCTGGCCTGAGCCGAGTCCACGTGGATGGAATGGGTGACGGGCTGCGCGGGAGGTGTGGAAGAGGTTTCAAAGGCGATGTCAACGTTGCTGGCGTCGAGATGGCCCTGCACGTCGGGCGCTGTAAGGGCGCCGGTGACGGCGCCGCGGAATGCGGCGTTGCCGTGAAGATCGAAGGGAAGCGGCTGTGACTGGGGCTGGACGTTGAGGACGGCGAGGATCTTGTCGAATTCCGCGAGGTTGTGCGTGATGACGGAGCCGGTGATTTTTGAGCCTCGCATGGAGGGGTTGACGCCGATGGAGCCGGAGGCCTGCGCCTGGGTACCGGGAGTGTGAAGATCGAGAGCGCGCAACTGGACAGCGCCGGCGGCGAATGCGTAGGAGCCGGAGATTTTTCCGGTGACGGGTACGTCGCCGGGGGCGGAGGGATTGCCGGGTGCGAGCTGGAGGCTGGTGGTGGCGGTCAAGGTGCGGAGGCTGGTGGTCCAGTGAGCGTCGACCGGGCCGGAGATGTTGGTGTTGAAGCCAAGGTCACTGAACTGAGGTGTGGTGACGGCCTGGAGGAGTGTGGCGAGTGGCAGGCTGGCGAACTGGAGGTGAGCCTCTCCGGTGAGGGGCGGTTCGGGTCTGGGGGCCGGCGACGGAGGGGTTTTCTTATGCCGGAAGAACCAGCGGAGGGTGTGCTTTGGTATGGGTGCCGGTGTTGCCGCGGCGGCGTTGCGGAGCCAGTGAAGGATGCGGAGATTGCCGGATGCCGAGCCGCCGCCCGTGAACTGCGCGTGGAAGGCGGTGGCGGAGATTTCGTCCTGCGTGAGCATGAGCTGGCTTTGCGCTGAGAGGCTGATGGTTTGCTGGGGCGCGGGATGGTAGAGGAGGTTATCGAGGTGCGCGGTTCCCTGGACGGCGTAGTTGGCGGGCGTGCCGTTGGCCTGGGCCTGAAGGTGCAGGACCCCGGACTGGATGCCGGTGACACCGGCGAGGGGATCGAGGATGCGAAGGTCGAGTGACCCGTTGGCGCGGCCGTGGAACTGAGGGTGCGCGAAGTGGTTGAGGGTGCCGGCGATGTTGAGGCGGGAGTCACCGGTGAGGAAGGTGAGGTGGTCGAGATGGATATGATTGGGCGCGGCGTTGATTTGAATATAGAGCCGCGAGGTGACAGGGGTGGCGTTTCCGCGCTGGAGGAGAATGTCGTGGGCGGCGAAGTTGCCGAGGTAGCGATTGCGGAGGCGGTCATAGCTTAGGTTGGCGCGAAGGCTGCTGGCCTGAATATTGAATCGATATTTGCGTGCGTTGAGGATGAAGAGTCCGTCGTTGAGCTGGGCCTGATCGATGGCGAGACTGAAGATTTGCGTGGAGATGGATTTGGCGTTGATGATTGTGGCGGCCCTGGGGGTGGGCTGATTGGTGGACCCGTCCGGGTAGACGATGATGTGAATGGTGGGCCGGGTGAGTCCAAGGTAGCTGAGGCCGATTTTTCCGGCGAATAAGTCGATGATTTTGAGGTGGACGGCGAGCTGGTCGGCGTGGAAGTAGGGGATCTGCCCGGGCGCTTCCTTGCCGTGGATGGTGAGGTTGTCTGCCTCGATGCCGAGCTGGGCGAGATTGACGTGGAGGGCGCCTAGCTGGACGCGGCCACCAGTGGATTGCTCGAGCTGGGTGATGACGATGTTGCGGACGCGATTCTCAAATCCGGAGGTGGTGGAGTACCAGAATGCCAGCGCGAGGATGACGAGGACCAGCAGGGATGCGACACCGATGACTGCGGCGGAGATGCGCAGGAAGTGGCGGGTGAAGTGGGGCTTGCGGGGTTGAGGCGCAGCAGAGGCGTCCTGGCCGGGCGCGGCTTTGTGTTCGCCGGTGGGCTCGGGGGGCTGCTGCGGAGTGTTGTGCTCGTCTCTCATTATTGGCTGTCTGGTCGCGGTGGCGTGCTCTTGCCGTAGGCGGGTACGAGGATTTTTACGCTGCCTTCGGCGCGGAGGCTTTGCAGCCACTGGCTGATCATAGAGTTGACGTGCTGCTCGATGAGGAGTTGCTCGATGCGGGGAGCGACTTGCTTGAGTGGTGGCACGGGGACCTGGTTTTCCTGCAGCGCGGGGACCAGCGTGTCGTTGTAGTAGGTGGAGATTTCTTTTGAGGTGATGTGGATGCCTGCGCGGAAGCGGAGGTTAATGAATTTTTCGATGGCGAGGCGCTGGCTCCAGCGCTGGAGTGCTTCCTGCTGGGTGATGCCGTGGTCTTTGAGGAATTTGTTCCACCCCTGCTGGCTTGAGCAGGAGTAGGGCGCGCAGCCGTGGAGTGTGACGCGGAGTTTCTGGAGGCCTTTTTCGGCGTCGGCCTGAGAGACGGTGGTGGGCTGGTCCTGCAGCTTCATCTGCTCGAGGACGAGGGTGCGGCGGATGAGTCGGCGGGCGGCGTCGGCCTGGGTGTCCTGACCGTGGGGAATGGCGAGTGGGCTGAGGACGGCGAGGCGCTGTTCCTGATCGACGTCGCTCTGGAGCAGGACTTCGTTATTGACGATGGCGATGACGCGGTCGAGAACGACGGGCTTGGCGGAGGTGTTCTGAGTCTGGGTTTGGGTGGTGGTCTGTTTTGGAGCAGCGGATTGCGCGGGCGCGGCGATGGCGGCGGGTGCGAGGAGCGCTGCGAGGCCGAGGATGGCGAGGGTATTCACTAAAACGCCTGCCCGATGCTGAAGAAAAAGTTGAAGTGGGGAGCCTGCTGGACGTTGGGGCAGATGTAGTTGGGTACGGTGCTGCCGGGAGTGGTGCCGCAGGCCGAGTTGGTAATGATGACGGGATAGATGGGCGGATTGAGTGTGTAACTGAAATCGAGACGAATTGGGCCGATGGGGGTGCTGTAGCGCAGGCCGAGGCCGAGGGCATGGGTGAGGTAATTGAAGCTGCAGGTGCCGGTGGGGTTGGTGCTGGAGTGGCGCGATTGCGCTTCCTGATCCTGGGGGTTGAGGTCGCGACAGGTGGAGCTGTGCGGCTGGGTGACGCGCAGGATGCTGGGCCAGATGTCGGATGAGTTGTTGAAGACGTTGCCCATGTCGTGAAAGAGGACGAAGCCGAGCGAGTTGCCGACGAAGGGCAGCGTGGGATGGGGCAGGCGGAATTCTGTCTGATTGACGAAGAGAGCTGCGCCGCCGATGGGGAAACCGGTGAGAGAGTCGCGCGGGCCAGCCTGGTTGAGCCCGTAGGCGCGGAGGGACTGCGCGCCGCCGGCGAAGAATCGCTCGGGCAGCGGGATTTGTTCGTATTGTGGATCGCCGAAGGCGCGTTCGTAGCCGAAGGTGGTGTTGCGGGCGATGGTGAGGCCGTCTCCGAAGGTGTAGTAGCTGGAGTTGGTCCACTCAAGGCGGTTGAAGTTGGCCTCGGATGCGAATTTATTGTCTGCCAGGAACTCCTGAACGCTGTTGTACCAGCCGTGCTTGGCGTTGAGTGGCTGGGGGCGGCGGGTGTCGTGAATCCAGGTGACCTCAGGACCGCCGACGCGGACGGGCTGGGAGAGCAGGGGAATGAGGTTGGGGGCAACCTGCACGGTGGAGGCGTCGACTTTTACGCGGCGGAAGGTGAACTGGTAGATGAGCGTGTTGGCGAGGCTGGGATGCTGGGTGACGCGCACGTTGCCTTCGAGGCGGGAGGCTGTGTAGGTGGTGACGTCCTGGGCGTTGCTGTAGCCTCCGCTGACGGAGAAGGAAAGGCCGGGGTGCTGGAGCAGATGGGGATGATCGTAGGTGAGTTCGGCCAGTTGCTCGAGGGTGCCGTACTTGGTCTGGAGCGAGATGGACTGGTCGGTTCCGAAGAGGTCGGAGCGGGATACATCGAACTCGACGAGAGGGGATACGCCGAATTTTCCGCTGGTGCTGCAGCTTCCCTGGAAGTTGTTGGGATTGAGTCCGAGTTCAATGAGGGTGGCTGGGCTGACGCAGTTGGTGGATGGGGTTCCGGTCTGGGCCTGGAGGCCGAAGCCATAGGTAACGTTCCAGCGGCGGGCTTCGTGGAGTTGGATGAGAACGTTCTTTTGCGGCTCCTGGCCGGTGGGGTTTTCGATGGCGGTGTTGACCTCGTTGAAGAGGGTGAGGTTGTAGAGTTCGCGCTGTGTGTCGCGGAGGGCGGTCTGATTGAGCGGCTCGCCGGGATGGACGAGGATATGTGGTTCCACGGTGGAGCGCTTGGTGTAGTGGAGTCCGGAGATGAGTACCTTGCGGATGAAGGTCTGGTCGCCCTCGGTGATTTTGAAGTTGACGTTGATGCGATCGGGATTTTTGCGGTCGTTGGTCTGAACGGGGTTGACCTCGGCGTGGTCGAAGCCGTGCGAGAGGTACCAGGAGAGCAAGGAGTCGCGGTCGTTCTGGACTTCGTCGGGGTTATAGGGCTGACCGGAGCTTTCGACTACGCGCGGGGCAAGTGTGGAGGTGGGGACTTTTCGATTGCCGGAGATGCTGACTTTGCCGAATTTGTGCTGGGCACCTTCGCTGACGGCGTAATTGACGGTGAGGTAGCCGACTTTTTTGTGGTGCTGGGTGCCGTAGGTCTGATGGACCTGAGGGGTGACGGAGACATCTGTAAAGCCGTTCATCTGGTAAAGAGCTTCGATGGCGTTGCTGTCGTTTTCCGTGAGGTCTTCGCTGTAGAGTCCGTGGCGGACGAAGAAGCTTTTGGGCTGGACGGAGACGCGGGAAAGCAGCGTGGAGTTGGAGAAGTAGTGATTGCCTGAGACCGTAATTCTGGTGACCGCGCTGCGGATTCCGAGTGTGACCTTGTAGGTGATAACGGTGTGCGCGGTGGTGGTGGTGCGGGTGTGGGAGACTTTGACGTTGAAGTAGCCGCGGCGCTGGTAGTAGTCCTTGATGAGCTTGTTGCCCTCGTTGAGGAGGTCCTCGTCCACGTCGCCTTCCTGATAGACAGGGACGAGCTTTCGGATTTTCCCCTGGCTGAGGCTGACACCATCGACCTTAATTATTACGGTAGCTTTTTTGTCTGCGAGGAAGTGGTAATTGAGGCGGTTGGTGGCGTGCTGGAACTGACTTGACTTGAGCTGAATGGTAGCTTCCAGATAGTGCCTTTTCTGGTAATACTTGCGGAGGCTGGTGAGGGCGCGGTCGATGGTGCTGTGGGTGACCTTTTTGCCTTCAGGGAGTTTGGCGCGCTTGCGGAAGGTGTGGGCGGACATGCCACTGTTGCCTTGAACGGTGACGTTGCCGATGTGGGCCCTGAGTCCTGGTTCGACGAAGAAATGGATGTCTTTGAGGCGGTTTTCCTTGTCGGTGGTGACGGAGTGAAAGACCTTGCCCAGATAGAAGCCGTTCTGCTGGAGCGCGGTCTGTAGATCGCCGGATGCGTCGGAGAGCTTGGGGTTGGTGTAGAGCGTTCCGGGAGTGAGGCCTGGAGCGTAAGAAATCCGGGAGTTGAGCTGAGGGTTCTTGATGCCGGAGACGGTGATGAGGCCGATGAAGTAGGACGGGGTTCCGGTAAAGATGAGCTGGACCTGGTTGCCGTGGCGGACGCCTTCGACCTGAATCGTGCGGTAGAGGCCGGTGGAGAAGAGCCGGCGGAGGCTCTGGCGGACGGAGTCTGGATTGAGGGGCGTGCCGGGCTGTTGTGGCAGCATGGAGGGAAGCGGCGCGAGAGTTTTGGCGCTGACGCCCTGGAACTGGATGGAACTGACGGTGAGGCCGCGCCATGCGAGCAGGGCGGGGGTTGCTCCGGGCGGGACGGGCTGTACCTGCTGCGCTGGAGGCAGCGCGTCACTGGGACGGATGGTGGGCTTTGCTTGCCGGGAAGCGGATTTGGAGTGGAGTTGATTGCGTGGAGATTTGGTTTTTGCCAAGGCGTGAGGCGAGGCAGCGAGGAGCGCGAGGAGAATCGGGACGATCCACCAGCGGCCGCGCGCTTCCTTTTTCCCCTTAAAAACCAAACGAGCCCTCAGGCGTTATGGGATTGCGTTTCAGCGGCTAAGTGTTGCAAATGCGGGATATGAGCAGCCGGGAAGACGCGCGAAACCTCCGCCTCTCCCTATACTAAAGAGTGATGCAGAGTTCGTCTTCCAAGCTGGTAGAGCGTTATTCGCGGCAGGTGTTGTTTGCGGGGATTGGCCCGGAAGGGCAGGAGCGTATCGGTGGTTCGCATGTGGCGCTGGTGGGGGTGGGTGCGACGGGGGCCGCGGCTGCCGGTTTGCTGGCGCGGGCGGGTGTGGGCCGGCTGACGCTGATTGACCGGGACTTTGTAGAGGAGAGTAACCTGCAACGGCAGGTGCTGTTTGACGAGGCCGACGCGCGGGAGGCTTTGCCGAAGGCCGAGGCGGCGCGGCGGAAGATTGCGCTGTTCAACAGCGAGATTGCAGTGGAGGCGCATGTGGCTGATTTGACGCCAAAGAATGTGCACGAGTTGCTGGCCGGGGCAGACCTGGTGCTGGATGCGACGGACAACTTTGAGACTCGGTATCTGCTGAACGATTACTCGGTGGAGCAGGGCAAGCCGTGGATTTATGCGGCGGCTGTGGGCGCATATGCCGTGACGATGAATATTCTGCCTGGGGAGACGGCTTGCCTGGCGTGCATTTTTCCGGAGGCGCCGGGTGGGACGGTGGAGACCTGCGATACGGCGGGGATATTAAATACGGCGGTGAATGTTGCTGCTTCGATGGAGGTGGCCGAGGCGCTGAAGTATCTGACGGGGCAGAAGGAGAAGATGCGGCGGACGCTGTTTTCAGTAGACCAGTGGTCGAATGAGTGGAGCGAGGTGAAGACGGCGAGGCCACGGGCGGATTGCCGGGTGTGCGGTGCACGGGATTTTGCGCATTTGCGCGGGGAGGGCCGGGCGCACATTACGCTTTGCGGGCGGAACTCGGTGCAGATCCACGAGCATGGGCGGCCGGTGGACTTTGCGGAACTGGCGGCGCGGCTGCGGCCGCATGGGGATGTGCGGAGCAATGAGATGCTGCTGCGGTTCCAGCGCGGGGAGCATACGCTGACGGTGTTCAAGGATGGGCGTGCGATTGTGCAGGGGACTACGGATGTGGGGCTGGCGCGGAGCTTGTACGCACGGTTTGTGGGGGCTTGAGGGGTAGCAGGCTGCTATTCGCCAATGGAGAACCCCCGGCTATGCCGGGGAGGCAGCAGAAGTTTGACAATTCCGGGAATGGGCGCAGGCTCTTTCAGGCGGGCAATTTGCGTAAGAACCTATTGAAGAACTCATTGGGCCAGCATTAGCGGGGGCTAAAGCCCCAGTTGTCTTGCTGCGCTTACGGCCCGACTAAAGTCGTGCCCTTGTTACGAAGCCCGCGGCGGAAGACGCAAAAGCGAGCCTGCCGCAGTGTGCCTTCAGGCCCCTTTGAGGGGCCTGAAGGCATAAAGCCTCCGGCTTTGCCGGAGGATAGATTCTTACCGTTTCATTCGTAAACAAAAATACTTAAAGATTTCAAGCGGCCTCCAATAACTGGATGATGTTAGA
>JBMFWD010000021.1:0-51077 GCA_049965615.1 Acidobacteriaceae bacterium
GTTCTTGAAGCGGAAACCGTGCGGCCCGGCGACCGAGCGGCAGCGAGCCAGCAGTTGGTAAAACACGCTCTGGTACAGTTGCCAGGGCCGATGTTCGTTGGCGTAGGCCAGGGTGGAACGCCGGGGCGCGTCGGGCAATCCCAGATGGCGCAGCTTGCCTTCGCTGGCGGCCAGCCCGCCGCAGATCTCGCGCAGCGACTGCGCACCGGCCAACTGGCAGAAGAGCATGGCCACGAACTGGCCCCGGCAGGGGAAGCCGCGGGCGTGGCGCTCGGCTTTGTGCTCGCGCACTGTGGCCTGAAACTCGGTGCGCGAAAACAACTGCAACATCTGGCTGAAAATACTGGATACTCGAATCACGGCGACGGTGGTCCTCCTCGGGTTTATGTCTCTCAACACAAACCGTAACAGGGCAATACCGCCGCCGTTCAAAAGCTAATTTGGACAAGAGTGTGCCATTTTGTGGGAGTGACCTGAGGCCGCGAAATGTTCCGATGAACGAGGCCGGTGGATGAAGCATCGATACCTTGAGATGACGCGGCGGGAGTAATTCTCTGCTGATGGAATTCGTGTGACATAAGTTACTGTCTGCACTCTGACTGGTGATTATGGTCAGAGTGGAGACAGAACGATGGGAACCGTCCATGCAGATCAATTTGTAGAAGCTCGCGAAAGATTTGCGAGGAGGACGACGCTTGCGGCGGTGGCAGGCTCTGCCGCGCCGAAGATGGGAAGCCAGCCCAGGGCGAAACGGAAATTGATTCGCCGGGCCGCGCCGAATCACTCGCAAGGGATTCGCCACGCGGTGCAGTGGGCTTTTGTGGCGCTGAATGTGTGGATTGGCGTGCAGTTTTTTCTGTGGGTGCGGTACATGGAGCGCGGTGGACATGGGCTGTATGTGAGCCGTCCGCCGGGAGTGGAAGGCTGGCTGCCGATAGCGGGACTGATGAACCTGAAGTACCTGCTGCTGACGGGGGATGTGCCTTCGATTCATCCAGCGGCGATGTTTCTGCTGATGGCGTTTCTGGCGATCAGCGTGCTGATGAAGAAGGCGTTCTGCGCATGGCTGTGCCCGATTGGCACGCTGTCAGAAAATCTGTGGAAGCTGGGCCGGAAGATCTTCAGGAAGAGTGTGCGGGTGCCGCGGTGGGTGGATATTCCGCTGCGTAGTTTGAAGTATCTGCTGCTGGGATTTTTCGGGTTCTTTATTGCGGTGATGCCGGCGGAGCAGATTGCGGGATTTATGCAGAGCCCGTATGCGATGGTTGCCGATGTGAAGATGCTGAATTTCTTCCGGTACATGGGAGAGACCGCGGCGCTGGTTTTGCTGGCGCTGGTGGCGCTGTCGGTGGTGATTGAGAATTTCTGGTGCCGGTACCTGTGCCCTTACGGGGCGCTGATGGGGCTGGCGTCGCTACTGAGCCCGGTGAAGATTCGGCGTGATGCAGAGGCTTGCATTGATTGCGGGAAGTGCTCGAAGGCCTGCCCTTCGCATTTGCCGGTGGACCAGCTGGTGCAGATACGGTCCGTAGAATGCACGGCATGCATGGAGTGCGTTACAGCTTGCCCGGCGGAGCATGCGCTGCAGTTTGCGATGGCTCCTGCGAAGGATGCCGATGTGGCGAAGCGCTGGAAGGGGCGCGTGGTGGGCCCGGCGGCGACGGCGGCGGCGGTCGTGATTTTGTTTGTGGGGATTGTGGCGATTGCCAAGGCAACCGGGCACTGGCAGACGGAATTTCCGCGCGCGATGTACATGGAGCTGGTGACGCACGCGAATCAGTTTTCGCACTGAAGGACTGTTGGTGCGGGATTGCGGCAGGGGATAGGGCACGATTGGGAATTCGTGCCCTTTGCTGTTACTTTCTTCGCGCCTGGAACTCTGCGCCGATGGCGGCGATGGCAGAGGAATCGAGCACCCGGGCTGCGTGGGGAAAGATGGCGGATTCTTCCATTTCAATGTGAGCCGCGTAGATGCGCTTCAATGCGGCGGTGTCGGTGAGCAACTGGGTTTGCTCGGCAGCGCTGAGCGGGGTGGCGGCGATCCATTTGCGGTAGAGGGTTTCGATCTGATGGTGGAGCTGCTCGGTGCGGCGGTGATCGTCTTCGAGATGGGCGAGGTCGTGGAGGTGTGAGCCGGATTCGGCTGCGCGAAGCCGAGGGAAGAGGGATTCCTCCTCGTCCGCATTGTGGCGGCGGCCGCCCTCCTGAAAGTAAAGCAGGGCAGCGTTGACGGCGTCTGCTTCCTCCTGGTTGAGCGACCTGCCGGAGGCCTGTGCTGCGACGGTGCAGAGGATGTGCAGGAATCGTTCGATGCGGCGGTGGCAGTCGGCGAGCATGCCGAGGGGATTGTCGAATCCGCTGTCTGGTTTTGCGCCAATTTGTACGGCCATGGTCTTTCCTGTGGGAGATGGATTTATGAAATTAGATGAGAGATATGACTTGCGGGTGGCGAGGGCGCCGGAAAATCAGGCGCCCTGCAGAACATGCAGCGTGGTGGCTTTGCGAACCGTGGGTGGAGGCATGAGGTAGCCGCGGGGAATGTAGGAGCAGCAGGGTTCCTCGGCCATGGGGTCGCCGGTGAGGGCGTAGGCGCGTGAGCGGGAGCCGCCGCAGACTTCCTTGAATTCGCATTGGCCGCATTTGCCGCAAAGTTGCGCGGTGTCGCGCAGGCTGCGGAAGAGGGGCGAGTCGCGGTAGATGGTGGCGAGAGGCTGCTGGCGGACGTTGCCGGCGGTGAGCGGCAGGAAGCCGCTGGGGAAGACTTCTCCGGTGTGGGAGATGAAGACGAAGCCTTTGCCGTCGTTGAGGCCGCGAGGGGCGCGGCCGATCATGTCCGCGGGGCGCTCGGCGCGGGTGAAGGGTGTGATGCCGGATTTGCGTTCGGCGACGCGCTGTTGCAGCAGGTAGCGGCGGTAGTGCTGCGCCTCGGTGGTTTTGATATCGAAGCTGGCGGTTTTGGAGAGGCGGTGCAGCCGGGAGAAAATGCGCTCGAATTCGTCGGCGTTGAGGAGGTCGCTGAGCTGGCCTCTGCCGGTGGGGACGAGGAAGAAGACGCTCCAGAGGGTGATTTTGAGGGATTCCATGAGCGCGACGAGAGTGTCGATTTCACCGATGTTGCGCCGGCTGAAGGTGGTGTTGATCTGGACGGGAAGGCCGGCCTCATTGGCCCAGCGGATGGCGTTAAGGGTGCGCTCGAAAGAGCCGCTCATGCCGCGAAAGGCGTCGTGCGTGGTGGCGATTGATCCGTCGAGGCTGACGGCGAGGCGGGCCAGGCCGGATTGCTTGAGCTGGAAGATGATTTCCCGGGTGAGAAGCGGGGTGGCGCTGGGAGTGAGCGAGACGCGCACGCCAACCGTGCGAGCGTAGTCGATGAGCTCAAAGAGGTCAGGACGTTTGATGGGGTCGCCGCCGGTGAGGACGAAGACGGGTACCTTGAGGTCGGCGATCTGGTGGATGAGATCTTTGCCTTCGCGGGTGGTGAGTTCGCCGGGATGACGGTCTGGCTGCGCGGAGGCGCGGCAGTGGACGCAGGCGAGGTCACACGCCTGCGTCACTTCCCAGATGGCGAGAAAAGGGCGTTCGTTAAAGTCAATGCTACTGCTCAGCGGGTGAGAGTGCTGGTTCATGGTGTGACTCCATGGCTCTGTTGCGATTGCCTGGATGGTATTGTGCCGCATGCGGCGCAAGCCTCCCGTGGCTTGCGTCACATTCAGCCGCAGCTTTCTTCCAGCTCAATGGCGCGCGGGAAGAGGATGTTGTTTTCCAGGTGGACGTGCTGGTGCAGATCCTGTTCGAATTCGCGGAGGGCCTGATAGAAGCCAAGATAGGTGGGGCAGGCGCCGAGCGGCGCCGTGTAGTCATGGCTGAGCTCACGGATCTGCGCGGTGATGTCGCCAGCGACGTCGTGCTCGGCCATCATGACGCTGATGGGATTGCGGACGGAGCCGGAGTAGCCGAACGAGTTGGGGCCGCAGGTGGCGAGATTGCGCTCGAGATTGGAGATGTAGGGGAAGAGCATCCTCTCTTCCTTGGCGAGGTGCGAGATGAGTTCGCCTCCGACGTCGTCGATGAGCTGCTGGATTTGCGGTAGTTCGAGATGGTCGTTTCCATGACGGGCAACCACCTTTTGCGCCAGGAATTGCAGGCGGGGAATCTCACTGCGGATGTAGTTGTGGTGCGTGCGGACGATGTGGTCGCAGATGGCGGCGAGCTGGATGGTCCTCCAGTCGGGACCGGTGGGCTCATTTTGTGATGCGGCGCCCTGGATTGCGGCGAGCAGCTCGTCGACCGGAAGGTTGCGCTCTTCGCAGACCTGCGCGAGCGGCCGGCGGCCTCCGCAGCAGTAGTCAATGCCGTATTTTTCAAAGACGCGGATCGAAGCCGGCTGCTCGAGTGCGATGTCGCGGATGGTGGTTTGCTGTGTTGCCATGAGTTGCCTCCTAAATGGAAAGGTAAGAGGGATTGCGGCAGAGGGCTGCGACTTAAGTCACTGGGGGTGAGAAATCGGAAAGTTTTTGTGAATGGGGCTAGAATTTTGGGGATGGCTGACCAGGGGAATATAGCTGCGTCGCTCGGGGCCGTCTCACTGTTCTCCGGGCTGAGTCCAGATGAGCTGCGATTGCTGGCTGCGCGTGCGATTCGCAAACGGTATACGGAGGGCGAGCTGCTGTTCCAGGAGGGCGAGCTTTGCCGCGGATTGCATATTATTGCGTCGGGCAAGCTGCGTATCTTTAAGAGTTCTGCGAGCGGGCGGGAGCAGGTGCTGGCGGTGGAGGGACCGGGTGGCTCGGTGGCGGAGCTGCCTGTATTTGATGGCGGGAATTATCCGGCGTCGGTGAGTGCGATGGAGAACTCCGAGATTATTTTTGTGTCGCGGCAAGACCTGCGGAACTTCTGCATGGAGCATCCGGAGGTTGCGTTGAAGATGCTGGCGGTGGTGGGAGCGCGGTTGCGGCGGCTGGTGGGGATTATTGAGGAGCTTTCGTTTACGACGATCCGGCAGCGGCTGGTTTCCGCACTGGTGCGGATGGCACAGACGAGCGGGGTGCGGACGGAGCGGGGCATTGAATTTCAGTTGCCGGGGACGCACCAGGACATGGCGCATCAACTGGGGACGGTGCGGGAGCTGGTGTCGCGGAACCTGATGCGGCTGCAGGCGGAGGGCTTTTTGCGGGTGGAGGCGAAGAGCATTACGGTGGTGGACATGGCGGGGCTGAAGTCGATTCTGGACAGCAACGCCTGAAGAAAACTCCCAACCGAGTGACCGGAGTGACTGAGGCGTTGCGCTTTGCCGCCGTGGGTGTTGGATGGCTGTTTCACTTATGTGTTCTGCGTCACTTCCCGGGATAATTAGCGGGTATATTAGGGGTGCATACGGATGCATCCTTTCAGGAGGGTAAAATCCGAATCTTGCTCACACGCGCCTTGCATGTTTCGATAGACTCTCCGTTTATGCTGGTGGGGCGGCGTGGAGAATCCTCCTTTGCACCCAGTCGTAGACGCGTGGAGCCGCTGGCGATTGCCGGCGGTTCAAGAGGAGTTCTGTGATGAAGACTGTTTTTATCGTTGGCGCCGGCCCTGCCGGGATGTTTGCGGCGCGCAAAGTTGCCCTTGCCGGATACAACGCTGTGTTGTTCAACCGGGACGTGAAGCCGGGCGGGCTTGCGGAGTATGGCATTTACCCGCTCAAGGACAAGATGAAGTTCGGCCTGCGCAAGCAGTTTGCGCAAGTGCTGGATTTGCCGAATGTTTTTTACTTCGGCAATGTGAAGATCGGCAATGGATACGATCTTACGATTGCGGAGCTCGATGCGATGCGTCCTTCCGCGGTGATTTATACGTGCGGGGCGCAGGGTGCGCACGAGCTTGGTTTGCCGGGCGAGCACTCGAAGGGCGTGTATGCGGCGAAGGACTTTGTTTACCACTACAACCGGCTACCGCCGTACTCTTCGCAGGATTTTTCGACGGGACGGCGGATTGCGATTATCGGGATCGGGAACGTAGCGATCGATATTGCCCGGTGGCTATTGCAGGACAGTCCTTCACGGGTGACGGAGGAAGTGACGATTATCGCGCGGCGCGGTCCGGTCGAGATCAAGTTTGACAAGAAAGAGATTGAATTTGTGATTCGCCACATTGACCCGGCGGCGCTTACGGCGGAACTGGAGCGAGTGAGCGAACGGTGTGCGCGGGTGAACGAGGACGTTTCGCCGGGAGTGATTTTCCCCGAGCATTTTCCGATGTTGATGGAGGAGGACTTTACGCCGATAGCGCCTCGGTTGTCCTTCCGCTTTCTGACTTCGCCGACAGCGGTGATTGCCGGTCCCGATGGGCGGATTTCTCATCTGGAAGTTGGCGACAACGACCTGGTGCTTCGTCCGGATGGAAGCACGAAGCCGGTGGCTAACGGGCAGAAGACGATGCTGGATGTAGACACGCTGATTTTTGCGATTGGCGACCAGCACGATGAGCAACTCGGTCTGCCGATGGGGCCGACCGGTTACGCGACCCAGGTAGACCCCGAGCACCCGGAGGAGCCGGTTTTCCAGGTGTGGGACCCTGCGAAGTCTTGTCCTCTGGAGGGGCGCTTTGTAGCCGGCTGGGCGCGACGGGCGTCGACGGGGCTGGTGGGGATTGCTCGCCATGACGGTGAGCTGGGAGCGCAGCAGGCGATTGATTATCTTGCGACGCAGCCTGAGGGAGATGGACTGAGTCCCGAGGAGATTCTTGCGCGGCTGCAGGAGAAGGGTTTGCATCCTGTGACGAAGGCTGATCTGGCGTTGCTGGCCGCGGCGGAGCAGCAGGAGGCGGAGAAGCGACGCCTGAACTACTTCAAGTACAGCGACAACGATTCCATGTTTGAGGCGATTGAGCGCGAGCGGTCCGCTGTTTCCTACTCCGGCGACTGAGGTGTTGTTTGCGCGATGAAGGCTCTGGGGTGAGCGTGAGCGGACCCGTGGACTGCGTGCGTATAAAAACAGCGGGCATCCATGAAGGCGGAGACGATTTTGCTTTGTTGCAAGAGAGCCATGTGATGCAGCGCACATACAGCCGTGTCCTCGATCTCGCCATGTAGGGAACACATTCAGGGTCTACCTGCTTCGCCTGTATCATCCGCCTGCTGTGCGGCGGCGGGGAGGATGCAAGGTCATGAGCGTCTTCAGAAACGCGGGGCATTTGTTCCGGCTGGCTGCAGTCTTTGTTGTAGCGACCATAGCTTTCCTGGTGATTCGCGCAGCGGTGGTACCGCACAGCTTTGGCGAGTACGGGCACTATCGCGGGGCAGCCATGGGTGAGATTGCGAGCAATCCCATTCACTTTGCCGGGCACCAGGCGTGCGAGACCTGCCACACGGATATCGCCAAAATGAAGAGCGGGGGCATGCACGCGCATGTGAATTGCGAAGCGTGCCACGGACCGCTGGAAAAGCATGTACAGGATCCTTCGATTGATCCGGGCAAGCCGGACGCGGCGGTTCTTTGCGTGCGCTGCCACGCCGCGAGCGCCGCGCGACCGAAGGGGTTTCCGCAGGTGGATGCGGCGAAGCACTCGGGCGGCATTGCCTGCACGACGTGTCATAACCCGCACCATCCCATGATTGCGGCAGGAGGCACGAAATGAACATGACACGCCGCCATCTTCTGCTTCTATTGCCCGCCGCCGCGCTGGCCTGGGAGTCTGTGCTGGCTGGAACGCCGGAGCAGGCGCCGAATTACACGATGACCGAACACTGGTGGGGCATGCTGATAGACATCAGCAAATGCATTGGCTGCGGGAACTGCGTGCGCGCGTGCCAGGCGGAGAACGATGTACCGGATGGATTTTTCAGGACCTGGGTGGAGCGGTATCACGTGGACGACTGGCACATCACCGAGCCGCAGGTGATTTCGCCGGACGGGGGGAAGAACGGGTTTCCGGTTGCGCAAGAGGACGAGGGCAAGTATTTCTTTGTGCCGAAGCTATGCAATCACTGTGCTGACTCGCCCTGCACGCAGGTATGTCCGGTTGGGGCTACGTTCATCACGCCGGATGGCGTAGTGCTGGTGGACCAGAAGTACTGCCTGGGATGCGCGTATTGTGTGCAGGCGTGTCCTTACGGATGCCGCTACATTCACCCGACGAAGCATGTCGCCGATAAGTGCACGTTGTGCTACCACCGGATTACGAAGGGGTTGACGACGGCATGCTGCGAGGCGTGTCCGACGGGCGCGCGGCAGCTTGCGGACCTGAAGAATCCCGCCGATCCGATTCACGCATTTTTGAAGACGCACAGCGTTCACGTGCTGAAGCCAGACATGGCGACAAACCCGAAGGTCTTCTACAACGACCTGGACGGTTCGGTTCGGTAGCGCGGACGAAAGGAGTGGATGGATATGCCCGGCGTGGAAGGTTACATGTATCCCAACGAGATATCGCTCTACTGGAGCGTGCTGATCGTTCTTTATCCGTATATCACCGGTCTTGTGGCCGGCGCGTTTATCCTGGCTTCCCTGGAGAGAATTTTCCACGTGGAAGCGGTGAAGCCGACGTACCGGCTGGCTTTGCTGACCGCGCTTGCTTTCCTGCTGGTTGCGCCGCTTCCGCTGCAGTTGCACCTGGGGCACCCGGAGCGATCTTACGAGATGTACCTGACGCCGCACCGTACTTCTGCCATGGCGATGTTCGGGTTTGTTTACCTGTGGTACCTGATGGCGGTGCTGCTGGTGGAGATATGGCTGGACTTTCGGGCAGACATTGTGGGGCTGGCAAAAACGACGACTGGATGGCGGCGGCTGATGTATCGCGTTTTGACGCTTGGCAACTACGACGTGAGCGAGCGAGCGCTGCACATTGACGAGCGCGTGGGATGGTTTGTGACGCTGATTGGCATTCCTTCCGCCTTTCTGCTGCACGGCTATGTGGGATTCATCTTTGGCTCGGTGAAGGCGAATCCGTGGTGGTCATCGCCACTGATGCCGGTGGTATTTATTTTTTCCGCGATGGTGTCTGGCATTGCCGCCGTGATGCTGGTGTACATGGCGATGATGCGGCTGCGCCGCGAGCCGATTGACATGCGGTGCGTGGACAAGATTGCGCAGTACCTGATGTATATCTTTGTGATTGACTTCAGCCTGGAGATGCTGGACCTGGTTCACCGGATTTATGAGGCGGACGAATCTTTCCGGAGCCTGAACTTTATGGTTCACACGAAGCTGTGGTTCTCGCAGGTGGTGCTGCAGATCTGCATTGGTACACTGGTGCCGATTGCGTTGATAGCATTGGTCCAGGTAGTGAGGTTCACTGAGACGTGGCGGAAGGGCATCTACATTGTGTCGGGTTCACTGGCGTTGATTGGCGTGCTTGCGATGCGCTGGAACGTGGTGATTGGCGGCCAGTTATTCTCGAAGAGCTTTCTTGGCTACACGACTTACAAGATGGCGCTTGCGACACGAGAGGGGCTGCTGGTTTCGATAGCGTTGATGATTCTGCCGCTGGTGATACTTGGAGTGCTGGTGAAGATATTGCCGCCGTGGCCGGTGAAGGACGCCGGTTCGATTCCCGCGGCGGCGGCCGGGGACTGATTGCGTTCTGCCGAAGCGTTCCTGAACGGGAGCGACCACGATCATGAATGATCCAGCGAGCGCGGTAGAACGACTCGAGAAAGAGCTGGAGGCGCTGAAGCAGCGCGTTGCATTGCTGGAGAAGCGAGTCGGCAGCGATGTAACGGCTTCGGTTTTTTCTGGAGCCGACGAGGCTGCCGACGCTGGAACTGATGCCGTTGCGTTGTCGGATGGATCGGGTCTGCTGTCGTTGTTTGGCAGGGCGATGCTTGCGATCGCGGGGGCGTACCTGCTGCGGGCGGCGACGGCATACGGGGCGGTTCCAAAAGCGCTGCTGGTTACGGTGGCGATAGCGTATGCCTTTGTGTGGCTGATGGCAGCGGCGCGGTCCAAGTCGCAGAGCCGGATTGTGAGCCTGGTGTGGGCTTCCACCTCGGTGGTGATTTGCCTGCCGATGATATGGGAGCTGACGCTGCGATTTCGCATTCTGCCCGAGGGCATAGCCGCGGGGATTGTGAGTGCTTACGCGGTTGCTGCTGTTGTTGTGGGCTGGAATCGGCATTTTGGACCGATTGCATCGGTTGTGCTGGGTTCAACCAGCGTTGCTGCGGCAGCGATGGCCATTGCGACGCATAACCTGCTTCCGTTTATTGCCGCGCTGCTGGTGGTATCGGGGTTGGGAGAATTTTCTGCTGCAAGGGGCCGCGCGCTGCGGGTACGAGTGTTGTGCGCCATGGCGGTGGACGTAGCAGTTTTTGCAATGATATGGGTGTACTCCGGCCCAGCGAGCTCACGCGCTGTTTACCCTGCTGTTCCGATGCTTCTTCTGTTGATCGTGGCGCCTGCCCTGCTTTTTCTGCACGCGGGCAGCGCCAGCGCACAGGCGATTCTGCTGCGGCGGGGTATCTCTATTTTTGAGACGGTGCAGACACTGATCGCATTTGTGCTGACGTGCTGGAGTTTTCTGAGCTTCTGGTCGGAGGGAGCTCGCACCATTCTGGGCGTGCTGTGCCTCTTATCGTCGGCGGTGGGATATGCATTGTGCATCGGCTGGTTTGCACGGGTGCAGGCACGGCGGAATTATCACGTGTATGCCGTGGGCAGTCTTGCGTTGCTGCTGGCTGGTTGTTTTCTGAGCCTTTCCGGAGTGGGGCTGGCGATTGGCCTGGGTGGCTGTGCCGCTGGAATGGGGTTTGCCGCACTGCGGAGCCGGAACCTCTGGCTGGAGTTTCATAGCCTGGCGTTACTGATGGCTGCGGTCATTGGATCGGGGCAATTGTTGTGGGGCGCTGAGGCTTTTGCCGGGGCCTACCCTGCAGCACCGGGCGCGGCGGTGACAGTGGCTGCTGTATTGGCTATGGTTTGCTCTATCGCATTCTTTCAATGGACGGCTGAGACCTGGTGGCAGCACCTGCTGGTGCTGGCGGGGACGGCCGTGAGCGTTTTTGCCGGTGCCGCATTGCTGGTGTGGGCATTGGTGCGGGTTGGGATTGGCCCGAACCTTGCATCGTTGCCACTTGTCGGCGTGGTTCGAACGGCTGTCGCCTGCGCGGTGGCGCTGGGGTTGGCATGGGGCGGCACAAGGTGGCAGCGGAAAGAAATGGCCTGGCTGGCGTGGGCAGCACTGGTGCTGGGAGCGCTGAAGCTCCTGTTGGAGGATGTGCTCCAGGGGCACCTGGCGTTTACGGCTGTCTCCATCTTTCTTTATGCCGTGACCCTTTTGCTGGTGCCGAAGCTGATTCGTCCCGGGGTGAAGGACGGCCATAACTGAGAAGCAGAGCCGGATGAAGACGAGGCAGCGGTCCGGGATGAAGGGGCGTGCGAGTTCTTCAGCGATTGACTGCCCGGTTCATTTGCTTTGGGAATGTCACCCATGGTGACTTTTGATTCTTCTCTTGTCCGCTTACAGCAATACAGCGTGCCAGTTAGCAGGCTAAAGTGGATGAAATAGGCGCAAACGCCACAAAAAGATAAACTCTTTGCTAATCTGTGAGCTTTCTTCCGCACTCAAGATAGAAGACGGGAGTAGCAGAGGGGGTCACACAGCATCCAATGTTTCGTTGCAAGCTGATCTGGTTGAGCCGATGTTGAAGAGATATCTGGAGGGACGATGATTGCAGGCCTGCATGGTGACGTAGACGCTTACGGCGATGAAGTGAGGGAGATGCTTCTTCGCGTTCAGGGCCGCGCCGGCTCTGCGGCCCGGGAGTTTGCATCGGAAGCGCTAGAAGCTTTTCGAAAAAGCGAAGACAAGGGCGAATTGCTTCGCCGGTTTACCTCAGATGAATTTGAAAGCATGAAGCAAGGCGTGGGGGATTACCTCGTGCGACTGATTGCGCCTGAACTCACCCGCGCCGGGCATCAGGAGATTGCCGAAGCGACCGGAAGAACGAATGCAATGATCGGAGTGGATGTTCTGTGGCTCCTGGAGGCATTCGGGCTCTTTGAGCAGCATATGGTAAGAGCGACAGTCGGGTTGATCTCCGGGAGTGGTGATGAGTCTCTGTTGAGGGGATGCCTGGGGCGAAGAGTTCATCTGGAAATTGAAGGGCAGGTGAAGGGGTACCGACAAATCCGATCCATGATTTCAAGCGCGCGGGATGAGTTAGCGTCGCAGGTTTTAATTGCGAATAACATCACCGATCTTTATCGTCGTACGCTGGGAATCCTGACTGGCCTGCCGGGTGGTATCGATGCATTTTTTGCCAGGGTGCAGGGCGAGGGAGTGGTCCAGATAGAGGCCTCGGCGGGCACATGGATTGATCAATATCAGTCGGCCATTGAGTCAGGCTCCATTCCTCCGATTAGCGTGGATCCCGCGATACCTGCTGGACAAGGACCTTCAGGAAGGGCGTGGCGAACGCGAAAGATTGTTCTTTCCGAGGCGTGGGCCATGGATGATCAACTGGATCCCTGGAAGCCGGTGGGAGTTGCGCTCGGCTTTCGGTCCAACGTGTCGGTGCCCTTGCTGGATGGTTCCGGTAATCCCATTGCGATTCTTGTGATGTACAGCCAGCTTCCGGGGTACTTCTCCACTCCGGCGATTGAGGGTTTGTTGAGGCATCTGCAGCATTTGCTTGAGCATGCCCTGGAACAGTTCAAGCGGCCTAGGATAGTTCCTTATCACGATCAGGAGATGTACCGGGGTCTGCTTCGTGATCGTCGTGTGACGCTTCTCTATCAACCGATTATTGATTTGCGAACGGGGCGCCTGATGCGGCTGGAGGCACTGGCTCGTCTGCACCAGAAAGACGGGAACCTTGTTTTGCCAGGGGATTTTTTGCCTGCGTTCGGCGAGTCGGAATTGCTGGAGCTTTTTCGTTGCGTGCTGATGCAGGCCTGCGAGTACTCTCGCTGGCTGGAGGAGCACGATTTGCCGGCGTTTATATCCGTTAATCTGCCCGCTGATGCACTCGCAAAGACTGAGTACGAAGATGCATTGTTGAGGACCACCTCGCGGCTGCAGTTGGCAGCAGAACGCATCACGCTGGAAGTTCTGGAAACCGATGAGAGGAGTCTTCACAGCTACGATCGGATGGCATTGATTGACCGGCTCAGGGGCTATGGATTCCAGCTGGTGCAGGACGATCTGGGCGCGGGCTACAGTTCCCTGATGCGGATGGATGCGATTCCGTTCGATGAAGTCAAGATCGACCAGGCGCTGGTTCGCAGGACCGCGGAAAATCCGAAGCGGGCACTGGGCTTCATTTTGAACCTGACACGATTGGCGCATGCCTGTCATACGCGAGTGACGGTGGAGGGGCTGGAAAAGCTCGGGTTGATTGAGGCCGCGGCTGTGCTTGGCGCTGACTATGGGCAGGGACATGGGATTTCGCCGCCGCTTGCGGGACAGGAGATACCGCACTGGCTTGGCACCTATCAGCATGCTGTGAATGTGGATGAGCCAGCGACCGAAATCGGGCAGATGGCTCTGCATCTGCTCCGCGAACTTCGAGTGGTGGATCACTCTGTGTCAATTTCTTGAAGGAATTTCAGTTCCCAACCAGCTTGCCGAGCTTCCTTTGAACCGGGGGTACTGGCTCAGGCATTGGCTGCGGTGTGCGCCTTGCTGTGAATTGGATGGTCGGGGAGAGAGGATTTGAACCTCCGACCCCCTGGTCCCGAACCAGGTGCTCTACCAGGCTGAGCCACTCCCCGATGGTTGTTGCGGTGGGCCTGCCCGCGGGGTGTCCTAGTATTGATTCCGCAGTGTGTTGCAGGCTTTGGTTAGTGTAGCAGAACTGCGGGGTTTGCAGAGGGTTGGATGCAGGGTGGTTGCGGGTTCGGGCGGGGGCGCGCGAGACTGGTGGCATGCGGGCGATGACGGCGGGCGAGTTTGCGGGGATTCGGGTGCTGGATGGTGGGATGGCTACGGAGCTGGAGCGGCGCGGTTTTGATTTGAGCGGGCCGCTTTGGTCGGCGCATGTTCTGGATGAGGCTCCGGAGGCGATTGGGGCGGTTCACCTGGACTATTTGCGGGCGGGGGCGGATTGCATTGAGTCGGCGAGCTACCAGATTTCGGCGCTGGGTTATGCGGAGCTTGGGCGGGAGGACTGGGCGCGGGCTTTGCGGCAGTCTGTAGAGCTGGCCGAGGCGGCGCGGCGGGAGTATGGGCGCGAGAGCGATCGACGGGTTTGGATTGCGGCTTCGCTGGGGCCTTATGGAGCGGCGCTGCATAACGGGGCGGAGTTCCATGGGCGGTACCAGGTGGGGTTTGAGGAGCTGGTGCGGTTCCATCGGGAGCGGCTGGCGGTGGTGGCGGAGACGGAGGCGGACCTGGTGGCGGTGGAGACGGTTCCTTCACTGGAGGAGGCGCGGGCGATTGTGGCGGCGCTGGAGGAAGTTCCGGGGGTGGCTGGCTGGGTTTCCTTCACGTGCCGGGACGAGCGGCATGTGGCCCATGGCGAGCTGTTGCGGGAGTGCGCGCGGGTGCTGGACGGGGCGGAGCGGGTGCTGGCGGTGGGGGTCAACTGCACGCGGCCGGATTTTGTAGGTGCGTTGATTGGCGAGGCGCGGGCGGAGACAGGGAAGCCGGTAGTGGTGTATCCCAACTCGGGCGAGACCTGGGATGCGGCGGCCCGAAGCTGGCGGGGGCGCGGGGATCTGGCGGCCGAGGAGGCCCGGTTTGGGGAGCTGGCGCGGGGGTGGTATGCGGCCGGGGCACAGGCGGTGGGGGGATGCTGCCGTACGGGTCCGGGGCATGTGCTGGCCGCACGGGCATCCGCGCGCTTTGCGCGCCGTTGCTGACGATACTTTGATCCATGCGGGCAGGCAGAATCCGGGAGTGGGGCAAATTAAAAAAAAAAGGAATTGCTCTCCCCGTTTTTTGAGCGGAAGTTGTTGATTCTGTTGGATAGGTTAGGGTTCCAGCGGATGGAGAGGCTTAAAAAGCCTTTCACCACAGAGGACAGAGAGTACAAGGAGAATGGCCACGGAGGGTTTGGGGATTGCCCGAGAAACCTGAAGCGGCCTGCATGATCGATGCGGCGCCGGGATTCTTCGCTGCGCTCAGAATGCCCCAGTTAAAAAAGAGTTAGACGACCTCCGTCTTTTTTGTGGGTAAGTTGTTGATTCTATGAGATAGGTTAACCCTCTAACCATGGATCCCCCCGGTGTTTTTGTGGGTAAGTTGTTGATTGCATGGGATGGGTTATGGTTCCAGCGGCCTGACTTATGGAAAAAGGCGTGCCTGAAACACGCCTTTTTACTATCCTCTATTTCCAGTTTAGCAATCTGGAGGTGAATTACCGGCAAGGTTGGTTGAGGACAAGTGGTGGGTTTGGTTCGGATCGTGGTTGGATTTGAATTGAGATCCAAATGCAAAGTGGAAGCGAGACGCAATTGACGGTTCAACAGAGCGCTGACGAGCGAATAGAGACGATTAGACGCGCTGCGTTATTTATGCCCCGGCGGTACGTTTTGGTTGGACAGGCGTGAACGGAAGCTGGCGTTCCGCAGACGGGCTTCGGCCGTGTGCCGGAGCAAGAGGGCGGAGGGCTGTGTTGACATCTATGTTGCCACCCAGGCGGGTCATTGGGGGAAGGGATGGGGCGAGAATTCCTGTTTGCCTTGCATCCATTACGCGGCAGAGTTAGAAACGCGCAGATTGAGGCTGATGAGCGACCTGAAGGTGTTCCTGCGGATTCTGGCTAGTGTGCAGATTGAGGAAGGAGTCGGTGGTCGCGAAGTCCATTCGACCGCGGAGAGTGTGGAGCCGCAGATTCCTCGAATGCGCTTCGCTTGGCGAAAGTTCGCTCGCAGTGACCATTCATTGCTTATCCACTGATTTGAGGCGGGGCCGGACTGATTGTTTGCAAAGAAGAAGCGCGTCTGAAAGTGAATCGGGGACGCTGCTGTCGGCGCTTTGCGCCGATTCCCACGTCCCCTTCGCGGACGTGGGGCACCCATGTGTTCTACACCGCGGATTCGCCCGGGCTGTGCTCGCGGCTGGCTTTCGACCTGGAGCCTTCGTAGTTCAGTGGATCAGGGTGCTTCGGTGGTGGCCTGTGAACCAGAGCCAGAGGAGGATGGCGAGGACGCCTTTCCAGAAAGTGAGGTGGAGGTACCCGAGAGTGAAGAACCATGCGGAGAGCCCGGAGGAATCCTGTGGAGCTGTGGCCTTCTACTTTGATTCTGTATGTTTTGGCGCATTCTGGCTTTGTGGTGGTCCTGGCATTCGAGGGTCGGGACATGGGAGGCCTCCGTGGGGTTGGCTTACAGGAGCAGGTTGGTATTTTGGGGAGGGGTTGGCCGTGCGATGCGTCACTCGTTGGAGGGAGTGGTACGGGACCTTTCGATGGGGCGAAAACGGGGGGGAGCGTTGTCCGGGTGGAATTGCTCAGCGTAGGAAGGGCGCTATAGCATAACAATATATGTTGCAGAGAGGCGCGTGGCTGTTGCTGTTGGTTGTGATTGTGAGCACGCAAGTGTTCACGGTTGCGTGCGACACGCGCTGCGGACGGGCTGAGGTTGCGTATGCAATGGGGAGCGGGACGTGCCCATGCATGCAGCGGAGCGGGCAAGATGTTGCCGTGGCTATGCCTGCGATGGGAAGCATGTGCAAAGACCTGCTCTGCAAGGATGATTCTGCTTCGATTACGAATGTTGTCCCGGTGGTTCCGTCCGAGATTGCATGGATGCCGGTGTGGGTGAATGTGTCTGCGTGGACGGGCCGTTTTGCGGTGTGTCCGCTCGATACGAGAGTCCGACGAAGCAGGTTGAACAATCGACCGTTGGCTCCGGTGCTGGATCCCCTGAGAATTTAGCCGATGGATGCGGCTGCGCGTCTGCGGCTGCATGTTTCTTCCTGGTGAAAGATTGCCTGTCGTGCGACTGCGCGTTATACGTGCTGCGCGGTGAGGCTTGTGTTGGCGCGAGATTGAGGGAGAGGAAGGAGCGTTTTATGCATCGGAACAAGGATGGGTCCGGGATGGGGCGTAGTGTGACGAGACGCCGTTTTGTGCAAGGTGTGGCTGCAGGCGCGGCTGTGGCCGCGGCCGGGTGGAGTGGCTTGCCTGCGTGGGGCGAGGCTGCCGTGTTTGAGCCGAAGGTGCTGACGGGCAGGCATTTTGAACTGACGATTGATTACCTGCCGGTGAACTTTACGGGGCGGCGTGCGATGGCGATGGCGGTGAATGGATCGGTTCCGGGGCCGGTGCTGCGGTGGCGCGAGGGCGATGATGTAACGATTGCGGTTACGAATCGTATGAAGGTGCCGACGTCGCTGCACTGGCACTCGCTGCGGATTCCGGCGGATATGGATGGTGTGCCGGGGCTTAGCTTTGCAGGGATTGCGCCGGGGGAGACGTTTCACTATCACTTTCCGGTGAAGCAGAATGGGACGGCCTGGTATCACAGCCATACGCGTTTCCAGGAGCAGTCCGGGGTTCACGGTGCGCTGATCATTGATCCGGCGGGTGAGGACCCGATTGTTTCGGACCGG
Organism: Acidobacteriaceae bacterium; assembly: GCA_049965615.1. Classification (GTDB taxonomy): domain Bacteria; phylum Acidobacteriota; class Terriglobia; order Terriglobales; family Acidobacteriaceae; genus Acidobacterium. The sequence continues at coordinate 17,482 of JBMFWD010000021.1, forward strand.
GAGCATGTGATTTTTCTTTCTGACTGGACGGACACGAATCCGGAGACGGTGTTCAGTAATTTGAAGGAACAGAGTGACTACTACAACTACCAGAAGCATACGGTTCCGGGGTTTATTCGTGCGGCGGACCGGCATGGCTTTTGGCGGACGGTGAAGGACCGGCTGATGTGGGCGCGGATGGATATGAGTCCGAGTGATATTTCCGACGTGTCGGGAGCGACTTATACGTATCTGCTGAACGGGAATGCGCCTGCGGCAAACTGGACGGGACTGTTCAAGCGCAGGGAGAAGGTTCGGCTGCGTTTTATTAACGGGTCTGCGATGACGTTTTTTGATGTGCGGATACCGGGGCTGAAGATGACGGTGGTGCAGGCGGACGGGAACGACGTGGAACCGGTGACGGTGGACGAGTTTCGGATCGGAGTGGCGGAGCGGTACGACGTCATTGTGGAGCCGGAGGACGAGCGGGCGTACACGATTTTTGCGCAGTCGGAGGACCGGACGGGCTATGCGCGGGGGACGCTGGCACCGCGGGCGGGGATGACGGCGGCTGTTCCGCCAATGGACCCGCGGCCGGAGCGAACGATGATGGACATGGGCATGAGCATGGGCAGCATGGCGGGCATGGCCGGGATGACGGATATGAAGGGCATCGACGGCATGAACGGTATGGACAGGAAGATGGGGAAGGAGAAGTCGAGCGATAGCGGTAAGCCGATGAAGATGAGTGGGGGCATGGATATGAACATGCCGATGGGCCATGACATGGAGCCTGCTCGAAAGCGGATGGCTTCCATTATGAAGTCTGCCGAGATGGAGATGGCGGGCATGCCCGGCATGAAGATGGACGGGGAGATGGGGCGGACGCCGTTTCCTCAGCCGAGCCCACAGACGAGGCCAATGGTGGTTGTGCCGGAAGCAGAACTTCATGCGATAGAGGCGAAGCTGAAACCGTCGAATCCGGTGAAGCTGCACCTGGGGCCGGAGGTGGGGCAGGTGTCGCAGCATGTTACGTCTCGGCTGGATTCGCCGGGGGATGGGCTGGATCACAATGGGCGGCGCGTGCTGACGTATGCGGACTTGCGCTCGCGCTATGGGGGCGTGGATGGCAGGCCGCCGACGCGGGAGGTTGAGCTGCACCTGACGGGAAATATGAATCGCTACATCTGGGGATTCAACGGGGAGCGGTTTTCGAACGATAACCCGATTGTGCTTCGGCTGGGCGAGCGGGTGCGGTTCGTGCTGATCAACGACACGATGATGGAGCATCCGATCCATTTGCATGGATTGTGGAGCGAACTGGAAAACGGGCAGGGAGCGCACAGGCCGTTCAAGGACACGATTATTGTGAAGCCGTCAGAACGAGTGAGCTACCTGGTGAGCGCGGATACTCCTGGGCGATGGGCGTACCACTGCCATTTGCTGTATCACATGCAGGCGGGGATGTTTCGCGCAGTGGTGGTGCTGCCATGAATCGAGTGAAACGAGTCGGACTGCGAGCGTGGATGGCGGCGGCGGTGCTGTGTTTGCCGGTTGCAGTGTGGGGGCAGATGTCGAAGCAGGGGCAGGCAGGCGTGAAGGTGACGTCTGCGATGCCGGGTATGAAGATGACCGACATGGGGCACCAGATTTTTGCGCATGCTCTGCTGGACCAGTTTGAGGGGCGCACGAATGGGCCGGACCAGGAGTTTCGCTGGGATGGTGAAGGCTGGACAGGTGGGGATTTGAACAAACTATGGATCAAGTCAGAGGGCGTCGTAAGCGACGGCGTGATGAGCGACGGGGACCAGGAGTTTTTGTATGATCGGGCGATCCCGCGGTTGCGATACTTTGATGCGCAGGTGGGCGTGCGGGAGGATCTGGATTCAGGGCCGGCACGGACGTGGGCGGCAATTGGGATGGAGGGCATGGCACCTTACTTCTTCGAGTTTGCGCCTACGTTGTATATCGGCAAGGGCGGCGATATTGGAGGGCGCATCAATGCGTCGTATGAGTTGATGTTTACGCAGCGGCTGATTGCCGAGCCGCAGGCGGAGCTGAATTTTTACAGCCAGGATGACCGTGCCCGAGGGACGGGGGCGGGATTGTCTGAGGTAGATACGGGAGTTCGGCTGCGGTATGAGTTCAGCCGGAAATTTGCACCGTACGTGGGTTTTGCCTACAACGGGAAGTATGGGGATGCGGCGAAGTTTGCCCGGGCGGATGGAGAACGGGTGAGCGATCCTCGATTTGTATTTGGGGTGCGGGCCTGGTTTTGAGGCGGGGTGCGGGGCGGAATCGGTTGCAGGTTTTGTCCCCGCCGATTGTCGGGCATCGGGCTGGGATTTTGATATGGCAGCGAAGGGATGCGAGGGATATTGATGAGGGGTCGGCAGAAGGAGTCTACATGGACACGAAGTTTGATCGAGTTGCTTGGGTTTGATTTTCCAGCCGGGGATAGGTACCGATGCCGCCTGCCCAGAGGCAGATCGAGTGGTTTCGTTATCTGCGAATTGTATCTGGGGTGATCTGGCTGTACGACGCATGGAATTTTTCTTCGGGCACGACCAAGATGGCGATGGCTGGATCCCTGGGCATGCCAATGTCTTCTTTGATGGTTCATGTGCTTGGTACGGCGATGATGTTCGCGGGCCTGTATGTGGCGTTGAGTCTGCTTTTCGGCCAGGGAATGCGGTCTTCGGTCTGGATAGGCCTCTTGTTTCTGGCGGCCATGTGGATCGGGATCGAACATTGTGGAGACTTCAATCCGTCGACGGGCGGTACGGATGCGGGGACTGCTCCTCCGTACGCGATCGCGCTGATACTCACTTACCTTACATGGCGAATGAGCCGTCCCGTCGCAGAAAGCTCAGATCATGAGAGCCTGCTCGAAACCCGGTTCTGGATTCATGCAGTTCGGGTGGTTTTTGGATTCCTATGGGCCTGGGATGCGATCTTCAAGCTGGAGCCCTACTTCTTTGAGCACATGGTGGGTTTTATATCGAGCGCTGAGAGCGGCCAGCCGGGATTTGTGGTCGCATACCAGCAATTATGGATTGCGATCATCACCCACACGAGTCCGTTGTTTTTTAGCGTGATGAGCGCGTTGACGGAAGCCGCGCTGGCCTGGAGTCTGTTGACCGGAAAGCTGCTGCGGATATTTCTTCCGATCGGATTCGTCTTCTCGCTCCTGATCTGGAGCACGGCGGAAGGTTTTGGCGGCCCGTACAGGATTGGTTCCACGGGCATGCCGGGTAACATGCTGGGAACCGCGATTATTTATGCGCTTGTGTTTGTGTACCTGATGGCGATATATGGACCCCGCCATCAGGCTGGTTAGACGGCGAGGACGCCGGTGTCGTGGCGGAGCCAGTTGTAGAGGGGGAAGTGATTGGCGAGCTCGAGAACCTGATTGCGGATGCGGGCGAGGGTGGCGGTATCGTTGCGGTGGTCGAGGGCTTCGACGATCCACTGGCCGATCTGCTGCATTTCAGGTTCTTTCATGCCGCGGGTGGTGAGGGCGGGGGTGCCGATCCGGATGCCGGAGGGCTTGAGCGGGGGGTTCGCGTCATACGGAATGGCATTTTTGTTGACGGTGATGCCGGCTGCGCCGAGTGCGGCTTCGGCTTCAGAGCCGAGCATACCCCTGGCGAAGACGTCGATGAGCATGAGATGGGTGTCGGTTCCGCCTGAAATGACGCGGTAGCCGTTTTCGGCCATGGTGGCGGCGAGGACCCTGGCGTTGGCGACGATTTGCCGGGCGTAGGCGGCGAAGTCGGGTTGGAGGGCCTCGTTGAAGGCGACGGCCTTGGCGGCGATGATGTGGACGAGCGGGCCGCCCTGCTGGCCGGGGAAGACGGATTTGTCGACTGCTTTTTCGAGTTCCTGGCCGCAGAGAATGAGGCCGGAGCGGGGTCCGCGGAGGGTTTTGTGGGTGGTGGTGGTGACGATGTGCGCGTGCGGCACGGGGGATGGATGCGCGCCGCCGGCGACGAGTCCGGCGAAGTGGGCCATGTCGACGAGGAAGAAGGCGTTGACCTTGTCGGCGATCTGGCGCATGCGGGCGAAGTCAAAGGTTCGGGGGTAGGCGCTGCCGCCGCCGATGATGAGCCTGGGCTGCTCGCGGAGGGCGATGGATTCAAGCTCGTCGTAGTCGATGACCTCGGTGTCTTTGCGGACGCCGTAGGAGGCTACTTTGTAGAGCTTGCCGGAGAAGTTGAGCTTGTGGCCGTGGGTGAGGTGTCCGCCGTGTGCGAGGTCGAGGCCGAGGATGGTGTCGCCGGGCTGGATGATGGCCATGAAGGCGGCGGCGTTGGCCTGCGAGCCGGAGTGGGGCTGGACGTTGGCGTGCTCGGCGCCGAAGAGCTGTTTGGCACGGTCGCGGGCGAGGTTTTCGACGACGTCGGCGAATTCGCAGCCGCCGTAGTAGCGGCGCCCGGGGTAGCCCTCGGCGTACTTGTTGGTGAAGACGGAGCCGGCGGCTTCAAGAACGGCGCGCGAGACGAAGTTTTCCGAGGCAATCATTTCGAGGCCTTCGTGCTGGCGAAGGATTTCGTGGTCGATGGCCTCGGCGATGATGGGGTCGTTCTGGACGAGGGTACGGGACATGCGGTCGGACATGGGTAGATTGTAGCGGGGTGGGGGTTGGGTTGGCACGTACTTTGCGTGGGGGTGGGGTTTGATGGGGTGAAGCGGGGACTAGGATTTCAGATCGAGATGGCTGTTCGGAACGCGGAAGACGCCCTTGATGCAGTCGGTATTTCTGACGGCTATCTGGATGTGGTTTTTTCGCATGAAGGCAGAGCCGGGATAAAGCTCAGGTGGTTCCTGAAAGATGCCTTTGACGCTGTCTACGGGAGGTTGGCCTTCTTCGTCGCGGATTTTGTGCAGATTGTTAACGACAGCGCAATCGAGCGGGTGGAGAAACTTGTCCGGTCGATTTACGGGAAGGGGTCGTTGCGCCATTTCGTACAGAGTTGTCAGCTGATCGTACGCATACCGGGCCATCTGTATACCAGCACTTGTCGTGAGGTCCAGGCAGAGGCCGAGGTCAAGGATCGCGCCTACAACAAAGGGTTCTTTGATCCGATTTGGCTCGCGCACTTTTACCTCGTGCGCAAATTCCAAGCCGCGTAACGGGTTTGCTTCCCAGAAGTAAATTCCCTCTCCGAGCCAGTCATAGTCATTCTGGCTAACACTGAAGGGTTCATTTTTGAGGAGTTTTTCGCCGATGGAGCGGTCGCAACCGTGGTAGGCCAAAACAAACGATGCGGAGAGCCTGTGCACGATCTACCGAAAATACTCCTTCGGTTCGCCGTCCTCGCCGAATATGCCCGCCTCGATGAGGAACTGAATCGCGGATTCGCGGGAGCGGGTGGCTTGGCGAGTCACCTTGCGCGCAGCTTTGCGGAAGGCTTCCACTTCCTTGCGCTCAGTCGCCGTCATGAGGCCGAGCTCGTTCGTCGATTTGGTGGCACGGGCTCGCATACGTCAAGTATAGCCGGATTTGGGGGACCGGAGTCCCCCCTTTGGAGTTACTGAGGTTACAGGATTTTTTTGCCGAAGGCGCTGCAGATGAGTTCTACGGCGAGGTCGGCGGTGCGGTTGTGTTCGTCGATGACGGGGTTGACTTCTACCAGCTCGAAGCTGAGCATGCGGCCGTGGTCGGCGATGATTTCCATGGCGAGGTGGGCTTCGCGGTAGGTGGCTCCGCCGCGGACGGGGGTGCCGACGCCGGGAGCGTCTTCGGGGTCGATCCAGTCCATGTCGAGGGAGACGTGGTAGCCGGCGGTGCTTCGTCCGGCGGCGCGGAGGGCCTCTTCCATGACGGTGCGGAGGCCGCGCTCGTCGATGTCGCGCATGGTGTAGACCTCGGCGAGGCCGGCTCGTTTGATGTTTTCCTTTTCGGTGGCGTCGATGTCGCGGGCGCCGATGATGACGGTGTTTTCGGGGAGGACTTTGGGGCTCCAGCCGCCGATGTTGGCGAGGGATTCGGGGCCGAGGCCGAGCAGGGCTGCGAGGGGCATGCCATGGACGTTGCCGCTGGGCGAGGTCTGGGGGGTGTTCATGTCGGCGTGGGCGTCGATCCAGAGAAGGCCGATGCGCTGGTTTTGCTGGTGGTAGAAGTCGGCGACTCCGGAGACGCTGCCGGCGGCTACGGAGTGGTCTCCGCCGATGATGAGGGGGGTTGCGCCTTCTTCGAGCGCTCCGGAGACGATGGAGGCGGCGCGGGTGCAGGTCTCGGTGATTTCGTGGAGGTAGCGGGCGTTTTCTTCGCCGGCGTGGCGGGTTTCCGCGATTTCGACGTCGATGTTGCCGGTGTCGATGACCTGGTGGCCGAGGGATTCGAGGCGTGCTTCGAGGCCGGCGACGCGGACGGCGGACGGTCCCATGTCAACGCCGCGGCGGGATGCGCCGAGGTCGAGGGGGACGCCGATGAGCTGGATTTTGCGGGTGGGAAGGGACTGGGTGCCGGTGTAGATGGGGCCGGAGGTGAGTCCGGTGACGGGGGATTTTGCGGCTGCGAGTTTCTCAGTGTCTTTGGACATGATGGATTCCTTGATTGGGTGCTGTTCGCACCCTGGGCTTTTGGCTTTGCGGCGGGCGGGAGTGGGTAAAAGGGGGATGCTCCCGCCGGGGATGGCAGGGGATGGGGCCGCTAGCCAAAAGCGAGGGCTACGCTGAATCCGAGGGCGTGGAACGGCAGGTTTTCGCTGGCTGATTTCCGGATGGGTGTTGCTGCGTGCGCGGCGGTTATCCGATCCCACTCACCGCAAAAAACGCGATGAATGGGGCACCCGGCGAGCGAACTTCGGCCGGGATGACAATTCATCTTGTGATGACGATTCAATTCGGGAGGATGATTCGTCGTAAATGGAGATCTTTGTTGCATGGCATTCACCGATTCACGGATACATGCGGTTGAGGGTTCGGGCGAAGGGGATGGTTTCGCGGACGTGCTCCAGTCCGCAGATCCATGCGACGGCTCGTTCAATGCCCATGCCGAAGCCGGAGTGGGGGACCGAACCGTAGCGCCGCAGATCAAGATACCACTGGAAGGCTTCGATGGGCAGGTGGTGATCTTCGATGCGCTTTTTGAGCAGTTCGTAGGAGGCGATGCGCTGCGAGCCGCCGATGATTTCTCCGTAGCCCTCGGGGGCGAGGACGTCGACGCAGAGGGCGTATCTGGGGTTGTCGGGGTCCGGTTCCATGTAGAAGGCTTTGACGTCTGCCGGGTAGCGGTGGACCATGACGGGGCGGTCGAACTGCGAGGAGATATAGGTTTCGTCGGGTGAGCCGAAGTCGTTGCCATACTCGAAGGGATGCTCAAGCAGGCCCTTGGCATGGGCGTCGTTGAGCATCTGGACGGCGTCGTCGTAGCGGAGGCGCGGGAACGGGGCCTGGATGGCTTCGAGTCTGGTGGTGTCGCGGCCGATGACTTTGAGTTCGGCGGCGCGGCGGGTGAGGACGCGCTGGACGATGAAGGTGATGAACTGCTCGGCGAGGCCCATGAGGTCGTCGAGGCCGGCGAAGGCCCATTCGGGCTCGACCATCCAGAATTCAGTGAGGTGGCGGCGGGTTTTGGATTTTTCCGCGCGGAAGGTGGGGCCGAAGGAGTAGACCTTGCCGAGGGCGAGCGCGGTGCTCTCGATATATAGCTGGCCGCTCTGGGTGAGGTAGGCTTCATCACCGAAGTATTCGACGGGGAAGAGCGTGCTGGTGCCTTCGCAGGCGGCGGGGGTGAGGATGGGCGGATCGGTGAGCAGGAAGCCGTTGTCGTCGAGGAAGTCGCGTGCGGCTTTGACGATTTCGGCGCGGATGCGGAGGATGGCCGACTGGCGCGGGGAGCGAATCCAGAGGTGGCGATGCTCCATGAGGAAGTCGGTGCCGTGCTCTTTGAGGGAGATGGGGTAGGGCGTGTCTTCCGGGACGCGCTGGAGGACTTCGAGGTTTTCGACATCGAGCTCGTAGCCGCCGGGGGCGCGCTGGTCGGCGCGAACCTTGCCGGTGACGATGACGGAGGATTCCTGGGTGAGGCCCTTGATGCGCTCGAAGACTTCTTCCGGCACGGCGGCCCTGGGGACGATGCCCTGGATGGTTCCGGAGCCGTCACGGAAGATGGGGAAGAGCAGCTTGCCGCTGGCGCGGAGGTTGTAGAGCCAGCCCTGGAGGGTTACGGTGTTGCCTTCATGCTCGCCGATGCGGGCGATGGTGGCGAGGGGCGGATTTGTAACAGTTTCAGTTCCGTTTGCCATGGTGATGTTCTTTGATCAGAATTTTTCGAATGCGCGCTGGGCCTTTTCGACGATGGTTTCGATGGGTTCGTCGAGGGCGTAGTGAATTTCAAGGACGCCGGCGGGGGATAGCGGCGCGGTCTTGAGAAGCTGCATGGTTTCGTCCCAGTCGATGGAGCCCTCGCCGGGCCAGAGGTGCTCGTCCTTTTCGCCGCGGTTGTCGTGGATGTGGGCGGTGCGGATGAGGTCCTGCATTTCAGCGAAGGTGGCGGCGACGCCTCCCTGGAGGTGGGCGTGGCCGGTGTCGAAGCAGAAGCCGATGTCTTTGAAGTGGCCGATGGAGAGGATTTCCTTGAGGTGCAGGGGCTGGGTGACTTCGTTCTGGAGATTTTCGACGACGAGCTTGACGCCGAGGGGGTTGGCGAAGGCGCGGAGGTGCTCGAGAGCGGTGATGGAGTGCTCGAGGGCGCGCGCGTTCCAGGTTTCGTGGGGGTCGCCGAGGTGGAGGTTGAGATAGCGCAGGGGGATTTGCTCGGCGGCTTCGAGGGCGCGCTTGATCTCGTCCATGGCGTCGATGCGGCGGGATTTTTCGGGGTGAAGGAGATTGACGGAGGGTGCGCCGCCGCGGCCCATGTCGCGGTCAGGGAAGAGGGGCGCGTGCATGGAGAACGGCTCCAGGGTGCTGGAGGCGAACCAGTTGGCGAGGTCGCGGACTTCCTGACGATTGGTGTAGTCGAAGTGATGGCGGGCGGCGAAAAGCTCGACGGCCTGGGCTCCGGCGCGGGCGAGATGGTCGAGCAGGCCGGGATGGAGGCGCTGGCGGAGAAGAACGTGGGTTGAGATGACCTTCAGCATGGCGTAAATCCGTAAGGACTCCTGAGTCTATCTTCTCATTGATGGATGCGCCAGTGGTGCTGGCCGCACGGGCGATCGCGCGCTTTGCGCGCCTTTCCTTTTCTGGCTTGGTTGGGGGTGGCAGGGGTTGTGGCTTCGATGGGGGGATTTTTGATTCTGCTTCTCAGAGGCGGGATGGGAGGTGCCTGGCGGCGAGGGACCGCAGATTTCTCGACTTCGGCGCGTTGGGCCTTTGCTTGAAATGACTTTTTATAAAGTGAGGAGTGATTGTGGGGGTTGGTCGCGGACCCCACTCATGCGCGAACGGCGCGCGCATGAATGGGGCACCCGGCATTTGAGATCTTGGGAGAAACGTTCGAGGGCATTTGTTGGGGCGAGATCGCCGGGATTCTTCGGCTTTGCCTCTGAATGACCCCTCAGAGGCCTGGTGTTTCTGTTGTCACCCAAGCGGAGCGAGCGCAGCGGAGGGGGGCAATTCCTTTTTAGCGAAGATTTATGGGGATTTGGGGGTAAACGACGAAAAGCGCAGCTGGCTGCGCTTTTCGTGCGGGAAAGTCTGCGGGCGTCTGCCGGTTCTGGGCTAGATTCCTACGCCGTACTCGGTCTGGATTTCGTCTCCGGCGTGGGAGTAGAAGTCCGAGGGGGTGCGGTGGTTGAACTTGTAGCGGACGCGGAGTTCGCGTCCGATGTAAACGCCGAGCGCCGCTACGCCAACGGCTACGGAAGTCCAGCCCATGTAGCGGAAGAGCGGGCAGCCATTGTCACAGGATTCGGTGTTTTTTGCAGCGGTCACGGCGTGTATCTCCCGGGGATATTCCCCTTGGGTTCATGATAACCCACGTATTTTTACTACTGTCCAGCAGTATCGGCGGTGGAAGCCAGATCAGCACTAGATATTACGCATTATTCATAATTCTGGATGCGGTTGAGCCAGAGGAGTTTCGTTTCGGGAGGGAGGAAGCTGGCTTCGATGGAGTTGGCGGCGAGTTCTCGGAGGTGGTCGCGGGTGAAGCCGAAGGCCTGCTCGGCGAGGAGGTATTCTTCGAGGAGGTTGGAGCCGAAGAGGGCTGGGTCGTCGGAGTTGAGCGTGATCATGAGGCCGGAGTCAAAGTATTCGCGGGCGGGGTGGTCGAAGGCCCGGGGGCAGCAGCCGGTGCGGACGTTGGAGGAGACGCAGATTTCGATGGGGATCTGGCGGGTGCTGAGGACTTCGAGGAGTTCGGGGTCGTGGATGGCGGAGAGGCCGTGGCCGATGCGTTCGGAGCCGATGTTGAGTGCGCCCCAGATGCTTTGGGGACCGACGGTTTCTCCGGCGTGGCAGGTGAGGTGGAGTCCGGCGGCGGCGGCCTGGGTGTAGAGTTCGCGGAAGGGTTCGGGGCCTGTTTTGCGTTCGTCTCCGCCGATGCCGATGCCGATGATGGAGGGGTTGGCGGCGCGGAGTTCGGCGGCTTTCTGGAATACGGGCTCGGCGGCTTCGGGGCCGAAGTGGCGGACGGCGTCGAAGATCCAGTAGAGGGTGATGCCGAGTTCGCGTTCGGCGCGGATGCGGGCGCGTTCCATGCCTTCGAAGAGTGGCTCAAAGGCGACGCGGCGCCAGTAGTAGACGACGCCGACGGAGACGTAGACTTCGGCGTGGACGACGCCCTGGCGGTGGAGGTCCTCGAGCATGCGCCAGGTGATGAGTTCGTAGTCGGCGGCGGACTGGAGCTGCTCGGAGATGGCTTTGAAGGCCATGAGGAAGCCGGTGAAGTCGGTGTAGTTGTAGAGGGCGCGGGCGGCTTCGAGAGTGAGCGGGGTGCGGCCGGGCTGGCGGGTGAGCTCGACGAGGGTTTCCGGCGTGACGGTGCCTTCGAGGTGGAGGTGCAGCTCGGCTTTGGGGAGATTGCGAAGAAAGTCGTGGAGTTCTGCAGCGGGGTTGGGTCGCAAGTTGATCGTCGCCTCCTCTTCCATTAGAAACGCAATTGGAAGACAGGGATTCACAGGGCGTGGAAATGACGGGAGAGGTACTGGATTTTCGGGCGGCGCTGCTGGGCTGGTATGGCGAGAGTGCGCGGGACCTGCCGTGGCGGCGGACGCGGGATGCGTACGTGGTGTGGGTGTCGGAGATGATGCTGCAGCAGACGCGGGTGGCGGCTGCAGTGGAGTATTTTGAACGGTTTTTGAAGGCGTTTCCGACGATGGAGGCGCTGGCGGCTGCCGAGGAAGATGCGGTGCTGGCGCAGTGGAGCGGGCTGGGGTATTACCGGCGGGCGCGGATGATGCACAGGGCGGCGCAGTTGGTGGTAGCTGAGCGGGGCGGGCGGATGCCGGAGACGTCTGCGGAGTTGCGGGAGCTGCCGGGGATTGGCGAGTATACGGCGGCGGCGGTGGCGAGCATCAGCTTTGGCGAGGCGGTTCCGGTGGTGGATGGGAACGTGGAGCGGGTGCTGCTGCGGATGTATGGTCCGGGGCTGCTGGAGGCGAGCGGGAAGGCGGGGGCGAAGATCTTGAGAGAGACGGCGGGGACGCTGCTGGATGGGCAGAGGCCGGGTGACTTTAACCAGGCAATGATGGAGCTGGGAGCGATGGTGTGCACGCCGAAGGGGCCGGTGTGCATGGTGTGTCCGGTGCGGGCGCATTGCCGGACGCAGGGGGAGCATGGGACGGGTCCTGCGAAGCCGATGCGGAGCCGGAGCGTGGGTTACGTGCTGATGGTGAAGGGCAGGGACGCGAAGGTGGAGGTGCTGCTGCGGCAGCGCGGAGATGAGGAGTCACAGATGCCGGGGATGTGGGAGCTACCGGGCGCTCCGGAGGGATTGCCGGACGCGGCGGTGCTGATGACAGTGCGGCATGCGATCACGAATACGAATTATTCCGTAACGGTCTTTGGGCTGGATGCGGCGAAGCGGCGGATGGTGAAGGGCGATGCGAAGCGGATGCGGTGGGTGCAGGCGCGGGCGCTGGAGGGATTTGCGCTGACGGGGTTGGCGCGGAAGGTGCTGAAGCGGGCGAAAATTCTGTAAACGAGTTTTGCGAGAGACGCGCGGGGGTAAATTGGAATCCAAAGAGGTGACGTGAGACAGCCGGTTGAGGTTCAGGGGCAAAAGGAGGATGAGCCGTGGTCTGGGATGTTTCCTTTACATGCGATGTGTGCGGCAAGCGGAAGGGCGAAGTGAACCAGTGGTGGATGGTGATGCTGGGGGATGTTCCGTGCTTTGATGACGGGCCGGGGAAGCGGTTTACGCTGATGCCCTGGAATCCGGCGGAGAGCCAGAACGCGGAGATGTATCACCTGTGCGGGCAGGGCTGCGCTCTGCAGGCGATGGAGCGATTCATGACGTACGGGAAGATTGAGAGCGATACGAATCAGCCTTCCGGAGTGCGGGCGCATTCGACGGGTGCGCTGCTGTAGCGGGGGCTGAGTCTTTCAAACTGCAGATCCTTCGGCTTCCGCTCAGGATGACGCATTCTTTTAATTTTATTGAGGTCGTTACTTGGTCCGGCGGTTGAACTGGAGATTCCCTCTGCTTGGCTCAGCGATGACGGCAAAGTTTACTCCGCAGGTTCAGTCCCGAGACTTCAGGAGCTATTCGAAGAGGAGTGGCTCTTGCGGGCGATTGCGCTCGGTCGTGCGTGGGCGCGCGGGGGTGGTGCGCGGTTCGGTGGGGGATGGCTCGGTGGAGAGCATCTTCTGGATGTCGCGAAGCTCCATGCGGAGCCGCTGGAGGCGGACCTCCACCTGGGATGGCCTGGCGATGGCTTTGCCGCTGCTGATGGGGATGAGCTCGGGCTGGGGCTTGCGGCGGTTTTCCTTGATTTCCTGGGCGAGCTGCTGGCGTGCGCCGGCGATGGTGTAGCCTTCGCGGTGGACGAGTTGCTTGATGCGGAGGGCGAGTTCGACGTCGCGGCGGCGATAGAGGCGCTGGCCGGTGCCGCCCTTGGAGGGGCGGAGCTGCGGGAACTCTTTCTCCCAGAAACGCAGGACGTAGGCTTCGACGCCGCAGAGGCGCGCGGCCTCGCCGATGCGGAAGTAGAGCTTGTCCGGAATGACGGGAACGGCTGCGAGCCGTTCTGAAGCCTGTTTCGCCATGTGACTCCGCGGGCAGGGCGGAACGTCCAAACCCTGCCGCCACTTAACGGAAGTATAGGTCAGATACTGTGACGATTGTCACTTATTTCTTTGTTTCGATGGCAATGCGCGGCTCGCTGCCATTGGGAGCAGCGCGTAAATATTGCACGGGCCATGTAGTGTTTTGATGCAGCGCCTGCGCGGCGTGGAGCGGCCAGTAGGGATCGCGGAGGAATTCGCGGGCGAGGAGGACGACGTCTGCCTGGCCGGTGCGGAGGATGTGGTCGGCCTGGGCTGGGCTGGTGATCATGCCGACGGCGCCGGTGGGCAGGCCGGATTCGCGGCGGATGCGCTCGGCGAAGGCGGTTTGATAGCCGGGGCCGACGGGGATTTGCGCGGTGGCTACGTTGCCGCCGCTGGAGACGTCGAGCAGATGGACGCCGCGGTCTTTGAGGAGGCGGACGAGTTCGACGGATTCGTCCAGATTCCATCCTTGGGGGTTCCAGCCGTCGGGAGTCCAATCTGTAGCTGAAATACGCACAAAAAGCGGCAGGTGCGCGGGCCATGCGGCGCGGACCTCGGTGGTGACTTCCAGGAGGAGGCGGGTGCGGTTTTCGAAGCTGCCGCCGTACTCGTCTGTGCGGTGATTGCTGATGGGGGAGAGGAACTCGTGCAATAAGTAACCGTGAGCGGCATGAATTTCGACGACGTCGAATCCGGCGCGGTGGGCGCGGACGGCGGCGTCGCGGAAGGCGGCTTTGATGCGGGTGATGCCGTCGTGGTCGAGGGCGTGGGGCTGGGGGAAGTCGGCGGCGAAGGGAATGGCGGAGGGTGCGAGGACGTTGGTCCAGCCGCCTTCGGCGGGCGGTACGACGCGGTGGTGCTCCCAGGGCGGGCTCATGCTGGCCTTGCGACCGGCGTGGGCGAGCTGAACGCCGGCGCGTGCTCCATGGGCGTGGAGGAAGTCGACGACGCGGGCGAGCGGAGCGATGTGCTCGTCTTTCCAGAGGCCGAGATCCTGCGGGGAGATGCGGCCTTCGGGGGAAACGGCGGTGGCCTCGGTGAGGATGAGCGCTGCGCCGCCGATGGCGCGGCTGCCGAGGTGGACGAGGTGCCAGTCAGAAGCGAAGCCGTCGTGACAGGAATACTGGCACATGGGTGAAACGACGATGCGATTGGGGAGGGTGATTCCGGCGAGGGTGAGAGGCGAGAAGAGATGCGCGGGAGCGTCCATGATGCTATTGGATGAGCGGAATGGTGGCAGGGTCGCAGGGAGCGAGATGAGAAAAGGCTCCGGGAGTGCCGGAGCCTTTGGTGTGGAGTCAGGTGCGCGGTTATGCGGTGGCCGAGGTGGTGGAAGCCGAGGCCGAGGCTCCGGTGGAGGCGGCGGGCTTTTCCGAGGTGGACTTGCGGATGTCGATGCCGCCCTTGAAGTAGGCTCCGTCTTCGATGGAGATGCGCTGAGCGGAGACGTCGCCGATGAGGGAGCCTTCGCTGCGGATGTCCACGCGGTCACTGGCGGTGGCGTTGCCGCGAACCTTGCCGAGGACGACGATTTCGCGTGCGGTGATGTTGGCGGCTACGTTGCCATTGCGGCCGACGGTGACGCGGTTTCCGGGGAGGGTGATGGAGCCTTCGACTTTTCCGTCGATGAAGAGGGATTCGGAGCCGGTGACCTCGCCCTTGACGACGAGACTTTTGCCGATGGTTGCCTGGTCGCCGGGGCTCACTACGGGCGCAGCAGGGGCTGCGGCGCGGGGCGGCTCATAGGCGGGAGTGGCTGGCGGCGTGGGACGTACAGGCTCGCGGCCGGGGGTGCCTGGGTTGGGAGACGGATTGCCGGTCTGATTCGGTTTCCACATCGTTGGGTGATCCTTTCGTTATCCTTATGACTTTACCGGCACAACAACCGGAGCTTGGGGGGAGTAGAGTGCCCGGGACGGCGGAAGAACAAAGAAGCGATGCGTAAGCAGGGCTCCAGCCCAACCGCCGAGGGCGACTGCGATCGTTGAGAGCATCTTAATAGCCAAACCTGCGAAGGGCAAAAGTGGAAAACCGCGAAATATGCGGGGGAATCATGAGGGTCAGGGGGAGATACTGATCGGGAGCCGGAAAATGGAACTGAGGAATGATGACAGATAAAGAGTTGTTGCGGCAGATTGAGCGCGCTCCGGGCCAGCGGGCGGGATATAAGCACCTGGTAAGAATTTTTGGGCTGGGCGGCGGACGCGAGCGGCGATTGCTGCTGGAGCAGCTGGCGAAGCTGACGGCGGCGGGGCGGCTGATGAAGGTGGACAAGGAGCAGTGGGCCCTGGCGGGCGCGGCGAAGCAGGGGCAAAACCTGGTGGCCGGGCGGCTGGATATGCATCGCGATGGGTATGGGTTTGTGCGCCCGAATGGCGCGGCTGTAGCGGCGGGTGGAGATGTTTTTATTCCGCCGAATGAGATTGGGACCGCGATGCAGGGCGATCAGGTGCTGGTGGAGGTTTTTCCGAAGCGGCCCGGCGATGACCGCCAGGCGGGGCGGATTGCGCGGGTGCTGACGCGGAGCAATGCGACGGTGGTGGGGACGTTTCACTATGGCGATGGGAGTGGGGATGGCCACGGGCGTGGGCATGTGCGGCGGGGCAAGTATGGGATTCCGCGCGAGCCTCGGGTGGATGGGCACTATGTGAAGCCGTTTGATGAGCGGATGAGCGGAGTGGTAGTGATTCCATATGACGAGCCGCTGCCGGAGGCGGCGCAGGCGAGCGTGCATCGGGTTCTGGGAGAAGAAGCGCGGCGCGCGAGTGGGTACGAAGACCTGGAAGGGCTGGTGGTGGATGTAGAAATTACCGAGTGGCCGACGGCGACGCGTCCGGCGCTGGGGCGCGTGCTGGAGGTGCTGGGCGAGGAAGATGCGTTTGGGGTAGACGTGGAGATGATGATCCGCAAGCATCATCTGCCGCGGATTTTTCCTGACAACGTGCTGGCGGAGGCGCGCAGGGTGGCGCATCTGGACAAGGCGGTGGTGGCGGAGCGGAGGGATTTTCGCGGGCTGCCGATTGTGACGATTGACGGCGAGACGGCGCGGGATTTTGACGATGCGGTGCTGGCGCGGGAGCAGGCGGACGGGAGCTGGGAGCTGCAGGTGCATATTGCCGATGTGGCGCAGTATGTGCGGCCGGGCGGCGGGCTGGATCTGGAGGCGCGGTTGCGGGGGACTTCGGTTTATTTTCCGGATCGGGCGGTGCCGATGCTGCCGCAGGAGCTTTCGACGGACATTTGCAGTTTGAAGCCGAAGGAAGACCGGCTGGTGCTGAGCTGCCTGATGCGGATGGATTCGCATGGCGTGGTGCTGGGCTACGAGGTGACGGAGGGTGTGATTTGCTCGGCGCGGCGGCTGACGTATACGCAGGTGCAGGGGATGATTGACGGCGATGCGGCGGTGCGGGCGGAGTGCGCGGATGTGGCGGCGGAAGTGGATGGGATGTATCGGCTGGCGCAGATATTAAACAAGAAGCGGGAGCGGCGAGGGTCGATTGATTTTGATTTGCCGGAGCCGGTGATTGAGTTTGACGAGCAGGGCATGATGCGGGGCGTGACGCGCGCGGAGCGGGGATGGGCCAACCGGCTGATTGAGGAGTTCATGCTGGCGGCGAATGAGTGCGTGGCGAGCTGGCTGGAGCATCTGGAGGCTCCGTCGCTGTACCGGATTCACGAGAAGCCGGAGGCGCGCAAGGTGGTGGAGTTTGAGGAGGTGGCGGCTTCGTTTGGGTATTCGCTGGGCGTGGGGAATTTGCCGGTGAAGCAGATACGGACGCGCGGCGAGCGGCGCGAGGGGCGCAGAGAGCGCAAGGCGGCACGGGTGCATGAGGTGGCGGAGGAGATTCCAGTGAGTCCGCGGATGTACCAGAAGCTGGCGGAGAAGATTGCAGGGAAGCCGGAAGAGCGGATTGTGGCGTACCTGATGCTGCGCTCGCTGAAGCAGGCGCGGTACAGCGAGAAGAACGAGGGGCATTTTGCGCTGGCGGCGCCGACATATACGCACTTTACTTCGCCGATCCGGCGGTATCCGGATTTGATTGTGCATCGGGTGGCGAAGGCGCTGCTGGCTGCGGGCGTGGATGGGCATGGTGTGGTTGCGGCGGGTGCTCCGCATGGGCCGAGCGCGCGACATGGGAAGCTGCCGGATGCGCGCGAGCGGGAGATGGCGCGAGAGGCTGCTCCGCTGGATGAGATGGAACTGCAGGCGATTGCGCAGGAGACCAGCGACACGGAGCGGCGCGCGGCGGAGGCAGAGCGCGAGCTGATGGAGTGGAAGAAGCTGAAGTTTATGCGGGATCGCGTGGGCGAGGATTTTGACGCGATGATTTTGAGCGCGACGAGGTATGGGCTGTTTGTGGAGCTGAATGATTTGTTTGTGGAGGGGCTGGTTCCGCTGCAGACGCTGGGCGCGCTGGATGGGGATTTCTATACGTATCGTGAGAATACGCGGGAGATTGTTGGCGAGCACTGGGGACGGAAGTTCAGAATAGGACAGCGGGTGCGGGTGTTGCTGGATCGCGTGGATGCGGTGGAGAAGCGGCTGCAATTTTCGATTCTGCTGGATGAGGATGAGACTGCGAAAGGGCTGGCGCAGCGCAAGGCGAACAAGAAGGATGGCGGAAAGAAGAAACGGAGGCGGGAGATGAAAGAGGAGAAGGCGAAGTCGGCGCGGCCTGCGAAGGCGGCGAATCCGAAGAAGAGCGGGCGTCGGACGAAGAAGTTCAGCCAGGATGCGGTGCCGGAGTTTGCGAAGCGGGTGGCGCAGCCGCCTCCTCGGGGTCATAAGAAGGGGAAGAAGAAAAAGGGATAGCTTTCAGGCGCCAGCCTTTAGCTTTTAGCTGGTGGTGCGGGATGTTTCTCAGACCCCACTCATCGGGAAACTGCCCCGATGCATGGGGCACCCGTGCGCCCCTTGTTTTGCAGAGGGATAGAGGACCGCAGATTTCTCGACTCGGCGCTTTGCGCCTTCGCTCGAAATGACCCTTCGTAGTTGTTTCGTCAGCGTTGGAAGACTATGAGGCCTTCGCTGATGGTGGTGTGGACTCGGCCGAGCATGGGGTAGCCGTCGAAGGGTGTGTTTTTGGATTTGGAGCGCGAGTCTTTGGCTTGGAAGGTCCATTTTTCGTTGGGGTCGAAGAGGACTACGTCGGCGTGGGAGCCTGCGGCGAGGGTTCCGCGACCCTGGAGGGACAGCACCTGTGCGGGGCGGTGGGTGAGCATGGCGAGCAGGCTCGAGAGCGGCATGCCGTGCTGCTTGTGCAGGACGGAGATGGTGAGGCCGAGCGCGGTTTCGAGGCCGGTGATGCCGTTGGGGGCGCGTTCGAACTCCTGCTCTTTTTCGTGGCAGGCGTGGGGGGCGTGGTCGGTGGCGATGCAATCGACCTGCCCCGAGAGAATGCCCTGGATCATGGCGGCGCGGTCGGATTCGGCGCGGAGGGGCGGGTTCATCTTGGCGTGGGTGTCGTAGTCACCGATGCGCTCCTCATTGAGGACGAAGTGGTGGGGCGCGACTTCGCAGGTGACATGGAGGCCCTCGTTGCGGGCGGCGGTGACGGCGTCGAGGGCTTTCTTTGTGGAGAGATGGGCGACGTGGAGGTGCGCGCCTTTGACCTTGCGGACGAGGGCGATGTCGCGCTCGGCGAGTGAGGATTCGGACTCGACGGACATGCCGCGGAGGCCGAGGCGGAAGGCGACGGGGCCGGCGTTCATGGAGCATCCGGCGTTGAGGCGCGTGTCCTCAGTGTGCTGGATGACGGGGAGCTTGTGGCGGGTGGCTGCCTTGAGGCACTCGAACATGATTGCGTCGCCGAGGATGGGCTTGCCATCGTCGGAGACGCCGACGGCGCCGGATTTTTTGAGGGCGGGGTAGTTGGTGAGCTTTTCACCCATGGAGCCGACGGTGGCGGCGCCGATGGGGAAGACGCGGATGGCCGCGCCTCGCTCGGGTGCGAGCATCCACTGGGTAATTTCGGGCGAGTCGTTGACGGGGATGGTATTGGGCATGCAGCAGACGGAGGTGAATCCGCCGGCTGCTGCCGCAGCGGTGCCGGTGGCGATGGTTTCCTTGTATCCCTGGCCGGGCTCGCGGAGGTGGACGTGAATGTCGACGAGGCCGGGCGCTACGACGAGGCCGGAGGCGTCGAGGATTTGTGCGTCCTTGCGCTTGATTTTGCCGGGCTTGGCGATGGCGGCGACTTTGCCGTTTTCGAGGAGGATGTCGTGGGGTGCGTCGAGGCCAGTGGCGGGATCGATGAGGTGACCGCCCTGAATCAGAATGGGTTTCATGCGCGTGCTCCTGAAGTCGCCTGCGTTGAGAGCGCCTGGAAGAGCAGGGCGCGGCGAACGGCCAGGCCGTGGGTGACCTGCTCGGCGATGGCGGATTGAGGGCCGTCTGCGACTTCGCTGGTGATTTCCATGCCGCGAATGATGGGGCCGGGGTGCATGATGAGCGCTTTGGGTGCGTGGGCGGCGATGCGCTCGCCGTTGGCCTGGTAGCGCTGACGGTATTCGTCGAGGTCGAGGCTGAGGCCGGCGAGCCGTTCTGCCTGGATGCGGAGCATCATGACGATTTGTGACTGTTGGAGTGACGTATTGAAGTCGCGCTCGATGGAGACGCCGGGGCCGAGGGTTGCGGCGAGTCCGGGGAGCAGCGGGGTGGGTCCGCAGAGGAGGACGCGTGCGCCGAATTTGGGCAGCAGAAGCGCGTTGGAGCGTGCGACGCGGGAGTGGAAGATGTCTCCGCAGATGGTGATGGTGACACCCTTGAGGGATTGTGCCGTGAGGCGGGCGGATTTGATGCCGAGGTGGCGGAGCATGGTGCGGAGGTCGAGGAGGGCCTGCGAGGGGTGCTCGTGCATGCCGTCGCCGGCGTTGAGCACGGGCAGGCCGGTGGACTGGGCGAGCAGGTATGGCGCGCCGGACCAGGGGCTGCGCAGGATGATGCACTCGGCGCCGAGGGCGCGGAGGGTGATGCCTGTGTCCTTGAGGGACTCGCCTTTTTCAATGCTGGAGGAGAGCGCGGAGACGAGTGTGGTGTCTGCGCTCATGGATTTGGCGGCGAGCTCGAAGGAGGTGCGGGTGCGGGTGCTGGACTCGTAAAAGAGGAGCGCGACGCGGCGTTTGAGGAGGCGTTTGGCGCGCTTGAAGGCGTCTTCCGCTTCGAGCTTGTCTGCGAGTTGGAGGATGGCGCGGGTGCGTTCGGGAGTGAGGTCGCGAGCGGAGAGGAGCGAGCCTGGATGGAGTTGGGGCTGCGCGGACGCGCGAGTGCTTCGTGCCGGGGATTTTTTAAGGGGCGCCATGAGATTTTTCTAATCGACGCGTTCGACGAGGAGGACCTGTTCGTCGTGGTCGATTTCCTCGAGCTTGACTTCGATGATTTCGTTGTCGGCGGTCTGGATGGCGCGTCCAACGAAGGTGGCCTCGATGGGAAGTTCGCGGTGTCCGCGATCGATGAGAACGAGGAGTTGAACCTGTCTGGGGCGGCCGTGGTCGAAGAGGGCGTCGAGGGCGGCGCGGATGGTGCGGCCGGTGTAGAGGACGTCGTCGACGAGGATGATATCGCGGCCGGTGACGTCGAAGCCGATGGAGCCGGGGTGGACGACGGGCCGGGTGTCGCAGGTGGAGAGGTCGTCGCGATAGAAGCTGATGTCGAGGACGCCTGAGCCTACGGTGCGTTTTTCGATCTCGCTGATGAGTTTGGCGAGCCGCTGGGCGAGGGGAACGCCGCGACGCTTGATGCCGATGAGGCCAAGGCTTTCGGCGCCGTTGTTTTTCTCGATGATTTCGTGGGCGAGGCGCACGAGCGTCCGTTGGATTTCAGAGGCGGACAGGATGCGGCCTTTGACGCGGAGGTCGGGTTGATTATCTGCCATGGCGTTCAAGGTGGATGATACGAGTCGGCAGAGGCGGGGGGCAAGTGTGGGCTTTGCACGGGTCTGCTGAATAGGGGGAGTTGCCTGCCCAGTGCATTTACCGGTAAGTACCGATGCAGATGATGAGAGCCATGATGAGGACGCAGAGTGCGGGCAGGGATTTCTTGAGGGGATCGCCGACCTTGATGTGCATGGCAAGGGCGCCGATCATGAGCACGCCGACGAGGGCGGCGGCGGGAAAGACGATGGGATGGATCCAGATGCCGATGAGGAGGCAGAGGGCTGCGGCTACCTTGAGGAATCCGACGACGTAGGTGAACCAGCCGGGTAGGCCGTAGGCGGCGAACTCCTCGCGCATGTTGCGGGCGGCGCCTCCGCGGTAGGCGGTTTCACGGTTAAAGCGAAGGAGCCACACATTCAGGAGGCCCAGGGCTACGACTATTTGGAGGATGAAAATAAATGCGTGCATTCTTGCTCTCCCGCACGGGAAGGAATATTTTGAAGCTCCTCGTGCGCCACCACCATACATGATATATGCACAGTCTTGCGGGAGTTGCGTCTGGAATATCGGCGGCGGCTTTCATCTGGTACGGGGCGGGTTGTTTCCTGTCAAAACGGATGGAGGCGGAGTTTGCGCGTTACGGCGTGCCGAGACTGCGCAGGTGGACGGGATTTCTGCAGATTCTTGCGGGTCTTGGTTTGATTGCCGGTTTTGTTTACCGGCCCTTTATGCTTTCCGCTGCGGGTGGGCTGACGGTGATGATGCTGGTGGGAGTGGGGATTCGGATTCGTATCCGGGACCCCTGGTATGCGGCACTGCCGGCATCTTTATTGATGTTGTTGAATGCCTATATTTTTTGGCGGGGCTGGTGAGGGGCAAGAGCCGGCCGTGTTCACAGGCCTTAGAGGGAGCTGTTCTGCCGGGAGCGATTGCGCTGGAATGAGCCGCCGAGCGCTCCGCCGAGGGCGGAGAAGAGGATCATGCTGAGGGCGAACATGCAGATTCCGGCGAGGTAAAGAGTGGCGATACCCGCGGGTGAGAGCCAGAAGGCAGCGAACCACGGAACCTGGTGCTGGAAGCTGGGGTTTTCCTGGTTCATGGTGGCGATGGCGGACTTGATGGCGGTTTGCAAGGTGGAGTCGATGAATTGGCCCTGGTGCATGGCGTAGCGCTGGACGAGCATGGAGACGGCTTCGGCGCCGAGAAAGAAGATAGCTGCGATGACGCCGGTGAGTCCGCCGATGCGCCAGCCGATGCGCCCGTCCGTGGGTGCGGCGCTGCGGCGTTGATAGAGGTAGACGGTGACAAATCCGCCGAGGAATACGATGAGTGGGCCAATGTGGGGAAGCGTGGCGAGCAATGCGACGGGAGCGGCGATGTAAAGAGCGGTGGTGATGGCGGAGCGCCAGTGCAGGATGTCGGCGGCGCGGTCGAGGGACTGCTGGAGAGCGCCGTCCTGCCCGGTGAGCACGGATTCGCTTTCTTCGACGCGCAACTGGGGTGAACCGCAATGGGGGCAGAACAGCTCGTCGGATACGAGAGTTTGTCCGCAGCGGTGGCAGGCTTGCTCCATGCTTTTGACCCTACCGCACCGCCGAGGGGAAGGCAATGATTAGCGTAGTGCCCATTGTCCGGGCGCGCTGCCCATCCATGGTGATCGCCGTGGCGGCAGATACGTTTCCAGATGCTGATAGCTTAAAGGCTGTGAAGAGGTGGAATGCATGCTGGAGTATTTTCGGCTGAAGGTTTTCAGGACGGTGGCGGAGCAGTCGAGCTTTCGTAAGGCCTCGGAGGTGTTGAACATTACGCAGCCGGCGGTGAGCCAGCAGGTGCAGGCGCTGGAGGAAGACCTTGGTATGGCGCTGTTTGACCGGAGCGGGAGCCGGGTGAGCCTGACTGCGGCGGGTACGGTGCTGTTGAAGTACGCGCAGCGGGCGGCGGCGGTGGCAGCCGAAGCTGCGGCGGAGCTGGCGGCGATGCAGGGCGAAACGGCGGGCGAGTTGCGGATTGGGTCATCGACGACGGTGGCGCAGTACATTTTGCCGCAGATGCTGGCGCGATTCCGGAAGTATCACCCGAAGGTGACGATTTCTGTCGTCAGCGGGAACACGGAGTGGACTGTGGAGGCGCTGCTGCGGGGCGATATTTCTGCCGGGGTGATCGAGGGGCCGGCATCGAGCGCGGAGATTCACAAGCAGAAGCTGCTGGATGACCGGATGGTGCTGATTGTTCCGGGCGGGCATGCATGGGCGAAGCGGGAGAACGTGGAATTGGAGAAGCTGCCGGAGATTCCGTTGCTGATGCGGGAGCGGGGTTCTGGTTCGCGGCGGGTGGTGGAGACGGCGCTGCGCAAGGCGGGGATGCGGCTGGGGCGGCTGCAGATTGAGATGGAGCTGGATACGACGGGCGCGATTATTGCGGGGGTGGAAGCGGGGCTGGGCGCGGGTTTTGTGTCGCTGGTGGCGGTGGACAAGGAAGAACGGATGGGAGGCGTAAAGGCTCTGCCGGTGAAGGGGCTGGAGATTGTGCGTCCGATTACGCTGATTCGGCGGGCGGGGCCGCAGGCGGAGGGTCCGGTGAAGGCGTTTGAGGAGTTTGCGACGGCGGAGGCGAAGGCGGCGGCGCGGAAGCGATAAGGAGTCATTTCGAAACGAAGGGATTGCCGCGGAGGGTGAAGCGGAGGGGACGGTCTGCGGCGTGGCGGATGCCGATGCGCGGGGTGGCGTCGATGGGGTGCGGGGGGAAGCCGTCGTCGGCGAGGGTGAGCGGGGAGTCTGGATGGGTGAGGTCGAGGCCGTTGTGTGCGGCGCGGGTGATGGCGAGTGCCTGGCAGAGGCGTCCGGGGCCGGAGGCGAGCAGGCGCGGTTGGGCGCTTGGCGTGAGGTTGCGACGGCGGGCCATGGTGGTGAGTCCGGCGAGGGGTTGGAGGGCGCGGATGAGGACGCAGCCGGCGTGGCCTTCGGGTTCGCAGGAGACGTTGAGGCAGTAGTGCATGCCGTAGATGAAGTAGACGTAGGCGCGGCCGGGAGGGCCGAATAAGACGGCGTTGCGGGCGGTTTTTCCGGCGAAGGCGTGTGCGGCGGGGTCGTTGACGCCGAAGTAGGCTTCCACCTCGACGATGCGGCCGATGGTGGGTTCGTCGGAGGGCTTATCGGGCTGGCGGATGAGAAGTTTGCCGAGGAGGCGGCGGGCGACGCGGTCTGGCGGGGCGAGGAAGAAGTCGGGGGTGAGCGGGGTTGGGGGCATCAATAACGATCCGGAGATCAGGATACAGGCTGATCTCCGGAGGGTTTGCTTGCGCGAGGATTTAATCCGGGGTGTTGTTTTTGCCGTGGTCGGTGGGGAGGACGAGTTCGACGAGGGTGAATTTTGTGCCCTGGCCGCCGTTGTCCTTGAAGGCGACGATGCGCTGGTGGTGAGGGGAGCCGGCGCGGAGGTTGAAGCCGGAGTCGCTGGTGTCTGTGTTGATGTTGACCTGCTTGCCGCTTTCCTTGCAGGTGAGTCCCTGGTCGGTGGTGGTGGGGGTTCCATCGGGCGAGTCGCCATTGCAGGCGATGACGGTGCCGAACTGGCTGAGGGCCTTGCGGTAGTAGGCGACGACTTTGTCGCGCGGGTCAGTGGTTTTGTAGGTGACGACCTTGACCTTCATTTGCCAGGGGCCGAAGCCGAGGTTCACGTTGGCGGACTTGTCGTTGCCGTTGTCGGTGGTTTCGACGGCGCCGGGGTATACGGAGAGGCCGAGGTCGGCGGCATTGGTCTGGTTGGACTGGACGTGGACGCCGCCGAAGGGTGTGACGACACTGACATTGTCCTTTTTCTGGCTGCCGTGGCCGTTTTTGTCGACTTTGACGACGCAGCCGGTGAGGAAGAGGCAGAGGCTTGCGGCGAGGATGGAGGCGGAGATGGCGGCGTTGCGGCGGAAGGAAAATGCAGACGGCATGGCAGGCTCCTTATGTATGCAGGAAAGTGTACGCGCGCGGGTGGCGGGAGGTTCCCGGAAATTTGTCATGAGGGGGCCGATTGCGGGGTAATCTATAGACAGCAAGCGAGCTGGACGGCCGCTGCCGGAGTGGGTGAAACCACTTCCGGGGGAGGAAAGTCCGGACTCCGCAGGGCAGTGTGCCGGATAACGTCCGGGATTGCAGCGTGAAGGCTGCAAGACGGCCAGTGCCACAGAGAAGATACCGCCGCAGGGGTGTAAAAGCCCCTGAGGTAAGGGTGAAAAGGTGCGGTAAGAGCGCACCGCCCCGCCGGTAACGCGCGGGGGCATGGTAAACCCCACACGGAGCAAGACCAAATAGGAGGGGAAGAACAGTGCGGCCCGAGACACTGTTCTGCGTACCTGCCCGGTACGCCAACGCGGGCTGCCACGGGGCTTTTGAGCCTTGTGGACGGAAACCTTCGGGTAGGTTGCTGGAGCGCACGCAGTAATGCGGCGCCTAGAGGAATGGCCGTCCTCGACAGAATCCGGCTTACAGGCTTGTCTTGCTGGAATGCCCTGCTGCTTTTGACACGAAGCGGCAGGGCGCCATTGTTTTGGGCAGGATTTGCGGGGCTTTTGACGGAACCACGGGAGGCTACTGCGCGTAGTTTGTGGTGCGTTGAGGGGCGCGGGGAGCGTTTGACATTCGGCATGCGGGAGTGCGTGAGATGAAAACGCCCGTACGGCGGTCATTGGCGCTTGTTACACTTTGAGGCAAGTCTGAGAAAGATATTTTTCGTAACCTCGGAAAGACACCGCGTGTTTTGAGGCGGGCCGAGGGGATGTTTCTGCAGGATTGCGTTGCCGCCATCGGCGGCAGACGAACGGGGATGATGCTCGCGTGATCAGAGTCTGGGAAGCGCTGAAAATATCGCTGCAGTCGCTATGGGCGAACAAGCTGAGGACGATACTGACGCTGATTGGCGTGATTATCGGAGTTTCCTCTGTCATTGCGGTGATTACGCTGACCAATGGCGTGAATAAGTACGTGGCGACCAAAGTTTATGGCTATGGCGCGGACGTATTTATGGTGGGCAAAGAGCCGCAGGTGATTCTGAGTTACCAGGAATATCTGAAGTATCAGAAGCGTAAAGACCTGACGATGTCCGATTACGCAGCCGTGAAGCAGCTTTGCAGGTCCTGCCAGAAGGTGGGTGCGCTGCTGACCACCAGCGGGGATGTGATCGGAGGCAAGAAGTCGAGCACGGGGACGCAGATTCGGGGCTGGACCTGGAATATGCCGGAGATTGCGAATCTGAAAATTGTGCAGGGGCGTTCGTTTGTGCCGGCGGACCAGACGTATGCGCGGCATGTGGCGATTGTGGGCTATGACATTGCGAGCGACCTGATTGGCGCGGGGGTGAATCCGCTGGGGAAAGAGATTCGCGTGGACGGGGTTCCGTACACGGTGATTGGAGTGGCGGAGAAGCAGGGTTCGACGCTGGGGCAGGACCAGGACAATTTTGTATCGGTGCCGATTACGACCTTCCAGCGGACTTACGGGACTGGGCAGAGCATTACGATCTTCGTGGATGCGGGCGCGACCGGGCCGCCGCTGGAGCGGGCGACGGAAGAGGCGCAGACGATCATGCGCGTGAGGCGGCATGATTTGCCGGGGCAGGCGGATGACTTTACGATCAGCACGAATCAGGCGTTTGTGGCGCTTTGGAAGAGCATCAGCTCGACGTTTTTGATCGTGGTGATCGGGATTACTTCGATTTCGCTGCTGGTGGGCGGGATTGTGATCATGAACATCATGCTGGTCTCGGTGACGGAGCGGACGCGGGAGATTGGAGTGCGCAAGGCGCTGGGCGCGCGGGCGAGCGACCTGCTGCTGCAATTTTTGCTGGAGTCGGCGACGATGGCGGTGATTGGGGGAATGATCGGGACGGTGATCGGGGTTGTTGCCGCCAAGGTGGTGACCTATTACGTTCACTTTCCGTCCTCGGTGCAGTTGTGGTCCGTGTTGCTGGCCCTGTTTGTGTCCGGCGGCGTGGGCATTTTCTTTGGGGTGTATCCGGCGAGCCGCGCAGCGAAGCTGGATCCGATCGTTGCGCTGCGCTCGGAACTGTAAGGAGATGCCGCGATGCCGATGAATAACGCTCGAGAGTCGATCCGGATGGCGATGGAGACGATCCGGACGAACAAGCTGCGTTCGGGGCTGACGGTGCTGGGCATCGTGATCGGCGTGACGACGGTGATTGCGATTTCATCGATCATCAGCGGACTGAACAACAATGTGTCTTCGCTGGTGAGCTCGTTTGGGACGAATTTGTACTGGGTTTGGCGGATGCCGCTGGTGATGACTTCGCGGCCGAGCCCTGAAGTGTTGAACCGGCCGAAGCTGACGCCGGAAGAGGCTGCGCAGATTGCGCAAATGCCTGGGGTGGTGGCGGTGGATGCTGGGCTGCGGTACGATCCGCGGTTTACGGCGGGGAGCTTCAGCATTCAGTACGGAAAGAAGAAGGTTTCGCAGACGATTCTGCAGGGTGACATGGCGAGCATGGCGCAGACGGAGAATCTGCACTTTGAGCGGGGCGGTATGTTTACGCAGGAGGAGGCGAACCGGCACAGCAACGTGGTGATTCTGGGCCATGACACGGCGGCGCAGCTTTTTGAGCCGTGGGAGAATCCGATCGGCAAGGAAGTGACGGTGGAGGGGCAGGTGTTCACGGTGATTGGTGTTTTCCAAAAGGTGAAGTCGGTGTTTGGCGGATCGGGGAAGAATCCTGAGGACAACCGTGCGGTGTTTCCGCTGGGGACGTTCCGGAAGCTGCATCCGGAGAACGACGATTACTTTATTGAAGTGAAGTATGCGAGCCCCGAAGCGAAGCAACTGGTGTATGACGAGATTGAGTCTGTGCTGCGGCGGGACCGGAAGTTGCGTGCCGATCAGCCGGATAACTTTGTGATTTCGTCACCGGACTCGATTACGCGCCTGTGGAATGAGATTACGGGCGGGCTGGCGATTTTTATGCTGGCGATCTCAAGCCTTGGGCTGATGGTGGGCGGGATTGGCGTGATGAACATCATGCTGGTTTCTGTAACGGAGCGGACGCGGGAGATTGGAGTGCGCAAGGCGCTGGGGGCGACGCGGAAGAACATTCTGCTGCAGTTTTCGCTGGAGGCGACGACGCTGTGCGCGGTGGGCGGGCTGATTGGAATTTTGATTGGCGGGATCATTACTCTGGCGCTGCGCCTGCTGCTGCCGGCGACGATGTCTGTGATGTGGTCGGTGACAGGGTTTGTGGTGTCGTGCGCGATCGGAATGGTGTTTGGGATTTATCCGGCGTGGAAGGCGGCGACGCTGGATCCGATTGAGGCGCTGCGGTACGAGTAGCGGGTTCATTCGCCAATTACACTGAGCAAGGATGCTTGCTCGGACGATTGCAGAGATTGTGGAATTTGTGACCTCGCTGCTGGCGCTGGTGGGGTGTGGCTACTCGCTGTTTGCTTTGTGGGCGGCGCGGTCGTTTTTGAAGCCGGAGCCGCCGCTGCGCGCGGATTTTTGCCCGCCGGTGACGATCCTGAAGCCGGTGAAGGGGCTGGACCCGGCGATGGACGAAGCGTTTGCGAGCCATTGCCGGCAGGATTATGCGGGCGAGTACGAGATTCTGTTTGGGGTTTCGAGCCTGGACGATCCGGCGGTGGCGGCAATTGAGCGGCTGCAGGCCGCGTTTCCGGAGCGGGATATTCGGATTGTGCTGTGCCCGGAGAAGCTGGGACCGAACGGCAAGCTGAGCAACCTGGTGCAGATGCTTCCGCATGCGAAGTATGACCACTTTGTATTGAATGACAGCGATATTGCGGTGGGGCGAAAGTACCTGGCGCGGATGATGGCTCCGATGGCGGATGCGCGGGTGGGGCTGGTGACGGCACCTTACCGGGGACGGTCGGAGGCGAGTTTTGGCTCGCGGCTGGAGGCGCTGGGGATTTCGACGGATTTTTTCCCGGGCGTGCTGGTGGCGCGGTATGTCGAAAAGGGGATTCGATTCGGGCTGGGTTCGACGCTGGCTTTTTCGCGGCTGGCGCTGGTTTCCGCAGGCGGGTTTGCGCCGCTTGTGACGCAACTGGCGGACGATTATGAGCTGGGAGCGCGAATTGCGAAGGCGGGTTTCCGGGTGCATTTGAGCCACGAGGTGGTGGAGACGAGCGTTCCGAAGTACAAGTTTGCGGACTTTGCGGCGCACCAGTTGCGGTGGGCGCGAACGGTTCGGGCTTCGCGGCCGGGCGGGTATTTTGGGCTGATGGTGACGTATGGACTGGCCTGGGCGACGCTGAATCTGATTGCTTCAGCGGGGAATCCGGTGAGTCTGGCGTTGTTCAGCCTGGTGTTTTTGACGCGGATGGGAATGGCGCTGGGGATTGGCGTGGGGATTCTTGGCGACCGGCAGGTGATGCGCTACCTGTGGATGCTGTGGCCACGGGATGTGATTGCGCTGGGGCTCTGGATGTGGGCGTATGCGTCGGATACGGTGGTGTGGCGCGGGGAGCGGTTCCGGTTGAGGAAGGGTGAGTTGGTGAAGGAGTAGTTTTGGTGGTTCGGTTGGGTTGGAGTATTGGGAGTTCTCTCACCCTATTCATCGCGATGAAACCGCGATGAATAGGGCACCCGGTAGTTTTTTGGGGGAGTCTCCAGTTGTCAGTTGTCGGGATTTGGCTCCGCTTTTACACCGCGCTGGTTAAGGAGATGTTTGCAGCGATGGAGCATTTGGTCGGTGCTTTGCGCCGATTCCCGCGTCCCCTTCGTGGACACGGGGCACCCGGATTTGCCTCTTAGTTATTTATTTTCATGCACTTGAGTTGATCTTTCGAGGCGGATAATAATATGACAATAAATCGCTCACATAATATGCATCCTTTTTGCTATAGTATGCGTCAGATGTAGTGAGCGCCGGAGTCCATGCGAGGAAAGAGCTCCTCCGGTGGCTCGGGACATTGAAAATCTGAGAATCAACCTTCAGAAGGAGGAAATCATGGCAATCACTCGTTGGGATCCTTTTCGGGACGTACTTGCACTGCAGAATCGGATGAATTCGCTGTTCCAGGACTACTCGCGCGGAGCAGGAGAGGGCGATGTCGTAGCGACGGCATCTTTTGTTCCGCCGGTGGATGTGTATGAAGACGACCAGAAGATTGTGTTGAAGCTGGAAGTTCCTGGAATGACGCTGGAGGACTTCGACGTGCAGATTGAGAACAACACGCTGACGGTTCGGGGTGAGCGGAAGTTTGAAAAGGAAGAAAAAGAAGAGAACTTCCACCGGATTGAGCGGCGTTATGGGAGCTTCTTCCGGTCGTTCTCGCTGCCGAACACGGTGAACCCGGACAAGGTGGAGGCGAATTATGACGCCGGCGTGCTGAAGATTTCGCTGGCGAAGCGTGAGGAGTCGAAGCCGAAGCAGATCAAGGTGGCGGTAGGCGCGGGCCAGCCGAAGCAGGTTAGCAGCAAGTCGGCGGCGTAAGGGTGCCGGATGGAAGTAAGGACCCACCCTGGCTTCGCGAGGGTGGGGCACCCGGGCACCCCGGGAGATAGTTTCCCCCCACCCACGCCACAAGACGGCTTGAGTGGGCCACCACAGACTATTGAGATGGCCAGCGGTTTACGGCTTTGAGTTTGGCAGGGCATGCAGAAACGGGCTCGTCCTGTAAGGCCGGACTCGATGTTCGGGCCGCTGGCCGGATTTTTTGTAGACGGAATGGTTGCGGGCGGCTTCCAAAGATATTGAGAGCGAGTGAGGTGTGAGATATGGCGATTCGTTGGGACAAATTCACGGTGAAGTCGCAGGAGGCGGTGCAGGCGGCGAGCCAGATTGCGGGCGAGCACGGGAATCCGGAGCTGCTGACGCTGCATTTGCTGGCGGCGCTGCTGGCGGATAAGGAAAGCATTGTGGTTCCGGTGCTGGAGAAGGTGGGGGTGCCGACGGCGCAATTGCAGGCGAAGGTGCAGGAGGCGCTGGCGAAGCTGCCGAAGGTGAGCGGCGGGAACGGGCAGCCGGGGATGTCTGCCGCGCTGAACAAGGTGTTTGAACAAGCATTCAAGGAGGCGGAGACCTTTAAGGATGAGTACGTGTCCACGGAGCATCTGCTTTTGGCGCTGGCGCAGCAGAAGAACGATGGGGCGCAGTTGCTGCTGGCTTCGTTGGGAGCGACGTATGATGCCATTTTGAAGAGTTTGTCGAGCGTGCGGGGTTCGGCGCGGGTAACGGATCAGAATCCTGAAGCGAAGTTTCAGGCGCTGGAGAAGTATGCGAAGGACCTGACGGAGCTGGCGCGGCGGGGCAAGCTGGACCCGGTGATTGGGCGCGACGAGGAGATTCGTCGCGTGATCCAGGTGCTGTCGCGGCGGACGAAGAATAATCCTGTGCTGATTGGCGAGCCTGGCGTGGGCAAGACGGCGATTGTGGAGGGTTTGGCGCGGCGGATTGTGCATGGGGACGTGCCGGAGATTCTGCGCGAGAAGCGGGTGATTTCACTCGACCTGGGTTCGATGCTGGCCGGGGCGAAGTATCGCGGCGAGTTTGAGGACCGCCTGAAGGCGGTGCTGAAGGAGATTGAAGACTCGCAGGGGCAGATTGTGCTGTTTATTGACGAGCTGCATACGCTGGTGGGTGCGGGTGCGGCGGAGGGCGCGATTGACGCCTCGAACATGCTGAAGCCGGCGCTGGCGCGCGGAGAATTGCGGGCGATTGGCGCGACGACGCTGAACGAATATCGGAAATACATTGAGAAGGATGCGGCGCTGGAACGGCGCTTCCAGATTGTGTTTGTGGGCGAGCCGAATGTAGAGGACACGGTTGCGATTCTGCGCGGACTAAAGGAGCGCTATGAGGCGCACCACAAGGTTCGGATTAAGGATTCGGCGATTGTGGCGGCGGCGACGTTGTCGCACCGGTATATTTCGGATCGGTTTTTGCCGGATAAGGCGATTGACCTGGTGGATGAGGCGGCGGCATCGCTGGCGATCCAGATTGGGTCAGTGCCGACGGAGATTGATGCGCTGGAGCGCGAGGCGACGTCGCTGGAGATTGAGCGTGCGGCGCTGAAGCGGGAGACTGATCCCAACTCAAAAGAGCGGCTGGAAGTGGTGGAGCGCGAACTGGCGGCGCTGAAGGAGCAGGCGACGGGCTTGCGGGCGCGCTGGCAGAAGGAGCGCGAGGCCATCACGCAGATGAGCGAGTTGAAGAAGCGAGTCGAGGCGCTGCGCTTTGAGATGGAGGAGGAGACGCGGCGCGGCAATCTGGAGCGGGCGGCTCAGTTGCAGTACGGTGAGATTCCGCGAGCCGAGGCGGAACTGCAGCGGCTGAATGCGCTGCAGGAGGGCGCCGAGGGTTCGCAGCGTTTGCTGAAGGAAGAAGTGGATGAGGAAGACATTGCGCGTATCGTGAGCAAGTGGACGGGGATTCCTGTTTCGAAGATGCTCGAAGGCGAAGTGCAGAAGCTGGTTCAGATGGAAGAGCGGCTGCGCGAGCGCGTGGTGGGACAGGATGAGGCGCTGGGCGTGGTGGCGAATGCGATTCGGCGTTCGCGCGCAGGGCTGAGCGATCCGAAGCGTCCGATTGGTTCGTTTATTTTTCTGGGGCCTACAGGCGTGGGCAAGACGGAGACGGCGCGCGCGCTGGCGGAGTTTCTGTTTGATGACGAGCAGGCGATGATCCGCATCGACATGAGCGAGTACATGGAGAAGCATGCGGTGGCGCGGCTGATTGGTGCGCCTCCGGGCTACGTGGGCTACGACGAAGGCGGTCAGTTGACCGAAGCGGTGCGGCGGCGGCCGTATGCGGTGGTGCTGTTTGACGAGATCGAGAAGGCGCATCCGGATGTGTTCAACACACTGTTGCAGGTGCTGGACGATGGGCGGCTGACGGATTCGAAGGGTCGCACGGTGGACTTTAAGAATACGGTGCTGATCATGACGTCGAACCTGGGCGCGCAGGCGCTGCATGCGGAGGCGATGCTGGATGACGCGAGCTTTGACGCGGCGAAGGGGCAGGTGATGGAGATGCTGCGGATGCACTTCCGTCCGGAGTTTTTGAACCGCGTGGATGACATTGTGATCTTCCGTCCGCTGGGCGAGGAACAACTGGTGCACATTGTGGACCTGCGGCTGAAGGATATGCAGAATCTGCTGAAGGATCGTCACATTACCCTGGAGCTGACGCAGGCGGCGCGGCATCAGCTCTTCCTGAGCGGGTATGACCGGGCGTATGGAGCGCGGCCTTTGAAGCGCGCGATTCAGCGGCTGGTGCAGGATCCGCTGGCGATGAAGATATTGGACGGAGAGGTGGTGCACGGCGATCATGTGCTGGTGAACGCCGATCCGTTGAACGGGCAGCTTCGGTTTGAGGTTGCGGGTAGGGAAGTGGGGGTGAAGTGAGGATGGAGGCTGCAAAACATCTACCGCAGGTCCCTTCGCCAGGTTCGCTTCGCTTGCGCGAAGCGAACTCCGGTTGGGACGACAATTTCTTCAGTTGAGATTACAAGGCCTTGTTTTTACGAAGAGCCTCCCGCGTTGCGGGAGGCTCTTTTGTTTGGTGCGCCCAGCATGGGCGCACTCTTACGGGTGCAAGTCCCGTCACTAGCAGGTCACAGCGAGTGAAGT